>CAYZPV010000007.1:0-189306 GCA_964480585.1 uncultured Opitutus sp. | reverse complement strand
AGCCAGCCGAGGAATTCGATGGTGGGTCCGGCGTGGGCGCGGAGGGTGGCGAGGAGGGGGGCGGGGGCGGCAGAGTCGGTGACGATGGTGTCGATGGAGGAGACGTCGCAGAGGCGGAAGGGGGAGCGGCGGCCGAACTTGGTGTGATCGAGGCAGAAGATGACGCGGGCGGCGCCGGCGATCATGGCGTGCTGGATATCGACGAGGAGGGCGTGGGAATTGTAGATGCCGTCGTCGACGAGGCCGCCGGCGCCGAGGATGGCGACATCGGCGTGGAGGCGGGTGAAGGTCTCGACGGCGTGGGGGCCGACGAGGGTGCCGAGGCGGGGGTAGATGACGCCGCCGGAGAGGTGGACTTCGTGGCGGCTGGAGCCGGAGAAGAGGTTGGCGACGGGGAGGGAGTTGGTGATGACCTGGGCGATGCGGTCATCGAGGTGGCGGGCGACGTGGTAGCAGGTGCTGCCGCTATCGAGGGTGATGGTCTGGCCGGGGTGGAGGAGGGCGGCGCAGGCGCGGCCGATAGCGTCCTTTTCGGGGGCTTGCTGGGCGTCGCGGACATTAAAGACAAACTCGTCGCTCTTGGGGGGCTGGAGGAGGCGAGCGCCGCCGTGGGTGCGGCGGGCGAGGCCGCGCTCTTCGAGGGCGGTGACATCGCGGCGGACGGTGGAAACGGAGGCGCTGACGGCGTGCGCAAGCTCCTCGAGGGAAGCGAATTCCGCTTTTTGGAGGTAGGCGGCGATGCGGGCTTGGCGCTCTTCGGAGGACATGGAGGCGGGGAGGAGTGTGGAAGATTTTGGAAGATATTGCAACTTATATTGACACTCTGGAAGATTTTGAGCGTTACTGAGCGCTCTCTCTTATGGCCACTCATGCTGCCCCTGCTGCCGCCGATGTCGTAGACCGGCTACTGGCGTTGTCGCGGGAGCTGGGGAGGGAGGAGCGGAGGCTGGCGATCCTGGGAGAAGGGAACACGTCGGCGAAGACGGAGCGGGGGACATTTTGGGTAAAGGCGAGCGGCTCAAATCTGGCGACGCTCGCGCGGGCGGGGGTGACGGAGTGCCGGGGGGAGGGATTGCTGGCGCTGCTGGAGGGTAAGAAGGGCAGGGCGCGGAGCGATGCGGAGATCGACGCGGCGCTGCTGGCGGCGCGCGTGGACGCGGGGGCGAGGAAGCCTTCGGTGGAGGCGATGTTTCACGCGTACCTGCTGACGCTGCCGGGGGTGAATTTCGTGGGGCACACGCACCCGGTGGCGGTGAACCAGATCCTGGGGACGAGGCACGCGAGGGTATTTGCGAAGCGGCGGCTGTGCCCGGACGAGATCGTGTGCTGCGGGGCGGAGAGCGTGCTGGTGCCGTACCTGGACCCGGGGCTGGAGCTGGCGCGGGGCATCCGGGAGGCGGTGAGGGCGTACATCCGGCGGGCGGCGCGAGCGCCGCGGGTGATATTGCTGGAGAACCACGGGATGATCGCGCTGGGGGGGACGCCGGAGGCAGTGACGGCGGCGACGTTGATGGCGGTGAAGGCGGCGGAGATCTTCGCGGGCGCGATGGCGCTGAGCGGGGGGCGGCCGCGCTTCCTCACGGCGGCGCAGGTGGAGCGGATCGCGGGGCGGCCCGACGAGCACTACCGGCAGCGGGCGCTGGGGCTCTGACGTTCTGAATTTACGCGGCTACCGCTCTTTTCTTTTCTCACCTAAAAACCCGATTCCACCCATGAGCTCCTACAAGTACGTCAATTTCGCCTGGGACGACGCGAAAGCGGCCTCCCTCGATCCGGTCGGCCGGCTGGTCTATCGTTCGAATCTGCTGGGCAGCGACCAGCGCATCACCAACACCGGCGGCGGCAACACGTCGTCGAAGCTGACCGAGAAGGATCCGCTGACGGGGCAGGCGACGGAGGTGTTGTGGGTGAAGGGCTCGGGGGGCGACCTGCGCACGAGCACGCGGGAGAATTTCTCGTCGCTCTACCAGCAGAAGCTGATCGACCTGCAGACGCTGTACGCCTCGCGGGCGGACAAGGGCCTGAAGTCGCAGGCGGAGGACGACATGGTGGGGATGTACACGCACGCGACCTTCAACCTGAATCCGCGGGCGTCGTCGATCGACACGCCGCTGCACAGCTTTATCCCGGGGAAGTTTGTGGACCACATGCACCCGAATGCGATCATCTCGATCGCGGCGTCGCGGAATTGCGAGAAGCTGACGCAGGAGATCTTCGGAGGAGAGATGGCGTACGTGAAGTGGATGCGACCGGGCTTTGAGCTGGGGCTCGCGATGCAGGAGATCTGCCGGAAGAACCCGAAGGTGAAGTCGATCATGATGGGGCAGCATGGGTTTATCTCGTGGGACAATGACGAGAAGGCCTGCTACACCTATACGCTCGACTGCATCGAGAAGGCGGCGGCCTACATCGAGGCGAAGTACGCGGCGAAGGGCGGAGACGCGACGGCCTTTGGCGGGGCGAAGTACCAGACGCTGGAGGAGGGGAAGCGGCGCGCGACGTTTGCCGCGATCCTGCCGTGGCTGCGCGGGCAGGTCTCCAAGGAAAAGCGCTTCATCGGGACGGTGCAGGACGACGCGAAGATCCTGCGCTTTGTGAACTCGAAGGATGCCGCGCGGCTGGCCGAGCTCGGGACCTCGTGCCCGGACCACTTCCTGCGCACGAAGATCAAGCCGTTGTACGTGGACTGGAATCCGCAGGCAGAGGACGTGGCCGCGCTGAAGGCGAAGCTCGCCGCGGGGCTGGAGCAGTACCGCAAGGACTACGCCGCTTACTATGCGGCGTGCAAACACGCGAACTCGCCGGCGATGCGCGATCCGAACCCGACGGTGGTGCTGATCCCCGGCCTGGGCATGATCGCGTGGGGCAAGGACAAGTCGGAGTCGCGCGTGACCGCGGAATTCTACAACTGCGCGGTGGAGGTGATGCGGGGAGCGGAGGCGATCGACACGTACATCGCGCTCCCGCAGCAGGAGGCGTTTGACATCGAGTACTGGCTGCTGGAGGAGGCGAAGCTCAAGCGCATGCCGGCCGAGAAGGAGCTGGCCCGCCAGATCATCATCGTGATCGGCGCCGGCTCCGGCATCGGCAAGGAGACGGCGCATCGCCTCGTGAAGGAGGGCGCGCACATCGTGTGCGTGGATCTCAATGCGGACGCAGCGACTGCGACGGCCAAGGAGATCACCGACAAGTACGGCCTCGGCATCGGCGTGGCGGGCACGGGTATCTCCAACTGCGGCCCGGCGGTCGGCCTCGCGGCGAACATCACGGACCGCGCGAGCATCCGCAAGATGCTCGACGAGGTGGCGCTGGCGTACGGTGGCTTTGACTCGATCTGCGTGACGGCGGGGATATTCGTGCCGAGCGACACGACGGGCCACATCCCCGACGACAAGTGGGCGCTGACCTTCAGCATCAATGTGACAGGGTCGTACTTCGTCGGCGACGAGGCGGCCAAGACGTGGAAGGAGCAGGGGCTCAAGGGCCAGCTCGTGCTCACGACCTCGGCCAATGCCGTGGTGGCGAAAAAGGGCTCCGTGGCGTACGATGTCTCGAAGGCCGCGGGCAATCATCTCGTGCGCGAGCTCGCGATCGAGCTCTCGCCGCTGGTGCGCGTGAATGGCGTCGCGCCGGCGACGGTGGTGCAGGGCTCGGCGATGTTCCCCCGGGACCGCGTGATCGGCTCGCTCGCCAAGTACGCGATCCCGTACAAGGACGACGAGGCGACGGAGTCGCTGGTGAAGAAGCTCGCACAATTTTACGCCGACCGGACGCTGACGAAGGCACCGATCACGCCGGCAGACCAGGCGGAGGCGTACTTCCTCCTCGTCTCGCAGCGACTGAGCAAGACCACAGGGCAGGTGATCACGGTGGACGGCGGCCTGCACGAGGCGTTTCTACGCTGAGGCGGGCGGCGCAAGGCCACGGTTGACCGAGGGGCGTATCCGGTTTGCGGATGCGCCCTTCGCTTTCATGAGGGACGGGCGATCGGCGGGTTGGCCTTGCATACCGTGGGAAGCTGTGTCCTGTTGCCGGCGGGTTCGGGGAGGCACTTCCCGAAGGTTACAGGGACGGTCGGGCCGCTGTCTCGCCAACGCCACGGCGTTGTCGCGATGCAGAGCGTGCGGTCTCCAGCCACGAGGGCAGGGGCGCGCTGCGGCGTGGCGGCGCGGTGCACCTCCCTGCCACGATGAATCCGATCCCCAGCGTCTCCCCGGCCGGTCTGCCCGGCTCCAGCACACTCGTCACCGATCCTGCCGCGATCACGTGGCAGGGCCATATGGCCGATGATATCGCGGCCACCGACGGGCCGAAGCCGATGGCCATGCTCATAGCGACGCCGGAAGAGCTGGTGCTCAGCGGCACGCGCGGGACGTATCGCCTGCGGCGGAGCGAAGTGAGCGGGATCGGGCGGGGCGGGTTTTATCCGTGGTTCTTCGGGTCGATCCGGCTGCGGCACGAGATCGCGAAATTCCCGCGCGCGCTGCAGTTCAAGCCGATGGAGGGAGGCTGGCGGGCGGTGCGCGATCGGCTGCGCGAGCTGGGCTATCCGGTGGCCTAGTCCAGGGCAGGCCGACTGCGCCGAGGCTACCTGACAAAATTGTCAGGTAGGCAGGAGGGGTGTGGGCGGAATCCGGGTTGCGTTTGCGGAGGGCTCCGGTTGCCTCGGCAGCACGTCTTTGCGGGGGCTGCGATCCCGGCGGAGACGTTTCTGACAAACCCCGTCGGATACCCTTCCTCCAGCTCTCATCCTCCCATGGCAATCCCGGCTCCAGGCCGCATGCTCGGCTGTGCGCGCAAGCTTGCGCCGGCGCTGCTTTGGCTGAGCGCAGGGATGGGGATGGCGGTGGCGCTGTGGCTGGTGCTGCGGGCGTGCTCCTATGAGGCGGGCACGGTGGCGGCGTATGGGGCGTATTTTGGGCTGCAGGTGGCGTTGCCGGGGGTGGTGCTGGTGGCGCTGCTCCGCGGGCGGCCGCTGACGTGGACTCAGGCGATCGCACTTGCGGTGCCGACGGGCTTTGGCGTGGAAGTGTTGAGTTTCCTCGGGCTGTCGGCGCTTGGAATGCGGGCCTGGCTGCCGGTGCTGCCGCTGTTGTGGGGCGTGCTGGGGGTGCTGTGGTGGCGGAGCCGGGGCGTGGCGCCGCTGAGTTGGCGCGTGACGCGGCGGCATGCGGGCATCGCGGCGGCGCTGAGCTTCGTTTTTCTCTGCACGGTGGTGGCGGCGACGAGCCAGATGTTTGCCGAGTCGCCGCTGGTGAGCGGGCTGCCGCAGCGGCCGATCTTTCACGATTGGGTGTACCTGGTGAGCCGGGCGGCGGCGATCAAGCAGCACTGGCCGATCGAGGACCCGAGCCTGGCGGGCACGCCGCTGCACTATCACTACTTCATGCTGGTGCATGTGGCGGCGGCTTCGTGGAGCAGCGGCACGGAGCTTACGCTGCTGATGCTGCGGCTCACGATCGTGCCGCTGGGGGGTGTGCTGGTGGTGCAGGCCTACCTGCTGGGGCGCATGCTGTCGCGCCGCGCCTGGGGCGGCCTCGCGGCGGCGCTGCTCACCGTCTGCGCGAGCGGGATGACGTTTCGCGCGGACTACAACCGGACCGACTTTCTCGATCTCTTCATGCGGTGGGTGTACGTGAGCCCGACGTTTTTCTTTGGGATCATTTTCTTCGGCGCGCTGCTGGTGCTGGTGGCGGAGGCGAGCGAGGCGCGCCGCGTGCGCTGGAGGATGCTGGCCTGGATGGCGCTGCTCTCGGCGAGCGGCGCGGGGGCGAAGGGCACGGTGGTGCCGGTGCTGCTGGCGAGCCTGGGCATCTGGGCGCTCTGGCGCTGGTACAAGGAAAAGCGGCTGCCCTGGCGCCTCGTGGGGATCGCGACCGTGCTCGCAGTCCCGTTTACGTACGTCTACGTCAACGCGATGTCCCAATGGGGCACGGGCGACGCGGAGATCACGCCCTTTCGGATCTATCAGATCACAGCTTTCTGGCACGATTATGGGGTCGAGTGGCAGCGTTTCCTGATCGGCATCCTGCCGCACTACGAACTAGCGATCTGGCTGGGCGCGGCGGCGTGCGCGCTGGCGGTGATCGCCGGCACCTCGGGCGTGCGGCTACTGGCAATACCGTATCTCGTGCAGGGAGCCAAGGGCCACCGGACGCCGCTTGCGCACCTGCTGGGCGCGACGTTTGTGGCGACGGCGCTGATGGGCACCTTCGTCCATCTCGACAGCAATGGAGAGCTGTACGTGATCCTGCTCATGCGGCTGCCGCTGGCGGTGCTCACGGGGGCTTTTGCCGTGAGCGCGTGGGAGCGACTCGGCGAGTGGCGGCGCGAAGTGTGGGGCGAGATGTGCGGCGCACCGGGCGCGACGCGGTCGCGGTCCGTCGGCTGGCTGCGTGCGGCAGGCGTGGGCGTGGCAGGCGCGGGGGTGGCGCTGACGCTGGTCCTGCAAGTGAGCGCGTGGGGCAAGCGGAGCCACCGAGGCTTTGCGGAGTGGATGCGGACCAAGCCGGTGCTCGCGGTGAGCGACGACCTACTGCCACTCTACGAGACGATGCGCTGGGTGCGAGCCAACACGGAGAAGGAGGCAGTGCTCATGGCCAACGCGTTTACGACACGCACGATGACCACGGGCCGAGGGATCACGGTCGATCACACGACGGTAGGCGTGCATTACTACTACTCAGCGCTGTCGGAGCGGCGGATGTGGATCGAGGGGCCGAGCTACCAACTCGACACGGCGGAGACGATCGCGCGGCTGACGGAGGCATCCCGAGTCTTTTACCACGGGAAGGTGCCGACAAGGGCGATGTTTGCAGCGCGGCCGGGCTACGTGCTTCTCGACCATCGCGTGGGCGATGGCGCGAAGGTGCTGCTGCCGGCGAAGGACCGGGTGTTTGCGAACGGGCGGTACGAGATCTACCGCGTGCCGGAGGGAAAGGCGGCGAAGGGGTACGCGATGGTGGCGGATTGAGCGCGGGGCGGCAGAAGCCTGGAGCCTAGAGCTGGACGATGTGCGCAGATGGCAACGAGCCGCGGAAGTTTTTTCCGGCGTGCGGGTGCGTGGGGTGAGGGGGAGACTGCCGTCTCGCCCCTCACGGAAAAGGCGGCAGATCAGACGGCGCCGATAGACTCGTCGAGGACGGCGAGGATGAAGTCTGCATCCGCCTTGTTGATACACATGGGCGGGGCGAAGCGGATAGTCTGGCCCCAGAGGCCGCCCTTGCCGAGGAGGAGGCCGAGTTCGCGGGCGTTTTCGACGGCTTGGGCGCACTCTTCCTTGCCGGGCTGCTTGGTGGCGCGATCTTTCACGAACTCGATGCCGAGCATGAGGCCCTTGCCGCGGACGTCGCCGATGACTTTGTACTTGGCCTTCAGCTTTTCGAGGCCGGCGAGGATGTAGTTGCCGATCTCGAGCGAGTTGGCCTGGAGGTTTTCCTTCTCAATCACTTCGAGCACGGCCTTGCCGATGGCGGAGACGATGGGATTGCCGCCGAAGGTATTGAAGTGGACCTTCTGCGACATCACGGCGGCGATCTTAGGCGTGGTGACGACGGCGGCGAGGGGCGCGCCGTTGCCGATGCCCTTGGCCATCGTGACGATGTCGGGAATGACGCCCTGCGTCTCGAAGCCCCAAAAGTGCGTGCCGGTGCGGCCGAAGCCCGTCTGCACCTCGTCGGCGATGCACACGCCGCCGGCGGCGCGCACGTGCTCATAGGTGTGCTTGAGGTAGCCTTGGGGAAACTCGACGAAGCCACCGACGCCCTGGATCGACTCGGCGATGAAGCCGGCGACTTTGCCGGGCGTGGCGTAGTCGATGAGGTTCTTCACATCGTCGGCGTACTTGCGGCCGGCCTCGGGGTCGTCGTAGCCGAAATGGCCGCGATACGGGTAGGGGGCCTGCGCGTGGTGGACGCCGAAGGAGTGCGGGACATTGAACTTCCAGTTGCTGTGCGCCGTCACGCCCATGCCGCTGGCATTGCCGCCGTGGTAGGCGTTGCGCAGCGCGATGACGTCGTAGTTGTTGGTGTAGAGGCGCGCCATCATCAGCGCGAGATCGTTGGCCTCGGAGCCGGAGTTGACGAAGTAGCAGACCTTGAGGTCGCCGGGCATTTTCGAGGCGAGCTTTTCGGCAAATTCGGCGATGCGCGGCTGGAGATAGATCGTCGTGGAGTGCTGCAGCGTCTCCTGCTGCTTCTGCATCGCGGCAAGCACATGCGGGTGGCAGTGGCCGACGCTCACGGTGACGATGCCGCCGAGGCCATCGAGGTAGCGCTTGCCGGACTCATCCCAGACCCACTGCATCTTTCCCTCCACGATCATGATGGGCTTCTTGTAGTAGAGGAAGAGGCCGGGATTGAGGTACTGCTTGCGGAGCGCGAGCACCTGCTCGGCCGAGGGACCGTCGTAGGGCTGCGGCTTGAAAGAGGTGGGGGGCAGGGGGATGGATTTCATTGAGAGGGAGAGAGAATGGAGGAGTTGGCGGGCGGGCGCGAGAGGGTATTGGGGAAGGGTAAGGCAAGAAGGAACCACGAATGGGTATTACTTGGCGGCGGCTTGGATGGCTTGAGCGAGCTGGCGGGGGATCTCGCGGCTCGCGATGCGCGGCGCGAGCCAGGCATCGACGCGGGCGGTGAGCTCTGAGTCGCGGGGTAGGAGCACGGCCTTGCCGGCCTGAGTGAAGGGCTCGAGGCGTGTGCCAGAGAGAGCGGGGAGGCGGGCGCTTTGGAGGCGGACCTCGATGCCGTCGGTAAACATCACGTCGGCGCGGCCGGCGGCGATCTCGGTGAAGATGGTGCGGTTGTCGGGGTGGACGATGATGGTGGCGCGGCGGATATTTTCGCGGGTGAAGCGCTCGTTGGTGCCGCCGGGATTCACGATCACGCGCACGCCGGGCTGATCGATCTGCTCAAGCGTGGCGAAGCGCGCAGCGTCGGCGCGGCGAGCGATGGGGGTCTTGCCATCGACGAGATAGGGCTGGGAAAAGGAGGCGATGCGGGCGCGTTCTTCGTTGATGCTGATGCCGGAGGCGGCGAGGTCGAAGCGCCGCGCGGCGAGATCGACCATGAGCGTGGGCCACGTGGTGCGGATGAAGAGCACGCGAAGGCCCAGGGCCTGGCCGAGCTGTTCGGCGAGCAGGATATCGGCACCGCGGAGGGTGCCGGTGGTATCGTCGGAAAAAGGCGCGTAGTCGCCGGTGGTGCCGACGCGCAGCACGCCGACGCGCTGGAGCGTGGCCCACGTGGGCGTGGCGACAATGCGGAGGCCGCCGAGGGCGCGGGCGAGGGCGGTGAGGTGGTCGGCGGTGATGCCGGTATGGCGACCGAGGCGTGAGAGGCGAGCCTGCTGCTCCGGGAGCGGGGTGGCGACGAGAGCGGGGCTCGCGAGGTAGACGGCGGGGAGGAGTTCGCGGCCGAGGGCGTCAAGCTCGGGGCGGATGGCCTGGACGAGATCGCGCGCTGGCGGGGGCTGCGCGGAGGCGGCCTGCCACTGGGCGTGGAGCTGCTCCTGGATGGCGCGAGCCATCACGATCTGGATCGAGAAAAACGCGCGCGCGGCCTCGGCATCGAGCTGGAGCGTGCGGGCATCGGCGACGGATTGCTCGAGCACGACCTGCTCGCGCGCGGGATCTGCGATCGGTTTCTTCTCGCGAAATTTGATCGCGGCGACCTCGGGCATCACGGCGAGGCGGCGATCGAGCAGATCGACGACGCGCGTGACGAGCTCGGCGTCGCTGGCGAACTGTGGCGCGGCGGTGAGAGGCGTGAGGGGGGCTGCGACCGCAAGGAGCGTGAACAGCGTGAGGAAGGAAACGCGAAACACGAGGAGCGAGGGCTTAGCGGGAACAAGGCAGGCGCACCGAGAATGGGCACGAATCGCCACGAATGAAACACGAGCCCATACGGCGTTGCTGGGATTCCTGCGCCTTCGCATCCATTGGCGGTTTTGTTCTTCGGGATCTAGGCTTTCGGCGCGACCTTGCGGAGGGCGAGATAAAGCACGAAGGCGATGCCGAAGCCCACGAACCACGCGTAGTCGTAGAGGTGGAGGAGGAAAGGGGGGAGGCTCTTGCCGTCGATCGCTTTGATATGGGCGAGGAAGCCGGGAAGGCTCGGGAGCGCGCCGGCGACGAGCGAGACGATGGCGACCCAGCTGAAGCCGCTGGCGTACTCGTACGCACCGCCGCGCGTGTAGAGGGCGGCGACGTCGAGCTGGCGGCGGCGGTAGATGAAATAGTCGGCGATCATGATGCCGCCGATGGGGCCGAGCAGAGCGCTGTAGCCGATGAGCCAGGTGAAGATGTAGCCGCTGGGATCGGCGATGAGCTTCCACGGCATCATGAAGATGCCGATGATGCCGGTGATGAAACCGCCAACGCGGAAGGAGATTTTCTTCGGGGAGAGCTGGGCGAAATCGTTGGCAGGGGAAACGACGTTGGCCGCGATATTGGTGGCGAGCGTGGCGAGGCAAAGGGCGAGCATCGCGACGACGAGCACGACGGGATTTTTGAACTGAGTGAGCACATCGACGGGATCCCAGAGGGTCTTGCCGTAGATGATCGTGGTGGCCGAGGTGACAGCGACACCGATGAACGAGTAAAGCGCCATCGTGGCGGGAAGGCCGAGCGCCTGGCCCGCGATCTGGTCGCGCTGTGATTTGGCGTAGCGGGAGAAGTCGGGGATATTGAGCGAGAGCGTGGCCCAGAAGCCGATCATGCCGGTGAGCGCGGGAAAGAAGAAGCCCCAGAACTGCCCAGCCTTGGGCTGGCCCGCGTCAAACTGCGACGGCTGGGAGAGGATGGGGCCGAAGCCGCCTGCGGCATTGTAGGCCCAGGCAAGCAACGCGAGGCCGAGCACGATGAGGAGCGGGGCTTTGATATTGAGCAGCAGCCGGATGGAATCGATGCCCTTGTAGACGACCCACATGTTGACTGCCCAGAAGAAGAGGAAGCACGCAAACTGCGGGAAATTGATGCCGAGCGCACCGATGGGCGCGGCGGTGGCGAGCGAGGGCGCGAAGACCGCGAGGATCTTGTAGATGGCCGCGCCGCCGATCCACGTCTGGATGCCAAACCAACCGCAAGCCACGAGCGCGCGGAGGAGAGCGGGGATATTGGCGCCGAGCGTGCCGAAGGAGGCGCGGCAGAAAACCGGAAACGGGATGCCGTAGCGTGTGCCCGCGTGGGCATTGAGGATCATCGGGATGACGACGATCACATTGCCGAGAAAGATCGTGAAGACGGCCTGCGACCAATTCATGCCGCTGCCGATGAGGCCCGAGGCGAGCATGTACGTGGGGATGCACGCAGCCATCGAGATCCAGAGGGCGGCGATGGAGGCGAGGCCCCACTTGCGGCCACTGGGCGGCACGGGCGCGAGGTCTTCGTTGAAGAGCGGCGAGCCGTGGATGCTCGCGAGCACGGGCGTCGAATCTACGATCTCGGGCGCGGCAGTGGAATCGGGGGAGGACATGAAGCGAGACTGAAAGGCGGTTAGGAAATCGGCGGGCGGCGGCGGTGCCAGTCGGTGGCCTGCTGAAACGCATGCGCGGCGGCGAGCGCGCGGTCGTCGCGATAGAGGCGGGCCTGGAAGCTGAGGCTGGCGGGGAGACGGCGCGGGGAATCGCTCCGCCCCGGCACGGGGAGAAAGCCGCTGGGCACGGAGACGACAGGATGCCCGGTGAGATTGGTCATCACCAGTGCGGCGCCACCGGGCGGTGTCACCCAGACATCGATGCCAGCGGAAAGGAGCGTCTGCTCGAGGTCGCGGATGAGCTGGGTGCGAAGGCGATTGGCCTGCACGTACTCGACGGCGGGGATGAAGCGCACCTCGCGGAGGCTGGCCCAATTGGTCGGGCGCGGGGCGATGAGGTCGTCGAGCTGGCCATTGAGGGTGAGCGCGTCGAAGGCCGAGGCGGCCTCGACGGTGAGGACGACGCGGATGATATTCACCGGCGCGTCGGGCAGCTCGATGCGGACGAGCTCAGCGCCGAGGCGGCGGAGCGTGTCAAGCGAGGCTTCGTTGGTCGCATGGTACTCGCTTCTGGCGTCGAACTGCGAGGTAGCGACGCCGATGCGCTGGCCCTTGAGCGATGTGGTGGGCGGCCAGGTGAAGGGGGTATCGAGCGTGGTCGGATCGCGCGGATCGACGCCGTGGAGCACATCAAAGATCAAAGCGCAGTCCTCGGCGGTGCGGGCGATGGGGCCCACCTTGTCCATCGACCAGGAGAGAGCCATCGCACCGGCGCGGCTGATGCGACCGTACGTGGGGCGGAGGCCCGTGACCCCATTGCGCGTGCAGGGCGAGACGATGGACCCGAGAGTCTCGGAGCCGAGGGCAAAAGGTATCAGGCCAGCGGATACCGCGACGCATGAACCGGCGGAGGAGCCGGAAGAGCCGAGGGCGAGATTCCACGGGCACCTGGTCTGGCCGCCAAACCAGGTATCGCCGCTGGCCAGCGCACCCATGGAAAGCTTGGCGACGAGCACCGCGCCAGCGGCATCGAGGCGCCGGACCACCTCGGCGTCGTCGTCGATGATGCGGTCCTTGAAGGGGGCAGCGCCCCACGTCGTGGGGTAGCCGCGCACGGCAAAGAGGTCTTTCGCGCCCCAGGGGATGCCGTGGAGCGGACCGCGCCAGCGGCCGGCCTGGAGCTCCGCATCGGCTGCGTCGGCCTGCTGGAGCGCGCGATCGGGCAGGAGCGTGACGACGGCGTGGAGCACGGGGTCGTGGCGCTGGAGGCGCGCGAGGCAGAGCTCGGTCAGCTCACGGGACGTGATTGCGCGAGAGCGGAGCAGGGCAGCGAGCTCGGCGACGGAGAGAAACGCGAGGTCGTCGGGGCTGGCAGGGCGCTGTGGCGAGGCGACGGAGGCCGTGGCTGCGGCAAGCGACGAGAGGCGGGTCAGCGGACCGGCGGGCGGTACGATGCCTGCGAGACGTGGGTCGAAGCCGGTGGACGGCGGCAGCTCATACGGAATGGGCTTGGCGCGGAGGGCAGGGAGCTGCGCGGCGCGGTCGGCGACGCCCTTCACGAGCTTGGCGCGCTGCTCCGGCGTGTAGGAAATGCCCGCAAGTTTCTCGCCGGCCTCGAGGGTGGCGGCGTCGATTTTGCCCGTTGGCGGAGCGGGCGGTGCCTTTGGGGCGGGCTCGGCGGCTTTCAAGCCGGAGGGCAACTGGCTGGCGAGGCCGCCAGCAGCGACGGTGGCGAGAAAGGTGCGACGATCGAGCGAGGACATGCGGGCGCGCGCTACGCGATCAGAACCACGTGGGCTTGCGCTGGAGAAACTGGCCGCGGCCCAGGGTGCCGGTGAACTTGCCGTCGCGCGCGGCGACCTCGCCGCGGACGGTGACCACGCTGGCGCGGCCCTCGAGCTGCCAGCCCTCAAAGGCGCTGTAGTCGACGGCCATGTGCTGCGTCTTGGCGGAGATGACGCCGCGGTAATGGGGATCGAAGACCACGAGATCGGCATCGGCGCCCGGCTGGATCGCGCCTTTCTTGGGGAAGAGGCCGAAGAGCTTGGCGACGCGCGTGCTGCCGACATCGACGAGGGTGTGCAGGTCGATCTTCCCTGTCTTCACGCCGTACGTATACAAGAGGTTGATACGCTCCTCGAGCGAGGGGATGCCATTGGGTATCTTGGTAAAGTCGTCCTTGCCCATCGGCTTTTGTGTCGCGAAGTCGAAGGGCGCGTGATCGGTAGCGACAGTCTGGATGAGGCCGTCGCGGAGGCCGCGCCAGAGTATCTCCTGATTACGCACGTCGCGCAGCGGGGGCGACATCACGTACTTGGCGCCTTCGAAATCGGGGCGCTCGGCGTAGGATTTGTCGAGGACGAGGTACTGGATGAGCGTCTCGACGGCGACGCGCACGCCCCGCTGGCGGGCGGCGACGGCCTTGGCGAGCGCCTCCTCGCAGCTCAGGTGGACGATGTACGTGGCCGCGCCGGTGAGCTCTGCAAACGTGAGCAGATGGTGCACGCCCTCGGCCTCGACGAGAGGCGGGCGGCTCTCGTGGTGCTGGGCGGGGTCGGTCTTGCCGGCGGCGAGCAGCTCGGCGCAGCGCTCGGAGACGAGGGTCTCGTTTTCGCAGTGAGCGGTGACGATCACGCCGAGTTCCTTGGCGAGCTTGAGCGTGCGGTAGAGCTCGGTGTCGTCGACGCCAAAGGCGCCCTTGTAGGCGAGGAAGATCTTAAAGGAGCTGATGCCGCGCCGCACGATCTCGCGGAGCTGGGCCTCGGTGGTGGCGTCGAACTTGGTGACGCCCATGTGAAAGGTGAAATCGCACGCCGACTTGCCCACGGCCTGTGCCATCCAGAGCTCGAAGGATTGGAGCGCATCGTCCTTGCGCGCGGGGCAGCACATCTCGATGAGCGTGGTGGTGCCGCCGACGATGGCGGCGCGGGAGCCGGTGGCGTAGTTGTCCTTTGAATACGTGCCCATGAAGGGCAGGTAGATGTGGACGTGCGGATCGATGAAGCCGGGGAAGATGTACTTGCCGGTGGCATCGATGACCTCCGTGCCGGCCGGGGCGGAGAGGTTTTTGTCGATGCGGGTGATCGTCTCGCCCTCGCAATAGATGTCGGCGGTGTAGCGGGAGTCGGCGGCGATGATTTCGCCGTTTTTGATGAGGAGAGACATGGCTTAGGACGGGAGGAGAACCACAAACACACGAAAACTCAGAACGGATTTTACAGAAGCTAAAGAAGGGAACGAAGAGTCGGAGGTAGGATGAGGTCTTTGTTTCCTTCGTGGTTTTCTGTGAAAATGGATCGGGTCACTTCTTCCACACGTCGCCGACTTCGCCGCTGAACCAGCGGGAGGTGACGACTTTTTGCTGGGTGTAGAACTGGACGGCTTCGCGGCCCTGAATGTGAAGGTCGCCGTAGAAGGAGTCGTCCCAGCCGGTGAAGGGGAACATGGCCATGGTGGCAGGGACGCCGACATTGATGCCGACCATGCCGGCTTTGACCCGGTGCTTGAACTCGCGAGCGGCGCCGCCGCTGTTGGTGAAGATCGCGGCGCCGTTGCCGAAGGCGGAGGCATTGGCCTGCGCGATGGCGGCGTCGAGGTCGTCCATGCGCATGACATTGAGCACGGGGCCGAAGACCTCCTCGCGGGCGAGCGTCATAGTGGCCTGCACATCGTCGACGATGGTCGCGCCGAGATAAAAACCGCGCGGGGCGTCGGCGACCTTGGCGGTGCGACCATCGGCGACGACCTTGGCGCCCTCCTTCTCGCCGGTGGCGACGAGGTCGAGCACGCGGTCGCGGTGCTGCGCGGTGATGACGGGGCCCATGTCGGGCTGCTGGGCTGGCGCGGGCTGATCGGTGCGGCCGATCTTGATGGCCTTGGCGGCGTCGATGAGGGTGGGCAGCAGGCGCTCGGCGGCCTTGCCGACGGTGAGCGCGGTGGAGCCCGCCATGCAGCGCTCGCCGGCGCAGCCGAAGGCGGCGGTGGAGAGGGCCTCGACGGTCTTGGGAATATCGGCGTCGGGCATGATCACGATGTAGTTCTTCGCGCCGCCATTGGCCTGCACGCGTTTGCCGTGGCGCGTGCCGGTTTCGTAGATGTATTTCGCGATCGGCGTGGAGCCGACGAAGGAGACGGCGCGCACCTTGGGGTGCGTGAGCAGCGCGTCGACAGCGGGGCGGCCGCCGTGGACGATATTGAAGACGCCCTTGGGGCAGCCGGCCTGCTCGAGGAGCTGGCCGAGGAGGATCGCGGTGAGCGGGACCTTCTCGCTGGGCTTAAGAACGAAGGTATTGCCGAGCGCGATGGCGAGCGGGTACATCCATAGCGGCACCATCGCGGGGAAATTGAAGGGCGTGATGCCCACGCAGACGCCGAGCGGCTGGAGGAGCGTCTCGCAGTCGACGTTGCGCGCAATGTTTTCGAGCGTGTCGCCGAAGAGCAGTGATGGCGCACCGCAGGCGTACTCGATATTCTCGAGGCCGCGGAAGATACTGCCGCGCGCCTCGACGTGCGTCTTGCCGTGCTCGCGCGAGACCGTGCGGCAGAGGAGGTCGAAGTTTTGCTCGACGAGCTGCCGGTACTTGAAAAACACCCGCGCGCGCTCGACCACGGGCGTCTCGCGCCAGGCAGGAAACGCAGCGTGCGCGGCCTCGACGGCGGCATCGACCTCCGCCGCGCCGCCGAGCGGACACTCGGCGATCACATCGCCCGTGCTGGGATTGAAGACGGGCGAGGCGGAGAGGCCGGTGGGCGTCTGCCAGACGCCGCCGATGTAGTTGGGGCAAGGGGTGAGCATCGTTGAGATAGGAGGAGGGCGCTGACGTGTTCGTGATCGAGGTGACGGCCGGCTAAGAATGCGCTCGCGCATCTCCACTCACGGTGAGCCGCCATCTGGATCTGCGCGATATCCAGTGAGGCTTTTATCGAGTCCGGCGATATGCCATGGCGCTGCGTTGGATCTGTCTAAAGAGTTACCCCTTCGACAGCGCGTCCGATTGTTTCACGAATTCATCGCCAGTCCATTCGCCGTCGCTCTTCACGACCTTGGCGGGCGCCGCGGCGGCGGCTTTCTGGGCGGCTTTGCGCTCGGCCTGGCGCTTTACGAGGTCGGCGTGGGTGGTGAAGTAGGGGAGGCTCTTGCCCTTGAAGTCGGCGAGCGTCTCGAACTTGTGCTTCGCCATGAAGGCGAGGAGCTGCTCCTGCAGCGGCTTCACCATCTCGTAGCCAAACTTCATCACGCCGGTGCAGACCTGCACGGTGTCGGAGCCGAGGAGGATGAACTGGGCGGCATCCTCGCCGGTCTCGACGCCGCCGAGGCCGGAGAGCGAGCGGCCGGGGAACTCTTTCTGGATCATCGTGGCGAGCTCCATCACCATGCGGAGGGCGATGGGCTTGACGGCGCGGCACGAGTAGCCGCCGGGCGTGGTGTAGCCCTCGACGGTGGGCTCGGGGCGGAGCGTCTCCATATTAATCCCCATCACGCTGCGGATGGTATTGATCGCGCTGAGGCCGGTGGCCCCGCCCTTGAGCGCGGCGCGGCCCGGCTCTTCGATGTGGGTGATGTTGGGCGTCATCTTGGCCCAGACGGGCTTGTTCGTCGCGGCTTTCACCCAACTGCAGACTTCGACGAGGATGTCGGGATCCTGGCCCATGGCGGCGCCCATCTTGCGCTCGGGCAGGCCGTGCGGGCAGGAGAAGTTGAGCTCGAAGGCATCGACGCCCGCGGCTTCGCAACGCTGCACGAGCTCGACCCACGCATCCTTGTTGTACTCCTCCATGATGGAGGCGATGAGCGCGCCGGGAGGCTGGGCATCCTTACACTTCTTGAACTCGTCTTCCCACAGGCGGAAGGGGCGGTCGCTGATGAGCTCGATATTCTCCCAGCCGATGACCTCGCCGCTGGCGGCGTGGAGCTTGGCGTAGCGCGGGGAGACGTTGACGACCTTGGAGGCATCGAGGCTGACGGTCTTGGCGATCACGGCACCCCAGCCCTCGCGGAAGGCGCGGTTGATCACGCTGAGATTGGTGCCCGGAGGGCCGGAACCGATGACAAACGGGTTAGGTAAGTTCAGGCCGTCGACGGAGGTAGCGAGGGTAGGCATCGTATTTTGCGGTTAACTAGCATTTGCCGTGCGCAAAGTGGGTGGACTCGTAGGTTGCGCCAGTTGGTCGCGATAAGTCTGAGTAGTACCGCGTAGGTATTAACCAGCTTAGGTTTGTATTGTGTGACGCGCTGTTTCCTACTTTCCAAGCCACAAAGCTGATCCCTTCTGTAGGAATGCGCCCTAGATCGAAAATCGCATATGCCGGTAGCCCTAGCACCCAAAATCGGGCGCTGCGATCTGATATGCCTGAATGAGTGCGCCCACGCTCGATCCCAAGCGCGTGGTGGCGGAGCTCAAAGAGCTGCGAGCACTCACCGGCGACGCCGAGGGCGCGCAGCGTGTTGCTTTTACGGATACATGGGTCGGGGCACGGCGGTGGCTGAAGGGGAAGCTGCGAGAGCTCCCGGTGGAGGTGAAGGAGGATGCGGCGGGGAATCTATGGGCGACCATGGAGGGACGCTCCGAGCGCGCGCTCGTGATCGGCGGCCACATCGACTCGGTGCCCAATGGCGGCTGGCTCGACGGATGTCTCAATATCGTCGCCGGCATCGAAATCCTGCGCCGCATCGCGGCGGAAACGTGCGGCAGCCCGCCGATAACCGTGCGGCTGGTGGACTGGGCTGACGAGGAGGGGGCGCGTTTCGGGAAGAGTCTTTTCGGCTCTTCCGCCTGCGCTGGCTCGCTCGACATGGCGGAGGCGCGCGGGCTCAAGGACCGCCAGGGCATCCCGCTGCCTGCGGCACTGGAGCGCGTGGGGATCGAGTTTGAGCGCGTGAAGGAGGCGGGCGTGGAACTCCGCAACGTCGCGGCCTACATCGAGCTGCACATCGAGCAGGGCCCGGTGCTGCTCGATCGCGACCTGCCGCTCGGCGCGGTGCTCGGCACCTTTGGCGTGGAGCGGCACGCGATCACCTTTCGCGGCCAGGCGGCGCACTCAGGCAGCACGCCGATGAAGCGACGGCGCGACGCGTTTCTCGCGGCGGCGAAGATGGGCGAAGAGATCTACCGCATCGCCGAACGCAGCGGCGAGGGCGTCTGCACGATCGGCTCGTGCACGACCAAGCCGGGGATCGTGACGAGCGTCGTCGAAGAGTGCCGCATCACGCTCGACCAGAGGCACCTCGACCCGAAGGCGCTTGCGCAGATGCTGCGCGAGGCGCGCGAGGCGAGCGAGCGCTTCGCCCGCGAAGGCGATGTAGGAGTCGCTTGGGAGCGTATCTGGCACATCGAGCCCCGGCCTTTTCACCCGCACCTGATCGAGCTGTGCGATGCGGCGATCCGCGAGACGGTAGGCACCTCGCATCGGCTGCCCTCGGGGCCGCTGCACGATGCCGCCGAGATGGCGGGGGCGGGCGTGCCCACGGTGATGATGTTTGTCCAGAGCCTGCACGGTATCAGCCACAACAAGATCGAGGATACGCGCGAGGAGCACCTCGAGGCTTGCGTGGCGGCATTTGATCGGCTGGCCCGAAAAGCGCTGGCGTGGATCGCCGCGCAGACCCCTTCCTGACGTTAACCCCGATGTCGCACTCGCTTTTCAGTTTCCTCACGTTTTCTCATCTTACGTTCACCCAGGATCTCATCCTCGTCGTGGGTGTCGTGGTGACGATCCTGGGTACGAGGCTTTGCTGGAATGTGCCGCGCTATCGGATGTCGATCGAGGAGCGGACGAAAGACGGCAAGCTGACCGAGGACGAAGCGCGAAAGAAGATCGAGCGGATGAACTGGTACGGGCCCGCGATCATCGTCGGGGGGTTTATCCTGATCGCGTACGGGCTGATCGCGTAGCGTGGGGGAGGCTCACTCGGCGCGCTTCACGGGGCGGCCTGGGCGGGCATCGGTGAGCTGGGCATCGCGGATGACGGGCACGCCATTGACAATGATCTCGCTGAAGCCGACGGCATACGCGTGAGGCGCCGCGAAGGTCGAGGGGTCGCTCACTTTCTCGGGATCGAAGATGACGACATCGGCGACGTAGCCGGACTTGAGTTCGCCGCGGTCCTTGAGGTTGAAGGTGCGGGCGGGAAGCGCGCTCATTTTGCGCACAGCCTCCTCGAGCGGGAGCACCTTGAGTTCGCGCACGTAGCGGCCGAGCACGCGGGCATTGTTGCCGTAGCCGCGCGGGTGGGGCACGCTGGCGCCAAAGCGACGCACACCGGAGTCGGAAGCGACCATGGTGTGGGGCAGCACGAGGAACTTCTGAAGATCATCCTCGCTCATGCCGTGGAAGACGCCCTGCGCGCCGCCGCGAGCCTCGATGTCGAGGATGGTCTCGATCTGCGCATCGAGGCTGTCGGAGTCGCGGAGCAGCGCGGCGGCCTGGGGGATGGTCTTGCCGTTAATGCGCGGATCGGCGCGGAAATGGGCTACGACGGCGTAGGTGAAGTCGGCGCGCTTGGCCTTGGCGAGGGACTCCTTCATCTCGGCGACCATGCGGGCCTTTTGCGCCGGGTCGGCGAGGCGTTCCTTGTACCTGGCCGATCCGCCTTCACGAAACTCGGCGGCGATGAGCGCGCTGATGCCAGTGCTGGAGGCGGTGTAGGCGTACTGATCGTGCGTGATCCTGAGGCCCGCGGCGCGGGCGCCATCGAGAAAAGCCGCGATCTCATCGGCGCGCCCCCATGCGGCGGGGCCGGAGAGCTTGAGGTGGGAAACTTCGGCGGGGATATCGGCCTCGCGGGCGATGGTGAGCAGCTCGGTAAGTGCCTCACGGATACGCGTGTTTTCGTAGCGCATGTGGCTCGCGTAGATGCCGCCGTGGGCGGAAGCGACCTTGGCGAGGGCGACGATCTCATCCGTCTTGGCAAACGTGCCCGGAAGGTAGATGAGGCCGGTGCTGAGGCCGACCGCGCCATCGCGCATCGCCTGTTCGACGAGGCGGCACATCTTGGCCAGCTCCTCGGCGGTGGGAGGCCGGGCGAAACTGCCGCCCATCACCTGGCCGCGCACGGTGTTATGGCCGACAAGGGTGGCGACGTTGAGCGCGATACGCGTCTGCACGAGCTTGTCGAAGAAAGCGCCGATCTCGAGGCGGGAGCTGCCGCAATTGCCGGTGACGATGGTCGTCACGCCCATGCGGATGAAGTTCTCGCCGACGGGCAACTCGTCGACATCCTCGGCGTGGGTGTGCACATCGATGAATCCGGGGGCGACCACCTTGCCCGCCGCGTCGATCTCGGTGCGACCCTTGGCCTCGACAACGCCGATGGCGGCGATGCGGTCGCCGCGGATCGCGACATCGGCGACCACGCCCGGGGCGCCCGAGCCATCGACGACCCGGCCGCGGCGGATGACGAGATCGTACTCCTGCGCGGAGAGGGTGGCGGTGAAGAGCAGCGAAAGGGCGAAGAGCGGGAGCTTCATGCGGGGAGGGAGTACAGCAGACTTGGGGCCGGGTTGCACGGACGAAGCGGCGGGCCTTGCGGCGGAAAGGCAGGCAGCCATCGTACGCCCTATGGCAACTGTCTCCCCAGCCGACGAGCGCGACTGGCCCCCTGGGCTGCACATGGTGCGCGGGGCGATGAGCGTGCCGCACGTGCTGGTGGATGAGGCGGGAGCGGTGCTGCTGGATGCGGGATTTGCAGGCGACGACCGCCGGATCCGGCGCACGCTGGAAAACCTCGGCCTCGGCCCGCGCGACGTGCGGGCGATCCTGCTCACCCACGGCCACATCGACCACGCAGGCGGGCTCGCCGCGCTCAAGGCGTGGACGGGAGCGCCTGTGTACGCGCATCCGCTCGAGCAGGCGCACCTCGATGGAGCGTATCCGTATCGTGGATATGCGCGGGCCTGTGGCATGCTGGAGGCGGTGGGGCGGGCGGTGAGCCGGTACCGGGCGGTGAAGATCGACGTGCCGCTCGCGGATGGAGACACGCTGCCCTTCTGGGGCGGGCTGCGCGTGGTGCACCTGCCGGGGCACACGCTCGGGCACTGCGGGTTCTATTCGGCGAAGCATGATTTGCTCTTCAGCGGCGACCTATGGGTGCGTTTCATGATGCGCACCCAAGCCTCCCCGCGGATATTCTCCGACGATGTGGCGCTCGTGCCCGGGAGCCTGCGCAAGGCACGCGCTTTCGGCGCGCGCTGGGTAGTGCCGGGCCACTACGACCTGCCCAATGCGACGCGGTTGCGGCGGCGCTTTGAGGAGCTTTGCAGCGAGATCGAGCGGCGGCGCAGTCCGGTGATCGTGTAGCCTTGAGGGAGGCGGTTGCTCACCGCGGCTTGCCCGAGCCGCCGCGCACATGCTGGGCGACGGCGCGGGCGAGATCTTCGCGGGTGACGGGCTTGTGCAGCACCACGCGGGCGACGGAGCGCTCGAAGAGCCGCTGCCGTTCGGTCTCGATAAAGCCGGTGACGATGATCGCGGCCAGGCCAGCGTGGAGCTGGTGCATCCGCTCCAGCATCTCGGCGCCATTCATCACCGGCATCGCGAGATCGGAGACGATGAGGTCGTAGCTGGTGGGAGCGGCGGCAAAGGCGGCGAGCGCATCCTCCGGGCGGTTGTGGCGAGTGACTTTATAGCCCAGTCGCTCGATCATCTTCTCGATGGCGAAGCCGCTCACCGGATCGTCGTCGACGACCATCACTCGCTGCCCGTTGCCGCGAGGGATCTCCGCTGGGAGAGCCGGCGGTGGCGGGGTGGGTTCCAGCTGAGCCGCGGGAAAGTAAATCTCGAATGTGGAGCCCACGCCCAAGGCGGTGCGCACGACGATCGCGCCCTGGTGTGACTTTACGATGCCGTGGACCACCGCGAGCCCGAGGCCGGTGCCCGCGCCGGTAGCCTTGGTGGTGAAGAAAGGCTCGAAGAGATGGTCGAGGGTCGTGGCATCCATGCCGCAGCCATTGTCGGTCACGCTCAGGCGCACGGCTGGGCCTGGGCGGAGGTCTGGATTGGTGCGCGCCTGCTCCGGGGTGACGATCAGTGGCTCCAGTGCGACGACGATGCGGCCGGGCTGGCCGGAGAGGGCGTGCCACGCATTGGTGCAGAGATTGATCACCACTTGGTGGATCTGGGAGCCATCGGCGAGCACCGCGGGAGCCTGCGACGACAGCTCGTGATCGAGCGTGACCATGGGAGGCAACGTGCTCTGCAGGAGGCGCAGCGCCTCGGCGACGACCGGCCCGAGGCGCTGCGGCACAAACGCCCCCTCCGTCTTGCGGCTGAAAGTGAGGATCTGCCGCACGAGATCGCGCGCGCGCCGCGAGGAGGCGCCGATACGATCCAGCCACTGGTGCGCGGGGTGCCCGGGCGGGAGCGATTCAGCCGCGAGCTCCACGAAGCCGAAGGTGCCGGTGAGGATGTTGTTAAAATCGTGCGCGATGCCTCCGGCGAGCGTGCCGAGAGACTCCATCTTGCGGCTCTGGCGCTGCTGGGCGTCGAGGCGCTTGCGCTCCTCCTCGGCATGTTTGAGGTGCGTGACGTCCGTGATCGTGCCGACATAGCCGGCGAGCGTGCCATCGGCGTGGCGCTGGGCGCGGGACTGGCCCACGAGCCAGGAGACCGCGCCATTTGGTCGCACGAAGCGAAACTCGGCCGCGGAGGATTCACCGTGCCGCACGGCCTCGGCCCAGTTGTCCGCCACGCTTTGGCGATCCTCCGGGTGCAGCGCGGATTTCCAGCCATCGCCCAGCGCCTGCTCGGGCGTGAGACCGGCGAGCTCGCACCAGCGGCGATTGACAAAGACAGTGCGGCCACTGGGGTCGGAACTGAAGATGCCGACGGGCGATACCTCCGCGAGCACCCGGAAGCGCTCCTCGCTTTCGCGCAAGGCGGCCTCGGCTCGGCGCTGATCGGTGATGTCGCGCAGGCTCCAAACGCGGCCGGCGGGCCGGCCGTTGAGAACCTGGGGACGGGAGAAGCGCTCGATGATCCGCCCATCCTTGCAAAGGAGGATGTCGAAGACCTCGTCCTCGGACCCTGAGTAGAGATCGCGCACGCTGGCAAGAAAGCGCTCGGGCTCCTCGAGCTGGCCGAGCACGGTGTGCAGCAGATGAGCCTCGTTGAGGTCGCTGGCGACATAGTCCGGGGGGAGGCACCACATCTCGGCGAAGTTGTGATTGTACGTTTCCACGCGCCCGCCGGCGCTGACGACGAGGATGCCGTCGGCGGTGGATTCCAGCGTCGCGCGCACCAAGGCGTGCGTGCGGTCGCGCGCGGCTTCGAAGCGCTTGCGGGCCGTGATATCCTCGATCGCGTCGAGGCCGTACGCGCGGCCTTCGAGGGTGATGAGGCTCGCGCTGTGGAGGACGGTGATCGTCGTGCCGTCGCGACGGCGCATCTCGGCCTCGAAGCCTCGCACCACGCCGGAGCTCTTGAGGCGGCGGAGAAACTCGTCGCGCTGCTTGAGGTGCAGCCAGAGGCCGAGTTCGACGGTGGTGCGGCCGATCATCTCCTCCCGGGTGTAGCCGAAGCTCGTGAGCATGGCGTCGTTGGCCTCGGCGATGCGGCCTTCCGGCACCGCGACGAGCGCGTGCATCACGGGACTCTGCGCAAAGACCGCGCGAAACCGCGCCTCGCTTTCGCGATGCGCTGCCGTGCGCGCCTCGGTCTCGCGCACCGCTTCCTCGTGGATGGCGGCATTGTGCAGCACGAGCGCTGTCATCTGGGCGAGGAGCAC
Source organism: uncultured Opitutus sp. (assembly GCA_964480585.1). Taxonomy (GTDB): domain Bacteria; phylum Verrucomicrobiota; class Verrucomicrobiia; order Opitutales; family Opitutaceae; genus ER46. The sequence continues at coordinate 165,114 of CAYZPV010000007.1, read as the reverse complement.
GCCCTCACGGATGTCGGCCGGCGTGAAGGGCAGCCCCGCCAGATCGCGCGCGAGGCCGAGTACGCCCACGCACTCGCCTGCCCGCATGATGGGCAGCACGGCGGCGGCGTGGATGCCCTGTGTGCGATAGATCGCGCGGCTCTCGGGGTGCGTGTCGTAGCAATCGACGACGACGGGGCGCCCGGTATCCACCGCGCGCCACGAGAGCGCGGGCTCGCTGCGCGAGAGCCGGTCGCCCAGAAGGTACTCATGCCCGCGGGAAAATGCGCGGACGACGAGGTCGCCACCTTCGAGCAGGGAGATTTCCGAATGAGGGGAGCGCAGGAGCGTGGCGGCACGCTCGGCGAGCGCTTGGAGGAGATCGGAGACCTTGCGGCGGCCCAAGAGCTCGAGGGTGGTCTCGTTGAGCGCGGTGAGAAAATCCGCCTGGCGGCGGGCCGCATCCTCGGCACTGCGTCGCTCGGTGACATCGATGAGCGCGCCATCCCACACGATGCGGCCATCGGCTTCCGTACGTGGCTGCGAGCGGATGCTCACCCAGCGCTGGCCGGCATCCCGGGAGCGGATGCGCACCTCGTATTGAAACGGCGTCAGGGCATAGCGTGCGAGCTCGCCCGCCGCTGCGCACCCAGGCTCGTCGTCGGGATGGATGCGTGCGGACAGCCAGCCGATGTCGATGGGCAGCGCCGGCGGAAACTCCCCAAAAATCCGCTCCGCGCTGCGGCCGAGATGCGTGAGCAGCCGGCGGCCATCGGGAAACATGGTGTACTGGTACAGTGCGCCCTCGGGAAAGTTCTCTCCGATCGCCTCGAGCTCGTGCGCCCGCTCCCGCAAGGCCGACTCGGCCTCGCTAGGCGTGGGCGGACCGGGGGGAGGCGTGGGCATGGTAGGCCCAAGCAACTAACGCAAAGGGTAGGCGAGGGAAGATAATCCGCGCGGCCCGGCTCTTATAAAGATGCCCCTGTCACTCGTAATCGAGTGGCAGGGGAGGAAAACACCCGGCCCTTAAGGCAACTTGCTGGCGTACTCGAAGAACCCAATCTTCTCCAATCCTTCGCGCAGACCGGCCTCGTCGCGCTCGGTAAGCGCGCGCTGGGGCAGGCGTACGGGGCCGCAATCGAGGCCGATGAGCTTCATCACCATCTTGCCTGCATTGCCGCCGCCAAAGCGATCGAGCACCGTGATGAATTCCACCGCCTTGAGCTGATCGCGGCGGGCCGCCTCCAGATCGCCCTTGTTGAAGGCATCGATGATGCGATTGTAGAGCGGCGCGGCAAAATTGTAGGTGCTGCCGACCGCGCCCTTGGCACCGAGGGCTAGGCCGGGGAGCAAGATCTCGTCGCGGCCGAAAAGGATGTTGAACTTACCGCCGCCGAAGGCCGCGGCGCGTTGGTAGTCCATGAGGTTTTCAAAGGTAAACTTCACGCCCGCGAGATTGGGGATCTGTCCCTCCGCAGCGGCGAGAAAGTCGGCTGAGGATAGCGCGACACTCGTCATGGACGGAATCGTATAGTAGTAGAAAGGCAGCCGCGGTGCGCCAGCCGCGACGTGCGCGCACCAGCCGGCAAGCTCGTTTTGGGAGCCGGGCTTGAAAAATGACGGCGCGACCGACGCGGTGGCATCGGCCCCGATGGCCTGCGCATGCTCGGCAAAGTCGCGGGCATCGGCCATGCACAAGTGGCCCACGTGCACGATGACGGAGAGCCCCTTGGGCCGAGCAGCCACCCAGGCCTCCGCGATCTTCTTGCGCTCCTCGCTGGTGAGCGAGGGGCCTTCGCCAGTGGTTCCGCAGATGAAGGCGCCCTTCACGCCATTGTGCGCGAGGAGCGCAGCCTGCTGGGCGATGCGGTCGTAGGCGACCGTGCCATCGGGCCGGAAGGGCGTATGCGGAGCGGCGATGAGGCCGGAGAGGTGTTTCATGGGATAGTGAAAGCGGGTAAAGTTGGCAGGCGGGCGGCCGGGAGGGAAGCGCAGGAATGTGGTTCGAAAAAAGGTCCATTCGAATGCCATTGAGGCCGCTCAGGAGCGCCCCGCACCGTGGGCACCATGCCTACCCCTTCGCCCCTGGCCTCGTTCGCCACTTGGTTTCACCTGGCTCGCTGCGTCGTTGCGCTCGGCTCCCTAGGCTGCGCCGCGCATGCTGCCGCTCCTTTCAAGGAGACGCAGGATCTCTTTGTCGCAAAGCAGGGCGGCTATGCCCTCTACCACATTCCCTCGCTGCTCGTGACCCAAAAGGGCACGATCCTCGCCTGGTGCGAGGCCCGCAATCCGCACAGCGATTGGGCCAATATCGACTTTCGCCTCCGTCGCTCGACAGACGACGGCAAAACGTGGAGCGCGCCGGCGACGATCCTGAAGGTCGACGATCCGAAGCCCAAAAATCCGATGGCGCTCCGACTCAAGGGCGTGAATCCGGACTACGTCACCTATAACAACTGCGTGCTCATCCCGGATCGCGATGGCACAGTGCACGCGGTCTTCTGCCTCGAGTATATGCGAGCTTTCTATGCGCGCAGCTCCGATGACGGCGCGACTTGGAGCAAGCCCGTGGAGATCACGGCGACGTTCGAGCAGTTCCGCTCCAGGTATGATTGGAAGGTGCTCGCTGCGGGCCCCAATCATGGCGTGCAGATGAGGAGCGGCCGCCTGGTCGTACCCGTCTGGATATCGACCGGCACGGGCGGCAATGCCCACCGGCCCTCCGTCACCGCTACCATTTACAGTGACGATGCAGGCAGCACGTGGAAGGCCGGCGAGATTGCCGCTCCCGATACTCCCGAGTGGATCAATCCCAACGAAGCCATCGGTCTCGAACTCGTCGATGGCCGCTACATGCTCAATATCCGCAGCGAATCCAAGGCGCATCGCCGCCTCGTGACGTACAGCAAGGATGGCGCGACCGGCTGGAGCAAACCCGAGTTTCACGACGCTCTGCTCGAGCCGATCTGCATGGCCAGCCTCATCCGTCTCTCTGCCCAGCCACAGTCGGACAAGAACCGCATCCTCTTCTCCAATCCGCATAACCTCGATCGCGCGGATGGCAAGGGCCAGCCTGGAGTGAGTCGCGACCGTAAGAACATGACGGTCAAGCTCAGTTACGACGAGGGCACGACGTGGCCCGTGAGCAAGGTCATCGATGCCGGCCCCGGGGCGTACAGCGATCTCGCTGTCACCAAGGCCGGCACCATCCTGCTCATGTACGGCAGCGGGGGCGAGCCCAGGTTTGCCGGCAGCCAGCTCACGCTGGTGCGCTTCAACCTCGAATGGCTCACCGACGGGAAGGATACGCTGAAGAGGTAATACCTTTTATCGATGGAGGCGGGGTGCCACCATCGCGGGGACTGGGGGTCTCGTATCCTAAGTCTCGCGCGGTGAGGACGCCGCGCCTCCAATCTTGCGGAAAACAAAATACCGAAATGAAACCTCTCACCGCCTCCGAAATCCGCGGAAACTGGGCGACGCTGCTCCTGCCGATCCAGGGCGACGACAGCATCGACTATGCGCTGCTCGCCGCCGAACTGGAGCACTTCATCGTCATGAGGGTCAATGGCGTGTACTCCAACGGGAGTGCGGGTGAGTTCTACACGCAGAGCGAAGAGGAGTTTGACCGCGTCAATGCGCTGCTCGCGGAGCGCTGTGAGCGTGCGGGCATGCCCTTCCAGATCGGCCTCAGCCATACGAGCGCGCAGATCGCGCGCGAGCGGCTGCGGCGTGCCAAGGCGCTCAATCCTGCGGCGTTTCAGGTGACGCTCCCGGATTGGTTTCCGCCCAGCTTTCCCGAGGTGCTGGCTTTTCTCGAGGCGATGGCCGCCGAGGCAGCGCCGATCCCGTTGATCGTCTACAATCCCCCGCATGCGAAGCGCAAGCTCTCGCCGGAAGAGTGGCAGGGTATCATGGAGCGCATCCCGGGCGTCGCGGGCATGAAGGTCCCCGGCGGCGACGCGGCGTGGTACGAAGCGATGCGCCCCGTCGCAGAGCGGCTCTCGGTATTCATCCCCGGGCATCTGCTTGCCGGCGGACTCGCCCGAGGCGGGCGTGGCGCCTACTCCAACGTCGCGTGCCTCAGCCCCGGCGGAGCGCAGCGCTGGTACGATCTGTGTATCCAGAAACCCGATGCAGGCGCCGCGCTCGGGACGCGTATCGCGGCTTGGTGGGGCGCCACGATCGCACCGCTGATCACCCGCGACGGGCTGGCAAATTTTGCCGCCGACAAGGCCGCCGCCGTCGCGGGGGGCTGGCTGCCTGGTTTTACCACGCGCCTGCGCTGGCCCTATCGCTCGGCGCCCATGGAAATCGCGCGAGAGATCGGCGTTTCTGCGCGTCGGGAGCTGCCTGAGTTGTTCTGAAGGGTGCTTCGCCCGCCCCGTGGGGGGCGGGCGGGAAGTCCTTTGTACGTTCGTCCCTGCCCTTGCGAGCCGGGCGAATAAAAGGCGGGTCATTGACCCGCCTTACCTGCTCATCACGGATCAGGCGCACCGTTGCGGATCCACTCCAGGTTGAACTTGTGGAACTCGATCGAGCGGTGGCTCGTGGAGCTGCTGCCCGGGTTTTCGTTGATTTCGACGAGCGCGCCGACGTGGTAGTCTGCCGTCTTGATCATCGAGCTGTACCCGCCTTTGCCCTGGTCGATGCACTGCTGCTCGGTGAGGGCAGGCCAGAGCGCGCGAGAGATCGGCCACGTGGCGCCATCGTCGTAGCTGATACGCACGCGCATCTTGGAGCGTGTGACTGTGCTCGCGGGGTTGAGGAAGATGATCCGGTCCGGCGCGTCGAAGTTGTAGCGCAGGATCGAGGCCTCGCATTTCGGATCGAGCAGGTCGGGGTCCGAGGTGAAAGGCGCGGTCCAGCTTGCGATGTTGCTGGAGTACGAGACGCGGCGGCGCTTCGAGAGATCCCACTGGCTCGAGACGGGGCGATCATTCCGATAGAGATCGCCGCCGAGGCACTCGACGATGGTGCTTTCGCCGGTGCCGCCGGGTACCGAGGCGTACGACCAGGTGGCGCCGTAGTCGCTGCTGTAGATATTGCGATTGGTCGCCGGGATGATGAGGCGGCCGGAGTTGGCCTGTGTCGTCTGGATGCCGATGCCGGGCCCGACAGCGTCCCAGGCCATGGCAGCGGGCTTGAGTGCGGCGGTGCGATCCACGGGTGCTGACCAAGTGGCGCCGTGGTCGTCGCTGTACGCGCTGTACGTCTTGCGATCGCCGGGGCCGATGGTGGACATGTCGGTGTGCGCATCGCTGTGCCAGTTGAAGAACACCCAGACGCGCCCGTAGTTGGCCGTACCTGACTTCGTGTTGACGACAGCCGTGGGATTGGTCCAGGAGCCGGGGCCGACGCCCTCGATCTCGATCTCGCTGCCCCAAGTCGAGCCGTTGTTGGTCGAGCGTTTGCAGACGAGATTGATGTCTCCCCAGTCGGTGTTGTTGAATTTCCGCTTCTCGGCAAAGGCGATGAGCGTGCCATTGGTGGTGCGGACGAGGGCGGGGATGCGGTACGAATGCGCATCGCCGGCGGAGCCGCCATCGAAGATTTTCTGGTACGAGTAGCTTTGGGCCGCTGGCAGCGGCGCGAGGCCGCCAAGGAGGGCGGCGGCCACGAGGGGATACAGCAGTTTCAGTCGAACGAACATGAGGGTCCGATCTTTCGCAGGGTTTGGCGCGGCGCAGGGTGTGCCCTCGTCTCCGCAGCGCCGCGCGCGGAGGAGGGGAAAAGCGTGGGCCGATTGAGCCTACGCGAAGGCAGTCAGGGTTTTGGGGGTGGGTAACGTGACGACGCGAACAAGCGCGAAAAGCGTTTGCGTTTGAAGTTAAATGCAGTGGATCCCTAAGAGTACCACTTGCTAAAACGTGGTAGCGCGCTGGGGGTTTGCGCGCGGATGCAGGCCTAGCTCTCTTTGTCCCGCCTGGCTACGTCGTCCGCTTCGGCACGATCACGCTCACGATGTAGCCGACCGTCACGCATACGACGATGCCGATCAGGGCGTAGAGATAGACATGGGTCTTGGTCTCGTAGCGTACCCAAGCAAGGCAGCAGGCGCTCGCCACGATGCCGGCCCAAGCGCCGGTGGCATGGGCGCGCTTCACACAGATGCCCAAAATAAAGACGCCCGCCAGGCCTCCGGTGGTGAGCCCGAGGAGTCCTTGGAAGGCATCGAATGCGGAGCCGATGCCCACCTTGGCCAGGAGCGCCGCAAAGCCCACGGCCACCACGCCGAGGAGGGCGGTGAGCCATTGGGCGGTGCGGAGCCAGTGCCGGTCGTCGCGCTGGGGGCCGAGCCGCTGGAGAAAATCCGTCACTAGCGCCGTGCTCGTGCTGCTAAGGCTGGTGGAGATCGCAGACTGCGCGGCGGCGAAGATGCCCGCTACCACCAGGCCCGCGACGCCCGCGGGCAGTTCGCGCGCGATGAAGAAGGGCAGGATGGCGTCATTGCGCGGCAGGCCCGCGAGATTCTGCGGGTTGAACTTGTAGTAGACGTAGATCGCGGTGCCGACGGCGAGAAACGACATCGTATTGATCACGGCGAGCCCGGCATTGACCCAGAGCGCGCGACGGCAGGCCGCGAGGTCGGTCGTCGTCATGTAGCGCTGGATCATGCTCTGATCGGAGACATAGGGCACGGTGAGCGAGAAGATGCTCCCGATCACGACGACCCAGAGGGCGCTCGTGGTGTAGTCGCCATCCCAGCGGATCATGCGAAGCTTATCCGCGGCCGCCGCCGTGTCGATCATCGCGCCCAGCCCGCCCTCGATCCGCGAAGTGATGAGCACAAAGGCGAGCACGGCTGCGCCGATGAGAAAGACCGTCTGCGCAAAGTCTGTCCACACCACGCCCGACATGCCGCCAAAGACGGAGTAGACGGCGCTGAGTACGCCGATCAGCAGGATGCACACATAGATGTCGAGGTCGGTGACGGCGGCCAGCGCCAGCGCCGGCATGTAGATCACGACAGCCATGCGGCTGACTTGGAAAATCACAAACGCCGTCGATCCATACAACCGCACGCCAAGGCTGAAGCGCCGCTCGAGATACTCGTAGGCCGACGCGGTTTTCAGGCTGCGGAAAAGAGGCAGGAAGACGAGTACGACGATAGGGATGACGACCAGGATCGGCAGGTTGACGAAAGCAAACGACCAATCCTCGGCGTAGCCCTTCGCCGGGATCGACATGTACGAGATCGAGCTGACGTTGGAGAGGCTGATGCCCACCACCCACCACGGGATGGCGCCGCCGGCCTTGAAGTAGGCATCGGTGCTCTTGTTTTTCCGCGTAAACCAGAGCCCGAGCACGAGCGTGGCCAGCAGGTAGCCGCCGAGGGTGAGGTAATTGAGGAGGCCGAAAGATACGTGAGTGGGGTCCATGCGGAAACGCGGGGGCTGGAGCTCGAGGGGCAGCGCGGGTCTTCGACCCGGCTGGGGCAGAGTGGGGGTCAGGCCGCCACGGTGCGAAGTGTGGCGGTCTGCGCTCGACGCCGCCATCCGATAGCGGCGTCGGCGTGTCTCGCGGAGGCAGGGCGGGGGAGCGGCCCCGCCCTGCTCTTACTTCAAGTCGGAGACGGCAAAGCGGGTGAAGACGATCTTCTCATATGGCCCCTTCTCCCCCCGCTCATAGAGGCAGCCGGCATTGGCGGCATCGATGGCCACGAGGCAAGAGTAGGCCGCATGGCTGGTGGTGAGGACGAGCGTGGTGGGCCATGTCTTGCCATCGTCGGTGCTCCCGCGGACGGTCATGTTTACGCGGGCCTTGGGATCGGCGGGATTGGAAAAGAGGATGAGGCCGGGTTTGCCCGCGGCAGGGAAGGTCTGCCGGATGATGCTCGCCTGGCAGACGGGCTCGACGAGCGTCGGCTGGTCCTCGGGTGTGCTCCACGTGAGGCCGCCGTCTTTGCTGATCGAGTGCGTGCGCTGGCTGCGGCCGAAGTAGGAGCGCATGTTGTCCAGCATCGCGCCGGCGGGCTCGGCGAGTTCGACGATCTGGCTCTCATTGGTGCCGGCGCCGGTATTGCCGCCAAGCTTCCAGCTCCTGCCGCCGTCGTCGGAGTAGATGGCGTGTGCGCGGTGGGAGTACTTGCCGCCGCGGAGAGTGCCGTTGGGGTCGTCGAAGCTGTGATTGGCGGGGATCACGAGTCGGCCCGCGTGAGGGCCTTTCTGGAGCTGTATACCCACGCCGGGCCCGGTGGCGTACCAGCCCCAGGAGGGATCCTTGGTCGTGGCGGTGATCTCGGTGGCCTTGCTCCACGTGAGGCCGTCGTCCTCTGAGCGCAGCATCCAGACAGTCCGCGTGCTCTTGCTGCGCTTGTTGATGATGTCGGCCTCCTTGTCGGCGCCCAGATTGTGCGTGGAGAGCAGGATGATCGCGCCGGTCTTCTGGTCGATCACAGGGCAGGGATTGCCCGCCGTGTTATCAGCCTCGTCCCAGACGACGATTTGCTGGCTCCACGTCTTGCCGCCATCCTTGGAGCGCTTCACCAGCAGGTCGATGTTGCCCGCATCGCCGCGGCCGGTTTTGCGGCCCTCGGCAAAGGCGAGCAGCGTGCCATCGCGGCTCGTGACGATGGCGGGGATGCGGTACGTGTGGTAGCCATCGGTGCCGGAGACATAGACGTCGGTCTCAGTGGGAGCGGCGGAGGCGGCGACGGCGGTCGCGAGGGCGAAGAGAAGGGCGCGGGCAGTGTGACGCAGGGACATGGTGGGAGGGGAAAAGAAAAAGGAGCGAAGCGGCGCTTTCGCGAAGACGCTTCGCTCCCTGAGCTTAGGACGATTGTAGTTGGGTGGGTATTCTAAAGCGTGGCGACGATTCCAGCCGGCAGCCTTAGAACGTGGCGCGGACGCCGATATTGGTGTAGAAGCCGAGTTCCTGCCAGCGCTGGTTCTTGGCGTAGTCGGGAGTATTGGGAGCGTAGCGCTCCAGGTCCTGCACAAAGCCGCCGATGTCGGTCGCCGAGGCGTAGAGCGCGAGCCGTTTGGAGAGGGCGTAGTTGATCGTGAGGCCGTAGCGCGTGCGCTTGGCTTGGTAGTTGTAGGTATCGGCCGGGATGCCATTGGCCGCGCTGACTGCGACGGCGCCGCGGCGCATGTCGCCGAGGTAGCTGATCGTGCCCTTTACCGTGACTCGGCCGCGTGCATAGTTGATGCCGCCCGAGAATGTCTCGGGGTTGAAGCCCGTGAAGTCCGCATTGTTGGGGCCATCGACCTTGAGCTTGGTGAATTGCACGAAGACCTGGAAGCCGCGCGCCCAACTCGGTACAAATGGGTTGAGCGACTGGCGGTAGTAGAGCTCGAAGCCCTTCACCTTGGTGGCTTCCGTGGTATTGGAGCGGGTATTGATGGTGTAGTTGAGGTAGCTGTTGTCCAGGCCCAGCTCCGCGAGGCGCTCGGGAGTCGCGGTTTCGGCGGTCTGGAGGAAGAAGTTCTCGATGTTCTTGTGGAATACGCCCACCGAGCCAAAGCCGTCCTTGATCTGGTACGACTCGAGCGTGAGGTCGAAGTTATCGGCCGTCCATGGCTTGAGCGCGGAATTGTTGATCGTGATCGTCGGGTCGGCCGCATCAGGCGTGGTGATGGTCATGCCCGGGATGATGAAGTTGATATTGGGCCGGCCGATGGTGCGGGCGTAGGCGGCGCGGAGGATGAGGCTGTCGGTGAGATTGTAGGAGCCGTTGAGGCTGGGGTACCAGCCGTCGTAGTCGCGCTCGGAGCGGGCGCCGCGGTCGACGTACTGGAGGCGGCGGAGCGTGAGCGCATCCCCGGCGACCTGCACGGGCTGGCCTGCGGCGTTGCGCACGATGGCGCCGCTGGCGGTGCGCTGGTAGGTGCGCGTGATGTCATTGAGCGGGCCGGCGCCTTCGTTGTCGGTGCGCTCGTAGCGCACGCCGCCTACCAGCCAGAGGCGGTTGTTGAGCAGGCGGGTATCGAGGCGGAAGTAGCCCGCGGAGACGGTCTCCTCGAACTCGCGGGAGTTGTTGACGTAGTTCTGATGGCTCGCGGCGGCATCTTCGACGAACCAGCCCGGCTGGGCCTGGTAAAGATCGAAGAGCTTTTTGTTGCTGATCCAGCGCACGCGCTCGCCATAGAGCGTGGGCGAGTCGGCGATCATCCCCTCGTCAAAGACATCGAAGAGCCCCGCCCGGCGGCCTACGACCGTGCTCACCCCGTTGGGGCGGAAATTCCAGGTGCGCTGGATGCGGAACTGGGTCCGCTCCATCGCGTCGACCGCCCCGCCAAACTTCAGGGTGAAGGGGATGTTGTTCGCGAACTCGCGGGCAAAGTCGACCCTCCCGCCGTAGTTCTGCGTGTTGAAGTCGGCCTGGTTGGTATTGACCGAGTCGATGGCGTAGTTGGCGCCGTCGAGGTAGTTTACGGGCTGGCCGGCCCGGTTGGTGACGGAGTAGCGGGTGGGTATGATGCCGCCGGAAGAGGGTATGCCGTCGCCCCGGATGGTGACTTCGATGATCCGAGCGAGGGTAGTGTTGAACATGCCCTCCTCGACGTCGTCGCGGTCGGAGGCCGAGGTGGAGTAGTAGCCGGAGCCGTCGATATTCCAGGTGGGGCCGCGGTGGCGGTGCTTGAGCGTGTAGTGCTTGGTCTGGGTGACGATGTCGATGTTCTCGCCGTCGCCGTTCATGCGGATGTTGCCCACGCCATTGGCCGCGCCCTGCACAAAGTCCGGCCCGCCGGTGGCGCCGGTGCCGTACTCGAAGCGCAGGACGCTGCGGGTGATGTAGAGCGAGTAGTCGCGGTACTGCATGCTGCCGGAGAGCGTATCGGTGGGGCTGATACGCCAGTCGAAGCCCATCTGGCCCTGGAGCGTGTTGAAGGTCTGCGCGAGGCTGTTCCACTGGCTCACGCGCTGGAAGAGATTCACCAGGTTCCACTCGGCGGTCTCGTCGGTCTCCTTGGTGCCGCCCTCCATCGGCTTGGCGCGGAAGGTGCGGGCGCCGCCGATCGTGATGGCGAAGTCCTTGGAGACAGGGTGCTGGTAGCTGAAGTTGAAGGAGGGCTGGATGAAGTCGGGGCTGGTCTCCTTGGCGTGATTGCGCGGGCCGCCGTCGAAGGTGAGCCCGTTGCGGCTGTGAAACATCGTGTAAGCATCCACCGTGAGCTTGGGCTTGCGCACCTCGAGGCCCGTCTTGCTGATCAGGTTGATCGAGCCGCCGAGGCCGGAGGCAGGCATGTCGGGCGTGGGCACCTTGGTGACTTCCACGCGCGAGATGTTGTTCATCGGCATCTCGCGCAGATCGAGCGAGCGCGTGTTGCCGCCGAAGGAGCTGGCCATCGTGGCGCCGTCGACCGTGAGGCCGGTGTTGTTGCCGGGGAAGCCACGGACGGAGGCCGTGGTGGGCTCGGAGCCGGAAGTCTCGATCGAGACACCGGGGAGGAAGAGGAGGAACTCGCCGATGTTTTCCGCCCCGCGGTCGCCAAACTCATCGATGGCCACCACATTCTTGATGTTGGGCGCGAGGCGTTGCTCGTTCATCGCGATGGCCTGCGCACTCATCTCGCGATCGGCGGCGACCGTGAAGGCGGAGAGCTGGATCGTCTCGCCCGACGCCGGAGCCCGGCTGCCCTCGAGGCGCAGTTCAAACTCCCGGGCCACGCTGCCGCCCGCCGGCACATTCACCGTGGCGGTCTGCGGTTCCATGCCGAGGTAGTTGACGCGCACCGTCGCCGAGCCGGCGGCGGCGGGTAGGCGGAAGTTGCCGCCCTCGTCGGTGATCGCGGACTGGCTCGAGCCTTCGATCGTCACGCGGGCGTTTACGAGCGCGTTGCCCGTGGCCGCATTGAAGACACGGCCTTCGACAAACCCGCTGGCGGCGGGGGCCTGCGCGTGGAGGTGCGCGGCGATGAAGAAGAGGAGCGCTAGCAGCGAGGTGACGAGCCGGCGGGAAGCGGACGCGGCGACGCCACGCGGGAGGGTTTGCGGGTTCATAGGTTTAGCAGGGCGCCACGGGGGTTTGGGGGCCGCGGCGGGAGCAACCGTCGTTGCGCTGCAAAGGGGCCAGCAAGGGGGAACCAGTGGTTCTAAAATGGAGCCTCCTGCGGCTGCGCCCTGTCGGATGATTTGCCCCGCGGCCGCCACGCTCTCCTGTTGCCCCGGGTGGGGCGGCGCGTCACCTGGACTGGAGCCTCACTTCGCCCAGAAGATCTTCGCCACCAGCACGCGGTTGTAGTTGCGCGTGCCCTTGGTGGGGATCTCGGAGGTCACGACCCACGTCTCCTTCGGAGTCACATCGAGCACGCCGAAACCCGCGCCGATATCGGCGTCGTTCTCCGGTATGAGCACGCGCTCGGTCGCGCGGATCACGTGGAGCTTTTCCGGATCGACCTGCGCGATGAAGAGCGGCGCGCGGTGCCGCATCACGTGGTCGTTGTTGGCGCCGCGCCGAGTGTAGGTAAGGTAGAGCCGGTCGCCATGCGATACCCAGTGCTGCTGGGTGTTGTAGCTGCCGAGGACTTGGCCGTCGTCGTAGGTCCACTCCACAAACGGCTGGTAGTCTATGCCGTTGTCGCTGCGTGCGACGAAAGCCGAGTGATCGGCGCGCATCGTGAGAAAGTAACGCCCATTGAAGCCATGCACCGAGGGCTCGTAGAGGCCGCGATCGCGCGGGATGAGAAACTCGGAGCCGTGTTCGACGTAAGTGAGCTTATGGCCGTCGAAGCGGCAGCGCGCCACGATCGTCGTGTAGTGGCGTACGGCGGGATCCTTGCGATAGCGGATCGGGAGCAGGATATCTCCGTTGGGCAGGTCAAAACGCTGGTGGCACCCGGAGTTGGGCTCGAGGATGGGTTTCCCCTCGCGGTCAGTCGTGGGCAGTTCGAGCAGGCGCAACTCCGACCAGCTATCGCTCTTGGGTGTGTAGACGGCGTAGGAGACGCGTTCGAGCCCGCGATCCTCCTTGGTGCCGCCGAGAAAGCCAAAGGTCTTTCCTGTCGCGAGCACGACTCGGGTGGCTTCGTGCCACTGCGGGCACACGTCGCCGATCACGAAGTCGTGGCCCTCGGGCATGCGGGTGCGGCGCAGGCTTTCTATCCGGCGCGGGGCACTCCAGGTGAGGCCGTTGTCGGTCGTCTGGAGGTCGTACAGATCGCGGTAGCCGTGCGTCACCGTCGGATCTGTCTCCTGGGCCGTGAGGATGATCCGCGCGGGATTGCCCGGGATGAGCGCGGCGCGCGATTGAGTGTAGAAATGCTTGTCGTAGCCGCGTACGATCGTCTCCACCTCGACGCGAAACGCTGGGCGCGCTGCGGGAGCGGGCGCGGCCTGGCCGAGCGTAGGCGCGAGCGCCAAGCATGCAAACGCGGCCAGGGAGGCGAGGCGGGGTGGGGTCATGGAAGGGCAGGAAAGGAAAAATAACGCAGAACGGAAGCGGCGCGATGAGGTGTGCTTTTGGGACCAGTGGGATGGGGTTGTGGAGCGGGCCGTGGCGGCCAGCGTGATCGTCCACTTCCCCTTTCTACCCCATGACTTCCAAACAACTTCGTGCCGCGCTTCGCGGCGGGCGCGCCTACGGTACGCTGATCGTCTCCGATTCGCCGCGCTGGCCGGGCCAGATCGCGCAGGTCGGATTGGATTTCGTCTTCATCGATACCGAGCACGTCGCCCTCGACCGCCAGCCTCTCGCATGGATGTGCCAGACGTACGCGGCTCTGGGCCTCCCGCCGATCGTCCGCATCCCGTCCCCCGATCCCTATGCGGCCACGATGGCGCTCGATGCGGGCGCGGCGGGCATCGTCGCCCCGTACGTCGAGACCGTCGAGCAGGTCCAGACGCTGCGCGGCGCGGTCAAGTTGCGTCCGATCAAGGGCGCCCGGCTCGATGCCGTGCTGGGCGGGCGCTCGCATTTCGAGCCCCAACTCTCCGCCTACCAGCAGGAGCACCATGGGGAAAACATCCTCGTCATTAATATCGAGAGCCGCCCCGCCGTGGAAAACCTCGATGCGCTCCTCGCCGTCGAGGGCGTCGATGCCGTGCTCGTCGGTCCCCACGATCTTTCCAGCTCCCTGGGCATCCCCGAGCGCTATGATGCGCCCGAGTTCGACGCCGCCATCCGCACTATCGCACACAAAGCCCGCTCCCGCGGCGTCGGTGCCGGTATCCACTCCTGGATGGGCATCCCGCGGGAGGTGGAGTGGGCTGGCATGGGCCTCAACTACTTCATCCACTCCGCCGATATCATCGCGATGAAGCACACCCTTGCCACCGAGGTTCGCGCGCTCCGCGCCGCCTTGGGCGATGTGCAGGGCGGCGAGAGCGCCAAGGCGGTGAATATCTGAGCGCCGGGGCATCGAGCGGCCGCTACGTTTTCCCGGCTGGGGGATGACACGAGCCACCGTTTCCGCTATCTTCAACGGCGTGGCGACACCTCACCGCGAAACGCTCGATTGCGGCCCCCGCCGTGCCCGGCGCCCCCCCCGGCAGGCGCAAGAATCGCCGCCGATCCTCCTCTATTTCCGGGCTCGGCGGCGCTGCGCCGGCTATTTCTCGAGAAAAAGCTGGGTACGGCTCGTCCCGCCCCGCAGCCTTGGCCGTCTTTTTTCGCCGAGAGTGTATCCGAGAGGTGACAACTCACGTCTGGCGGCCTAACGTGCCTGCGTCTTTCTCCCCGCTATGAATTACCCCCGCCTCGCTCGCTTTGCCGCTGCTCCCTATGTCTCGACGCGTCAGGCGCTTTCGCGGCGGCGTTTCCTCCGCGGCACCGGCATTGCGCTCTCGCTGCCGTTCCTCGAGTCGATGCTCGCGCCCTTCGCGCGCGCCGCGGATGCCTCTTCGCCGCTCGCCCCGGGCGCCAAGCCCCGGCGCATGCTCGGCATTTGCAACAATCTCGGCCTGCTCGACGATCAGTTTTTCCCCACTGGCGCCGGCCGCGACTACGCCGCTTCGCCGTACCTCAAGCACCTCCAGGCCCATCGCAACCAATTCAGCGTCTTCAGCGGCGTCTCTCACCCCAATGTCGATGGTGGCCACCCCGCGGATATCTGCTTCCTCACCGCTGCGCCGCATCCCGGCAGCAGCTCGTTTCGCAACACGATCTCAC
This sequence comes from uncultured Opitutus sp., assembly GCA_964480585.1. GTDB lineage: Bacteria > Verrucomicrobiota > Verrucomicrobiia > Opitutales > Opitutaceae > ER46. The sequence continues at coordinate 150,080 of CAYZPV010000007.1, read as the reverse complement.
TTGACCAGCATATTGCCGAGCGCATCGGCACGCTGACGCGCTTTCCCTCGCTCACCCTTTCCGTCAATACCCGCACGCGCTCGCTATCCTGGTCAGGCACCGGCGTCGCGATCCCGCCCGAGGACAAGGCCGCCGAGGTCTTCAAGCAGCTCTTCCTGCAAGGCACCGCGGCGCAGATCGATGCGCAGGTGCGCAAGCTCGATACCGGCCGCAGTATCCTCGATACGATCGCGAGCCAGGCCAAGGATCTCCAGCGCAGCGTCACCGCTCGCGACCGCGACCGGCTAGATCAATATTTCACCAGCGTCCGCGATCTCGAGCAGCGGTTGCAGGCCTCCGCTGGCTGGGAGCGCAAGCCCAAGCCCGTCGTCAAGGCCACGCTGCCCATCGATCCCGCTTCTCCCGGGGCTTACATGGACAAGGTGAAGATCATGTACGACCTCGCCCGCCTCTCCTTTGAGACCGACTCCACGCGCGCGATCACGCTCATGCTCGACGGCGTCTCCACGCCGGCGCTCGAGATCCCCGATGCCAAGATCACCGATGGCTATCACAATCTCTCGCACCACGGTAAGTCCGAGGCCAAGCGCTCCCAGCTCAAGACCATCGATGAGCTCCACATGAAGCTCCTCGCCGGCCTCATCGGCGACCTGCAGGGCGTGAAAGAAGGCGAGGATACGCTCCTCGATCGCACGATGGTCCTTTACGGCTCCAACTTCGGCGATGCCAACAAGCATACGTGTTTCAATATGCCGATGCTCCTTGCCGGTGGCGGCTTCAAGCACGGCCAGCACCACGCCTTTTCCAAGGACAACAACTATCCGCTCCCCAATCTCTACGTCTCGATGCTCCAGCGCATGGGCATCGAGGAAGACAAGTTCGCCTCCTCGACTGGCACGATGCGGGGCTTGGAATTCGCATGATCGAGCAGTGTGCAGGCCTGCCCATGAGGGCAGGGACCGAATCGCCTTTGACCCCCGTGCCAACCTGTCGCCCAGGCCGCGGCTTGCAGAGCCTCGTCGCCCTTTTCCTGGCTGCTGCCGCCACCGCGGTCCACGCCGCCTCAGTCTCCCCCAGTGTGGCGGCGTTCGCCGAAAAGTACTGCGCCAGTTGCCATAACGACGTCGATAAAAACGGCGGCCTCGACCTCGAGAGTCTCGCCTTCAAGCCCGACGACCCGGAGAACCTCCGGAAGTGGGTGCGGGTGCACGATCGTCTCGCTGAGCACGAGATGCCGCCCAAGGAGAAGAAGCAGCCCGAGTCAGCGGAGCTTGCCGCCGTGCTGCGCGAGCTCGGCGGCGCATTTACGACGTACGAGAGCTCCGTCACCGTTTCCCAAGGCCGCGCCACCCAGCGCCGGCTCAATGGCTACGAGTACGAAAACTCCCTGCGCGATCTCCTCAGCGCCCCGTGGCTCCAGATCCGCGGCCAGTTCCCCGAGGATGGCGAGTCCCAGCGCTTCAACAAGATCGGCGATGCGCTGGATGTCTCGCACGTGCACATGGCGCGGTACATGACGGCCGCCGATTACGCGATCCGCCAGGTGCTGAGCGTGAAGTTCAGCCAGCCGCCGACCAAGGTCGTCCGCCACTATGCGCGCGATCAGCGCACGCTCACGAGCAAGTTTACCGGCAACGCTTTCAACTCGTCGCCCGACCGCATGACGTTTCCCGTCGTCGGCCTCAATACCCCGCAGCCCGATGTGCGCTGGCTGCGCGTGCCACTCTCCGATCCCAAGACGCGCGACGAAGAGGCGATCGGGTGGGTTTCCAGCAATTACGTCACCGGTTTCACTTACCGCTGGGATGGTTTTCGTGCGCCCGTGGCTGGCCGCTACCGCGTGAAATTCAGCGGCTACACTCTCTGGCTGCCTCCCGGCGGCATCGCGCGCAGCTTCAAGGGCGAGAAGGACAAGGTCGGCACCCCGCGCCCGCCCAATCCCAATGTGGGCGACTACGACCGGGTGCAGCCCGGCAGGCGCCACGAGCCCGTCACCGTCTACACGCGCAATGGCATCATGAATCGCCGTGTCGGCGAGTTCGACCTTACCCCGGAGCCCGCGGTGTACGACATCGGCGAGGTCTGGCTGCTGGCCAATGAGACGCTCGTGCCCGATGCCTCGCGCCTCTACCGCTCGCGCCCCAATAATTTCCGCAATCCCCTCATGACGCCCGAGGGCGCGCCCGGCGTGGCCTTTCGCTGGATGGAGATCGAGGGCCCGCTCTACGACGAGAAGACGCTGGCGGGCTACGAACTGCTCTTCGGCGATCTCCCGCTCCAGCGCGTCGCGAAAGGCAAGACCGGCGGCGTCGCCGTCTCCATGATCCTCGACGGTGAGCACCGCGATGGCGGCCGCAATGCCGGCCAGCGCGTCGTGCCCATGACGGAGGTCCCCCTCGAAGTCGTATCCAAGGACCCGCGACAGGATGCCGAGCGGCTCCTCAAGCGCTTCATTGCTCGAGCCTACCGTTACCCCGTTTCCGAGGGTGAGGTGCCGCGCTTCCTCGCGCTCTTCGAGGATCGCACCAAGGCGGGCCTCAGCTTTACCGAGGCCATGCTCGCGACGTACACGGCCGTCCTCGCATCGCCCGGCTTCGTCTTCCTCGATGAGTCCCCCGGCCCGCTCGATGATTACGCGCTCGCCACGCGCCTCGCGCTTTTCCTGTGGAATTCCGAGCCCGATGCCGCCCTCCGCGCCCGTGCCGCCAAGGGCGAGTTGCGCGACAAGGCCGTCCTCCGTGCCGAGACCGAGCGCATGCTCGCCGATCCCAAGGCGCAGCGTTTCACCGAGGCATTTCTCGATTACTGGGTCGATGCCCGCAAGATGGAGGATAGCACGCCCTCCACCACGCTCTACAACGACTACTACCTCGACGACGCGCTCGTGGAGGCGGCCTTGCTCGAGACGCAGCTCTTTTTCACCGAGCTCTTGAAAAAGGATCTGCCAGTGCGCCATCTCGTGGCCTCCGATTTCACCTTCCTCAATGAGCGCTTGGCGCTTCACTACGCCCTCCCCGATGTGAAAGGCAGCTCGATGCGCCGGGTGCAGCTCCCGGCCGATAGCGTCCGCGGCGGCCTGCTCACCCAGGCGACGGTGCTCAAGGTCACGGCCAATGGCACCACCACCTCGCCGGTCCTGCGGGGCAAGTGGATCGTCGAGCGCATCCTCGGCATCGATATCCCGCCCCCGCCGCCGGTCGCCGCCGTCGAGCCCGATATCCGCGGCGCCGTCACGATCCGGCAGCAGCTCGACAAGCACCGCTCCGATCCGAGCTGCGCCTCGTGCCACGTAAAGATGGACCCGCCTGGCTTCGCGTTGGAGAGCTTCGATGTCATGGGCGCTTTCCGCGATCGCTACCGCGCCATCGACGAGAAGAAGCCCGCCGTAAAGGGCCTCGGTAAAAACGGCCAGCCTTTCGAGTATCACTATGGTCTGCCGGTCGACGCCGCGGGCCAGTTGCCGGATGGCCGCCCCTTCGCCGACATCCGCGAGTTCAAGCAGCTCCTCCGCGACAGCGACGAGCAGCTCGCCAGCAATCTCGCGAAGCAGCTCGCGATCTACGCCACCGGTGCGCCGATCCGCTTCAGCGATCGGCCCGTGATCGCCGAGATTGTCCGCCGTGCCAAGCCGCAGCAGTACGGCGTGCGCACGCTCGTGCACGAGATCGTGCAGAGCGATCTGTTCGTCAACAAGTAGGGTCGCGCGCGATTAATTCCCGGCGCTCCCTTGTCTCGAGGGAGCGCAGTTGCTATTGCCTTTCCTGGGCTAACTCGCGACAGGCTTGGCGCGTTTACCCTGTCTTGTCACCCCGCCCGCTATGCGCTTTTGCCCCTTGATTTTCGTCATCGCGCTCCTCGCGACGGCCTCTGCCGCCGTCCCTGCCAAGCGCCCCAATGTCGTCATCTTTATCACCGACGACGAAAGCTGGCTGGAGCGGAGCGCCTACGGCTGGTCGAAGCTCCCGACGCCTTACTTCGACCGCGTCGCCCGGGAGGGCGCGCTCTTCACTCGCGCGTACTGCTCTGCCCCGTCGTGCGCGCCCGCGCGCGCGGCCCTGCTGACGGGGCGCAATTTCTGGGAACTGGAGCAGGGCGCTTTTATCCAGGCTTGGCTTCCAGCCAAGTTTCCCACGCTGCCCGAGCTGATGGAAGCCGCCGGCTATCGGACCGGGTTTACTGGCAAAGGCTGGGGGCCTGGCGTGCTCCCTGAGTCGGGCCGGAAGCGCAATCCCGCCGGTGCTGCGTACAACACCGTGAAGCGCCGCCCGCGCGAGGAAGGGCTGGCCGACATCGATTATCCGGCCAACTTCGCCAAGTTTCTCGATGAGCGCAAAGCCGGGGAGCCTTTCTGGTTCTGGATTGGGGCGCAGGAGCCGCACGCGCCGTGGGCCAAGGGCAACCACGCCAAACTCGCCAGCGAGTTTGGCGTGTCGCAGGCCGCGGTGCCCGTGCCCGGCTTTCTGCCCGATACGCCCGGTATCCGGATCGCGCGGGCCAACATGCTCTACGAAATGTGCCGCGTCGATCGCGACCTCGGTCGCGTGCTCGCGCTCTTGGAGGAGCGCGGCGAACTGGCCAATACGCTGCTCATCGTCACCGCCGACAACGGCACCGATATCCTCCGGGCCAAGACCAACCTCTACGACTGGGGCCTCCACGTGCCGCTCGCGGTGATGTGGCCCGCGCGTATGCCCCCGGGTCGCACGGTCGATGACTTCGTGAGCTTCGCCGACCTTGCTCCGACCATCCTTGAGGCGGCCGGCCAGCCGGTGCCTCGCGCGATGAGCGGTCGCAGCGCGCTCGATGTTTTCCTTTCCGACAGATCGGGTCGTATCGATCCCCAGCGCAGCTGGGTCGCAGGCGGCCTCGAGTGGCACGGTGAGGCGGAGACCACGAGCCTCGCTGGTCGCATGATCCGCGATGAGCGCTACCAGTATATCGTCAACTACGGCGCCACGCCCCGCCAGCCGCGGGTAGCCGCGAAGGAGCGGGCCGACTCCGCTTTTGCCCAGAGCCGCCTCACGGACGACGAGCGCGGCCTCGTCTCGGCCCACCCTCTGCACCCCCAGGTAGCCGAGCTGGCGGGCTACTTCACCGCCGCCCGCCCTCGCGAGGAGCTCTACGACCTCGAAACCGACCCGTGGCAGACCAAAAACCTGGCCACTGCGCCAGCCCACGCCGCGACCAAGGCCCGGCTCAAGGGCCAGCTCGAGGCCTACCAGCTCCAGACTCGCGACCCTCGCGCCACGGGGGAGATGGAGCTCTTCGAGCGCACACGGAGGTATGTGTTGAACCGGAAATACGGTGAGGGTGGCTACGCGGAGAAGTGAGAAACCACGGATGGGCAAACATGAACACGAATAGCGATCGGTGTGCCGACCGCGTCGCCGATCTTCATTCGGGCGGATTCGTGTCTCGTCGTGATTCCTCCGGTCTGGCCTTCCTTCCTTTGGAAAACGTCACCTTGCTTTTCCCTCGTCGACTCGCCTAGCTCCCGCGCCGGTGCCCCCCTCCGACCCCGAGATCGCACGCTGGTTTGCCGACGCCGTGCAGCCCCATGAAGCCATGCTGCGGGCCTGGCTGCGTACGCGCTTCGGCTCTGCGTGCGATGTGGATGACTTGGTGCAGGAGGCTTATGTGCGCGTCCTCCACGCCCGTGCCCGCGGTGACGAGTTGCGCTCGCCCAAGGCCTTCCTCTTCGCCATCGCCCGCAATCTGGCCCTCGACCGCGCCCGGCAGCGCTCACTTTCCCATGCGGAGCCTTTAGTGCAAAACGACGCCTTGCACGTCTTGGATGAAAACGGCGACGTCCCCGAGGCCGTCGCCCGCAACCAGGAACTCGCCCTTTTGACCGAAGCCATCCAGTCGCTGCCCGATCGCTGCCGCCGCATCTTCACGCTGCGCAAGATCTATGGCATGCCGCAGCGCGAGATCGCCGAGCGTCTCGGCCTCTCCGAGCACACCGTCTCCGCGCAGCTCACCATCGGCCTGCACAAGTGCACCGAGTATTTCGCCCAGCACCGGCGCGAGCGGGAGGGCGGCCGATGAGCGCGAGCGACTCCCCGCGCCGCCTCGGTCTCGAGGCTGCCGAGTGGCGGGTGAAGCAGGATCGCGGCTTCACTCCGGAGGAGCAGGATGCCTTTTTGCAGTGGCTCGCAGCCTCGCCCGACCACCGCACCTGGTTTGCGCAGCAGGATGCTAGTTGGCGCGATCTCGATCTCCTCGCAAGTTGGCGCCCCGAGCATAGCGACGAGCCCAATCCCGACCTCTTGGCTCGCCCGGCCCCCGTCCGGCGCGGGCGCCGGCTCGGTGCCGTCCTTGCCCTGGCTGCGGGCATTGCGGTGGCGGCGGGCATGTTTTTTTGGCCGCTTCCAGCCGATGGCACCTTTGTTGCGCCCGTCGGCGGCTACGAGCGGCGCACTCTCGCCGATGGCTCCGTGGTGGAGCTCAATCGCGGCGCTTCGCTCGAAGTGCGCTTTACCTCCACCGAGCGCCGCGTGCGACTGGTGGAGGGCGAGGCGCAATTCAAGGTGGCGAAGAATCCTCAGCGTCCCTTCATCGTCACGGCGGGCGGCGTGAGCGTGCGGGCGGTCGGCACCGCCTTCAACGTCCGGCTCGGCGGCGGTGATGTGGAGGTGCTCGTCACGGAAGGCGCCGTACGAGTCAATCCGCCTGCGCCGGCCAAGGCCGATGCCGCGGCGATGTCCTCCCCTCAGGCTGCGCCGCCCGCCGAGTCTGCCGCCGCCGAGCCGCTCGTCACCGCCGGCCAGCGCGCCATCGTCTCGCTCGCGCCGCAGGCCGCCGCGCCAGCCGTCGTGCCTGTCACGGCGGAAGATCTCGCCCGCCTGCTGGCCTGGCAGCCGCAGTTGCTCGATTTCTCCTCGGCGCCGCTTTCGCGGGTGGTGACAGAATTCAACCGCCGCAACCACCTGCAGATCGTAATATCCGATGAGGCGCTGGGCCGCATGCCGATCGTGGCCTCCTTCCGCTCCGATAATATCGATGGCTTTCTCCGCCTGCTCGAAATCACCGCCAATGTGAAGGCGGAGCATGAGGGTGACAACCGCATCGTCCTTCGCCGGGGTCGCTGATTTTCCGGGCGGCGCATGGGAAAAAGTCGCATTTTCCTTTAGTGTGATTTTGCGGGCCGTTCGTCTTGTCGCGGACCTGCACTGAACCCCCTCCATGAACTACCCCGCTCACTCTGTGTCGGGCCCGGCTCTACCCCGCTCGGCCCGGCTCTTCTCACGTCGTCTGCGCACGGCGCTGGTGTCGCTTTCTCTGGCCTGTGCCCCAGCCTTGGCGCTTGCCCAGGCCGCCGCCGGCGTGATGCGCATCGACGTGCCGGCCGGCGATGCCCTCCAGACGCTCAAAAGCGTCGCCCAGCAGGCCAAGCTCGAGATCATGTTTCCCGCCGATGTCGTGCGCGGCGTAAAAACCAAGGCGGTCAAAGGCGATCTCACCGCCCGCGATGCGCTCGATCAGATGCTCGCCGGGACCAATCTCAAGGTTTCGCAGGATTCACGCACCGGTGCCCTCACCGTCAGCCAAGTCGCTCCAGGCGCGGCAAAAAAAGATGAGCGCGCGGCATCCGCGCAGGCCACGGGCCCCGTCGCACCCGCCCTGCCCGCCGCGCGCGGCAAGCCCGCAGCCGAGGGCGACGCCATCGCGCTCACGGTCTTCGAGGTGCGCGCCGACATGGAGGACACCTACGAGGCGACCAATACCAACTCCGTCACCGGCACCAACACCGAGCTGAGCAAGACTCCGCTCGATGCCAAGGTCTTCAACCGCCAGATGATGGATGAGTTGGGCGTGGTCGATATGACGGAAATGCTCTCCAAGCTCGCTGGCCTCGGCCCGGCGGTGATCAATTCCGACGAGGATGTGCGCGGCACGCTCGAGGGCGATCGCCAGGATCCGAAGAGCATGACGATGCGCGGGCTGCAGATCAACAACCCGCGTCGCGATGGCTTTCTCCGCTCCGATACCACGCTCCTCGATTCCTTCGATATCGAGCGAGTGGAGGCCATCGGCGGCTCCAATTCCCTCCTCTTTGGCTCCGGCGATGCGGGTGGCGTCATCACGAGCGCGTCCAAGCGTGCCTATCTCAATCGTCGGCCCACCGTCACGGCCACGGCGATGGGCGACTCCGAGGGCTCTCGCCGCTATACGGCAGATGCCCAGGCCGGCGACCAGCGTTTCGCCGTGCGCTTCAATGGCGTGAAGAGCGATATCCGCAACTTCCGCCCCGGCCTGCGCCAGCAGTCTACTGGCTACCACCTTACGGCAACGATCCAGCCTTTCCGCCGACTCCAGATTCGCGGCGAGTTTCGGAAATTCGAGCGCGATACGATCTTTGCCCAGGCCGTGACCGTGCGCGCCCCGATCACTCTCCTCCTGCCGAGCGTCGATCGCTACGGCTACCCGATCGCGACCGGCACCGCGCAGCGCTTCGATAACCAGAACTCCCGCTATCTCGTCGGCTTCCCCGAGACGGCCGCATTTTTCAACGGCGTCTTCGATGTGACCAAGGTCGACTCCGCCGTCGGGCCGTTTCACCGCGACGCCTATTTCAACGAGATCAAATCCGTGGTCGCCGAGGCGGCCCTCGCCGAAGGGCTCGCCATTCAGGTGCGCTACGGCCAGGATGACCGCGTCAACGACGCGCTCCGCGCCAGCAGCACCGTGGTCTTCTCGCCCGGCGCGACAGGAAATAACTACATCGACCCCGAGACCGGCCGCGCCGGCACGGCCTGGGCGATGAATACCTCGATGAACGCCACCCCCTACTGGACGGGTGCTCGTGGCTACCGCGCCGCGCTCGCGTATCAGAAAGATCTGAAAAGATTTGGCCGCCACCAGTTCAGCCTCTTCAGGCAGGACATGCAGTCGTGGACCAACCAGCAGCCCTGGCGCTTCTACGAAGTCGACGCCAATGGCGATATCATCCAGAATCTCGCCAATATTACCAACGCGGAATCGGGTCGCACTGTCATGCCCGCGACATGGATCGCCGCTTTCCCCAAGCAGATTCACGGCGGCAAAGACTGGCGGGTGCAGACCGTGACGCTGCCCAACGGGCGCACCTACAAGTTTGCCCCCCAGATCTATTCCAACGCTGTCACCAAGACCGAGCGCAATCCCACCGGCCTCTCCGGCCCCATCGCCGCCGCCGACAATGCCGCCGGCACCGTCCTCGCCGGCCAGAGTTCAAACACGACGTACTTCATGGACGACATCCGTGAGACGAGCTGGGGGGCGAGTCTCTTTAGCGAATGGTGGAAGGGGCGGGTCGATACGATGCTCGGCTATCGTCTCGAGGAAGCTTCCACGTTTCGCAACAATACGGGCATACTCCGCGGCCCGATCACCTATGACAGCCTCACCACCGGCGCCGTGATCGACACGCCGGTCAAGGGGCTCCGCGTCTCGGTGAACTACTCGACTAATGCGAAGATCAATTTCGATACCACGCGCGATATCTTCAATGAGACGCTCCCTCCCGGCAAGGGCGAGAGCAAGGACATCGGCTTCAAGTTCGATCTCTTCAACCGCAAGGTGTCGGGTAACATCAACTACTTCGAGTCCACGGCTGAAAACTTCACGGCCAACTTGGGCGGCTTTCAGAACGACGTCGATCCGCCGGGCATCAACGGCCGCAACGGCGGCGGAGCCTACACGTACAGCAAGACCTCCGATGGTTTCAATTTGACGCTCTCCGCGCGCCCGCTACGCGGCTGGGAAATCCGCCTCAATGTCGCCACGGCCGACGGCAGCGAGCGGCAAAACGTCGTCCTCCCCCAATTCTACAACGACCAGTTCAACACCATGACCTTCGACGGTCAGGAGACCGTCGCGATCAAGGAGGGCAGCTCGCTGCGTCCGCTGATGGTGCCGTCGGATATCAGCGATCCCGCGTCGACGCCCATCCCACTCACGCTTGCGATGCTGCGCGATCGCAACGGACCGCACCGCGCCTTGCTCGACGAGGAATCGGGCTATATCCGCAACGCCGAGCAACTCGGCATGTTGACCCCGGGAGTCGGCACCAATGTCACGGGCCTCCCGATTTCGCAGCATCAGCTTGGGTTTACTTCTCCCTCCGGCGGCGTCGTGATCGTGCGCTTGGCCGGCGAGCGCACCACCCGCTATGCGGAGCGCACCTACTCGCTCATCAATCGCTACCAGATCTACGATGGATGGCTGAAGGGGCTGACGGTCGGTCTGAGCACAAGCATCCAGGAGGGGTTCCGCGGCTACATGTACAATGACAGCCTCGATGGCGGAAAGCGAAAGACCTTCTACTTCCCGGACAAGATTCTCCACGATTTCTTCGCTGTCTACCGCTTCACGGTACCCGGCCAGCGTCGCCTCCGCGGCTCCGTGCAACTCAACGTCGCCAATCTGCTCGACGACAATGAGGTCCTCTACCTGCGTAGCAGCACCACCGGCGCTTTTCGCTATGCGCAGTGGATGAATGCTCCGCGTAAGCTCTCGATTTCCACCAGCTGGACCTACTGATTTGATCATGCGCAAACTGTTTCCTCTCACGGCCCTGGCTGCTGCATCGCTGGCGGGTGCGGCCGAGCCCTTCAGCGTGAGCGGCATCTATCCGCACCTGGCGATGTTCAATGACGAGCGTGAGTGCGGCACGGGGGCAGTCGTACCATGGGCGGATCGGCTGTGGGTCGTCACGTACGCGCCGCACAGTCCCAGGGGCTCGAGCGACAAGCTCTACGAGATCACGCCCAGGCTGGAGCAGATCGTGCGGCCCGAGAGCATCGGCGGCACTCCGGCCAATCGGATGATCCACCGCGAGTCGCAGCAGCTTTTCATCGGGCCGTACGCGATCGATGCGCAGCGCAAGGTGCGGGCGATCCCTTATGCACAGATGTTTGGCCGGCCCACGGGCAATGCGCGGCACCTGCTCGATCCGGCAGGCAAGATCTACTACGCGTCGATGGAGGAGGGCTTTTACGAGGTCGATGTGAAGACGCTCGCGGTCACCGAGCTCTTCCGCGACGAAGCGGTGAAGGGCGATTTCCGCCGCGCCGCGCTACCCGGCTACCACGGCAAGGGCCTCTACTCCGCGCAGGGCCGGCTGATCTACGCCAACAACGGTGAAACTTCCGCCGCCGCGAAGAAGTTTCCCGAGACGCCCAGCGGCGCGCTCGCGACATGGGATGGCCGTGGCGACACGTGGGAGCTCGTCCGGCGCAATCAATTCACCGAGGTCACCGGCCCTGGCGGCATTTACGGTAATGAGAAACCGGATACGGACCTGGCCTGGACGATCGGGTGGGATCATCGCTCGCTCATCCTGATGACTCTCAGCGGTGGCCAGTGGCACAGCTACCGCCTGCCCAAGGCCAGCCACTCCTACGACGGCGCCCACGGCTGGAATACCGAGTGGCCGCGAATCCGCGAGATCGGCGAGAAAGATCTGCTGATGACGATGCACGGCACCTTCTGGCGCTTCCCGAAAAACTTCGGCCCCGCCAGCTCCGCCGGCATCGCGCCGCGCTCGAATTATCTCAAGGTCATCGGCGACTTCGCCCGCTGGGGAGATCGCCTGGTGCTGGGATGCGACGATACGGCGGCAAGCGAGTTCCTCAACAAGCGCCGCGCCAAGGGCGACCTCGCCGGCCCCGGCCAGTCGCAGTCCAACCTGTGGTTCATCGATCCCGCGCAGCTCGATCGCTTTGGCCCCGCGATCGGGCGCGGTGCGGTGTGGTTTGACGAAGCGGTGAAGCGCGACCAGCCCTCGGATGCGTATCTGTTTTCCGGCTACGAGCAGCGTATGATCCATATCGCACACGCGCCGGGCGAGCCCGTGACGTTTACCCTTGAGGTCGATCAGGCGGGCGATGGCCGCTGGAGCAAGCTCATGGATGTCACGACGCCCGCGAGCGGCTATGCGCAGCTCAGCTTCGCTGACACCACGCCTGGCGCGTGGGTGCGCATGCGTGCCTCGCGTGATGTTGCCAAGGCGACCGTGATGTTTGCCTACCGCCAGCGCGATCGCCGTGCGTTGGCATCGGTCGCGTCTGTCGCGCGGGGCAGCGGCGGCCTGCTTCACGCGCGTGGGGCGAATAAGCGCACCCTCGCCGTCGCTGCCGCCGGTGGCTACTACGAGATGGGGGCCGACATGGTGCTCAAGCGCACCGACGAGCCCGGCGCCGCCGAGTGGATGGCGAAGAATGTCGCGATCCCGAAGGACTCCGTGCTGCTGGATGCGGCCTCCGTGGTTTACACCGACGAAGCCGGGAAGCGCTGGCGTCTGCCGAAAGGCCGCGCCGACTTTGCGGCCACCGGTGCCTACGGGGCGGAGCGCGCCGCGCGCGAGGTCTGCACCGAGCGCGATCTGCTCAATGCAGGCGGCACCTTCTTCGAGCTGCCCGCGGAAAATGCGGGTGGCATCACCAAGGTCCGCCCGGTGGCCACCCACAATCGCCGTATCCACGACTATGCCACCTGGCGCGGCTTGCTTGTCATGTCGGGCGACGATCTGGCGGGCGGCGTCGAAAGCCGCCACCGCGTGCGTTCTCAAGATGGCAAGGTCACGCTCTGGGTCGGCGGGGTAGACGATCTCTGGTCGTTTGGCCGCGCCGTTGGCGTCGGAGGCCCGTGGAAAGACACCGAAATCCAGCCTGGCAAGCCTTCGGAGCCGTACCTGATGACCGGCTACTCCAAAAAGCGCGTGGAACTCTCACATTCCGACGCAAACCCGCTCACGATGCGCATCGAGGTCGATCTCACAGGCACCGGCGTGTGGGTGGAGTACGGCGCGTACGAGGTCGCCCCGGGCAAGCCGCTCGCGCATGTCTTCCCGGATGATTTCCAAGCCTATTGGGTTCGCGTTAGCGCGGATCGGGCGACGCGTGCGACAGCATGGTTTACTTACGAGTAAAAACGGTTTCCTTTCTCCCTTCCCCCGCGCCACACCGCGCAAATCTTTTCCCTCCTTTATGAGACGCATACCCTCCCTCCTGCTTGGCGCGCTCCTGACGTGCGTAGCGCCCTTGTTTGCGGCCGATCGCTTGCTGGTCGAGGCCGAGAGCTTCCAATCGCGCGGCGGCTGGTCGCTCGATACTCAGTTCATCGAGATCATGGGCTCGCCGTACCTGCTCGCGCATGGCCTCGGCAAGCCGGTGGGCGACGCGACGACCAAGGTCACTTTCCCGGCCGCCGGCACTTACCGCGTATGGGTGCGCACCAAGGACTGGGTTGCCATCTGGAAAGCTCCCGGCACCCCCGGCCGCTTCCAACTCCTCGTCGAAGGCAAGCCGCTCGCGGAGGAGTTTGGCACCAAGAGCGCCGAGTGGTTCTGGCACGATGGCGGCACCGTGAAGATCGACAAGAAAGACGCCACGCTCGCGCTGCGCGACCTCACCGGCTTCGATGGCCGCTGCGACGCGATCTACTTCACCAGCGATCTCAAGGAGACGCCGCCCAATGACTCCGCGCCGCTCACTGCCTGGCGCAAGCAGACGCTTGGCCTCCCGGCGCAGCCGCAGGACATGGGCGAATTTGACCTCGTCGTCGTCGGCGGCGGCTACGGCGGCATGGGCAGCGCGATCTCCGCGGCTCGCCAGGGCCTCAAGGTCGCGCTTATCCAGAATCGCCCGGTGCTCGGCGGCAATGGCAGCTCCGAAGTGCGCGTGTGGGCCATGGGCCTTATCCGCCGCGGCAAGTACCCCCATATCGGCGAGATGATCGAGGAGTTTGCCGACAAGGCGAAGAACTCGCCCGGCCCCGCCGAGGAATTTGGCGACGCTCAGAAAGAAGCGCTGATCCGCAGCGAGAAGAACATCTCGCTCTTCCTCAACGAGCACGTCTACGCCGCCGAGACCAAGGATGGGAAGATTATCTCCGTCACCTCCCTCACCACGACCAACAGCAAGGAGCGCAAATACCGCGGCAAGCTCTTCGTCGACTGCACGGGCCACGGCTACTTGGCGCATCTCGCCAAGGCGAAGTACGAAATCGAGTACAAGGATCTCCTCGGCATGTCCAACATGTGGGTCTGGAGCAAGGCCGACACCGATCAATCCTTCCCCGAGACGCCTTGGGCGCTCGATCTCACGATGGACGATTTCCCGTACCCCAAGATGGGCCGCGGCAACATGTCGGAGCAGGGCAAGGGCGAGTGGTTCTGGGAGAGCGGTTTCAACAAGGATCCGATCAACGACCTGGAGCTGATCCGTGACTGGAATCTCCGTGCAGTCTTCGGCGCTTTCAACGCGATGAAGAATCGCGATGGCAAAGCCGAGCACCTCAAAGCCAAGCTCGATTGGGTCGCCTACGTCGGCGGCACGCGCGAGTCGCGCCGCATCGTCGGCGATGTGATGCTCCAGCATCAGGATATCATCACCAAGCGGGAGTTTCCCGACGGTGTCGTCCCCAGCACCTGGAGCATCGACCTGCACTTCCCGAAGAAGGAATACGCGAAGAAGTTTCCCGATAACCCCTTCATCTCGATCGCCGAGCACGATCGCCGCATCGACCGCGACTTCGGCTATCCGATCCCTTATCGCTGCCTCTACTCCGTCAATGTGGCCAATCTCTTCATGGCGGGTCGCAATATCTCCGTCAGCGACCAGGCGCTCGGCACCGTGCGCGTGATGAAGACCATCGGCATGATGGGAGAGGTCGTCGGCAAGGCTGCCGCCATCGCGATCAAGCACAACTGCACGCCGCGCGATGTCTACACCTTCCACTGGGACAAGATGGACGCGCTTCTCAAGCTCCCTGGCCGCGCGCGCCTGATGCCCGACAACACGTACGATCTCTCCGGCACAGTCCCCGGCCCGGTCGATGATACTGGCGGTCGCGGCATCCCCGGCAGCGTCGTCAATGGCAAGGGCCTCGCGCTCGCGAGCGTGAAGGGCATCGTGATCGACAACAAACAAGCCAAGTTTACCGGCAAGTGGACGAGCGGCACCGGCCTCGACCACGTCGGCACCGACTACGCCTATGCCCGCGGCGCGGGCTTCAAGGCCACCTTCGAGTTTACCGTGCCCAAGGACGGCCTTTACGAAGTGCGCTTTGCCACTTCGCCGCACGAGAACCGCGCGAGCAATACGGCGATCACCGTGCGCACCGCCGAGGGCAACAAGTCCGTCACCGTCAATCAGAAGAAGGCTCCCTCGATCGAAAATCGGTGGGTCTCGCTCGGCAAGTGGCGCTTTGCGGCAGGCAAGACTTCCGCTGTCGAGGTGGATGCCGCAGGCGCCAATGGCAATGTGCACCTCGACGCCGTGCAGGTGCTGGCGATCGAGTAAGTTCCTCCTGACATTTCCGAAAGAAATCAAGGCCACGGATTGCGCGGACGGGCACGGTCCTAAATAGTGGCCGCCCATCTGTGAAGTCCGTGGCTTTTTTGTCGTCGTGGTGAGAGCGAAGACGATCGCGCTCCAACTTTACCGGCTCGCCGTCCTTGTGGCGGTGGCATGGCTGGTGCGCGATCTCGCGTTGCGGCAGAAGACTCACGGCCATTCGCCGATCCGCGTCGACGAAGTGAAGAAGCTTCTCCCGGCCGCCGTCGATCTGCGGCCCGACAGTTCGGAGCGCGATGGACTCTTCGTGCTCGACCGTGCGGGCCGCGAGATCGGCTACGTCGTGCGCACGCAGCCCCAGTGCAAAGATATTATCGGCTACTGCGGAGTCACCGATGCTCTGGTGGTGCTCGATCCGGCTTGGAAGATACTCGGCATCACCGTCCATGCCTCCGATGACACCAAGGAGCACGTGCATGATGTCGTGATCGACCGAAAGTTCTTAAAGAAGTGGAATGGGATGACGTGGGACGCTGCCGCCGCACTTGACCTCAAGGAGGCTGGCATCGAGGGCGTCTCGGGCGCCACCATGACGAGCATGGCCATCGCGCAAAGTGTGAAGGCCCGACTGCAGCTCGCGGCGGGCGAACTCGCGCTGCGCCCCCCGCTGCGCTTTGGCTGGCGCGACTGGGGCATGCTCGTGGTGCTCATCGCCGCGGTGGCGATGGCCTTCGGCAAGGCCGAGTGGCGTCATCGGTGGAAGCGGCCGTACCAAGTGGCCTTGATCGGGTACGTCGGCTTCATCAGTGGCGATCTGCTCGCGCAGGCGCTGTTTGCCGGCTGGTCGCGCGCGGGCGTGCCGTGGACGACTGCCCCCGGTCTCGCGCTGCTCGCCGCCGCTGCGCTCCTCGTGCCCTGGGCTACGCGCAAGCCGCTCTACTGCCACCACATCTGCCCGCATGGCGCCGCGCAGGAGCTCATCGGCAAGTTTCGCCCCAAGCGCTGGACGGTGACGCTGCCTGCTGGCGTGGTCCGCGGCCTGGAGTTTCTGCCCGGCGCGCTGCTAGGCCTCGTGCTCCTCATGACGCTGCTGGCGGTGCCTTTCAATCTGGCCGGGATCGAGCCTTTCGATGCTTACCTCGTGCGCAGCGCCGGCTGGGCGACGCTCACCGTTGCAGGCGTCGGCTTGGCGGCATCGCTCTTCGTACCTCAGGCGTATTGTCGCTTTGGTTGTCCCACGGGGGCACTGTTGGGCTTCGTCCGCGGCCGCGGCGCAGAGGATGGGTTTTCCCGGCGAGACATGGCTGCGCTGGGATTGGTGGCGTTTGCGGTCGTCCTGAATTGGAAGTATCTGCCGATTATCGTATGGCTGAAGGGAGTGCCGGTGCCATGAAACTGGCGGGGATCGTTTTTTTCGCGCTGACCCTGCTGGCGTGCGCCTGCGGCTACGCGGCCGAGCCCACCGCGCTCTCGGGCCAGGCGATGGGTACGACGTGGATCGTGAAGTATCGCGGTGAGGCTGAGATCGAGGCGGTGCGGCAGCGTGTGACTGAGCGGCTGGAGGCGCTGGAGAATATCTTTTCCACCTATCGCCCAGAGTCCGAGCTTTCCCGGTTCAATCGCTCGCGGAGCACAGCCTGGATCGAGGTCTCGCCGGAGTTGGCGCGGGTGGTCGAGGGCTCTCGCGCTATCAGCGACCTCACGGGGGGGGCGTTCGATGCCACGGTCGCGCCATTGCTGGCGCTCTGGGGCTTTGGGCCCAAGGGCGCGGTGCGGCAGGCGCCGAGCGGGCGCAGTCTCGTCGCGGCGCGCCAGCAGGTGGACTATCGGGCGCTCGAGGTGCGGCGCGCGCCGCCGGGCTTGCGGAAGACCCGCCCCACGGTGAGCGCGGATTTCTCTTCGTACGCCAAGGGCTTCGCGGCGGATCAGATCAGCAATCTCCTCCAGGTGCTCGGCCTGCCCGATCACTTGGTGCAGATCGGCGGAGATGTGAAGGCACGCAGCCCGCAGAGCTGGCGAGTCGGAGTGGAAAAACCCGGCTCGGGCCTCGCGGCCACGCTCGAACTGGTGCGCGAGGGGGCGCTCTCGACCTCGGGCAATTATCGCAATGCTGTGGAGCGCGAGGGCGGGCGTGATGGGCACATCATCGATCCCCACACCGGGCGGCCGGTGGCCTCGGCCGTCATCTCCGTGAGTGTGGTGCATCCCTCCTGCGCCCAGTCGAGCGCGCTGGCGACCGGGCTGTATGTGATGGGATGGGAAGCCGGGCTCGCGCTGGCGGAGCGCGAGGGGCTGGCAGCCCTTTTTCTCGTGGATGAGGGTGGGCTCGTCTCGCCGCGAGCCTCCGAGGCCTGGCTGGCCTATCTAGGCGAGAAGTAGCGCTGGCTATCTGCGCTTGAAGAGGGTGCCGCCGAAGAAGATCCGGTCCGGGGTGATCGGGGTCGTCTCGTCGTCGTAGGGGAAAGCGATCCGGCGATAGACATGGCCTTGGGCGTCGACGAGCACGAGGGAGTAGGGGCCGGCGTGCCAGCGGCCGGTGGAGTCCTCGCCGTTGGAGCCGGCTGTGACTTGGGTGATGTCGCTCGCGCTGTTGAGGAACGAGACGCCACTCCAACGGTAGGTGCCATCCTCACGCAACTCGATCGTCTTGGCGATCGCCGCGCGATTGCCGCTGAAGGAGATCGACTCACCGCCCTCGTAGATCCCTGCGAGCGGCATTTCAGCGGTGAAGGGTTTTACTTCCGTGAAAATGCCCGCGTTCCATGAAAAGCCCTTTGCGGAGCGGGATATGCCGCCACCGCTTTTCTTGTTTTCCGGCCACACCACCTCGAGGCGATTTCCCTCGAGCGTGGCCTTGCCCTTGGGGCCGTTGTGTTGGGCGAGATCGCGGACCGAGAAGCCCGCCTCGAGGCCTTGGTAAACCGTGCCATCCGGGGCGAAATACCACACGCTCTTTTCCAGCGAGCGTGTGGCGGGCCAGTAGCGCGTCATGAAAAACAGGCCGACCGGCACGCCCTCCGCGAAACGAGCTGGCGCCGGTGGGTCGCCTTGGTTGACGAGGGCGAGATTTTCCACCCCACGGGGAGACACCGCCGGTTGGCTGTCGGGCGCGGGCGCCGCGGCGCGCCGGGTGGCGGCATTGGCGGCGATCAAGTGGGCGACCTGCGCAAACTCGGGCTCGCCGCGGATGGCCTCGAGGTCGGGGTCTTTTTGCAGGGCGTCCGTGACGGCAAAGCCCAGCTCTGCTGCGTGACGCAGCGCGGCAAGCGCCGCCGGCTTGCGCCCGGCCCGCGACTCGATGCACGCCAGGTTGTAGCGATGTACGGGATTGGCAGGATCCCAGAGTATGACCTGATCGCAGATATTGCGCGCCTGGGTAAATGCCCCCGACTCGATCGCTTGGATCATGACGGGGTAGATCGCATCGATCTCGGCTCGATAGGCGGTCTCGCGCAGGGGTTGAGCCCGCGCAGGCACGAGCGCGATGCTTGCGAGGAGGATGAGACACGCGACAGGCAGGCGAATCATGGCGCGCTCATTGCAGCCAATCCTGTGCCTCGGTTCGAGCGCGGAGTGTGCGGCGCTCAAAAAGGAAAAGGCGGCCGTTGGCGGGCCGCCTGCAAAAACGGAAGCCGGCCTGCGCCGGGCGTACGTCGGATTAGCGCGAGGCTTTGTCCTGGATCTTCTCGCCGACCTTCTCGGTGTCCTTGCCCAGGCCTTCCATCGTATTACAGCCCGTGAGGGCGCCGGCGATGGCGAGGAAAAGAGCGAGCAGGGCGGGCTTTTGGAGCGTTTTCATGGGTTACGGGTGGTTGCGAGAGATCGACCGTGGCGCGCGCGACCGGTGGCGCGCGACTGCATGGGGTCAAACCCTATGCGTAATTCCCCTCCGGCGAACGAAGTACAGCGCGACGGGTCTGGTGAGACATGTCCGCGACGACGACTCACGGCTTTGCCGATGGCTTACGGAAGCACTGGCGCGAATTGAAGCGCGGCAGGCCAGGCCACCGCTTTCAGGATCGCTATGAGCGGGCCAAGCGCGAGCGGCGCAAGGGCGGAGGCGCGTGGCGACGCGTGGCGATGCTGGCGGCGGGTTGCGTTTGCCTTGCGATTGGAGTCGTCCTTTCCGTCATCCCCGGGCCGGCTATCCCGTTTTTCTTCCTTGCGGGCGGATTCTTCGGCACGGAGTCGCGGATCGTCGCGCGATTTATGGATTGGATCGAAGTCCGCGCCCGCACGCTCGCTGCCTGGGCCAAGCGCCACTGGCGGCGTCTGCCGCGCCCGGCGCAGATAGCCCTGCTGGTGTTGGGCGCGTGCTGCTCAGCGGGCATGGCCTACCTTTCTTACCGGATGATGAGCTGAGCCTGCCAGCTTGCCTCCCCTATGAATCTTCTCTCTGACCGGCCTTTTTGGCCTATCCGCGACGGTCTGCCGGCGACATTTCCCCCTTTGGAAAAAAGGACGACTTGCGATGTCGCGATCGTGGGTGCCGGAATAAGTGGCGCGATGACAGCGCATCTGCTCGCCCGCGCGGGGCTGCGCGTAGTGGTGCTGGATCGCCGCGAGGCGGCGCACGGCAGCACGTCAGGAAACACGGGCCTGCTACTGTATGAGACAGATCAGCCGATGGTGCGACTGGAGCGTCGGCTGGGCAAAGCCGCGGCGCAGCAGGCCTTTCGCCGCTGCCATGCTGCCGTGCAAGCCATCGAGAAACTCGCGAAGCGCGCCCGTATCGACTGCGGCTTCCGCTGGCGGGAAAATCTCTATCTCGCCGCGCGGCGAGAGCACATTACGTGGTTGCGGCGCGAGCATGCACTGCGGTGCGAGACAGGCTTCGACGTGGAGTGGTGGTCGCGCCCTAGGATCGCGCGGGAGAGCACTCTGCCGCACGAGGCTGGCATCTTTTCCCGGGGCTCGGCAGAGCTCGACGCTTATCGGCTTGCTTACGGCCTCTTGCTCGCTGCCCAGCACGACGGCGCGGCGGTGCATGATCGCACGGAAGTCACGCGCTGGAGTTTTCGTCGCGGAGGAGTCGAGTTGCGGACCTCGCGAGGCCATCAGGTGCGGGCGCGGCACCTAGTTGTCGCTTCCGGCTACGAGGCGGGGCGATTTCTGCCGCGGCCCTACGGCGAGTTGCACAGCACCTTTGCGTTGGTGAGCGAGCCCCTGCCGACGTTTCCCGGCTGGCCCCGCCAAGGCAGCCTGTTGTGGGATACGGGTGACCCCTACCTCTATCTGCGCGTCACCGACGACGGCCGGGCGATGATCGGCGGTTACGACGTGCCTTTTCGCGATCCCCGCGAACGCGATCGGCTGCTCCCGGCGAAGGCGGCGGCCTTGTCCCGGCGTTTTCGCCAATTTTTTCCCAAGATTCCGCTCGAGGTGGCGACTGCATGGGCGGGCACCTTCGGCGTGACAGCGGATGGCCTGCCCTACATCGGGCGTCACCCGGAGGTGCCGCACACTTGGTTTGCTCTTGGCTTTGGCGGCAACGGCACGACTTTCAGCCTGATCGCCGCGGAGATCGTGCGCGCTGGCATCCTCGGGGAGCGCGACCCGGATGCGGAGCTATTCGGATTTGCCCGGGCCGAACGGGCGAAAGCGAAACAGGATTAGCTGGCCGCGGCCAGCGATTGCTCGACCGCCAGCAGGCGGCCGGTGAGAGCATCGAGCCGTACCGTGGCGCCCGAGGCGGCCTCGGCGACGAGCATGTGGCCCTCTTCGCCAACGATGGCGGTGCAGAGACCCTCCTGCTCGGGCCACTCGGCCATCCAGAGCAGGCGAAAATCGGCGTCGAGCGCGTAGAGGTTGGCGATGCCCGGCAGCAGCCCATACGGATGCTCGCGCACATAGACGCGAAGCGACCCATGCTGAAACTCGACCACCGCCGTCGCGAGCGGCGTGTGGCCGACCGTGCGCGTCCCCCGGCGGGAGAGCTGGCAGAGCGTGCCGTCGATCACGGCGAGGGAAGGGGTTTCGGTGGTCACGATGGCTAAGGAGACTGACAGCAACAGCTTGGTGACGGTTCGGCGACAAAAATTTTCTCTGCGGATAAAGACGAAAAAGCCCGCGCCGGGGTAGTGGCGCGGGCTTCGAGACGGAGCGCTCGAAGGCGCTCCACCGGATCATTAGAACTTGAAGCGGACGCCGGCGCCGAAGGTCCACGCATCGGCGGAGCTGCGGTGCTGGTCGACGCGGCCCGCGGAGCCGAAGACCGCGGTCTTGGCGTTGAGCCAGTAATTGGCCTCCACCGAGTAGACCCAGACGTCGTCGGAGTTGCCGACCTTGCCGTTGAAGTCATCGGCGTAGGTGATCTTGGGCGTCACCGTGAACGCGCCGAACGGGATCTCGACGCCGGCCGAGACGTTCCAGCTCCAATCGTCATCGCCCAGGCCGAAGGGCAGGCTGGCCCAGGTGTAGCCGACCGCCGCGCTGACGAAAGGCTTGGCACCATCGAGCGCGGTGTAGGCAGTGGCGTAGGTGTACAGGCTGTTGCCGTGCAGGGACGGACCGCCGGTGAGCCAGGAGTACGTGTAGCCGGCGCCGACATCGAGTGCCTTGGTGAGAGGCAGGTTGACGGAGACGGAGGCGTCGTGGCCATAGTCCGCCGTCGAATCGAGGTCCGAGGTGACGTAGCTGATCTCAGCGAAGCGCTGGCCGAGGAGGCCGTTGCTGGCGGTCGCGTTTTGGGCATAGCTCACGCCGGCGGCCGCGATCAGGCCCAGCGCAAGGGAGGTTTTCTTGATTAGGTTCATTATGGTTTGTCTGTTTTCCCCCGGGGTGTAGTCGGCCCGGGGGCGTGGTGAAGTATGTTACGGGCCGGGCGCAGCAATGAAAAAAACTGCGTCAGCACGCGGAACATATTTGCCCTTTTCATGTGGCCCGAGCGGAGGACGCGCGTCCGTGGCGCGAGAGACCGGAGTTTTTTGCATGGAAACGTGAGCCCCTATCTCCCACGTTGCGGGGAGTATGCGGATTCTCATTACCGGTGGCGCAGGGTTCCTCGGCTCGCATTTGTGCGAGCGGCTCCTCAATGGGGGGCATGAAGTGGTGTGCCTCGACAATCTCTTCACGGGCCAGAAGGCGAATATCGCGCACCTGCTGACCCACCCGAATTTCGAGTTTGTCCGGCACGATGTGATCGACCCCTTCAAGTACGAGGTAGATCAGATCTACAATCTCGCGTGCCCCGCGTCGCCGCCGCATTACCAGTACAATCCGATCAAGACCATCAAGACCTCCGTGATGGGCGCGATCAACTGTCTCGGCCTTGCCAAGCGCGTGCGTGCGCGCGTCTTTCAGGCGAGCACCAGCGAGGTGTACGGCGATCCGGCTGTGCACCCCCAGCCAGAGAGCTACTGGGGCAACGTCAACCCCATCGGTAAACGCTCCTGCTACGACGAGGGCAAGCGGTGCGCGGAGACGCTCTTTTTCGACTACCACCGCGAGAACAAGGTCGATATCCGCGTGGTGCGCATCTTCAACACCTACGGCCCCCGCATGCATCCCAACGATGGCCGCGTGGTCTCCAACTTCATCGTGCAGGCCCTCAAGGGCGAAGATATCACGATCTACGGCGATGGCACGCAGACCCGATCCTTTTGCTATGTCGACGACCTGATCGAGGGCTTCCTGCGGCTGATGGCGCAGAACGAGACCGTCGGTCCCATCAACATCGGCAACCCCGGGGAGTTTACGATGCTCCAGTTGGCCGAGCTCACGCTGAAGCTAGTCGGCGGCAAATCGAAGCTCGTCCACAAGCCGCTGCCCGCCGACGACCCGAAGCAGCGCCGCCCCGATATCACCCTCGCGAAGAAATACCTTAACAACTGGGAGCCCAAAGTACCGCTCGAGGAAGGCCTCAAGCGCACGATCGCTTACTTCAAGACGAAGGTCTGAGGCGGGCTGTAGTCCCGTTCCTATCTTTGGCAGGCGTGCCAGGCATGACACGTGAGGTCATGCCTCTCGCAAACTTGGCAGTCGATCTCGCGGCGGAGATTCTCAGGCGTTGACGGTCACAGGCGCGCTCGCGGTCACCAGCACGTCGACGTGCATCGTGCGGCTTGCGGTGCCGCGATAGGTGCCGCGCGTGGGGGAAATGTCGGTGTAGTCGCGACCTGCCCCGATCTTTACGTAGCGGCCATCGACGCGCTGGCTGTTGGTGGGGTCGAGCCCGCACCAGCCGGAGCCAGGGATGTAGACTTCGGCCCACGCATGGCTGGCCTGCGCGCCTTTGAGCTGATCGGCAGGGCCATTGTAAAGATAGCCGCTGACGTAGCGCGCGGGGATTTTTAGGGCACGGCAAAGACCGAGCATGACGTGCGTGAAATCCTGGCAGACGCCCGTGCGCGCGATGGCTGCCGCCGTCGCCTTGGTGCTGACCTGCGTGCTCTCCGGCAAGTAGCGAAATTCGCGGTGGATGTGCCGCATGATCGCGAGCGAGGCCTGCCACGCATCGTCGATCCCTTGCGTGGCATCGAGCGCGAGCCGCCACAGCTCCGGCGAGGCTTCGACGAAGGCGGTGGGCTGGAGAAAGTCGTGACAAAGCTCCGTGCGCGCGCACGCCCCCATGGCGGCAAGAGGCGCCGGCTTGGCCTCTTCGGCGGGGCCTAGGGGGCTATCCACGGTGTCGACGATCGAGGTGGCCGTGATCGCCAGTTCGCGGTGGGCGCGCGATACCTCGAAGCAGTGCACGCAGTTGCGGTACAAGTCGATGTACTCTGAGATCGCGGCAGGAGGCTGGATATCCAGGTGAAAACTTTCGCAGGCCTGTCCGCCCGACGACGTCGGCTTTAGCCGGACCTCGTTAAAGCTGTCTTTGACGGGATCGGCATAGGTGAAGCGCGTGCGATGCGTGACGTGGAGCCTCATTGGCTGGACCGTAAAGATTGCTAGGGTCCGGGCGGCGGATGCAAGCCGCCGCGTAACCTATCAGTTATCTCCTTGATTATTCGAGGGGCTCCACGCTCACCGCGACCTTGAGCGCATGGTGGCCGCCGCCTGTAACGACGCCGGCGAGCGGGCTCACCTCGGAGAAATCGCGGCCGATCGCGGCAGTGACATGGCGCTCGGAGGGCAGGCAGTCGTTGGTGGGATCGAAGTCGACAAAGCCGAGATGCGGGCAGAAGACCGAAAACCACGCGTGTGAATAGTCCGCGCCCACCAGACGTGGCTCACCCGGCGGCGGCTCGGTCAGCAGGTAGCCGCTCACGTAGCGCGCGGCGAGGCCGAGCGAGCGCACGCAGGCGATGGCGAGGTGCGCGAAGTCCTGGCAGACGCCATGGCGCTTCTCGAAGACTTCGAGGAGCGGGGTGGAGACGGTCGTCGCGGTCGGGTCGAATTTGAAATCGCGGTGGATGCGCGCGGTGAGATCGCGCACGCCTACGAGCAGGGGCGTGCCGGGCTTGAAGCTCTCGCGGGCGTACTCGGCGAGGAGCGGATTGGCCCGCAGCAGCGGCGAATCGAAGACAAACTGGTACGCCTCCGCCACGACGGGCGAGACGGGGTCGCGAAACATCTCGGCCACGGTCTCCCACGCGGGCGAGACATCGAGCGCGGGCTGCGGGTCGGCGACCACCTCGACCGTGCTGATGGCCGTGACCTCGAGCTCGCTGTGCAGCTGCTCGATGCTGAAGAATGTCGCGCTGTTGCCAAAGTAGTCGGTGTGCAGCGTGCGCACGGAAGGCTCGGGCGTGACGCGCAGTTCAAACTCGATCTTGCGCTGCGTCGGGGTGGCACGGGGTTGCAGGCGCGCGACGTGGTGCGAGACCGTGACCGGCTCGGAGTAGTCGTACGTCGTGGTATGTGTGACCCGGTAGTTCATCCGCTCAGGCTGGCGTTGGAGCGCGACGTGGTAGAGTGGGCGAAGTAGCCGACAGCGACGGCATCGGAGACCGCGGGCGCGGCGCGGCCAGCGTGCTGGATGGCGCCCGCGAGCTGGGTATTGGCCCAATCCTTGCGGCAACGGCCGAGCTCGGTGGGGTCGCTCAAGCGGAGCCTGGTGAGCGCGTCGAGCAGCGCGCGCTGTGCCGGCGTGGGGAGTGCTGCGGCTTTTTCGCGCGGCAGATCGTTGACGTGCGCGAGGAGGTGCTGGAGTTGGTAGACGAGCGAGCGGGGATTTGCTTCGTCGAGCAGCACGAGATCGTAGACTGCGGCGATGTGCGGGAGGAGATTGTAGCGGGAGCGGTAGGTGATGGAGTTGTCGACGACCTCGAGCACGGCCTCGAGCACGCTCGCGTCGTCGGCCTCGGGCGAGAGCAGCGCTTGCTCGAGGAAACTGGAAAGATAGACCGAGCGTTCGATGCGGTGCCCCATGTCGAGGAAGCGCCAGCCCTGCGCGCGCGTCATGTTCTCCATCGCGAGGCCGTGAAACGAGGCTAGGCGCAGGATGATCTGGTTCAGAAATGCGGCGGCGTCGCCCGAGAGGATGCTGGTAAACGGCGGCGGGCGCTCGAGGCGGTCGTGGATCTGGCTGCTCACGCGCCAGAAGTCGTTGGACGTGCGATCGCGCACCAGATTGGTCAGCCTGAGCATCTGCTCGACGGTGTAGCGCAGGCTGCCGCGGCGCTGGGGGTCGAAGATCGCGGCGTGGATGTCTGCTTCCAGCGCGCCGGGCTTGGCTCTCACCTCGGGCTTCTGGGTCGAGCCTTCGATCTGGCCGAGCCGCTCCAAGGTGGCGAGGATGGGCGATAGCGCGGGAGACGGAGCGCCGCCGGTCTCGAAAGAGAAGCGCACGAGCGCGCTGCGGAGCAGGCGGCATACGGCGTCGGCGCGCTCGATGTAGCGGCCGAGCCAGAAGAAGTTGTCGGCCATGCGGCTCGGCAGATTGTTGCCGACGCGGCGCAATTCGATTGTCTGGCCGGCAGTGTGCAGGAGCGTGTCTTCCTGCACGGGGCCGTCGCCGAGCACCCACACATCTTTGCTTGCGCCGCCGCGCTGCATGGAGATGAAGCGCGCGCCATCGTCGGAGGAGACGCGGCCCAGTCCGCCGGGCATTACCTTGTAAGTGCCGCCGCTCGCGACGAGATACACGCGCAGGCCAGCGGGTCGCGCGATGACGCCGTCGGCATGGAGCGACGGCGCGGTGGAGAGATTGAGCCACTCCTGGCCCACGTGCAGGTGGGGCTGGAAGCGGATGGTGCGCTCGAGCAGCGCGCGGTCTGCCTTGCTGAGCGGGCCGTGCGGCATGTGTGAGGGCACGGGGGTGCGGAAGGCCGGCTTCACGTAGAGCTCGTCGAGATGCTCCAGGATATATTGCTCGGCTGATTTCTGGCCACCCCACCACGTGGCGACAGAAGGGAGTTGCAACTCCTCGCCCAGCACATGCCGGCACAGGCCTGGGAGGAAGGCCATGAAGGCCGGGTTCTGCACGAGGCCGCTGCCGAGCGGATTGGCGATGGCCACATTGCCCGCGCGCCACGCCTCCACGAGGCCCGGGATGCCTAGCATCGAGTCGTTACGCAGCTCCAGCGGGTCGCAAAAATCGTCGTCCACGCGGCGGAGGATGACGTCGACGGGCTCGAGCCCGGAGAGCGTCTTGAGAAACACGCGGCGGTCGCGCACGGTAAGATCCTGGCCCTCGACGAGGGTGTAGCCCAGATAGCGCGCCAGATAAGCTTGTTCGAAATAAGTCTCGTTGTACGAGCCCGGCGTGAGCAGGACCACCCGGGGATTATCCGTGCGTCGCGAGGCGAGCTGCGCCAGCGAGGCTTGGATCTCGCGGAAAAAGCCCGCGAGCCGTTGCACGTGGCACTCGCGAAAAGACTCCGGCAGCACGCGCGCGGTCACGAGGCGATTGGCCAGCGCGTACCCGGCGCCGGTGGGGATCTGGGTGCGATCTGAGATCACCCACCATGAGCCATCAGGCGAGCGCCCGAGGTCGGCTGCATAGAGCGCCAGGAACTGATCGCCCGGCGGCCGGATGCCGTGGCACGCGCGCACGAAGTCCGGCTGGGCAAATACCAGCGCGGGCGGCAGGCGCCCCTCGCGCACCAGCTGCTGCGGGCCGTAGCAATCCGCGAGGATGCGATTGAGCAGCGTGGCGCGCTGGATGAGCGCGGCCTCGAGCGCCTTCCACTCCCCCGAGGAGACGATCAACGGTATCGGGTCGAGCCGCCACGGCCGCTCGACGCCCGCGGCGTCTCCATAAACATGATACGTGATCCCCTGCTCGTGTACGAAGCGCCGCGCCGTCTCCCAGCGCCGGCGCACCTCGCGCGGGGACAGCCGGTCGATGTCGTGGAGGAACTTGGCGTAGTGGGGCCGCACCCAGCCATCGGGCAGCATCGCCTCGTCGAAGCGATTTGCCGGTTTGTAGCCAGCCAGCAGACGAGCCTTGGGCTCGTGAGACTGGGTGGTGGCTGGCTCGCTCATGGTGGTGGGTTCTCGGTGTAGGCGGAGCGGCGCGAATGGCCAGCCGGGATTTGAGAAAGGGCGACGGAGACTTCAGGCGATTGGACCACGAATCGACCAGGGCCGACAGGAATGAAAATCCGTGCCTCGATGGCCTCTACAAACTAGCGGGTCGGGGGTCTGGATTCGTGGCTCGTGGTGTCCATGCGTGGTTCTCCCGCGCTGGGCTTGAACTACGTCCGCAAATCGAGCGTGAACGGGAATTCCGGGTCTGGCGTCGGCCTCGCCGGATCGAGCCTGCCTTGCGTGTGGCCATGCCGGAAGAAGCGCGCCAGCCGGCGGCTCTCTGCCTCGTATGCATTGACGGGGAAGGCCACGTAGTTGCGGCCTCCGGGGTGCGACACATGGTAGGTGCAGCCACCGATGGAGCGCTTGTTCCACGTATCGACGATGTCGAATACGAGCGGCGAGTGGACGCCTATATTCGGCTGCAGGCACGAGGGCGGCTGCCACGCGCGGTAACGCACCCCGGCCACGAACTCGCCTTTTGTCCCCGTGGGGTGCAGGGGAGCGGCGCGGCCATTGACCGTTACGACATGGCGGGAGTCGATCGCTCCCTGCACCTTGATCTGGAGTCGCTCCAGTGAGGAATCGACAAAGCGCACGGTACCGCCCGCGCCCGGCTCTTCGCCGAGCACATGCCAAGGCTCCAGTGCGTGGCGCAGCTCCATTTGCACGCCGCGTGCCGCGTAGTCGCCCGCATAGGGGAAGCGAAACTCGAAGTGCGGCGCAAACCACTCGGGTTTGAAGGGGTAGCCAAACTCTGCGAGGTCCTCGATCACATCCTCCATATCCTGCCAGAGGAAGTGCGGCAGCATCCAGCGATCGTGGATCGCTGTGCCCCAGCGCACGAGGGGCTGGTCATACGGCTGCTGCCAGAAGCGGCTTACGAGCCCACGGATGAGGAGCTGCTGCGTGAGGCTCATTTCGGAGTGCGGTGGCATCTCAAAGCCGCGCAGCTCGAGCAGGCCGAGGCGGCCGGTGGCGCTGTCCGGTGCGTAGAGCTTATCAATGCTGAACTCGGCGCGATGCGTATTGCCCGTGGCGTCGATCAGGAGGTTGCGGAAGAGGCGGTCGACCATCCAGGGCGGCACCTGCTTGCCCACCGGCACCTGGCGAAACGCGGCCTCCAGTTCGTAGAGCGAGTCGTTGCGCGCCTCGTCGATGCGCGGCGCCTGGCTCGTCGGCCCGATGAAGAGGCCGCTGAACATATACGAGAGCGCCGGGTGGTTTTGCCAGTAGCTCACCAGGCTGCGCAAGAGATCCGGCCGCCGGAGCAGCGGGCTGTCGAGCGGCGTAGCTCCGCCCACGATCACATGATTGCCGCCGCCGGTGCCGGTGTGGCGGCCATCGAGCATGAATTTCTCCGTGCCGAGGCGCGTGGTGCGCGCCTGTTCATAGAGCGTGGTAGTCCGCTCGACGAGTTCTCGCCAGGAGTGTGAGGGATGGAGGTTCACCTCGATCACGCCGGGGTCGGGGGTAACCTTGAGCACATTCAGCCTCGGGTCGTGCGGCGGGGTGTAGCCTTCGATGAGGATGGGCAGTTTGAGCTCGGTGGCGGTATCCTCGACGGCGCGAAGAATATCCAGGTACTCCTCGAGCGTCGCCACCGGGGGCATGAAGACGTGGAGGCGGCCATCGCGCGGTTCGACGCACAAGGCCGTGCGCACGATCCAGGGCGCCGACTCCTGCGCTTGGGGCGGCCGCGTCGTATCGTTGGCCGCGGGAGGCACGCCTGGCAGCGCCTGCCCGCCAGGCCCAAAACGATCGAAGGCTCCGCCCGGGCCGCCGGGCGCGGGTGCGCCGGCGATGTAGGGCTGGCGGCCGGAGCGGGCCGAGCCTGCGGGTCCGCCAGTGCCCGTCGCGCCGGCGGTGCGAGGCGGCAGCGGTCCGCGCGGTATCGAGGGGTCGAGCTCCTGCACGTACGGATAGTCGGTGCGCGCCACCCAAGGCTGCGAATCGAGCGGCAGCCGGAAACCCATCGGTGAATCTCCAGGGATGAGATACATCCGCTCCGTGCGGAGAAACCACGGGCCGCTCGCCCAGCCCGAGCCGCTGCGCTGGATCGGCAGCGTATGACCCACTATGCGGTCTAGACCCTGCTCGAAGATGCGCGCGAGCCGCGCGCGATCCTCCTTATTGGCCAGGTTGGATTTGTGTGGATCGACGTTGGTGGGCAGCCGACGCTCCTTCCAGACATAGTAGAAAGCATCCTCGTAGCCGGGCAGGATCCATTTGCCGTCGATCCCCAGCTTCTCAGCGAGCGTGGCGGTAAAGGCGGCGGATTGATCCGCCGTGTGCCCGTAGTTGCGATTGGCGTCGGCGACGACGTCGTAGTTTTCCCAGATAGGCTGGCCGTCGCGTCGCCAGTAGCAGCCAAAGGCCCAGCGCGGCAGCGACTCTCCCGGGTACCACTTGCCCTGCCCGTGGTGAAAGAAGGCGCCAGGCGCCCATTCTTTCTGGAGCTTGCGCAGAAGCTTGTCGGCCAGTCCGCGCTTCATCGGCCCGAGCGCCACCGTATTCCACTCGGGGCCGTCGAAGTCGTCGATGGAGACAAAGGTGGGCTCGCCTCCCATCGTGAGGCGCACGTCGTGTTTGACGAGATCGGCGTCGACCTGCTCGCCGAGCTTGTCGATGGCTTTCCACTGCTCGGCGGAGTAGGGCAGCGTGACGCGCGGCGACTCGTGGATGCGCGTCACCGACATCGCAAAGTCGAACTCGCACTTGGCCTCGTCGACGAGGCCGGTGATCGGCGCCGCGCTGGTGGGATCGGGCGCGGCGGCCAGCGGTATGTGCCCCTCGCCCGCCAGCAGGCCCGAGGTGGGATCGAGGCCGATCCATCCCGCGCCCGGCAGGTAGACCTCGCACCACGCGTGCAGGTCGGTGAAGTCCCGCTCCGCTCCGCTGGGGCCATCGAGCGATTTCACGTCGGGCTTCAGTTGTATGAGATATCCGGATACAAATCGGGTTGCTAGCCCGCAGTGGCGGAGCAGCTGGCAGAGCAACCAGCTCGAGTCGCGGCAGGAGCCGCTGAGGAGCGAGAGCGTCTGCTCCGGCGTCTGCACGCCCGGCTCCAGCCGGATCAGGTACTTGATGTCCCGCCAGAGCCGCTGATTGAGCCCGACAAGGAAGTCGATCGTCCGGGGGCGCGCGTCGCCGGCGAGAGCGAGCGACTCGCGGCGGATCTGGTCGAAATACTTCGTGAAGGCCGGCGTGAGCGGGCACCGATGGCGGAAGGGCTCCAGCTCGTGGTCGAGTGTCTTGTCGTACGCGAAGGGAAACTTCTCCGCCTCGGGCTCCAGGAAGAAATCGAAGGGGTTGAGCACCGACATCTCCGCCACGAGATCTACCTCCACGCTGAATTTCTTGGTCGTGTCGGGAAAGACGACGCGTGCGAGGTAGTTCGACTGGGGATCCTGCTGCCAGTTGAGGAAATGCGGCTTGGGCTCGACGCGCAGCGAGTACGAGAGGATGCGCGTGCGCGAGTGCGGCGCGGGCCGCAGCCGGATGACCTGCGGCCCGAGCGTGACGAGTCGGTCGTAATTGTAGCTCGTACGATGGTGGAGGGCGACGTGGATAGCCATACCGGTTTCGGTGGTCTGAGTTTGGAGATCGAGCGGCGGAGCCGCCCGTTTACTGCTGCTGTTGTTGCTGCTGCAGCTCTTCCTGCATGTTGAACGGCTGGAAGATGTACGCTTGGAAGAGGGCGGCGCCGACGTCGTTCAGCTTGGTCTGGAGCTGGTCAATGAAGAGGTGCAGGCCGACATCGAAAATGTCGTTGGCCGTGCTGAACTGGAGCTCCGCAAGGAGGCGTCCGGCGAGCTTCTCGGCTTCATTGATGAAGCGGCCATCCGGCACGCCGGAGATGCGCCGGAGGGCATTGGTCATCTCCTGCACGCAGAAGCGCACGGAGCGCGGGAAATCGTCGGAGAGCAGCAGGAATTCCGCGACCTGCGCAGGCTGCACTTCCGCGCCGTACATGGCTTTGTAGGCGTCCCACGCGGAGCAGGAGCGGAGCACCGCGGCCCAGGCGAGCGCATCGATCTGCGTCGTCGCGGCGGGCGCGCCGTGCTCCGGAAAGGTGGCGTGGCGCACATCGAGGATGCGCGAGGTCTTGTCGGCGCGCTCCAGGAAGCGGCCCACGCGCAGGAAGTACCAGCCCTCGTTGCGCACGATGGCGGAGTCGGTGAGGCCCTGGAGAATCAGTGTGGTATCCTTGATCTCCTGGAAGAAATCGTAGGGGCTCGAGCGCCAGAGCTTCTTGGCCTGCGGCGAAAGGAGGAAGAGGTAGAGCCGGTTGAGCTCCTCCCAGAATTCGACCGTGATCTGGTCGCGCACCATGCGGGCATTCTCCCGCGCCTGCGCGATGGAGGAGACGATCGAGTTGCCGTTGTTTTTCTGGAAGACGAGGAAGTCCGTCACGTTTTCGCCGGTGGACTTCTTGTACTGCTGGTGAAACAGCTCTTCGTCGCCGGTGCTCTGGATGATGGGCATCCAGTGGCCGGCGAGCTCCTTTTCGTCGAGCGCCTTGCGGTCGAGCAGGAGCTGGAGATTGACGTCGACAAGGCGCGCCGTGTTGTCGGCGCGCTCGAGGTATCGACTCATCCAATACAGGGAATTGGCGACGCGGCTGAGCATGGAGAAGGGATTTGAGAAAGTGGCGGGTGGCGGATGGTGAGTAGCGAGGGGATGCCGGTGAGGCTAGAGTGGGCGGGTTGGCGTTCAGGGATGCTCGCTACCCGCTACTCACTAGTCGCTACTGGTTCGTTTCGTTCATTCGTCAGCATAGAGCACCCAGGTGTCTTTGCTGCCGCCGCCTTGTGACGAATTGACGACGAGGGAGCCGCGGCGTAGCGCCACCCGGGTGAGGCCGCCGGGGATGATGGTGGTTTTCTCGCCGGAGAGGATGTAGGGGCGCAGATCGATATGCCGGCCTTCGAGGCAGCCTTTGTCGGAGACGAAAGTGGGGTGTCGCGACAGCGAGATCATGGGCTGGCCGATGAAGTTGCGCGGGTCTTCCTCGATTTTTTTGCGGAAGTCGTCGCGTTCGGCTGCGGTCGCCTGCGGCCCCATTAGCATGCCGTAGCCGCCCGCCTCGTTGGCGGATTTTACGACCAACTTGTCGAGATTTTCGACGATGTACTTCTTGTCGGCCTCCTCGCTGGCGAGGTACGTTGGCACGTTGGGGATCAGCGGCTCCTCGCCGAGGTAGTATTTGATGATCTTGGGGACGAAGTAGTACATCACCTTGTCGTCGGCTACGCCCGTGCCGACGGAATTGGCGAGCGAGACGTGGCCAGCGCGGTAGGCCTGGATGAGGCCGGGGACACCGAGGGCGGAGTCGGGTCGGAAGACCGTAGGATCGAGGAAGTCGTCGTCGATGCGCCGGTAGATGACGTGCACCGGCTCGAGGCCCTTGGTCGTGCGCATGTACACGCGCTGGTCGCGCACCACCAGGTCTCGGCCCTCCACGATCTCGATGCCCATCTGGCGGGCGAGGTACGTGTGTTCGAAGTACGCGGAGTTGTAGTGGCCCGGGGTGAGGACGACCACGGTGGGATCGGCTACGCCCTTGGGCGCGCAGTGGCGAAGCACATTGAGCAGTTCCTCGGGATAGTTGTCGACCGGGCGTACCCGCGTGGTCTCGAAGTAGTCGGGGAAAGTCCGCTTCATCGCGCGGCGGTTTTCGAGCATGTAGCTCACGCCGGAGGGGCAGCGGGCATTGTCCTCGAGCACCATGAATGTCCCGTCGGCGCCGCGGATCAGATCTGTGCCGCAGATATGAATGTAGATATCATGGGGTACCTTGATGTTGATGAACTCGCGCCGGAAATGCTTCGCCGAGAGCACATAGTAGGAGGGGATCGTGCCATCGTTGATGATGTGCTGGTCGTGGTAGATGTCGTGGAGGAAGAGGTTGAGCGCCGTGATGCGCTGCGTGAGGCCCGCCTCCAGCTTGGCCCATTCCGAGGCCGAGATGATTCGCGGCATCAGGTCGAAGGGGAAGATGCGCTCCGTGCCCTCCGAGTCGCCGTAGACATTGAAGGTGATGCCCTGGCGGAGGAAGAGCGCGTCGACCGCCTTGCGCTTCGAGTCCCACTCGTCGTTTGGCACCCGGCTGAAGCCTTGGGCGAATTTGCGATAATGGGGCCGGAGTTGCCCATCGGCCTGAAACATCTCGTCGAAAAACCCATCGGTGGCGTAGCCGACGATGCCGGCCTCGTTGGGCGGAAGCGTGGAAGAACTGGGGGTTGCCATCTGGGAGGGGGTCTTAGCAGATGCCATGCTCGGAAGGGGTCGGAGTGGGAAAATCGCCGCCAGATAAGGGGATGAGCGGCGGGGAAGTAGTAGGGCTATCTGACGCTAACATCGGGACTTGGGTAGGGAAGACCCATTTTTTGCCGAACTGTGACGAAACGGTGTGCCTTGATGACAACCGCTTTCGTTAGCTGCCCTCGGCCATGTGCCGCCCCGGACATGCCGCCTACCGCCCTGTCCGTACGCCGAGCCTATTTGTCGTTTGCCAAGGCGGGGCCGGTTTCTAAGGTTCGACACTTCATGCTCTCGTTTCTGCTCAAACGGTTTTCCGGCCGGCACTATAAGAAGTTTCTCGAAAAGGCCCGGCCTGTCGTCGCGCGCATCAACGAACTGGAGAAGTCCTACCAGTCGCTGACCGACGAGCAGCTCCGCGCCAAAACGGATGAATTCCGCGCCCGCATCGCCGCCGCCAAGGATAAACGCGCCGAGCTCGATGCCGTGCTCCCCGAGGCCTTTGCCGCGGTGAAGAATGCCGCCCGCCGCCTCGTCGGCCAGAAGGTCATCGTGTGCGAGCACGAGCTCACGTGGGACATGGTGCACTTCGATGTGCAGCTCATCGGCGGCATGGCCATCCACCAGGGCCGCATCGCTGAAATGGCCACTGGCGAGGGCAAGACCCTCGTCTCTACGCTCCCCCTCTATCTGAACGCCCTCATGAGCCGCAATACGCAGCTCGTGACGGTCAACGACTACCTCGCCCGTCGCGACTCCGAGTGGATGGGCTACCTGTATCGCTTCCTCGGCCTCACCGTCGGCTGCATCCAGCAGCAGATGCCGCCCGATGTGCGCCGCGAGATGTACGGCTGCGATATCACCTATGGCACGGCCAGCGAGTTTGGCTTCGATTACCTGCGCGACAATGGCATGGCCACCCGCAAGGAGGATCAGGTGCAGCGGGATTACTGGTTCTGCATCGTGGATGAGATCGACTCGATCCTCGTCGACGAGGCTCGCACGCCGCTGATCATTTCCGGCCCCGCCCCCATCGAGCGCGAGCAGCCCTTCACCCGCCTCAAGCCGCCGATCGAAAAGCTCGTCAACGACCAGATCCGCCTCTGCAACAAGATCGTCACGGAGGTGAAGGAGACGCTGGAAAAGCCCGGCATCTCCGCCGACGACAAGGCCATCGCCGCGCAGAAGATGCTGCAGGTAAAGATGGGCCACCCCAAGAACAAGCAGCTCCTCCGCCTCATGGAAAATGGCGAGTGGCGCAAGCTCCTCGACAAGACTGAGACCGATCTCAATTCCGATCTCAACAAGGACGAGCTCTACAAGATCAAGGAAGAGCTCTACTACGTGATCGACGAGCGTCAGCATCAGGCCGACCTCACCGAGATCGGCCGCAACCGGCTGCGCCCCGATAATCCCGATGCCTTCGTGCTGCCGGACCTCGCGACCGAGTTTAGCGATCTCGACAAGGATGTGCGCATCGCTCCCGAGGAGCGCGAGACGCGCAAGCTCGCCGCGCAGAATCGCTACGCCGAAATCTCCGAGGAGATCCATGCCATCTCCCAGCTCCTCCGCGCCTACTCGCTCTACGAGCGCGATGTGCAGTACGTCGTCTCGCCCGACGGCAAGGTGATGATCGTCGACGAAAACACCGGCCGCGTCATGCCCGGCCGCCGCTGGTCCGACGGCCTCCATCAGGCTGTCGAAGCGAAGGAAAACGTCACCATCGAGCGCGAGACGCGCACGTACGCGACGATCACGATTCAGAACTACTTCCGCATGTACGAGAAGCTCGCCGGCATGACGGGCACCGCCGAGACGGAAGCCACCGAGTTCAACGATATCTACAAGCTCGGCGTGCAGGTCATCCCGACCAACAAGCCCTGCATCCGCATCGACAAGAACGACTCCATCTTCAAGACCCGCCGCGACAAGTATGCCGCCGTGGTGAAGGAGATCGAGGAGGCCCACAAGCGCGGCCAGCCCGTACTCGTCGGCACCGTGAGCGTCGAGTCGTCGGAGGTGCTTTCCCGCATGCTGCGCCGCACGGGCGTCGTGCACACCGTGCTCAACGCCAAGTTCCACCAGCAGGAGGCCGACATCGTCGCCCGCGCTGGTCAGCGTGGCGCCGTCACTATCGCCACCAACATGGCTGGCCGCGGTACCGACATTAAGCTCGGCGAGGGCGTCCGCGACCTCGGCGGTCTCTACGTGATCGGCACCGAGCGTCACGAATCCCGCCGCGTCGACCGCCAGCTCCGCGGTCGCTGCTCGCGCCAGGGCGACCCGGGCGTGACCAAGTTTTACCTCTCGCTCGAGGATGAGCTCATGCGCCTCTTCCTCCAAGGCAACATCGCCTCCAAGCTCATGGAGGGCTCGATGCAGGAGGGCGAGGAGCTCGAGCACCCGTGGCTCAATCGCTCCATCGAGACCGCGCAGAAGCGCGTCGAGCAGCAGCACTACGCCACGCGCAAGCGCCTGCTCCAGTACGACGATGTGCTCAATCAGCAGCGCGAGGTCGTGTACGGCATCCGCAATGGCGCCATCCATGCCGAGCGGCCGAAGGACATTATCTTCGAGCAGATCAGCGAGGAGCTGCACAACCGCCTCGAGATCGCCGGCTACGGTGACAAGGCTGGCAGCACTCAGACCGCGGTCGATAGCCTGGTCGGCTGGATCAATTCGCACTTCCCGATCAGCGTAAAGGCCGAGGAGCTCGGCGGCAATCAGGAGGCCGTCGTGGCCCGGCTCATGACTCGTATCAAGGAGGCTTACGCCATCAAGGAGTCGGTCGAGATCCCCGAGGCGCTCGGCTCGCTCGAGCGCTATGTGGTGATCAATGCGATCGACCACCATTGGCAGGAGCATCTTACGGAGATGGAGGAGCTCCGCCGCTCCATCGGCCTGCGTAGCTACGGCCAGAAGGACCCGCTCGTCGAATACAAGGGCGAGGCGTACAAGTACTTCGAAGAGCTGATGAACAACGTGCGGCTCCAGATCTGCACAGGTCTCTTCCGCAGCGCGTCGAATCTCGAGAGCTTCGAGAACATGCTCGCCCTCCTTAGCCGCTCCGCCAAGGCCGTCGGCCCCTCCGATGCCCCGTCGCCGCAGGCGGCGGCTGCCGCTCCGCAGATCGCCGCTGCCGGCGAAGCGCAGCCGCAGGGCGAGCAGGAGATCACGCTCCCTGCCGTCACGATCCGTCGTGAAGCTCCCAAGGTAGGCCGCAATGAGCCCTGCCCCTGTGGCAGCGGCAAGAAGTTCAAGAACTGCCACGGCGCCTGAGCGCCGCGCGAAGTCCAGCAAAGAGAAAGGGCGGGCCCTGTGGCCCGCCCTTCTTGTTGAGTAATGTATGGCCCGCCGGTGCGGGCAGTGCTGCGCGCAGGCTCAGCCCTTCCCGCCAAAGCTCACGTAGTCGTCCAGGTCGAGCAGGTCAGCGAAGGAGCGGATGTCGTCGCGGTCGCCCGCGTTGGCCTTGATGCTCTCGGCCATCCACTCATGGCCGCCGGCGCCGCCGGGCCCATGCTGCTCGAGCCACTGCGACCACGCGTAGATCTCGTTGGGCAGGCGCGGGGTATTGGCGCGCACCCAGGCGATCATCTCGGTGTCGGAGCGGCCCTGCTTCACCTCGGCGAGGAACTTCTCGTGGTCGATGCCCGTGAAGTTGAAGAACTGGCGGTCGAGGGGGCAGTTGTAGTGGTAGCCCGCATTTTTGCCGGAGATCGCGGCCCGGGCTTTGTCGAGCAGCCGTGGCAGGTGAGCGTAGCCGCCGAGGCGTACGCGCACGCTGCGTGGTGGATGCTGGGTCAGATCGGGATTGGAATAGTTGAGCATACGGAAATGGAAGGGAGTGCCGGCAGCTCAGTTCTGGCCGAAGCAGGCGCACTGCGAGCCGCACGATTGCGCCGGCGGGGCGGATTTCTGCGCGATAAAGCCGAAGCCGCCTGCGATCACGCGGCGCACGGGCTCTCCCGTGTCGGGATGCTGGGTGAGCGGCGCGTCTTTCATCGATTGCTGCACCTCGAAGCGCTTCGGCTTTGCGCCCGGCTTTTGTGGGATGGTTTCGTAGACGTAGGTCGTCATCGGTGGAGAGAAGACGTTCAGGGAAGCGGAAAATCTCGGGAAATCAATTCGGCGCCCGACCCTCAGAACGTGTCGCCTTTCCATCCCCACATCGCGCCCTTTACGTCGATGAATTTCACGTACACCCGGTCACGCGCGATGCCGAGGTGTCCCTCGATGAGCTGGCAGAGCGCTTCGCAGAGATCCTTGGTCTTGCGCGCGGGGAGTCCCACGGCCTTGAGTTCGAGAAAGGCCACAGGGTCGTCGCTGCCTGCGAAGAACATCGCGGTATCTTTTTGCAGGGCGACCATCACGAAGGTCTCCGGTTTCTCCAGGAGCTCGGAGACGAGCGTCGAGGCGTTGCGCAGGATCGCGCGCTCGGCTTTGCGGCCCAGCGGCAGGTTGGTCTGGATCATCAAGTAAGGCATGGGGCTGCGGGGGTTGGGTTTGCACCGGAGCAGGGGTGCGGCATGTAGGGTGGGCCCGATTTCTTCCGACCGCAACCACCGCGATGAAAACCGAACGCGTCGTTCGCAACTATTACGTGCTCCCGTGCTGCCTTCTCCTGCTCAACCTGTGCGTGGAGCTGGTGAGCTACAAGGCCAAGATGATCGCGGATGAGCTCGTGCGCACGGCCGCGATCATGGGGATGGTGCTGTTTGGCGGTTCGCTCGTGGCCTTTCTCATCGCGCCTGCGATCACGATGTTGGTCGGTTCGCTCCATCGCAGCAGCCGCCTGCGCGGTGGCGGCTTGGGCGAGCTTTTTTTCCTGCTGGGCCTGGGTGCGCTGATCTTCTGGCTCTACTATCGCATCTACATCGTAGGCCCGGAGTCGGTCCTGCCGGCCGAGCTGCATAATCCGATCGGCACGCCGAAGTGAGTCAGGATTTCCGCCGCTTGAAGATGGCGAAGAGATAGTAGAGCGAGGGTAAGAGTACGAGTGCACCGAGCCCGAGCGCGATCGCCAAGAGGCGCAGCGTGATCTCCGGCGCGGCGTGGTTGTAGATGTTGAGGTCCGGCACGATCACATGCGGGAACTGCGCCGAGCCCCAGCCGACGAGGATCAGCGTCACCTGCCCGACTGCCGCCACGCGTGCCACCCGGTAGTGTCGCCGCCCGAGCGCCGCGAGCGCCGTCAAAGCGCAGGCGCTGGTGGCGATGAGGAGATAGGGCGCCCACCAGCGCGTGAGATCGTGGTACATCTGGGGCGCGCCGCCGGCCTCTGCCGCGAAAAAGACCGCCGCTGCGATGGGCGCCAGCAGCACGCCCGAGATGAGCGCGCGCCTCCGGAAATCGTCCTGCACCTCGCGGTCCTGGTCGGCATCCACTGTGAGGTATACCGCAGCGAGGAAAGCGAAGAGCGCGAGCGCGAAGAGCCCGCACGCGATCGCGAAAGGCTCCGTCCACCCCGCGAAGAACCCCGTTTTTACCCGCGCGCCTTCCGTGCGGATCGCTCCGCTCGCCAGCGCGCCAAGCGAGAGACCCTGTAGAAAAGGCGTAATGACGCTTGAGACGCCGAAGACCAGGCTCCAGCGGCGCTGCACCGCGTCGTCCTTGGCGTCGTACTTGCGAAAGACAAAGGCGGAGCCGCGCGCGACGATGCCGAGCAGCATCGCCATGAGCGGGATGTGCAACGCCGTCATCATCGCCGCAAAGCCGCGGGGAAACGCGGTGAAGAGCAGCACGATCACCAGGATCAGCCATACGTGATTGGCCTCCCAGATCGGTGCGATCGAGTCGGAGATGAGCTTGCGCTGCCGCGCCGCTCGTGGCCCTCGCGCGAGCAGATCCCACACGCCGCCGCCGAAGTCCGCGCCGCCCATCAGTGCGTAGAGCACGAGGGAGGCGAGCGTGACGAGGGCGATGAGGGTTTCGAGCATGGGCGCTATTTGGCCGCTGCCGGTTTCGTCTCCAAAAACTGCCGCTTGAGCAGCGCCACCACGACCACGCTGAGCACCAGGTAAACGACGCAGATCGTGTAGAAAGGGATCGCAAGGTGCGGCATGTCGGTCACCGCGTCCTTCGTCCGCATGATGCCGTAAACGATCCACGGTTGCCGGCCGAGCTCGGTCACCATCCAGCCGGCCTCGATCGCGATGAAGCCGAGCGGTGTCGCCCACACAAAGGCCCGCAGCAGCCGCCGTCCGTCCGGCAGCATGCGCTTGCGCCACGCCTTCCAGCCAAACCAGGCGGCGAGCCCGAGCATCGCGAGGCCGCAGGCGACCATCAGGTCGAAGGACCAGTGGACGAGCGCGACATTGGGCCACTCGTCGCGCGGGAAGCGGTCGAGGCCGATCACTTCGGCGTCGGCACTGCCGCCCACTAGGATGCTGAGCGCGTTGGGGATCTCGATGCCGTAGCGCGTCGTCTGCGTGTCGCTATCCGGGATGCCGCCGATGACGAAGGGCGCGTTCTTCTGCGTGTGATAGTGGGCTTCCATCGCGGCGAGTTTCGCGGGTTGCAGCTCCGCCACGCGTCGGGCGGCGAGATCGCCGGAGAGGATTTGCAGCGGTATCGCGATGCAGCCAAGCGTAGCGCCGATCCGAAAGGCCGCGCGATGAAACACGCTCTGCCGATCCCGGAGGAGGAAAAACGCATGGATGCCCGCGACCGCGAAGCCGGTGGCCGCGTAGGCGGCGAGCGTCATGTGCAGCGTCTGGTGCAGGCTCGCAGGGTTGAGCATCGCGGCGATGGGATCGATCTTGCTGAATACGCCGTTTTCATAGGTGAAGCCGCGCGGGGCATTCATCCACGCATTGGCCGTGATGACGAAGATGCCCGAAAAGGTGCCACTGAGTGCCACGAGCACGCCCGAGATCCAGTGCGCAAATGGCGGTATCTTGCCCCAGCCGTAGAGGAATATCCCGAGGAAAATCGCCTCGGTGAAGAAGGCGAAGCCCTCCAGTGAGAATGGCATCCCGATGATCGGCCCCGCGTGCTCCATGAAGGTGGGCCAGAGCAGCCCGAGCTCGAAGGAAAGCACCGTGCCCGAGACCGCACCCACCGCGAAGAGGATCGCTGTGCCCTTGGCCCAACGCTTGGTGAGATCGAGGTAGACGGCCTGCCCCGTGCGGAGATGCAGCCACTCCGAGATCGCCATGAGCACCGGCATCCCGATGCCGATCGTCGCAAACACGATGTGAAACGCCAGCGATAGCGCCATCTGCGAACGGGCGTAATCGAGATCGGTCACGGTGTGAGGAAAGTGTTTGGGCGCAGTCAGGGACGCAAGCGACGCAGTGTAAAGATAGGGCGGCTGGGTGCTCGAAGTAGGCCGCGTTTTAACACGCCCGTAATGGAGGGCGTCGCGAACTTAGAACCGGGTAACGCAGCTTGCGCGCGATCCGCTTATGTGAGAAACGGGGCTGCAGCCCGCCTCACTCAGGTTTTTGGTCGAAAGACCGCGGGCGCGGTAGGCGCCGCTTCGAGGCGCGGACCGCCGATGAGGTCGATGCAATAGGGGATCGCGGGGAAGACGGCTTCGAGGTTTTCGCGGATGGCCTTGGGGCGGCCAGGGAGATTGACGATCAGCGTCTGTTTGCGGATGCCGGCGGTCTGGCGCGAGAGGATCGCGGTGGGCACGTATTTGAGCGAGGTGGCGCGCATGAGTTCGCCAAAGCCGGGCATCATCTTGTCGCACACGGCCTCGGTGGCTTCCGGTGTGACGTCGCGCGGGGCGGGGCCGGTGCCGCCGGTGGTGACGACGAGGCAGCAGCCGGCTTCGTCGGCCATGCGGCGCAGTTCGGCCTCGATGGCCGCCTGCTCATCCGGGATCACACGGTAGTCGACCTCGAAGGGCGTGGAGAGCCACTCGCGCAGGAGGGCAACGCAGGCTTTGCCGGGCGTATCTTCGTAGATGCCCGCGCTGGCGCGGTCGGAGATATTGAGGACGCCGATCTTGGTCATCGAGGGATTCAAGGGAGGTTTTGGCTGAATTGGCTGAGAATTTCCCGGGGCGTCGTACCTTGAGCGCGGAGGGTGCGGAGCGCGAGGGCATCGTGGCGCTTGGCGAGGCGCTGGCCGGTGGTGTCGAGCATCAGCGGGGCGTGATAGAAGGCAGGCGCGGGGTGGCCGAGCGCGGTGAAGAGCAGGAGCTGGCGGAAGGTGCTCTTAATCAGGTCGGCGCCGCGGACGACTTCGGTGATGCCGAGGTCGATATCGTCCACGGTGGTGGCGAGCTGGTAGCTGGGCGTGTCGTCTTTGCGCCACACGAGGAAGTCGCCGAAGTCGCGGCCGATGACGGCGGCCTGCGGGCCGCACGCGCCATCGGTGACGGTGAGCGTGGCGTCGTCGGGCACGCGGAAGCGCCAGTTGACAGAGATCGTAGTGCCGAGCGGCGGCAGCGGGGCGTCGGGGGGTGGGCGAAACTCTTTCGGGTAAAGCGGCTCGTCGTCGTGGCCCCCCTCGTGCGGTGCGCCGGCGGCCTCGAGCACATCGCGCCGGGAGCGGGTGCAGGGGAAGATCAGGCGCGCCTCGTGGAGCTTCTGCAGCGCGGCGCGGTAGAGCGGCAGTCGCTCGCTTTGCGAATGGATCGGGCCGTCCCAGTCGAGGCCGAGCCAGCGGAGGTCTTCCTGCATGGCGGTGACGAACTCGGGGCGGCAGCGGGCGCGGTCGAGGTCGTCGTTGCGGAGTAGGATGGCGCCGCCGGCCGAGCGGGCGCGCCGGTGGGCGATCCAGAAGGTGCGGGCGTGCCCGAGGTGGAGCAGGCCCGTGGGCGAAGGGGCGAGGCGGCCGCGGTAGTTGGTCGAGCGGGGAGTCAGAGCAAGGAGAGCTTGGCGTCTCGTCGCCAATTCTCAACCCTCTGCCGGGACTTCCTTCACCCGACCTATGACCAAGCTCCTTTGCGTCTACTGCGCCTCCAGCGATCGGCTGGAGCAGAAATACTATGATGTGGCGGCAGAGCTCGGCCGCGAGCTGGTCGCGCGTGGCTGGGGGCTCGTCTATGGCGGCGGCAAGACGGGCGTGATGGGCACCGTCGCCCGCTCGGTAAAGCAGGCGGGCGGCAAGGTGGTGGGTGTCATCCCGGAATTCATGAAGGTGCGGGAGCTGGCCTACGACGAGGCCGACGAGCTTGTGACCGTGATCACGATGCGCGAGCGCAAGCTCCTCATGGAGACGCGCGCCGACGCCTTTGTGACGCTGCCTGGCGGCTGGGGCACGCTCGAGGAGATCATGGAGATCCTCACGCTGCGGCAGCTCGATGTGGTGAAGAAACCCTGCGTGATCTTCAACCAAGACGGGTTCTACGATCCGCTGCTGGCGCTCTTCGATCAGATGCTGGCCGAGCGCTTCTTCAAGCCCTCCAACATGGAGCTCTTCCGCGTGGCGAAGACGGTGCCGGAGGTCTTTTCCGAGATCGAGGCCGGCGCCAGCGCGAAGGCGGAGGCGAAGTGGTTCGACACGAAGGAAGGATTCAAAGGCTGATGCATCGCGCCCACGTTTTGGACCTACTCCGCCGCCATGCGGCGCGCGCGCTCGAGCCGCATGAGGCGGAGATGACGGCAGAGACGATCCGCTTCGTCGAGACGCATGAGGACTGTCTGCTGCGCAGCTGCGTACCCGGTCATCTCACGGGCTCGGCGTGGGTGGTGAGCACTGACCGCGCGAAGACTCTGCTCACGCACCACCGCAAGCTCGAGAAGTGGCTCCAACTCGGCGGCCACGCGGATGGCGATGGGGACCTCCTCGCCGTGGCGCGGCGCGAGGCGGAGGAGGAGAGCGGGCTCACACGCGTGCGGGCGGTGGCGACGGAGATCTTCGACCTCGACCGGCACTGGATCCCTGCGCGCAAGACCGAGCCCGGACACTTTCACTACGACCTGCGGTTCATGATCGAGGCCGATGCGGCGGAGGCGCTGACGATCACGAATGAATCGAAAGACCTCGCCTGGGTGGAGGTCGGGCAGGTGACGGCGCTGAATCCCGAGGAGTCGATGGCGCGGATGGTGCGGAAGCACCAGGGGATGTTTGGGCGGTAGGGCCTACTTCCAGATCTGCACGACGTCTTCCTTGCGGACCCAGCCGGCCTGGCCGTTTTCGAAGGAGAGGCGAAGCCAGCGACCCTCGAGGAAGGTTTTTTCGACCAGCGCCAGCGTGCCGGGCGAGAGGGGCGAGGTTTTCTGTGGCGTGTCGGCATCGGTGGGGATCGAGCGCAAGGTGGCCCCGCGGGCGATGATCGCGGCTTCAGGGCGGGCGGTGATGCCGTAGGCTCGGATGGAGATCACGCCGGCTGCGGCGGTGAGCAGCGCGGCGACAAGGAGCCCGATGGCGGTGAAGGTGAGGCCGCGACGGCGTGAGCCGTAGGCGTTGGCGAGGATGATGCCGAAGGCCAGAGCGCTCAGGCAGGAGGTGACGATCAGGACGCGCTGCCATTGCGCCGGGGAGGCGAGGCGCGCAAGCGCGCGACGGGCATCCGGGCGCATGAAGGCGGAGAGCAGCGGATCGGCGAAGCCGCTGCGCTCGGCGGATTGCGCGAGGCGGAAGCGCGCCGAGGGCTCCGAGGGGTGCTGGATAAACGCGGCGGCGGCGTGCGCGGCAGACTCGGGCGAGCGATCCTGCTGCGCGAGGGCGA
The DNA here is from genome assembly GCA_964480585.1 of uncultured Opitutus sp. Classification (GTDB taxonomy): domain Bacteria; phylum Verrucomicrobiota; class Verrucomicrobiia; order Opitutales; family Opitutaceae; genus ER46. Next base: position 105,491 of record CAYZPV010000007.1, on the reverse strand, counting down.
GCGAGAGATTGTGCCGGGCGACCCAGTTGGCAGGCACGCTCGTGACGACGGCGCGCCAGGATTTTTCGGCGCCGGCGAAATCACCTTTGCGATATAGCGCGCCGCCCTCGAGCTCGGCGGCATGGAGCACGAGGCCGGTCGCGACGAACAGGAGCGCGAACACCGCGGCAAAGGGCATCAGGTTTTGCGGCAGGAAGAGGCGCAACGGCTGGAAGCCCGGCAGCCATTTGGCGGCGAGGGCGGCCTGGGCACGGGCGACCCAGTCGGAAGGCAGGGCGGCGTGGGGGCCGTAGAGCGCGCGGTCGGCTTCGCGCCAGAGCGTGGCCCATTTGGGATCCTTCAGCGCGGTAGCGGCGGGCGCGGCGTGAGCGATCTGGCAGAGCACGCGGGTGTCGCGCTGCCAGGCGAGGATGAGCGGGGTGCGCTCGGCGTCGCTGGCCGCACCGAGCTGCTGCAGGGTGACGGCGAGGCGCTGACGCGCCTCGCGGCGCGGGCGAAGGGGATCGGTCACGCGGGCACGGCGGGCGGCGAGCCAGATCCAGAAGCCGAAGAGGAGGACAAAGGGCGTGAAGATCGCGAAAGCGAGCGCCGTGCGGCTGAGGGGAGTTGCGACCACGTCGACACCCGGCAGCGGATCGCGCGGGATCGCGGCGGGCGGCGTCGGCGTCTTGAGTGGAGCGGCGGGGGGCGATGGCTGCTCCATCGCAGGCGTGGCGGCCGGGGTGGGCGTGGGAGAGTGCTGCGAGCCGGCGGCGGGCTCGATGGTGAGCGTAACGGGCGCAACCGATTTTTTCTGGTAGGTGCCGGACGCGGGGTCGAAGTAGACAAATTCAACCGGGCCGAGCGTGTACTGGCCGGGCTTGGTGGGGACGAGCACGACATCCTCGGCGAGAGCGACGTCGAAGAGCTTGCCGTCGACCGGCGTGCGCTTGGCCTTGGGCTGCACGACTCGAAAATCGTTTGAGACATTGCGCGCGGGCAGGCCGGCAATGTCGGGCCAGTTGCCGGAGCCTGAGAGCTCAAGCGTCCAGGTGACCGGCTCGCCTACGGCGGCCTTTTCAGGCACCACCTTGGAGACGAGGTTGAACTGGCCCACGGCCCCGGAGAAGCCCTTGAAGTTCTGTGGCGGAGCAGGGAGCGGGCGGACATCGATCACAGGCTGATCGGAGGTGACGGCGACCTGCTCGATGCGCGGTTGAGGGCCGAAGAAACTCGCGATACTGCCAGTCTGGATGCCGATGAGATGAGTGGCGGCCTCGAGCTTGATCGAGCCGGGATTCTTGGCGACGGCACGGGTGCGGAAGGTGACGAGGGCGCGGCGGTCGTTGTTGACGATCTTCTCGGTGAACTCGTATTTCGACCAATCCTCGGCGACGAGGGGAGCGGCGTTCCACTCGAAAGTCGGCTGGATCTGCGGATTGTTGCGGCGGGAGGCCGAGAGTTCGTACACGAGGCCAAAGACCTCGCCCGCCCACACGGTGGTGCGCTGCGGCTGGAATTTGGCGAAGGCCACAGAGTCGACGGTGGCGCTCGGGGCCGCCAAGTCGAAGGGGTCGACACGGATGGTGCCCTTGTTGGTCTTGACGTCGAAGGAAGGGATGCGGACGGGGTCAGCGCCGCGCGTGCGCACCATATAGACAAAGATGACGGACTGCGTCATCTGGAAGTTGACGATGTTGGTGCTGTTGGAGCGGCCCGCGAGTTGGAGGGACGCATTGGGGACCTGCGGCACGGGAGGCTCGCCGTCGGGCGCGCAGTTTTCGAAGACGAGCTGCACGGCGGCGCTCATCATGCCCTGATCGGCGATCTCCCAGCGCACGCTGGGAGCGCCCGGCTGGGGAGTCTGCGCGCGAAGCAGGGCGGGCAGCAGTGCGGCAAGAAGCGAGACGAGCCCAAAGAGGGGCGAGCGATGACGGAGCGACGTGAACATTACCAATCCTTCGTGGGTTTCTTGGGAGCGCGCTTATCCTTGTCCGCTTCCATCATCTGGAAGAGTTGGGCGGGAGAATCCTGGTTGCGGAGCTGATCGAGCTTCTGCAGCGGGATCGCGAGGGCAGGATCGGCGGGAGGGGGCTGGGCCGTTTCCTTCTCGGCGCCGCCGACCTGTTGCATGTTTTCCTCAGGCGGCGGGGGCGGAGGCGGCTGGTCTTTCTTGCTCATGTCGCCAAAGGCGGAGTCCTCCTGCTGCTGGGAATCCTGTTTCTGCTTTTGATCCTGCTCGCCCTGGCCCTGCTCGTTTTTCTCCGACTTGCCATCCTGCTTGTCGGACTTCTGGGAGTCGGATTTTTGCTTCTGCTTTTGATCCTGCTTCTGGTCGTCCTGCTTTTGCTGGTTCTGGTCCTGCGGCTGATCCTGGTTCTGCGGCTGATCCTGCTCCTGTTGGTCCTTCTTATCCTCCTCCTCTTTTTGAAGAAGTGCTTCGAGTTCCTCGCGCAGCTTGGGCCAGTCGGCAGTCTTGGGGTCGAGCTTGGAGCCGAGAGCGACGCCGGCGAGCGCATCGTGGATGGGCGGCTGCGGCACGCCGCGCTTCTCCGATTGGAGGCGGGAGCCCCAGGTGATGGTCTCGCGGGCGAACTCGGCGTAGTCGCGGCCGCTGGGTTTCTCCGCCAGGGCGATGCGGCCAACCACGCGGGCCAGCGGAGACTCCTCGGCTGGGGCTGGCGCGCTCATCGGCGGGGTGGCGAGGGTGGCGGCAGCGTAGGTGGAAAGCGGATACAGGAGGGAGGCCGCGAGCAGCAGGAGCGCGGCCAGGGTGCCCGCCGCTTTTTTGCCGGCCTCGGGCAGCCGGCTGCCGGTATCGAGCTTGAGATCGCGCACGCGCGGGCGGACAGGAAACTCGTAGTAGAAGCTCAAAAGAAAGCACCAGAGCGCAAAGGCCAGCGGCCATTGGAAGCGCTCGGCATGGCGGACCGTGTTTTTCTCGAGGAATTCGCCCTTGCGGCCAGACTCGATGGTCTCGTTGACGAGGCCGGCGAGGTCGACCCAGGCACTGGCGTCGCGATAGACGCCGCCGGTGGCTTGGGCGAGCTCCTGGAGGGTGGCGCTCTCGAGCTTGGAGAGCACGACCGCGCCGCGATCGTCCTTGATGAGGCCGCCAGAACCATCGGGGATCATCGAGCCATCGGCGGTGCCGACGCCGAGGCCGAGCACGCGGATGTTCTTGTTCTTCAACTCCTCGACCTGCTTGCGCCACTCCGTATCGGTGGCTTCGCCATCGCTGAGGATCACGAGGAAGCGATCGGCGGCTGAGGTCGTGCTGAAGGCTCGGATGGAAGCCTCGAGCAGCGCGCCATAATCGGAGCCGCCCTGCGGAAGGTAGTCAGGCCCGAGCGAGGGAAGAAACTCGCGGAGAATCTCGTAGTCGGCGCTGAGCGGGCTCTGAAGAAACGAGGTGCCGGCGAAGACGACGAGGCCCACGCGCTCGCCCTGGAGTTTTTCCAAGAGCGACTGGATGAGGAGCTTGGAGCGATCGAGGCGCGAGGGCTTCACATCGGTCGCCTGCATCGACCGCGAAAGATCGATGGCGAGCAGGATCTCGCGCGATTGATCGAAGACCGGCTCCTCAAGCCGACCCCACTGGGGGCGGGCAAGCGCGACAATCGCGCAGGTGAGGCCGAGGAAAAGCCAGAAGCGGGGCACTGACAGGCGCGTCTCGGGCTGGCCCGCGCCGAAGGAGGTGAGCTTGAGGGAACGCAGGCCTGCCTCGGCGCGCAGAATCTTGGAGCGAGCGGAGGACAATGTCCGGTGCCGACGTCGCGACAGCTCCCACCCGAGGAGGGCGACTGGGAGGGCGAGAAGCCAGAGCAGGTGCGGCCAGGCAAACATCATGAGAGAGGAAATCCCAAAGCCCAAGGGGCCAAACGCCAAAGAAATCTCATCGGTGGAAAAAGGCTCAAACGGGGACAGTTTTTGGCGTTTGAGCCCGGGCGTTGGTGATTTTTGCGCGGTGGCCGCGCGTGGTGAGGAGGGCCGCTAGGGCGAGGGCGCCGAGGCCCGGGCCGGCGAACCACCAGAAAAGCTCGGTGGAGAGCAGGTAGCTCTTGGCCTGAAACTCGATCTTCTGCGCGCGATCGATGGCCTTGAAGGCATTCTCGATCGTATCGACATCCGCGACCCGGAAAAATTTCCCGCCGGTGGCGCCGGCGATCTCGCGCAGCGCGTTTTCGTCGAGGTCGGAGAGCTGCTGGCGCGTGCCGATGCGACGGCCCGCATCGTCGAAGACGGGCGTGCGCACAAAGCCCTCCTTGCCGGAGCCGATGGTGTAGACCGGGACACCCCGGGACTTGGCGATCTCGGCGGCCTGCGAAGGGGAAAGCGCGCCGCGATTATTGGCGCCATCCGTCATCAGGACGACGAAGGCGCCAGTGCGCTTGCCGCCGTCCTCACGCTTAGCCTGCTCGAGGCGGGTGAGGGCGACGCCGAGGCCGTCGCCTATGGCGGTGCCATCTTCAATCATGCCGATGCGCACGCGCTCGAGCTGGCGGGCGAGCCAATCGTGATCGAAGGTGAGCGGCGCCATCGTGTAGGCGCGGCCGGAGAAGAGCACGATGCCGATGCGGTCATCCGAGCGTTTTTCGATGAAGGCCTGGATGACGGGCTTGATGGCCTGCAGGCGGTTGATGCGCTCGCCGCCGCGCTCGAAATCCTCGGCGCGCATCGAGGTGGAGAGGTCGATCGCGAGCATGATATCGTAACCCTCGGAGCGGACCTCGCGCTTATCCTCGATGTGCTGCGGGCGGGCGAGGGCGACGATCAACGCCGCGAGCCCCAGAAAGGCCAACACGATCGGCCACCGCGACGGCGCGACGAGCGAGGGCCGATGCCACGCCGCGGCAAACGGCACGAGCAGCACGGGCACGCTCCGCCGGCCGCGCAGCCAGATGACAAGCGGCAGCGCGAGGAGGGCGAGGAGCCAGAGCGGGTCGTGGAAGGCGAGGCGAGTCACGGAGGAAAATCCCAAACGCCAATGATCAAACGCCGAAGAAATCCCAAAGCGGGAAATCTGCAAAGGCGCAGCGCGGGGATGGGTTGGTCATTGAAAATGCTTTGGAGTCTGGAGTTGGGATATTTCCTAGCGGGCGGCTTTCATCCGCGTATGGAAAAAACGTACGAGGGCATCGAGGCGGTTTTCATCGGTGCCGACGACAAGGCGGCTGAGAGGATCAGGGAAGAGCGCCTGCCATGATGCTTCGCGCTCGCGGACCCACGCGGCGTGCGCGGCGCGCTCGGCGGCGCTGCCTTCGAGGGTGACAAGCTTGCCGGAGATGGGGTCGTAGGCGGCGAACATCTCGCCGCTGGGGAGCGTGCGCTCCCAGGGGTCGTCGACGCGGAAGCCCATCGTCTGGTAGCGGCGTTGCAGCACGGACCAGCCTTCGGGCTGCGCGGAGCCACCGGCCGTGCGCGCGCCGGGCGGGAAATCGCCGAGCCAGATGAGCACGCTGTGCTTGGGCGCGGCGCGGCCGAGGAACTGCCAGGGGATGGGATCGACGTTGGGGTTGTGCTGTGAGGAAACGGATGGCGCGGGCTGGGAGAGGAGGGTCGCGGCGGCGTGCATGATCTGGCCGCGACCGCGCACGGGCTCGCGGAAGAGATTGCCGGAGGGCGAGGCGTGGACAAAGCCGACGCGGTCGCGATTGACCGCGCCGAGCAGCATCACAAGCCCCGCGAGCTCGAGCAGAGCCTCGCGCTTCGACTGCGCGCCGGAGCCGAAATTGAGCGACGGAGAATCCTCGAAGACGAGCAGCAGGGTGACCTCGCGCTCCTCGACGAACTTCTTGCGGTAGGGCTCGCCGAGACGCGCGGTGACATTCCAATCGATGTCGCGCACGTCGTCGCCAAACTCGTACTTCACGACCTGGTCGAACTCCATGCCACGACCGCGAAACGCGGAGCGGTACTCGCCGCTCAAGACGTTTTCGACGGCATGGCGCACGCGCCACTCGAGCTGGCGCAGCAAGGAGAGGGGGGAAGGGCTGGAGGGCTGACGGGCTGAATCGGCGGAGCCCTGGCCAGTGGCGAGCGGTGACATGTTCAGCCTTTTAGACCTTCAGTCATGGAGCCTTCTACTTCGCAGGCACGGGAGTGCGCTCAAGGACCTGCGCGACGATCTTATCGGGGGTGATCTCCTCGGCCTCGGCCTCGTAGGTGAGGCCGATGCGATGGCGGAGGACATCGGGCGCGAGCTCCTGGATGAGGGCGGGCGAGAGGTAGTCTTCGCCGCGGAGCCAGGCGAGCGCACGGCCGGCCTGATAGAGCGCGAGCGAGGCGCGGGGGGACGCGCCGAAGGAGAGGTAGCGCTTGGCATTGCCCTGCTTCTCGGCGAGGGCGCGCGTGCCGCGCACGATGGAGAGGATGTAGCCCTGCACGGCGGGCGAGAGGTGGATCGCGTCGACCTGCGTGCGCAGGGAGAGCAACTCCTCTCCGCTGGAGGCAGCGGTCACGGTAGGCTGCTTGGTGACCTGGCCCCAGCGCTGCATCATGGCGGACTCTTCGTCGGCGGTGGGGTAGTCGACGAGGAGCTTGAAGAGGAAGCGATCCGTCTGTGCCTCCGGAAGAGGATAGGTGCCCTCCTGCTCGACGGGATTCTGCGTCGCCATGACGAAGAAGGGCTTGGGGAGTGGGTGCGTGTGGCCGCCAATGGTGACCTGGCGCTCTTGCATGCCCTCGAGGAGGGCGGACTGGACCTTGGCCGGAGCGCGGTTGATTTCGTCGGCGAGGACGAGGTTGGCGAAGATCGGGCCGCGGTGGGCGCTGAAGACGCCATCCTTGGGCTGAAAGATCATCGTGCCGACCACGTCGCTCGGGAGGAGATCGGGCGTGAACTGGATACGCTCGAACTGCACGCCAAGCGCCGTACCGAGAGACTTGATGAGCAAGGTCTTGGCCAAGCCGGGCATGCCCTCGAGCAGCACATGGCCGTTGGCGAGCAGGGCGACGAGCAGGCGCTCGATGACAGCATCCTGGCCGATGACGGCTTTGCCAATTTCTGCGCGAAGTTTCTGGGACCAGGCGGGACCTGTCAGCATGATGAGTAGCGTATTGCCAAAGATTTGGCGGAGGGTGGGAGCGGTTTGACTCGGCGGTCGCCGATAAGTTTCCCTGTAGGAAAAGCGCCGCCGATGGCTTTACCAATCCAAATTATGGGAGGATCATTACCCTGAGACGGCGGAGGGAGGGGGCGCAGGGCTTTTCTTTCCCGCAGAAAGCGCCGTATACAGCGGTTTGGGCGGAGACTTAACATGAATGCGGAGATCGAAACGAAACTGAATGCGCTCGGGGCCCGAACCTCCGAGGTGGAGGAGAAATTTATCCGTGGGTCGGGGGCAGGTGGGCAAAAGATCAACAAGACCAGCTCCACGGTATGGCTGCGGCATGGGCCGACGGGCATCGAGGTGCGCTGCCAGCGCGAGCGCTCGCAGGCGACCAACCGGGAGCTGGCGTGGCAGGAGCTGTGCGAGAAGCTGGCGGCCCGGGCGCGCGAGGCGCGGGCGGTGGTGGTGGACGAGCGGGAGGCGGAACGGCGGAGGACGCGGCCGAAGACGCGCGGGCAGAAAGTGCGGATGATCGAGTCGAAGAAGCATCGCGCGAAGCACAAGGCTAAGCGCGGGCGGGTGCGGGATTGGTGAGTGGAGTGCGGGTGGATTATTGGGCGCGAAGACTTTGAACAGGAAGGTCGGGAAGCGCGGGAAGGTGGGATCAGCCTTGGGCTGGGGAGGCTGGTTTTTGCAGCAGGGCGCAGAGCTCGGCGAACTCCTCGAGCAGGCCTTGCCAGAGGGCGGTGTCGCCCTCGGTGGGGGGCATGAGGTGGGGCATGAGCTTGAGGGCGTAAGCGCCGAGGACGCGGGCGGTGTCGGGGTCGCGGAGGAGGGGGCGGAAGGCTTCGGCGAGGGCGGCGGGGCCGGATTGGGCGAGGGCCTGGTGGAGGGTGGGGAGGGACTGGGCGCAGCGGGCGCCGAGGGCGCGGATCTTGGCGAGGACGGCGGGATCGGCGGGGGTGCCGGAGGGGAGGGCGGCGAGGAGCGGGAGCTTGGCGCCGGAGGGGGCGTCGAGGGAGAAGGCGTCGGGGTGGATGACGGTGCAGCCGCTCAGGCGGGCGCCGCGATCGGTGATATTGTAGTAACGGCGGTCGGTGCGAGTGGCGAGGCGGGCATCGAGCTGACGCCAGTCGCCGAGGGCGAAGCAGGGGACGGTGTCAGCGTAGTTGCCAGGCACGCGGGGTAGGGTGGTGGTGGGGTCGTAGTTGGAGTTTGAATACAGGCTAGGGTCGGCATCCTGCTGATGGCGGCGGGCCTGGCGGGAGGGGTCGACGGCGAGGTCGAGGCCGAATAGGCAGATGGGCGCGCAGCCGAGGTGGTGGGCGAGCTCGATCGCGGTGCTGCCGCAGCTCTCGGTGACGCCGATGGCGGTGCGTGGCGCGCCTTGGGTGGCGAGCCAGCTATCGGTGACCTGATTGCCGGAGAGGAAGACGTAAGGGGTGGAGCCGAGCGCGGCGGGCCAGCCGGGCGGGCTGACGCTGGCGAGGACGGCGCGGGTGGGGCGATGGGTCTCGGGGAGGCATTTTTCGGGGACTTTGGCGGCGTCGATGGAGACGACGAAGTCGGCGGTGACGCCGTGGCGGGCGAGGGCGCGCAGGGCGGAGTCGGCGGCGAAGATCACGGCGCGATCGGCGTGGGCGGCGAGCTTGGCGATCGAGACATCGAGCGACGGGCCCGCGCCGCAGACGAAGGCGGGCAGGCCGCGGAGGGCTCCAGCCCAGGCATCGGGCAGGCGGTGGCGGAGATAGGCGGTGGTATTGGCGAGGAGGTGTTTCTGCCAGGTGAAGCCATCGCGCTGGCGGGTGAGGCGGGCCCGATGGGCCTGCTCAAGAGTGTCGTGGACGAGAGCGATGACGGGCTGGTAGGCGGGCGCATCGCCGCCGGCGCCGACAAAGAGCGAAGGAAGGTGACGGTGATCGCGACGGAGGAAGCGCTCGAGGAGAGCCTCAGAGCCGGGGGTGCCGGGGGCGAGGCGCTCGGCGGGAATGGGAAAGCGGGTGGGTGGAAGGGTGGCATCCGCCCACCAGAGGAGATGCTGGCAACCGCGGAGCCGGGTGGCATCGAGGCCGGCGGCGCTGCCGATGAGGATGCAGGTCGTGGCACCGGGGCTGAGTTTTTCGAGCAGGAGGCTCATGCGGGGCGGAAGAGGATACGGGCTGGATCAGGCTGGATTAGCCTGGATATAGAGGAGGGGTTGCGCGCGAAATTTCTGCAGGGTGCGTCGACCGCGGATATAGACCAAGGCAGGGAAGTGACCGCTAAAGGATAGTGCCAAAGGCGGCAGCTAGGACGTGCGGCTTCGGCTGATCGCGGGGCGATGAGTTTGAGCACCAGCTAAACGCTGGTGGGGATGAGCGGGGTAATCGACGGAGAAGCCGCGAAACACACGAATCGCACGAAGGAAAAACCGGGGTGGGGGGCGGTGCGGAAGGATCGGAGGCGGGTGGAATTTTCGCGCCGAATTTGGCGGGAATAACGCGAAATAGCCCGGATATAGAGGAGGATTGCGGAGACTTTCTGGCGGAGGCTCGGGCTCTTCTCTGGATCGGCTGGGCGAACGGCATGGCTAGCGGTGCCGATTATAGCGGGTGCTGGGCCTCGTGTCATCCCCCTGCCGGGAGTTTGTGGTCCGGCCTACGCGAGGAGCTCAATGGGGTCGCCAACGCGGAGGGTGCCGTGCTTGACTTCGTGGTAGAGATTCTGGCCGAAGATGACGTCGGACGGGCTGCCGGGTACGCGGCGGTAGGTGGCGAGGGTGCGGAGGGGCTCCTTGCCGCGCTGGGCGGTGAGCTGATCGGTGGTGGGGAGGATGCAGCGAATGCAGGGGCCGCCGGCACGGAAGACGATGCTGCCGATGCGGAAGCGCGACCAGGTATCTTCGGCGAAGGGAGCGGTGCCGGAGAAGACGAGATTGGGGCGGAAGCGGTTCATCGGCACGGGGTCTTCGTCGCGGGTGACGATGCGGTCGTTGAGATCGTGCAGGGAGGCCTCACTGATGGCCATGAACGGTTGGGCGTCGGCGAAGGTGGTGACATCGTCGGGGAGGGATTTGCCGGGCTTGTTGACGGGCCGATGGAAGGCAGCGCCCGCGCGGACCAGACGAACGGGGGTAGCGAGAAAATCGGAGAGCCAAGCGGCGACGGCGTCGCCGCAGTCCTCGGCCTGGAGGCCTTCGGCTTTCCAGACGGAGACGGTACGAAGCGGGGCGGCGGGATCGCTGGCGCGGGGGACGGAAATGGGGGCTCGGCCCGAGGTGGAAAGGGTGAGGGTAGCGGGGGAGAGGGCGGTGTCGATCAGGGCCATGCGCGGGAGGGTGCGCTGGGTGAGAAACTTGCCGGTGGCATCGATGACGAGGAAGCGGCGGTCGCCGACGAGGCCCTGGGCGTCGACCTCGGCCGAGGCGACGGAAATGCCGCGGAGGGATTTGACGGGGTAGAGGTGGAGGGCGGAGAGGTGCATCGACGGGGCGGCAGCGGTGTCGGGCAAGTATGCCAGAGGGGGTGGGCAGGGGAAGGCACAATGGTGTGCGTGGGGGAGGGGTGCAGGTGGGGTGGTGGCGGGGATGCGGGTACCGTGGGGTGGTCGGTCCCTGCGCTCACGCGCAGGGCTGCGGGCTAGCTGGACCCAAGGCGGGATTGCACCACTAAGGGACACGAATTCAGGCGAGGGAACCTGAAGGTGAGGCTTTGCTGGGCGCCGCGGTTGGCGATATATCTCCTGAGTCCCGCCTCTTACGGGGCGGGCTGCGTATCAGGATTTGCGATACGTAGCGAGGTAGCGGTTGCTGCCGGCAGGAGCGGCGAAGGTGGTAGGGCGGGCGCCGTCGAAGCCGTAGCAGATGCGGAGGAGGTCGCCTTTGCGCTGAAAGATGCAGGGGATCACGCGGCCCGTGTGGGGGCCGGAGGCGCTGGTGAGGACGAGCGTGTCGACTTGCGCGGGATCGTGAGCCAAGGCACCGGAGTCGGCGACCTCGTCGGCGAAGCGGATCTCGTAGGTCTCGCGGTAGATGGCGAGCGTGGTGCGCTCGATGACCAGCTCGGGAGCGTGCTCACCCTCGTGGGTGGCGTGGGTGAGCTGCCAGAGGCCCTCGAGGGTGTGCTGGGTGTGGGACACGAGGAGCGGAGACGGCTACGCCAGGCAGGTTTTGAACTTTTCGGTGAGGGCGGCGCGATCAAGGTTCTTGCCGATGAAGACGAGGGTATTCTGGCGGGGGGCGGAGCCCCACTCCTTGTCGAAGGTGGCGTCGAAGAGCATGTGGACGCCCTGGAAGACGAGGCGCTTGTTGGAGCCCTTGACGGCGAGGACGCCCTTCATGCGGTAGATGTCGCCGCCTTTTTCGCGGAGGAGCGTGCTGATCCAGTCGTTGAGCTTCTTGCCATCGAGGTCGCCGGGGGCGCTGATGCCGACGGAGGTGACATCTTCGTTGTGCTCGTGGGCGGCGTGGTAGTCGGCCTGCCAGCAGGGCTTGGCGACCTCGCCCATCACGTAGATGTGCAGGGGGTCGTGGCCGCAGCTTTCAAAGACGAGGTAGAAGCCGGGCTCGGTGATCTTGAGCTGATAGCGGCCGTCGCCGTCCTTAAGGAGAAGGCGGTGGAGGGTGGCGCCGGGGGCGATGGTATCGCCCTCTTTCGTTTTGGACTCCCAGTCGGCGAACACGTGCACCGCCGCCTCGCGCGCGGCGGCGATGGCCGCCTGTGACTCGGGGGACTTGAGGTTGCCATTGACCGGCAACTTCACGGGCATGACGACGACGTCGAGCTCGTTGGGATTGCCGTGGTGGTGATGGTGGTGGCCGTGCTCGCCGTGGTCGTGGCCATGGTCATGACCGTGGTCGTGATCGCAGTGGCCAATCTCCAAGGTGTGGGTGCCGACGGGGAGGGCGTAGGCACCGGCCCACTCGAACGGGTACTCGGTCTCGAGGAACTTGGGGTCGAGCTCGGTGGCGCGGTGGAGATTGAAGCCGCCGACATCGAGCACGTGGTCGAGAGGGAGGTCGCAGTTGCGGGTGCGGTGAATCTTGGCGACGGCGTTGATGCGCTTGATGCGCGCCTCGAGGGCATCGAGCTCGGCGGGGGCGACGAGGTCGGTCTTGTTGAGGAGAATCACGTCGGCAAAAGCGACCTGCTTCATGGACTCATCCTCCTTGTCGAGGTGCTGGGAGACGTGCTTGGCGTCGACGACGGTGACGATGGCGTCGAGCTTGAAGGCCTGCTTCATCTCATCGTCGGTGAAAAAGGTCTGAGCGACGGGGGCGGGGTTGGCGAGGCCGGTGGTCTCGATGAGGATGCCGTCGAGCTTGTCCTTGCGTTTAAGGAGGCGGCCAAGGATGCGGATGAGGTCGCCGCGGACGCTGCAGCAGATGCAGCCGTTGTTCATCTCGAAGAGCTCCTCCTCACTCTGGATCACGAGCTGGTGATCCACGCCGACCTCGCCGAACTCATTCTCGATCACCGCGAGCTTCTTGCCGTGGTGCTCAGTGAGGATGCGATTGAGGAGGGTGGTCTTGCCAGCGCCGAGGAAGCCGGTGAGGACGGTGACGGGAATCATGAGAAAAGGACGAGAAAGGAGGGACGAAGGACCAGGGACCGAGTGCGTGAGGGGTCAAGCGTGTGGGGCTGGGCGGGGATTGCAACTGCGCGTAAACAGCGCTGGACGACCTGAGCGCGGCGCGGCAATCTCGCAACCTCAAGCTGCCCAATGACGTTTGACTACGAGATCTACCCGGAACAGCGCATGATCGTGACCCGCTTCAAGGGGCGGTTTACCTTCGACTCGTTGCGAAGTTCGGTGGAGCGGATGTGGCAAGATCCGCGATACTCGCTGAACTACGATGGGATCGTGGATATCTCGGACATGTCGGTGGGGATCGCGATGGCGGACTTTCGCGCGATGCTGGAGGTGGTGCGGCACAGCGCGAAGATCTCGCGCGGGCGATGGGCGGCGGTGGCGACGACGCCACTGGCGGCGGCGTGCGGGATGCTCTATCAGCGCACGGTGGCGCTGCGGCATCCCTTCGAGGTGTTTTCAACCGTAGAGGGCGCGTGCTCGTACCTCGGCGTACAATGGGCAGGGAAGACGGATGTGCCGAAGCGGGTAGCGAACTCCTGACAAGGGCGGGTGCGGCAAGGGCGGGGCTCCACCCACGTGCCAGGCGGCGGGATACCCGCCCACACCGATCTACCAAGGCAAAGGCAAGAGCAGGCTACCTTGCCCGAGTGCCCTCAAGGTGATAGATGGCGTTTAGCGCGCCATTTTCCACGCGGGGCTGGACGCGGAGGGTGCCGAAGACCTCGAGGGGGACATCCTGCTGGGGCTTGAGGCCCTTGCCGGGTGGCATCCTGACCGTGATCCACTGATTCATCGGCGGAACGACGCCGTAGCAGCAGAGCAGGGAGTTGGCGACGAGGAGAAACTCAGAAGTGAGCGCGCCCTCCATTTTCATCGGGAGCATGAAGCCGCGGACGAGAACCTTCTGCCCATCCACCTTACGCACGAGCTCGGGGATCTGCGCGTCGACGGCGGAGAGAGCGGCTTTGTCTTCGGTGGCAAAGGCGGCCGCCTGCTCCTTGGAAACATCGAAAGCGTAGCCGCCGAGGAACTCGAAGCCCACCTCGAGGTGGCCCTCGACCTTGGTCGTAGGAAGCTTAAGCGGAGGGTACTCGACGGGTGCGACGAAAGCGGGCGCAGAGTCGGCCGCCGGAGGCGGAGGGGCGGGGGCGCGGCGGCGGCTGAGCACCGGATCGGGCATCGGATCGTAGGAGCCATCGGGGGCTCCGTGGAGCGAGGGCATGCCGATGGCGCAGCACTGAGAGTGATCCTTAAGGCCCCGCAGGCCGCTGATCTGGGCAAAGGCGGAGGGAGTGCCGAGGACGAGGGCGGCGAGGGCGAGAGCGGCCGCAGGCCCTGTCCTCAGGGGCAGGGCTGGGAAACGGCGCGGGACTTGCCAATCACTTCGCAAGGTGGAAGCCGAGGGTCTTAAAGGAGGAGCCCTTGATCTCGACGGATTCGATGGTGCCGGCCATTTCGCCGCCGGATTTCAGCCAATCGGCCTGCGCCTGATATTGCGAGGTGTTACCGATGGTCTCGCCGGTGGCGGTATTGGCAACAGGCTTGAGGCTGAGGGGGCGGCGCTGACCGCCGGAAATGGTGGTGATCTCGATGGAAGGGGCGGCGATACGCACAAAGTTTTCAGCATGGCCGTCGAGAATCCAAGCGGTGAGGGTGCCGGCGGCGGTATCCCGCAAGAGCTCGATGTTGTAGAGGTGGTCGCCGGCCTCGACAAGGATGCCGCCATGGGGGGCCTTGTGGACGTGGCCGCCGTGACTGGAGTGATCGTGCGACTTAGAGCAGGCGGAGAGGAGGAGCGCGAAGGTGAGGGCGAGCGGGGCGAGGAGCTTCATGCGGCGTCTAATTTAACCACGAAATCCCCGAAATACACGAAAAAGGCACAGCCTGGAGAAAACCCGGCTCATTCCACGGCGACCGGGGCCAAGGAAACCCTCGCGGAGAGCGAGGCGAGCTACTCCTGATTGGGCAGGAAGGCGGCGACGACAAGCAGCGCGAGCACGGCCAGCAAATGGCAGCAGTGCATCAAGGCGGTGCCGACAAACTTAATCAGCGTCATGCTGCCCGGTGAGACGTCGGCAGCGAGACGATGTTACAGCGGTTTCTCCGTTCGTTTGCACATTATTTCCCCCATCGATCGGGCTGAGGGATTAACCTCGGTTTGCAGTCCGGCGATGACCCCAGCCTGGTCGGGAGCGGGACGATTTTGGCTGATCTTCCACTTGCCGGCGAGGCGGCGTACGGGGATCTCGAGGCCGACGATGGCGGCGAGTTGCTTTTCGATGTAGCCTGCGGGCGCATCGGAGACATGCCAAGGGGTGGGCCGGGAGGACTCGTGGCGGAGGACGAGACGCTCGACTTGGGAGCGCAGCCAGGCGCGGTCGTCGATGACGAGGAGGGGGCCGTGGGCGTGGACGACGCAGTAATTCCAAGTCGGGACGACCTGGCCGGTGGCAGGCTTGGTCTCCACGTACCAAGAGGGCGTGATGTAGGCTTGGGGGCCTTGGAAAACCACGAGGGCATCCACGGTGGGGGAAGATTCGCGCCAGACCGGATTGGCCCGCGCGACATGGGCGCGGAGGGTGCCATGAGGGCCGACAGGAGTGGGCGCGGGGTCGAACTCGAACGGGATGAGATTGGCTGCGAGGCCCGACGAGGCGAGCGTGACGAGCGTACCAAGCGGGTGGGCAGCGATAAGGGCGTGCAGGAACTCCGGGCGCTCTTCGGCGAAGTGGGCGGGCGTATACATGGCGCGGCGACCAGGAGGAAAAGCAGGCGAGGTGGGAAAGGCAAAGCCGCAAGGCGTCACGCCAACGTGACAGAAAAAGAGATGGCTTCCGGACGGACTTTCAGCGCGAGTGAAAGGGAGGCATGAGCACGCGCAAAACCACTCTCGCAAACCGGCGGTGGCCCATCTGGGCGCTGCTGGCGGCCTGGGTGTGCGCGAATTCGCCACAGATGGCGGTCTTTGCGGCGCTGACCTGGCTGGCTGAGGCGCGGAGTTTTTCGCACCAAGGCGACCTCTCGCGACAGGTGGCCCAGCTCCTCAATCACGAGGCGGCCACAAGCCGCGTGCACGAAGCGCTGGCGCGACTGGAGTTGGCGGAGGGCACGCAGGACGAGGGGGCGAAGTCGCCTCCGCGTGTGCCGACGGTGGTCGTGCTCAAAAAAGTGGACCTCGCGGCCGAGGCTGTGGTGGGAGTGATGCCGCCGGAGGCGCGGGAGATTTTTGGTTGGGCTAGCGAGGATCGTCTCGGCGAAGGACGGCGTGCAGCTCCGCCGCACGGTCCGCCGCGAAGCGCGGTGTGAGCTGGCGTGGTTGAGTGCCGCCGCCGCGTGTGGGCGCGGGGCGTTTCATCCCATTGCCCTTCCCGCTGGTCCGGCGCACTGCGCATTGCGACTGAGGCGGGGGCGGGCGCAGGCAGACAAATCACCTGTCCGATGTATCCATTTTCCGCGCACGCGAGGACGCGCGTGCTCACTACACTCCTATTTGCAAGCAGCGCCACAGGGCTGTACGCCCAGTCGGCGGCCATCCCGCTGGATCAGGTCGTGGTCAAAGGGCAGGCGCTGCGGGGCGCCAATGCGCCTTTTTCCGTCGATGCACTCGATGCCGCGCGCATCCGCGAGCTGCGGGTGAGCCATCCCGGGGAGCTATTTCGGCAGGTGCCGGGCATGGCGGTGCGCAATCTCGGCCTCGCCGGCGTCGCCGACAGCATCGTGATGCGGGGCTTTGGCGGCGGAGGCCACGGCGGCGATCTGGGGGTCGTCATCGACGGCATCCCGCTGAACGAGGCGATGTCGCATGCCGACGGCTATGTGGACCTCGCTGTCGTGGTGCCGCTCGAGATGGGCGCGATGACGGTGCACAAGGGCCCGGTCTCCGCGCTCTACGGCAACTACAACCGCAGCGGCCTCATTGCGATCGAGACGCGCAAGGACGGCCCCTATGGCAGTGCCGACGTGAGTATCGCGAACAATGCTACGCTCGACGCGCAGGCCGCGCTGGGCCTCGCGTTGGGCGGCGCGCAGCGGCTCAATCTCGCGGGCCAGCACTATCGCACCGCTGGCTTCCGGCCGCAGTCGGACTTCGAGCGCACGACGCTCGCAGGACGATGGGCGATGGACGTCTCTTCGTCGGTGACGGTGGCGCTGGCGGGGCGCTACTACACGGGCGCGGGAGACTCAGCCTCGTACATCACGCGCCAGCAGTATGAGCGCGATCCGTACGGCATCGACCAGCGCGTGCAGCTCGATGGCTCGGAGCGCGAGCTCCAGACGTTGCGCGCTGACGGCAGCTTCAAGATCGCGGAGCAGCTCAAGCTGCTGGCCTTTGCGTATCGCACCGACCAATCCTTCACACGCTGGTACACCCGCCCGATCAACACGACGACATGGGCCCAGCGGGAGGAGGCGTACGACCGTGAAGTGACTGGCGGCGGGCTCAATCTCAACGGCCGGCAGAGGCTCGGCGTGAGCCCGCTTAACTGGGTGAGCGGCGTGGAGACATTCCGGGAGGCGACGCACTATCAGTTTGCCGACGGGCTCGCAAACCGCCGCCGGATCGTGCCCGCGATCTACGATCGCACAGCGGATCTCAACAGCGTGTCGGCCTTCGCCGAAGTGGAGGCGCCGATCCACGCGCTCTTCAAGCCGTGGGTGGCGGCGCGTTACGATCGCTTCACCGGCGAGGCGACGCGCAATGGCCCCGAGACCGGCACCGATCCGCTCGGAAAAATGAAGGCGATGAGCCACCTGGGCCCCAAGGTCGGGGTGCGCTCCGAGGTAGCCGCGGACGTGCAGCTCCGCGCGAGTTGGGCAGAGGGCTTTGCACTCGCGCCCAACTTCGTGAAGTACTCCAGCGGGGCGGGCAATCTGGAGCCGAATGTCTTTCAGCAGACGGAAATCGGCGCGGCCTTCCGACTCGCCCGCACGGTCACCTTTGACATGGCGGCCTACCGCATCGACAGCTCGGATGAGATCCTCACGGTCTCGCCCGGCGTGTACCAGAATTTCGGGGAGACGAGGCGCACGGGCTTCGAGGCCAAGGGCGAATGGCGCCCGCTGAACCCTCTGGCCTTCACGCTGACCTACGGCAGCGCCGAATCGAAGGTGGAGCGCAATACCAACCCTGCCTTGATCGGCAGAAAAGTCACGGGCGTGCCAGATCACACGGGGACCTTCCTCCTGGCCTGGACGCCGCAGCAGGGCTGGGGGGCGGATGCGATGCTGCGCTACGTGGGTAGCTATGCGGTCGACGCCACGAACACGCTGTACTCCCCAAGCTACACGACGATCGACGTCGGGCTCTCCTACTCGGGCCGCTGGGGCAGTCGCCGCTACAAGGTGTATGGCACGATGGAAAACGTCGCGGACCGGGTGTACGCCACCTCGGTGTCGCTGAGCAATGGCTTCCAGATCCTTGCGCCGGGCGCGCCGCTCACGTTTAAGGCGGGGGTGCAGTGTGACTTCTAAGGAAAACACCACGATGATGACGAAAGTACAAAGGCTCGGAATGAGTGCGCTGGCATTTTGTGCGCTGGCGGTGGCTGCGCGGGCGCACCAGCTCTGGATCGGCGCCAACAACTATGTGCTGTCTTATCCGGGTCCGCGACCCGGTGCGGTGGCGACGACGGCGTATGTGACCTTCGGCCACAAGCTGCCCATCGACGACACCCTAGATGACGAGCGCTTTGGCGGGCTATATCTGGTTTCTGGAGACAAGCCGGCGCGAAAGCTGGACACGGCGCCGACAGGCTACCGCTCGGCGTCGCTCACGTTCGAGGCGGCCGGCGCGCACTGGCTGAGCTCGGTGAACAAGCCGATCTTCTCGACGCAGATGAAGGACGACAAGGGCGTCGTCACCTACGCGCGCGTGCCCAAGACCGAGGCGCCGAAAACCGGCGGCCGCGTAGTCGACGCGACGCAGATCCACGGCTTTGCGAAGACGCTGCTCTTCGTGAGGGGCGAGGGCGTGGCGGCGAAGGCCGACGCGCTCGCGGCCAAGCCGCTGGGGCATACGCTGGAGATCGTGCCGGCGAAGAATCCCTCGGCGCTGGCCAAGGGCGAGACCCTCAGCGTGCAGGTGCACTTCCGAGGCAGGCCATACAAAGAGGAGTCGATCGAGCTCATCGCCGAGCACATCGCAGGCGCCTACGTCGGCAAGCCGGCGAAATGGATCGGCCGGACGGACAACCAGGGACGCGTGGAGGTGCCCCTGGCGCTGGCGGGGCCTTGGCAGCTGATGGTGACGGTACTCGATGCGCCGCCAGAGGACATCAAGGGTAAGGCCGACCAAGTGCGCTACCGGGCGACGCTTGTGTTCGAAGTCCCCGGGGCGGACTACAGTCAATAGGCCATGCCCAAGATAGCCGCAGCTCGAATCCTCTGGTGCATCCTCGTGCTGGCAGGCGGCGTGGTCGCGCGGGGGCATGAGTCGTATCTGGTATTGAAAGCGCTGCCGGGTGGGGTGCTCGAAATCGAGGCGGGATTTTCCACCAACGAAAGCCCACAAGGCCTGGCGGTGACCCTGCGCAACCGGGAGAATGGCGCGGTGATCGCCGAACACAAGCTGCCCGGGGATGGCTTCCTGAGCGTACCGCGACCGAAGACGCCGTACCGGGTGGAGTTCGATGCGGGCCCGGGACATCGGATCTCGAAAGTAGGACCGCTTCACGAGGAGGGTGCGCTCGAACCGGAAAAAGCGGCACCAGCGAACGCGGCAGCGTCGGCGGCGCCTCAGACTTCGATGGAGATGCCGGCTACGCCGAACGCGGCGGCCGCGCCGAGCGGCGGGGAGACGCAGCGCATGCTCTGGGTAGCGGGGATTTTCTTCCTCTTCGGCACGGTCGCCTTTGCGCTGGGCTATGGCGCGGGGAGGGCATCGCGGTGACGGTGCAGACGATCGAGCCGGCGGATGGCCGCGGTGAAGTGCGCGGCGTGGCGCTCCTGGCAGGGGCGATCGTAGCCCTGTGGATCGCGGGCATCGGATTGCGGGCGCGCGGACCGGGCGACGCAGCACTGGCCTCGCACCAGCGCTCGGCCTTCGCGGTCCTCGATGCGCGGGAGCAGGGGCTTTTCAACGACCTGCGCGCGGCGGAGCCGGAGATCCGGGCGCTATGCAAGGAACTGCGGACGTGGCCGGAGCCGGCGATGCTGGCGGAGCAGAGCGTGCCGCCATTTACACGCGACGCGGCGTGGAGGCAGCGCGGGAAACATACGTGGCAGCGGCTCGACGCGCACAGCCCGACGCATGCGGTGTACTGGGGGAAAAACGATAACGAGGAATGGGCGCTCGTGCTAAGCGGCGAGACTGCGACGGTGTGGCGACGACCGGCAAAGCCGGACAGCGCCATCCCGCAGGCGATCCCGGAGATGCTGGTATTGGATAGCTGGGTGGAGTTTGTCGCCCGCAAGGCGAAGTCGTCATGATGCCCATGATGCGGAGATGGTTTATGGCGTGCGTGCTGGCGATCGCCGGCCTGAGCGCGGTCGAGTCGAAAAAGCTCACGGTGGGCACGACGCTGCACCCTTATTACAGCTTTACGGTGGCGGTGGCGGGCGACCGGGCGACGGTGGTGCCGCTGGTCGAGACGGGATTCAACCCACACAACTACAACCCGCAGCCGGCCGACCTGAAAAGGGCGATGACGCTCGACGTGCTGGTGTGGAACGGCGTAGGCCACGACCCTTTCGCGCGCGACATCGTGCGCGCCGCCGGCATGGAGGGGAAAATCAAGATGATCGCAGCCAATGAGCGCGTATCGCTGCTGCCCGTCTCTGGGCTAGGGGGTGGCGAGCGGGTGGTGAATCCGCATACCTTCATCGGAGTGAGCGCGGCGATCCAGCAGATCTACACGATCGCGGAGGGACTCGGCGCGCTCGATGCCGCCAATGCCGACGCCTATCGCGCCAATGCGCGGGCTTATGCGACGCGGCTGCGCAAGCTGAAGGCGGAAGCGATGGCGAAGATCGCGGCACTGCCGCGGCTCGATCTGCGGTGCGCCTCGGTGCACGGCTCGTACGACTACCTGTTGCAGGAATTTGGGCTCCAGATCGCGCTCGTGATCGAGCCCGCAGCGGGGCAGCAGCCGAGCGCGGCGGGCCTGCGGCGCAGCATCGACGAGCTAAAGACGCGCAAGATCCAGGTGCTGTTTGCCGAAGAGGAATTTCCCGCGGCGTATGTCGATACGATCCGCGAGGCGACGGGGGTACGGACGCGCTTCCTGAAGCATCTCACGAGCGGGCCGCTGACGGCGGAGAGCTTTGAGCTCGGGATGCGGCACAACCTGGAGCAGCTCACGGCGGCAATCCTTGAGGCACATGGAGGCTGAAAGACAGAGCGGCCCTGCGGTGATCTGTGAAGGCGTCTCCCTGCGTGCAGGCGAGGCGCGGCTGGTGCGCGACGTGTCGCTGCGCGTGCCGCCGGGCACGATTCACTGCCTCGTCGGCCCCAATGGCGCGGGCAAGACCTCGCTGCTGCGCTGCATGCTCGGGCTCGCGGAGCACGACGGCGCGGTGCGGTGGGAATGGCCTGGCGCGGCAGGGACGATCGGCTACGTGCCGCAGACGCTGGACTTCGATCGCTCGCTGCCAATTACGGCGGAGGATTTCTTGATGATGTGCGGGCCGGCGCGAGCGGCTTTTCTCAAAGCGAAGACGACGGCGCGGGCGGAGACCGAGGCGGCGCTCGCGGCCGTCGGGCTGACGGCCAAGCGGCGGACGCCGCTCGGCAAGCTCTCGGGCGGCGAGTTGAAGCGGCTGCTGGTCGCGCAGGCGCTGGCGCCGCGCCCAGCGCTGCTCGTCCTCGATGAGCCGATGAATCACCTCGACCCACCGGGAGTGGAGACAGCGACCGAGCTGCTCCGCGCGCTCCGACGCGAAGGCCGCACGGTCATCTGCAGCCTCCATGATCTTGCGCACGCGCGAGCTCTGGCCGATACCGTGACGATGATGCAGGGCGGGCGGGTGCTCTTCAGCGGCGCGCCGAGCGAGGTGCTGACGGCGGAGCGGATCGTGCAGGCTTTCGCGGGAGGGGTATCGCCGTGAACGGGGCGATGGATGCGCTCCGCGATACGCTCAAAGCGGCGGCAGAAGCCGGCACGCTGCCAAGCGCGCTGGCGTATGGCTTTGTCGTCAATGCGCTGATCTGTGGAGTGCTGCTCGGGCCGATGCTGGGAGGGCTGGGGCCGCTGGTGGTGACGAAGCGGCTGGCGTTTTTTGCGCAGGCGATCGGACAGGCGGCAATCACCGGCGTGGCGCTCGGGCTGCTGCTTGGGGAGCCGACGGAGCGGCCCTACGTATCGCTATTCGCCTTCTGCACGCTCTTCGCGCTGGCGATGAATTTCACGAGGCACCGGACGGCGATGCCGCCGGATACCCTGATAGCGGTGTTTCTTTCGATCTCGCTGGCGGCGGGCGCATGCCTGCTGCCGATGCTCGCCAACAAGGCAGACGCGCACCTGATCGAGGCAATCCTCTTTGGCTCGATCCTCACGGTGAGCGACGCCGATATCGCGGTGCTGGCCGCGCTCGCGGTGGTGTGTGTCGCCATGGGGGTGGCGTTTTTCAATCGGATGGCGCTCGCGAGTTTCAGCCCCGCGCTGGCTCAGGTGCGCGGCGTGCGCGTGGTGCTGCTCGACTACCTGTTTGTGCTGCTGGTGACGGTGGTGACCGTGGCGGCGGTGAAAATCATCGGCGCGATCCTCGTCGAGGCGCTGTTGATTGTGCCGGCGGCTGCGGCGAGGAATCTCGCGGTGTCGCTACGCGGTTTTGTGGGCTGGAGCGTGGGGCTGTGCACGACGAGCTGCGTGGTGGGCATCCTCGCGCCGATGGCGCTGGAGCTGCGCGTGCCCTCGGGGGCGGCGATCATCGTGGTGGCGGCGCTGCTCTTCGGAGTTTCGGTGCTGGTGAAGATGGCACGAAGGAGTGATGCATGAAAACCGTGGCGGCGTTTGTAACGATGTTGGCCCTCGCGGGGGCGGGCTCCCTGGCGGTGTGGACATCGCTGGAGAAGGCTTTGGTGGCGGAGAAGCGCACGGCAATCGTAGCCGATCAGCGGATTACGGTGCTCGCGGGGCACGCGCTCACGCTGAGTCTCGGAAGCGAGCTTGCACGGGGCACGGGGATCACGGTACGGCCTGCCTGGGAGGCGGGCACGGGGTGGGACGAGCAGGCTGAGGCAGCGCGCAGCCCGGGGAAGTTTGCGGAGGCCGCCCGCGCGGCGCAGGCGGTGCTGACACTCAGGACGGCGGCGCGCGACGATGCGCTGTGGGCGGCAGCGCACGCGGCCAATCCGCGCTGCGTGGAGCTCGATGCGAGTGCGGCGGACGATCAGCGGACGCCAGTGGTGCGCTTGCGCGCAGGGGTAAATGAGGGGACGGCTTTCGCGCTCAGCCTGACCTCGGCCGCCCGGGTGGCGGAGCGCATCGCGGCGGAGTTTACCGCGGCGCAACCGGTGGCAGCCGTCGTGATCGCGGAGAATCTCCGGCGCGTAAAGGAGCGGCTCTTCCGGCTCAGGGCCGAGGGCGAGCGGCAGCTCGCAGAGGCGGCGCAGACGGAAGTGGCGGTGTTTTCCCCAGCGTTTGACGCCCTGTTGGAGGATCTTGGCGTTCAGGCGCTGGTGCGGGTCGAGAGCGAGCCCGCGCGTTGGACGGAGGCGGAGCACGCAAGGATCTTGGCCGAACTGAAGCGGGCGGGGGTGAAGGTGAGCCTGCACGCTTTTCCGCCATCGGCGGCCGTGGAGACGATGTTGAAGGAGGCGGGCGTGAAGGCGATGGTGCTCGATCCGCTCACGCAGGCGCCGGCCAAGGAGGATGCGTTTTTCGTGGGGCTGGAAAAGAATAGCGCGGCGCTGGTGGGGGCGTTGACAAAAAAGCCCTGAGCGCTTGCGCGCGCAGGGCTGTTGTTACGTCAGTTGCCGTCTGGACAAACTCAGCGGGTGAGCGCGCCGTCGACGCTGGCCTTGCCGCCGCCGCGGATCACGACGATGGCGACGAGTGCGAGGCCGAGAATGAAGAACTCGATGCCTTCGCCCTTCTGGGTGCCGGACCAATTCATGAAGAAGCCATGAGCGCCATGGACGGTGGCGATGGCGACGGCGAAGACCGCGCCGATCCCGAGAGCGGCGACACGAGAGGCGGCGCCGACGATCAGCGCGAGCGCGCCGAGGGACTCGGCAAGGATCGCGGCAAAGGCAAAGACCGCCGGGATATGCATCGTCTCGGTGAAGAACTTCATGGTATTGCCGAAGCCGTAACCGCCGAAAAGGCCGAGGGTCTTCTGGAGACCGTGGGGCAGCATCATCACACCGAGGGCGATGCGGGCGATGGTAGGCGTGACATCGTCGCGAGTGGCGAAGACGGCGCGGACCGCGGAGCCGAAGGATGAGGCCGGGGCGACGGGGAGGGAAGTGGCAGTCGTGGAAGACATGGTGGTACTTGTGTTGTGGGTTTCGTTGTTGGTGAAAGTGGCGATGGCATCACTTTATCGGAACTTGCCCTTGGCGAAAAATACCGTGTTGGTGGGGTGAGCATACCTTGCAGGTATGCTTGCTACGCCCGCCCACCATGGAGCTACGCCACCTCAGATACTTCGTCGCCGTCGCGGAGGAGCAGAATATCACGCGCGCTGCCGCGCGGCTGCGCGTCTCGCAGCCGCCGCTGAGCCGGCAGATCCGCGATCTCGAGGAGGAGCTCGGCGCGGAGCTGCTGGAGCGCACGGCGCGCTCGGTGCGGCTGACGGCGGCAGGATGGGCTTTCCTAGAGGAGTGCTATCGAGTGCTCCGGGCGGCAGACGAGGCGGTAAAGGTAGCGCAGCGCGTGGCGGCGGGTGGCAAAGGCCAGCTGCGCCTCGGGTATGCGCCTGGTCCCACGCAGGAGCTGCTGCGGCGTCTGTTGCAGGTGCTGCGAGAGAAGCAGCCGGCTTTGAGGGTAGCGCTGCACGATCTGAGCACGGCGGAGATCCTCGAGGGATTGAAGAACGACGCGCTCGACGCGGCGCTCATGGTGGAGCCGTGCCCTGCGCCGGGGCGCGGGCTAGTCTTTGAGCGACTGCGCGAGGATGCCGTGGTGGGCATCGTCTCGGCTGATCATCGGCTGGCGAAAAAGAAGACGCTACGCGTGGAGGAGGCGGCGCAGGAGCCGCAGGTGATCCTATCACGGCGCGACTACCCTGAGCATATCGAGACGGTAGCGCTGGCGTATGGCGTGAAGTCGAAACAGCTGCGCATCGAGGAAGAGTGCGACAGCGGGGCGACGCTTTTCGCGAGCGTGGAGGCAGGGCGGGGCATGAGCCTCATCACGCAACGCGTGGCGGCCCGAAGCGGGTTGCGACTGAAGCTGCTCCCACTCGTGCCGAAGCCGCCGCCGATCGTGGTGGGGGTGGCGTATCCAATGGGACGGGGAAATCGTGCGATCAGCTCTCTCGTGGAGGCCGCGAAAGTGGCTGCGAGGGAGTGAGGGTGCGTAGGTCGCGAACGCCGCGTTTGTGCCACCAGCTCCCACCAAAAGCTCGCGTTGGCGTACCCCGCCGGGCATCGGGAGTGACGATGAAACTCAGCTCACTTTTTCTCGCGACGATCCTCGGCCTTGTGGCGGCCACCGCCTCTGCGGCGGACGGTGCATACGCTCCGGCGACGAAGATCACCCCGCTGATCAAGACCCAGGTCGACGGAGTGGGTAAGCGCATCGTCTATCCGAGTGGCACGGCAGAGGTGACGGGCGTGCATGTAGAGATACCGCCTGGTGCGCAGACGAACTGGCACAAACACCCCTTTCCTGCCTTTGCCTACATGCTTGAAGGAGAGCTACGCGTGGAGTTTTCGACCGGTGGCAGCAAGACCTTCAAGGCGGGCGATGTGATCGCGGAAGTGATCGACCTCCTGCACAACGGCGTGGTCATCGGGGACAAGCCCGTGAAACTCGTGATGTTTGCGATGGGCGTGGCTGGGCAGCCGTATGCGGTACGCGCGGAGCAACTTCCAGCCGCGACGAAGTGAGGCGGCCCCATCCCCCTGCGGGTGCGCGTCATGGGCGGGGCGGGGGCTAGCGATTGGGGATGTCGGCGGGCAGGGTATAGATCTCGATCAGGATTTCTCCAGCGACCGCGTTGGCGGCGGCGTGCTGCACCTCGACGGTATAGGCACCGACGGGGAGTTCGACGATACACGCGGCATCCTTTGAGTTCTCATCCAGGGGGAATGCACCGACGCTGGCGGCGGCGGCGCTGAGCGCCGCCGCATCAGCCGGGTTGACGGACCAGTTATCGTTGCTGGCAGCGGGAGTGGCGCCGCGTTTGACGGTGAGGACAGGGTCGAGAGCGACACTAGAGACGCCGAACTTTTGGAGAGAGGGGCCGACGGCGCGGATCAGCACGGCGCGAGGGCGCTCGGTGATGACGAAGCCCGCGGTGACGAGCTCGGCGCCTGCACCGAGCCGCGTGCGGGTGGAGAGGTTTACTACGGATCCCGTGGGATGCACGGCCTCGAAGTTGGGCGCGATGAGGAGGTAGGGGGTCTCACCGAAGAAGACGAAGGCGCCGCCGTCGTGCAGCTCGAAGCGAGCGAGCGACTGGAAGCCGAGTGCGTAGTAGGCGGACCAGGTGGTATTGAGGATCAGATTGCGGCCCAGCGCAAAGGCCTGGGTATTGGCCGGGCGGTCGACGACTGCGCTCCCCTGCGGGAGGAAGCGACCGTCGTCGAAGAGGATGCCTTGCTGGCGACGAAGTTTGCCGTCCCCTTCGGCGGTGAAGCGCACCACCGCCACGCGGTCGAGCACCACCGGCTCGGCGGCGCGAGCAGGCTTGGCGAGCAGCAGGCCGATAAGGCCGCCAAGGGCGAAGGCGAAGAGGTAGGTGGAGCGCAGCGAACGAGTCTGGGTCATCAGGTCAGGTGGCAATGATCTTAGCGCAGTGTGGGATGCGGGGGTATGGGCCGAATGGCCAGGGGGGCAGGCCCCGCCCGCCGCTCGTCGCTGCCTATCTTGGGGCGAAAAAATACAGGGATTTTGAACGCGCGGCATGAAGCAGCGTCTTTCCCTGTGTTAGTTACCCGTTCTTTTTGGGAAGTTCATAGTTTGCAGTTCAAGTCGGCAAGGGCGCTGGGGATCAACTCCTGGCGCCCTTACTGTTGTCCGGGCCGAGATGATCTCGGGGCCCGGGCCACCTCTTTTAAGCTGAGGGTCTCCTGAGCGTGAACTTGTCGCCCGGGAGTCTGCGTGTGCCACGCTTTGCTTGGGTTTCTGCCCCGCTTACTCCACGGTGAAGATCTCCACGGGCTCGGCGCGGCCCTTTACCTGGACGGAGCCGAGGGAGCGGGCGCGAAACGCCGCGGGCGATTGCAGCGCGGCGAGCGTGGCGGCGCTGGTGATGAGGTCGGTACGGTACTCTGGCGCGCGCGTGAGCGACTGGAGTCGCGACGCGACATTCACGCCATCGCCGATGACGGTGTAGTTGAGCCGGCTATGCGAGCCCATGTTGCCAGCGACAACTCGCGCGGTATTGATGCCGATGCCGATGGTGAGCGGCGCTTGGCCTTCGGCTGAAAGCTCGCGATTGAGCTCCGCGAGTGCGCGCTGCATTTCCAGGGCAGCGGCGAGGGCGCGATCGGCGGCGTCCGGCTGTGCCAGCGGCGCGCCAAAAAGCGCCATGATCGAGTCGCCGATGAACTTATCGACGGTGCCGCCGTGTTTCTGCTCGATGACGGTCACCATGCGATCGAGGTAGCGATTGAGGAGTGTGATCAGGTCTTTGGGCGCGATCTGCTCGCTGAGCGTGGTGAAGCCGCGAATATCAGCGAAGAGCACGGTGACGAGGCGTTCCTCGCCGCCGAGCGTGGCGCCCTCCCGGAGAAGCTGGCGGGCGATCTCCGGCGAGACGGCTTTGCCGAAGACCTCGCGGATGCGCTCCCGCTCATCGAGACCACGCGCCATCTGGTCGAAGGCCTCCGAAAGGCGGCCGAGCTCGTCGGTGCGGTAGGATTTATTACGGATCGAGTAGTCTCCCCCCGCGATGCGGCGAGTGTGGCCGACGAGCTCTACAATGGGCTTGGCGAGGCGCTGGGAAAAGACCTGGGCGATGACAAAAGCCAGCACGAGGCTGCCGAGGGTGATGCCGAGAATAGTCCAGTGGAGCACGCGCGCGGGCCGGAGCTTTTCGTAGAGCGAGTACTGGAGAAGGAGAGTGGCGCTGCGATCCTCGCCGGCGGGCAGCCGGCGCATCTGAATAAGCGCGGTGTCGTGGGCGAGCGGCAGCTCGACCGTCTTGGCCATCTCCCTATCTTGCGGGAGGGCGGACATGAGGGAGTTGGCGGACAGCGCGGAAAGCGTTGTGGCCAGGGAGTGGCCCTCGTGATCGAGGAAGGTGACGTCGATGCCTGTCTGCGCCTTGAGCGTCTTTGCGAGCTCGTTGTCGATACGAAAGCCGAGTGCGAGCCAGGCGATGATATCGGGTGAGCGCACGGGAACGAGTACGACCGAGTAGAGGCTGTCGCCGATGTAGCCGTAGCCCGAGGCGGTGGGGTTGGGCGAGGGATTGGCCTCGGCCTTGGCGGCGAGCTGGCGGTGGATGGCGGTGTCGCCGGGGACGGCGGGTTTTGCGGCGAGTAGCGTGCCATCGAGGCCGACGGCCAGGACGACATCGGCGCGGATCGCGTTGCGGAGGCTGTCGAGCGCGGAGGCGAGCGTGGCGGGGTCTTCGCGGACAAAGACCATCTTCATCTCGAACGCGCGGCCAGCGGTAAAAGCCCCCGAAGTGAGCAGGGCGTTGCGCTCTTCGACGATGCGCTCGAAGGCGCCGGCAGCGCGATCGAGATCCTGCTCGATGCCTGCGCGAGCCTGCGAGGTGCTGATCCGCGAGACGATGAAGCCAGTCGTAAGCTGCGCAGCGGCGACGATCAGGACGAAAAGGAGCAGCAGCTTCGCCCGGAAGGTTTTGGGGCGAAGGTTCATGGAGGCGGGGGCGGCACGCGGAGGAGCGTCCGATGCATGCGCTTTTGCGGCGCGGCCCGCAATGCCAGAAACTCAGGCTGGCTCAACGATAGCCGCCGGCATCACTCTCAGGAGCGCGACGGATGCGGCGATCGATGCCGAGGGTGACGGAGATGACCTGAGTGGCGGGATTGCCGGCATCGACGATGACTTCGCGCTCGACGGGCTTGGCGAGGCGTGGGTGCCAGACCTCGAGCTTGTAGCGGCCCGAGGGCAGGCCGGCGATGGGGGCGGTGCCATCGGCAGGGCTTTTCGCAAAGTGAGGCGTGGCGAGCACGACGATGTAGGCTGCCATCCAGTCGTGGATATTGCAGCCGATCTTGACGATGCCCGGCTGGTCAAAGGTGATCAGCTCTCTCGCTTCGCCGCGGTAGAGCGGGATGTCGAAGGGCTTGGCCTTGGAAAAAGAGTAAACGTGATGATCGACCTTGTCGCGATTGGGGAAGCTCACCCGGGAGCCGACGGCGAGCACCGTGACGTAGGGGTCGAACTCCTCCTTATCTTGCAGGATGACCACGGGCTCGGCTGGAGGCTTGGGCGCGATGGGATTGGCGAGCGCCGTCAGCGAGGCGACGGCATCCGAGACCGGTGCGCCTTTGGGGTCCTTGATCTCGACCCGCACGCTTCCAGTAGAGGCGGCAGAGGCGGTGGAGGCCAGCAGCGCCGAAAGAGCGAGGGAAAGGAGGGAGAAAGAGATACGGAAGCTCATGTCAGAAGCGGTGGAGCAGCGAGAGCGTCCAGATGTCTTGGCGGTACTTTACGCCCACTTTGTTGACGGAGACGCGATTTTCGAACCGCAAGGGGAGCGAGGTGTTTCTACCCAGTGCTGGTGAGAGCTCCAGCCAGTAGAAGCTGACGCGCCCATCGATGATATACGTCACCCAGCCAGCGCCATAGGAGTCGGTGACGGTCCAGGGCACCGAATTGTAGTACTCCGAGATGTGTGTGCCCAGCAGGCCGCCGAGGGCGCGGGGCCAGATGGTGGGCGATGCGTTGGCGGTGAAGCTGCCCCAGAGCCGGCCATTGCCCGTGGAAAGCTGGAGCCAGTCAAAGACGTCCCACGCGGCGGTGACGAAGAAGCGGTGGTGCTTGGTGTCGAAGACGTCGCTGCGCGCGTAGTGTTGTTGCCAATCCCCGTGGATGCCGGCGCGGAGGGTTTGCGTGAAGCGCTTGGTGAGGCGGATGCCGGCGGTGGCCGTCCACCCATCATCAAACGCGAGGCGAGCTTCGCGGCGGCGAAGGCCCAGATCGACGGCAATACTGGGCGCCAGTGCCCCTAGGCCAAACTTTTGACGAAGCGTGCCGGAGAAGCCTACGGTGGCTGCATCCTGCTTCGTAAACCGGGCGACATGCTCGAGCCCTGCGCCAAACTCGCCCGAGCCCGTGAGGCCGGTGCGAAACTCCTTCAGCAGGCCGAGTGAGGCGCGCGCTTCGTACCGCATGGAGTCGCGCCAGTCGATGACGCTAGAGGCGCGATTGATGTTTTCGGCCCAAGCGGCGCTCGTTTCGATGCGTGCATTGGCCGCGGCAAGCGGCGAGGCGACGCCTGCGCCGATAAAAAGAGCGATGAAATAGAGGAGGCGTGAGGGGAATGGAACGGGCATGAGGCTCGCGTGGAAGCTGACGCGCAGGAGTGCTCGACGAAGCATCGGGTCGAAAACCAAAAAGTGAAGCCGAGAAGGTGTAGGAAGAGCTACGGGCAAAGGCGTGCGGCAGACGTTTCGAAATGGCAGCCAGCGGGCGGCTACCGTCGCAGCCTAGAGCAGGGGCTGCACAGTCTTCCACACTGTCTCGGCGAGGAGCTTATGGCCCTCGGGGTTGGGGTGGATACGGTCGCCGAGATTATAGCGGGGGTCGCCGCCCACGCCCTCCAGCAGGAAGGGTATGAGTGTCGCGTCGTTTTTCTTGGCCAAGGCAGGGAATATCTCCCCAAACTGGCGGGTAAACTCGAGGCCGAGGGAAGGAGGGAGCTGCATGCCAGCCACGACAATCTTGGCGGCAGGGTACTTGGCGCGGACGCGGTCGACGATCTGCTGGAGATTGTCGGCGGAGGCGGCGGGGCTCACGCCGCGGAGGCCATCGTTGGCACCGAGCGCGAGCACGAAGACGTCGATGGGCTGGCGCAGGATCCAGTCGACCCGACGTAGCCCTCCAGCGGTGGTATCCCCGCTCAGGCCGGCATTGACCACACGCCACCCAAGGCCAGCGGCGGCGACTTTTTTTTGGATGAGCGCCGGGTAGGACTGCTCGCCGGGATTATCTAGGCCATAGCCTGCGGTGAGGCTGTCGCCGAAAAAAACCACGGTTTTCGCCGCGCCCGCTGCAGCAGGGGAGGCGGCGCTAAAGCCAGTTTGGAAAGAAAGAAGAAAAGTGGAAATGGCCACGATCACGAAGGCGCCACAGAGGCGAAGCGGCGGGCGAGCCGCGAAAGCGAAGGAGGAATTCTGCATCGTTCTCGTAATTGCTGCGTATTTCGTGGTGTAGATTATCAAGCGCTAATGAGTGTTCAAACGATGCTGAAAGTCGAGCGACTGACCAAAACTTACGCCACGGCGGCAGGGCCGTTGACGGTGCTGAAGGAGGTAAGTTTCACGCTAGCCGCAGGCTCGTCGCTGGCAATCGTGGGCCCCAGCGGCAGCGGCAAGACGACGCTTTTAGGCCTGTGTGCCGGCCTGGACCGGCCTTCGGGCGGCGAGGTGGTGCTCGCCGGCCAGTCCATCGGCGCGATGAGCGAGGATGCGCGCGCTCTCGTGCGCAACGCGCACGTGGGCTTTGTCTTTCAAAACTTCCAGCTGGTGCCGACGCTCACCGCCCTGGAGAACGTGCTCGTGCCGGTCGAGCTCCGGGGCGAAGGCGGCCCGGCCGCGGAAGAGGAGGCCCGCGGCTTGCTCGCCCGCGTGGGACTGGGAGCCCGCTATGACCACTATCCGGTGCAGCTCTCGGGCGGCGAGCAGCAGCGCGTAGCGCTGGCTCGCGCCTTTATGAACCGGCCGAAGATTCTCTTCTGCGATGAACCGACCGGCAATCTCGACACCACCACGGCCCACACCGTGGTGGATCTCATCTTCGGGCTAAATCACGAGCGGGGCACCACACTGGTGCTGGTGACCCACGACCTGGAACTGGCGAAAAAATGCCAGCGGGTGATTCGTTTCCGCGGCGGCGAGGTAGTGAGCGACGAGCAGGCGCTGGCCGCGCGCTGAAAGAGCCATTTTTGCCATGAGTTTCATTCTGAAGATGGCCTGGCGGGATTCGCGGGCTTCGCGGCGGCGGTTGTTGTTGTTTTCCCTTTCTGTCGTGCTCGGCATCACTGCGCTGGTGGCGATCGGGTCGCTGGGAGCCAATCTGAAGCAGGCTGTCGATGAGCAGGCGCGCGGGATGCTGGGCGCGGACCTGATCATCACCGGGCGCAATGAGCCCAGCGAGGCGGTGCGCCGTTACGCGACCGGGCTTGGGGCGGATTATTCGCGGGAGATGAGTTTTTCGTCGATGATGACGTTTCCGACGTCGGGAAATCTGACGCGGCTCGTGAACGTGCGCGCGCTCGAGGGCGGGTTTCCCTATTACGGCGACTTTGTGACGGTGCCGGCGGATGCGCCAGCGAAGTTCAAGGCGGGTGGGGATGTCGCGATCCTCGAGGAGACGCTGCTTTGGCAGTACAACGCGCAGGTCGGCGACAAGGTGCAACTCGGCAACTCGACGTTTACCGTGGTGGGCGCGCTGCAGAAACTCCCCGGCGAGTCGGCGGCGATCGCAGCGACCGTGGCGCCGCGGGCCCTCATCCCGCGCGATCGACTGGAGGCAACCGGGCTCGCGGAGCGCAATGTGCTCGTGCGAAACCGGCTGATGCTAAAGCTCCCCGCAGACAGGGATGCCTTGGCGGTCGAGGCGGATATGCGGCGAGAGTTTCGCGCCGAGGGGCTGGGCTACGATACGGTGGCTGAGAAGAAGCGAGACCTTGGGCGAATCCTGGAAAACATCGAGGGCTACCTGAGCCTCGTGGGCTTCGTGGCGCTGTTTCTTGGGGGTATCGGAGTGGCCAGTGCGATCCATACTTATGTGAGGCAGAAGATCGCGACCGTGGCGGTGCTGCGGTGCCTTGGCGCCACCGCGTGGCAGGCTTTTGCGGTGTACCTCGTGCAAGGCTTGGCACTCGGTGTCTTCGGAGCCGTCGCTGGCGCGCTGCTTGGCCTCGCGGTGCAGGCGGTGCTGCCCTCACTGTTCAAGGCGGTCATGCCGGTGGACGTGCAGTTTTCCATCGCGTGGGCCGCGGTGGGGCGTGGCATGGGTGCAGGCATAGCGATCTGTCTCCTCTTTACGCTGCTGCCGCTCCTCGCTGTGCGCAAAGTATCGCCGCTGGTGGCGATACGATCGGCTTTCGCGGAAAACGCCGGCGGCCGCGATCCCCTGCGCGTCGCGGTGCTGCTGCTGATCGCGGCCTCGATCTTTGCGTTTTCCATCTGGCAAACGCCGCGCCTGCGCGACGGCCTCGGCTTTGCTGGCGCCTTAATTGGGAGCTTTGCGCTGCTTACCTTGCTGGCGCAAATCGTCACCTGGGCGGCGCGGCGGTGGTTTCCGCGCGGGTTGCCCTATGTCGTCCGGCAGGGGGTGGCCAATCTGTATCGGCCAAACAATCGCACGGTGCTCCTCCTGGTCTCTCTCGGGCTTGGCACGTTTCTGATGCTGACGCTCTTCCTCACGCGTACGACGCTGCTCAAGGAGATCGAGTTTACGGCGGGCGGGGGGCGGCCCAATCTCCTTTTCTTCGACGTGCAGGACGATCAGGTCGAGGGCGTGCGAGCAACGAGCGCGGCACAGGGCGCGCCAGTGATCGTGCACGCGCCGATCGTCACGATGAAGATTGCCGCCCTGCGAGGCAAGAAGGTCGAGGAGTGGCTGCGGGATGACCGGGGCGGGCGCCGAGAGGGCGAAGGTAAGCAAGCGGGAGAAAAAGAAAGGCCGCGAGACGATGTGGCGGCGAAGGCTGCGAAGAGTGGCGAGGCGGAGTTTCGCATGCCGGGGTGGACATTGCGGCGCGAGTATCGCTCGACCTACCGAGGCAAGCTCGAGGCCACGGAGCGGCTGGTAAGCGGTGTTTTCGAAGGGCAGGTGCCGGCTGGTGCGGAGGTGGTGCCAATCTCGATCGAGGAGGGGCTTTTCAAGCAGATGGGCCTCAAACTTGGAGATGATATCGACTGGGACCTCCAGGGCGTGATCGTGAAGTCTAAGGTCACGAGCGTGCGCGCCGTCGAGTGGCGGCGGCTGGAGCCCAATTTCTTCGTGGTTTTTCCGGAGGGGGTGCTGGAAGGGGCGCCCAAGTTTCACGTCGCCGCAGTGCGTACGGCCGATGCCGATCACTCGGCCCGCGTGCAGCGAGCGATCGTGCAGCAGTTTCCCACGGTGACGGCCATCGACCTGGCGCTGGTGATGCAAACGGTCGATAGTGTGTTCACACAAGTGGCGTTTGTGATCCAGTTCATGGCCTTTTTCACGGTCTTGACCGGCGTGATCGTACTGGTGGGTGCGGTGATGACGGGCCGCTTCCAGCGCGTGCGCGAGACGGTGCTGCTGCGCACCATCGGCGCCACGCAGAAGCAGCTCGTGCAGATCCAGCTGGTGGAATACGTGATCCTCGGGGCGTTGGCCGCGCTAGTGGGCTGCGCCCTTTCTGTGGGCGGCAACGCCTTGCTGGCCAAGTATGTCTTTCGCATCACGCCGAGCGTGCCGTGGCTCGTGCTCTGCGCTGGCGCGGTCGCAGTATGTGTCGTGACGGTAGTGACGGGTTTCCTTTCCGGTCGGGGAATCACCAATCACCCACCGCTCGAGGTACTGCGGCAAGAGACGTAGACGAGAAGAGCGGCGGAGCGGAGAGATGCGGAGAAGGAGAGATTTGCTAGTTTGAGTTTTTTCCGCTCTGTCTCTGCCTTTCTCACTTTATCTTTTCTTCCGCTCCATGCCACGCGTCGTCTCTTTCCACTACACTCTCCGCGATCCCCAGGGCCAGGTGCTCGACTCCTCGGCTGGAGCCGCGCCGATCAGCTACTTGGAGGGCGCCGGCCAGATCATCGAGGGGCTCGATGAGCAGCTCCGCACGGCTGCGACCGGGCAGAAGGCACGCGTGACCGTGCCGGCGGCGAAGGCCTATGGGGAACGTGATCCAGGACAGGTGCAGAAGGTGAAGCGCGATCTGCTGCCCGTTGAGGGCGAACTCAGCGTCGGCGATCAGTTTCAGACGGGGCCGGATCGTTATTCGCCCGTTGTGACAGTGGCGGCGATCGAGGGCGACGAGGTGCTCCTCGATGCCAATCACCCGCTGGCGGGGGTAGACCTCACGTTTGATGTCGAGATCGTCGCGGCGCGTGAGGCCTCAGCCGAGGAACTCAGCCATGGCCATGCCCATGGCGGAGAAAGCGGCGGCTGCGGCTCGGGCTGCGGCTGCGCAAACTAAGTCCCTTGGCGGCGTGCGGCAGGGTGGGGTGATCGCCCGACCCGATTTTGGCTGGCGTTTGCGGGGCCGGGGCATGGGATTGGCCGCTTCCCATGAAAGCCCTTGGCATCGACATCGGCGGAAGCGCAGTGAAAGGCGCGCCCGTCGACACCAAAACCGGCAAGCTCCTCGGTGAGCGACTGCGCATCGCCACCCCCGAGAATCTCACGCCTCCGCAGATGGCGAAGGCGATCGCGGAAATCGCGGCGAGCTTCAAATGGAAGGGCCCCATCGGGGTGGGCTTCCCCGGCGTGATCGAGGGCTCGACGATCTGGACTTCCGCCAATCTGCACCCGAAGTTTATCGGCTGCGATGGAGCCAAAGTCTTCGGCAAGGCCACGGGCTGCCGGGTGGCGATGATCAACGATGCTGCCGCGGCAGGCATCGCAGAGATGCGCTTCGGCGCAGGCAAGGGCTTCATGGGCAAGGCCTTGATCCTCACGCTCGGCACGGGCGTGGGCTCGTGCCTGGCGTATCAGGGTGTGGTCACGCCCCTAGAACTTGGCCATTTTCCCTGGAAGGGCGGCAAATCCGCCGAGAAGTACGTCGCGGCCTCCGTGCGCGAGGAAAGGGATCTGGCGTGGGATGAGTGGGGCGGCCGGCTCAGCGAATACCTCGCGGTGCTGGAGAAGCTCTTCTGGCCCGAGCTGATCATCGTGGGCGGCGGCGTGAGCTCCAAGCACCACAAGTTCTTTCAGTATCTCAAGACGCGCGCCAAGCTGGTGCCTGCCGGTTTCCTCAACCAGGCTGGCATCTCGGGCGCGGCAATGTGGGCCGTGGAGGCTAAGTAACTATTTGGTTCGCCACGACGCCAGTCGTGAGCGAATGACACGGCATATGGCGGGTTTGCCACGAGGCAAAGGCCGCCCTTCATTCCCTATTGTCGCAGAATCTTTTTCGTCATGCTCGCTGTCGCACCGAAACTCCGTCCTTCCCTCGATCCCGAATTCCTTCCGGCCTCGCTCTGGAGCCGCGCATATCGCGCGCTTGTCGCCCAGGATGCCGGTGCGCGGCCCTTCGCGCTCGTGCTGGTGCGGCCCGATGGCACGGCTTTTCGCCACGAGAGCCGCGTGCTCTCAGCCAATCACCCACAAGCGGTGCTAAATGTCACCTACGCCGAGCGGCTGCTGAAATTCCTGCTGTGGATGAAGGGTGGCAGCAAGGTGCTGATCGCGGGTGCGGATGACATCGCCTCTGCGCTCGCGAATACCTACCGCCCAATGGGCACGCGGGCATTTGACCATGAGTTCATGGGGGAGAAGGTGTTTGGGGAAAACTTCTCCGTGGCGGCCGTGCGCTTCGAAAATCTTCCGGCGGAGCGCGAGACGACGCTGCCGATGGGCCGCCACCTCAAGGGTTGTCGCATCGGCTTCGATCTCGGCGGCAGCGATCGCAAGGCAGCGGCGCTGATCGATGGCAAGGTGGTCTTCTCGGAGGAGATCCCGTGGGATCCGTATTTTCAAAAGGATCCGGCCTACCACATCGACGGCGTGCATGACTCCATCGCTCGCGCGGCCAAGCATCTGCCTCGCGTCGATGCCATCGGCGGCAGCTCGGCGGGCGTCTACGTGAACAATGAGGTGCGTGTCGCCTCGCTGTTCCGCGGCGTGCCGGCGGATCAGTTTGAGAAGCACATCCGCCGGATGTTTTTTACGCTGCAGGAGCGCTGGGGTGGCGTGCCCTTCGAGGTCGTCAACGACGGCGAAGTCACCGCGCTCGCGGGCTCGATGAGCATCGGGGATAATGCCGTGCTCGGCATCGCGATGGGCACCAGTCTGGCGGCGGGCTACGTCACGCCCGAGGGCAATATCACCTCGTGGCTCAACGAGCTGGCCTTTGCGCCGGTGGATTATCGCGCA
This sequence comes from uncultured Opitutus sp., assembly GCA_964480585.1. GTDB lineage: Bacteria > Verrucomicrobiota > Verrucomicrobiia > Opitutales > Opitutaceae > ER46. The sequence goes on along the minus strand of CAYZPV010000007.1, from coordinate 68,563 downwards.
GACGGTCCGCGCGACGAGTGGTCGGGCGACCGTGGCGTTGGCGCGCAGTATTTCTCGCAGCAAGGTGTCGGCCGCCTCGCGGTGCCGGCGGGTTTCAGCTTCGGCACGATGCCGCTGCCGGAGCAGCTCATCGAGGTGCAGAACGCGATGAAGGCAGGCGACGCGAAGGCGCGGGCGATCTACGATACCATCGGTGTGTGCTTCGGCTACTCGATCGCGCACTACGCGGATTTCTACGATATCCGCAACCTGCTCATTCTCGGCCGTGTGACCTCCGGCGCGGGCGGCGAGCTCATCATCGAGCGCGCCAAGGATGTGCTGCGGGCGGAGTTTCCCGAGCTCGCGGAAAAGATCCGGCTCCTCACGCCGGATGAGAAGAGCAAGCGGCACGGCCAGGCGACGGCGGCGGCGAGCCTGCCGGCCGCGCGGGCTTGAACGGAGTACTCTAATCGGCCGCGGCGGGCGTCTCGGCCGCCATGTGGGTTATAAGGTGGCGGTGGAAGATGACCACCGCTATCTTGTGCCGACTTTCGTATGCGACCCGATATTTTGATCGTGGGTCAGGGACTTGCTGGCTCGCTGCTCGGCTGGGCGCTGGAGCGAGCGGGGATCGATTTTGCGATCGCGGATGCAGGGCCGGAGCGTGCCGCATCATCGGTGGCCGCAGGTCTAATCAATCCCATCACCGGCCGGCGCCTGGTGAAGAGTTGGGGAGTCGAAGCGCTCTTGCCCCAAGCCGCGCAAATGTACCGAGAGATCGAGGCCGAACTGGGCGTCTCGCTATGGCATCCGATGCGCGTGCATCGCCTCTTCGCGGACGACAGGGAGCGCGCGGCCTTTGCCGCCAAACGGGACGCAGGCGAACTCGCGCCCTTTGCCTCCGATGGTGACGAGAGGGGATTTTGGATCGAGCTTGCGGCTCGGGTAGAGCTTCGGGCGCTTGTTGGGGCTTTGCACCTTCATTGGGATCTGCGGGGGAGGCTGCGCGCTCCGGCAGATATGGCGGAGGCCATGCGGCAGCATGATCTCGTGATCGATTGCCGCGGCGTGGAGGGCACACGCTGGGAGCCTTTTGCTTTTGTGCCGTGGGCCTATTCGAAGGGGGAATTGCTGGAACTCGCAGTCAAAGGGCTCGCGCCGGATGTCGTGATCAATCGTCGTCACTGGGTGGCACCCTTCAGCGGCGAATGGGCCTGGCTGGGTGCTACGCATGCGCCCGGGGTAGTCGATCCGACGCCCAGCGCCAAGGCTCGCGCTGAGTTGGAGGTCAGTGCACGAGAGCTTCTACCGCAGGGCTTTGCCGTGGTCGGCCAGCGCGCGGGCGTTCGTGTCAATCTCCCAGACAAGCTCCCCGTGGTGGGCCGACACCCTCTCCAGCCAAACCTCGGTGTGCTCAACGGCTTGGGGGCCAAAGGTGCGCTCTACGCCCCATGGCTGGCGCAGCAGTGGGTGGCGCACCTGCGCGAGGGGGTGGCGTTTGCGCCGGAGGTCGATGTTCGGAGATTTTGGCGAGGGTGAGGTCCGGGCTTTTGAACGTGATAAATCGCCGTTGGTCGCATAAATCCCGCATTTCGTCGCCTAGCGGGCTTTTACCGCTTGAATCGGGCCGATGTCGGTTGGATGAACGCCCACGCCATGCATAATCGTTGGATCCGCTACGCCGTCGTTGTCGCCGGCTGGGCGTTTCTAGGGTTTGTGCTGTCCATCGAGGTGTATTTCAACAGTCGGGCCGGTATGCCCGGCGGACCGGTGGACTTCATCGAGGCGGCGATCCCGCAGTTTGGCCGCGCGATGATGTGGGCCCTGATGGCGCCACTGATCCTGCGGATGCGACGCAAGGTCCCTCTCAGTCGGGGGGGCTGGGTCGGCGGCATCGGGTTTCACCTCGCCATGAGTTTCGTGGTGATGGCCACCTACTATCTCGGGCGAATGCTGGCGTACGTGATCTTCTATGAGGAGCCGTTGCGCGATTTCTGGCGGCTGGCGTTGAGCGGGTTTTATGGGCGCAACATCATCGACATGGCCTATTACTGGGCAGTGCTCGCGGCGGGGTATGGCTTGGAGATTTATCAGCGGTACAAGAACGAGGAGCTGAAGGCCGTGCAGCTCGAGTCGCGGCTCATCGAGACGGAACTCAAGGCGCTGCGGGAGCAGCTCCGCCCGCATTTCCTTTTCAATACGCTCAACACCATCGCCGTGCTCGTCCGCGAGCAGAAGAATGAGGCGGCGGTGAATCTCATCGCGCAGCTCAGCTCGCTCCTGCGGATGTCGCTCGATAATACCCGCGTGCATGAGGTGACGGTGCGGCAAGAGCTGGATTTTCTCGAGCGCTACCTCGAGATCCAGAAGGCGCGCTTCTCCGATCGGCTCAATGTCGGCATCGCCATCGAGCCTGCGGCCATGGAGGCGCGCATCCCCAATCTGCTACTCCAGCCGCTGGTGGAAAATGCCATCGTGCATGGCATCGCCAGTAAATCCGGCCCCGGACGGGTCGAATTGATCGGCCATGTCGAGGGCGACCGGCTACACCTCGAGGTGAGAGATGACGGCCCGGGTCTCGGCGATGGCGCAAAGCGCGCCAAAGAGGGTATCGGTCTCAGCAACACTCGCGAACGTATCGCCAAGATCTACGGCGCACAGGGCCAGCTTTCGCTGCGCAGCGCGCCGGGTCGTGGCGTCTCCGTACAAATTGTCCTGCCCTGCCGCACATGAATGTAAACCCCGCCTCCGCCCGTATCCGCACCATCGTCGTCGACGACGAGCCCACCGCCCGACGAGGCGTGAAGCTCCTTCTTCAGCGTGATGCTTCGATCGACATCGTCGGTGAGGCCGGCACTGGCGAGGAGGCTGCCGCGCTCATCCGTCGCGAAAAACCCGACCTCGCGTTTCTCGACGTGCAGATGCCCGGCTCCGATGGCTTTGCCGCGCTCAGTGGACTCGAGGCCGGGCTCGCGCCGGCGGTGGTCTTCGTGACGGCCTACGATGAGCACGCGCTCCGGGCCTTCGAGGTCAATGCGGTCGACTATCTCCTCAAGCCCTACGACGACGCCCGGTTTGCTGCTGCGCTCCAGCGCGCCAAGGACGAGATCCGCCGTCGACAGACCGATAACGTCAATGCGCAGCTAACTCAGCTCCTCACCTACCTCCAGCAGGCAGCCCCGACTGCCGCCTCGGCTGCGCCACGCGATGAGCCGACAGGCGACCGCATCCTCGTGAAATCGTCGGGCGAGATATTCTTTCTGAAGGCGGACGAGATCGATTGGATCGAAGCTGAAGGCGACTACATGAAGTTTCACGTCAGCGGTCGCACGCATCTCATGCGTGAGACGATGGCGCGACTCGAAGCCCGGCTCGACCCGAAGCGCTTCATCCGCATCCATCGCTCGACGATCGTGAACATCGACCGTTTGCGGAAGCTCAGTCCTTCGTTTGCAGGTGAATACGCCGTGGTGCTGCACGATGGCACCAAACTCAAGCTGAGCCGAGGGTATCACGAGCGCATCGCGGAGCTGCTGAAGCAGGCGCTGTGAAATCGCGCCCGGGGTAGGAAGAGCAGGGGCCTCATCCCGGCGCGGGGCGAGGCCGCGGCTCCAAGCGGCGCGCGTCCCTGGAATGGGACACGCCGTTCCGATCTCGGGCCGTGTGATGAGGCGTCAGCGCGAGTGATCGTCTCATTTTTGGGATGCGCGATTTTCGCGGGCGGGACGACTGTATCCATAAAAATATGACACGGGCTGCGGTCAGGCGCAACCATGCGATGTTCGTCGCAAATTTGGAGCCGTTCGTCGCATTCCCGGGCCGATGGAATGAGACCGGCGATTATGGAGGGCGTGAAAACCCTCGTGCGTGTTCTCCTGCTCTCGCTCCTCCTCGCCGCGGCCGGTCTTCGGGCCGACTCGTCGTTTTCGCACGTCCGTCATGCTCAGGCGCTGCTCGGCCCCGCGACGTGGTCGCGCATCATCCGCATCGAAAACTCCACCGGGGACGGTCGATATCCGAGGGAGCTGCATGCGCTGATCTTCGAGGTGGCGGGGCTGCTGTGGTTCTACACTCCGGGAGAGGGCACGCAGAGCTTCTCACTGCACCGTGGCAGGTTGGAGGCGGAAAAAGCGGATTTTGGCCCTCTGCTGCGAGACATCGACCCGGGCTTTGGCCGGTGGCGAGAGGTGAGCGGCGGTCGCCGCGCCATCACGCGCGGCGCCAGGCTGCCAAATGGCTGCTTTATCGAAAGCCTCGTGGCCCTCCGCGAGCGGCTGCTCGCAGGAGAACGGCTGAGCCAGCCGCGGCTGCTTTCGTATTATCGCGAGACGGCGGGCGGTATCCTGGGGCATACGGTGCTCGCTTACGAGAGCGATGGCCGTATCGCGGTCTACGACCACGCTCTGGCTGAGCAGCGCGAGCGTTTTTTCTCCGTCAACCTCGCGGCACCGCTCCCGCTGGCGCGGGCGCTCGAAGGCAAGCGCGTGGTGCGGGCGCGGGAAATCGCGCTGGATGCAGCCTTGGAGGCCACGATCGCGGAGGCGGGTGCGCTCACCGCCACGGGAGCCGTGGCGATGCGGTGAGGTCCCCGGATTCATCCGGTCTGAGGCGCGCTCTGCGGGTGAAGTCGGTTATGAAGGGATAAGCTACAAGAAAAGCGGTATCATTTAAGACACGAGTCGGCTTTCGTCGCACCATGGCGCGGTCCATCGCACGCCACGGCACGACTCGTCGCTTCGCGGCCTTGCTTGTCCCGATATCGGTGTGGTGTTGGTCGACGTTGGGCGGCGTTTCGGCGCGCCCACCTGCTTTTCTGTCGCAATCCCATTGAGGGTTTTGGGCGGCGGGCAGTTGTTCGCGGACACAGAAGCCGGGGCAGATCCCCGGCTTCTGTACTTGAACCACCGCAACACCGATATGAACAACACCACCATGTCCCTCGTTGGGAACGGGCGGAGCCGCGCGGCTGACGCGCTGGTAGCCGCCTTTGCCGTGCTCTCGGGCGCGACGGCCTACGCCCAGGCCCCCGCGGCAGCTGCCGCCACCACCAATGCCTCTTCCGCTCCGCAGAAGCTGGAGGCTTTCGAGGTCACGGGCTCGCGCATCAAACGTATCGATGTCGAGACCCCGCAGCCGGTCGTGCGCATGACCGAGGCCGATTTCAGAGCGACTGGCTTCTCCACTCTGGGGGATGCCATGCGCGCCATGCCCGCGATCTCAGGCTCGTCGCTTGTGTCGACCGATGCTGGCACAAGCTTCACCCCGGGCATCAGCTCTTTCAACCTTCGCGGTCTCGGCGCCAATAATACGCTCGTCCTCATCAATGGCCGGCGAGCGGCGCCGTTTGCCTCAGGTGCGTTTAATGGTTTCCAGACGGTCTTCGATCTCAACTCCATCCCGACGGCGGCGATCGAGTCGCTCGATGTGCTCAAGGATGGCGCATCCGCGATCTATGGATCCGATGCCGTCGCGGGCGTGATCAATATCACACTCAAGAAAAACTACACCGGCCTCACGACGGAGCTTTCGATCGGCAATACTTTCGGCACCGACTCGTTTGAACGCAGCGGCTTTATGATCGCTGGGGCGCAGGCGGGCAAGATGTCGCTGGTGACCACCTTCGACTATTCGCACCGCAATAGCATCTACGGCCGCGATCTCGACTATACCGACGAGGCCGATGGCCGGCCCTACGGCGGCGCCGATCAGCGCAGCACGGCCGGCCCGATCGCCGGCGTACGCGGCCTCGCGGATCGCACCCGCTTCCCTGCGGGCACGGCGACCTTCACCACGCCGCAGACCAATCCCACGCTCGCAGCCGCGGTGCCCGGCATCCCGCTCTATAATTTCCAGCAGGATGCGCAGCTCCTGCCCGAGGTCGATACCCTCGGCTTCTACACGCGCAGTGTGTACGAGTTTCTCCCCACTCTGCGCGGCTACCTCGAAGCTTCGTTCCGCCGCTCCCAGGTCCACATCGACGCCGCGCCTTCGGCCTACGTCGCTACCCAGGAGATCGGTAATGCCGCGCCGAACAACACCGGCCTCTTCCCGCGCACCAATCCTTACAACCCCTTCGGCCAGGATATCGTCGATCTGCATTGGCGCATCAATGAGCTGGGCAATCGCATCAAGGACTCCACCGCCGATACGCCGCGCTTCGTCGCTGGCCTCGAGGGCGACCTGCCAATCAGCGATTGGCGGTTCGACACCGCGCTGCTCTACACGAAAAACACGGTCGAGCTGATCGAGCGCAACTATACTTCGGACCCGCTGGTGCAAAACGCCTTCAATGGCGTGGTCATCAATGGCCGCACCCACTATCTCAATCCCTTCGGCCCCAATTCTCCGGAGCTCATCGACTACCTTCGCGTCACCAATCCGAACCACGACGAGTTTGAAATCCGGTCAGGCGATATCAGCTTTTCGGGGCCCCTCTTCCAGCTCCCGGCGGGTCAGGTCGCACTTGCGGTGGGTGCCGAGCATCGCCGCGAGAAATTCGAGAATGTGGGCACCTTGCTGAATCGTGATTCCCTGATTGTGGGCGGTGGCGTCGGCTCCGATACCTACGGAGCCCGCAAGGCCACCTCCTACTACGCCGAGCTCAACGTCCCTGTGCTCAAGCAACTCGAGTTGCAGTTTGCCGGCCGGTATGAGGACTACAGCGACTTTGGCACCACGACGAAGCCCAAGGTCGCGGCGATCTTCCGCCCGATCCCGGAGGTACTCGTGCGTGGTTCGTACGGTGAGTCATTCCTGGCGCCCAATCTGGCCTTCCTCTACACCACCCTCAATGTCAGCTTCACGCCCAACACGCTGCCCGATCCGCTTCGTCCTTCCGACCCGGCCCAGCAGATCCGTCAGTTCGGCGGCGGTAATCGTAATCTAAAGCCTGAGGAGACCGAGACTGTCTATGGCGGCATCGTGCTCCAGCCGTTTGCCCGCAAGACAGGTTCGATATTCCGAGAGCTGTCCTTTGGCGTCGATTACTTCGATTTCCAGCAGGAAAACCTGATTGCCCGTCTCACGGCGGCGCAGATTCTTTCCAATACTGCGGCTTTCGGCAATTTGATCGTGCGCAATCCCGCGGCCCCTGGTGAGACGGTCGGCTCCATCAGCCATGTCGTGACGACGTGGCAAAACCTTACCCAGGGCGAGTACAAGGGCTACGATTTCAACATCCGCTGGGTGATTCCGCGCAATGAACTCGGCGAAATCCGCATGGATCTCTCGGCGACCTACCTCTCGAGTGTGGAGGGCACCGTCGCCACCGGGGCGCTCGTCGATGGCGATGGTAACTACAATACGCCGCTCACGCGCGGCTCCGGCACGCTGGCGTGGAAGAAGGGCGATTGGGCGGCCTCGTTGTTCGTCACGTATATCGGCGGCTACACTACGCTTAATTCCGGCCGAGTCGGTCTGCCCGCCGTGAAGCACCAGGTTGTTTACAACCCCCAAGTCGCTTATCGGGGTTTTTGGAATAGCACGATCACGGTCGGCGTGCGCAATGCGCTGGATAAGGCTCCGCCGATCGACGCTTCCGATGCCAAGCTGGCCAACGAAAACCTGAATCTGGTCGAGCCTGCTTTCTGGTACGTCCGCTGGTCCAAAGAGTGGTAAACTCCCCAGCTCCAGTCGATTGAGACGCGAGGCGCACCCCAGCATGGAGGTGCGCCTTTTTCTTTGCCGTCGTGGCCCCCTGCCCGCGGTGTGAGGGCCGATCAATCTCTGGGCTCCCGTGAGGGTGGTGTTTCCGCTCATCCCGCCGCGCGGCCCATCCATCACAAGATAGCTGTAACTTTCTGGGGCGAGTGGTGTTCTCAAGCGATGTCAGCCGCATCGACAGTACTCGTTTCGACCTTTGCCCCTTCGCGTTTCATCGCGAAGACGGCACCTTTGGTCGCAAACGCGTTCTCTTTCGCTGCGGCGGTCGTTTCCTACCGCCTCGTTCGTAGTTATCAGTTGTGTTGTGTGGCCGACTCGTTGTGGGGTCGGCCACATTGCGTTGGCGCGGAAATAGGCCGCTTGCATCGCGGGTGACGATCCAGTGCACTCCCTATTCCGCTTACCGACTACCGCCTGACTATGAACGCTGCCTCTGTCGTTGCTAACGCTGCTGCAAAGCCGCCCCGCCGCCGCTCCAAAGCGCCTTGGATCATTCTTTTGACCATTCTTGTTCTGGGCGGGATGATCGCGGGCGTATATTTCAAGAAGAAGGGTGAGTCCGGCTTGGTCTCGGTGACGACTGAGAAGGCAGTGATCAAGACCATCACGCAGGTCGTTTCCGCGACGGGCAAAGTTCAGCCGGAGGTCGAGGTGAAGATCGCTCCCGAGGTTTCCGGGGAGGTGGTCAAGCTTGGCTACCGGGAGGGGGCGACCGTGAAGAAAGGCGACCTGCTTCTCGCCATCAAGCCCGATACCTATCAAGCCCAGGTCGAGCAGCAGGAGGCCAACCTCGCGGCGGCCAAGGCGGTCGCGCTCCAAAACAAGGCGCAGCTCCTCAAGATCAAAGATGATCTGAAGCGTAATGAGGATCTCTTTGCCAAGCGGTTGATCTCCGATTCGGATATCCTGGCCGCTCGCACCCAGCTCGATGTCGCAGTCGCCAATCTGGAGAATGCCGATGCCCAGATACGTCGCACCGAGGGCTCGCTCAATCAGGCGCGGGATCAGCTTACCAAGACCACCATCTACGCCCCGATCGACGGCAAGGTGACCTCGCTCGCTACCGAGGTCGGCGAGCGCGTCGCCGGCACCGGCTCGTACGGCGGCGCGGAAGTCATGCGTGTGGCCGATCTTTCCCGGATGGAAGTGCGGGTGAATGTGAATGAGAACGACATCGTCAATGTGAAGGTGGGCGACAAGGCCCGTATCACCATCGATGCGGTGCCTACCCGCAAGTTCGAGGGTATTGTCAAAGAGATCGGCGCGGCCGCCAAAGTCACCGGCCAGAATACCCAGGATGAGGTGACCAATTTCCTCGTGAAGATCCGCATCCTCGACAAGGATGTGCCGCTCCGGCCTAGCATGAGCGCCAATGCTGAGATCGAGACGAAGACGGTGGAAAACGCCGTCGCCGTCCCGATCCAGAGCGTCACCGTGCGTTCCAAGGAAGGCGCCAAGACCATCGAGCAGCAGGCTCAGGATCGAGAGAAGAAGGCTGCCGAGGCGAAAGGGCAGGGCTCTGTCGCCGCCGTCAATGAGAAGCAGCAGAAGCAGGCGCTCGCCACTGACCGCGATAACCTGCAGCGCGTCGTCTTTGTGAAGACCGGCGAAACCGTGAAGATGGTCAAGGTGGAGACCGGCGTGCAGGATACGACCCACATCGAGATCAAGTCCGGTATCGCTGCCGGCGACGAAGTGGTGAGCGGCAGCTTCGGCGTGATCACCCGGACGTTGAAGGATGGCTCCAAGGTACAGCTCGAAAAGGGTAAGAAGAAGGAAGAGAAGAAATAATCGCAGCCCGCCGCACCATGTCCGCCCCCGCCGCCCCCTCGCTCGCCAATCGCATCACGCGCCCGCACGGAGCCCTCGTCATCGAGATCGAGGGTGTCACCAAGCTCTACAAGATGGGCTCGGAGACGATCCACGCGCTTCGCGGCGTCGATCTGAAGATCCACCGCAATGAGTACCTCGCCATCATGGGCCCCTCGGGCTCCGGCAAGTCGACGCTTATGAATATGCTCGGCTGCCTGGATACCCCCACAGCCGGCCGCTACGAGTTCAACGGCAAAAACGTGGCCACCATGGTCGACGACGAACTGGCCGATATCCGCAACCGTGAGATTGGCTTTGTCTTTCAGACCTTCAACCTGCTGCCCCGCTCCAATGCTCTGCACAATGTAGAGCTCCCGCTCATCTATGCTGGCATCTCCCGGGCCGACCGGATCGAGCGCGCGCGCAAGGCCTTGGAAAATGTCGGCCTCGGCCATCGCATGGACCATCGGCCCAATGAGCTTTCCGGCGGACAGCGCCAGCGTGTGGCCATCGCACGCGCCTTGGTGAATAATCCTTCCATCATCCTCGCCGACGAGCCGACGGGCAATCTGGATTCAAAGACGGGTGAAGAGATCATGGAGCTCTTCGAGCATCTCTACGAGCAAGGCAATACGATCATCGTCGTCACCCATGAGGAGGACATCGCCCGGCATGCACGCCGGATCGTGCGCTTGCGCGATGGCCTGATCGAATCCGACGCCGCCGTCACCTGATTTTTCCCCCGATGGGCAAGAGTGCCATTCCAGGCGTCGTGTGGCAGACCGGTCTCTGGGCCGGTGGCATCGCACTCGCAGCGAGTTTCGTCCTGGGCTTTACGCCGGTGGGCGACGACGCCATCCCGTTTTTCCGTTGGCCTGGCTTTGCGCTGCTCGCGATCGCGGCCGTTTTTGGGATGATAGACTATGACATCCGGCGCTTTAGCCGCGAGTTTGGCGAGTCTCTTTCCATCGCTGGAGCTCAGATCCGCGCCAACAAGATGCGCTCCATGCTGACAGCGCTCGGCGTGGTCATCGGCATCGTGGCGGTGACGCTCATGGGCACCGCGATCATTGGCATCGATACGGGGGTGCAAAGCACGCTTTCCGGTCTCGGAGACGATATTCTGTACGTCAACAAATGGCCGTGGAAGCCCGTCGATGACTGGTGGAATCTTCGCAATCGCCGGGAGATGGATATCACCTATGCCACGCCCATCAACGAGTACATAGCGCTCCACCCGCAGAGCGCTCTCAAGCTCGCTGTGCCTGCTGCGGGATGGAATGCCAATGTCATCCACGGTGAGTATCGCGTGAACAATATCAACGTGATCGGCACGGGCGCCGATTATGGGCGCATCGTGAGATCCGATATGAAAGAAGGGCGCTTTTTCAGTGATATCGAGGCGCGGAGTGGGCGAAATGTGGCGGTGATCGGCGCCGATGTCGCAGACGCGCTTTTCCCAGGCGATACTGCCATCGGCAAAAGCATCCGCATCCGCAGCCAGCAATACGCGGTGATCGGAGTCGCGGCCCGGCAGGGCGGCTGGCTTGGGGCTTTTTCGTGGGATTCCAAGGTGCTGATGCCCATCGATGCCTTTGCCCGGTCCTTCCCTTTGCGGTGGGCCAATCCCGAAGTGCGCGTGCAGATCGACTTCGACCGCATGGAGGAGGCCAAGGATGAGCTCCGCGGCCTGATGCGCCGCATCCGCCGCCTAAGTCCCGAGCGGAAGGATGATTTCGAGATCAACAGCCAGCAGGTCATCGCGGAGCAGCTCGATCCGATCAAAAAGAACATCGCGATCGGCGGCTTTCTGGTGACTGGCCTGTCTCTGTTCGTCGGTGCCATCGGTATCATGAATATCACCTACGTGAGCGTGAAAGAGCGCACCAAGGAGATCGGCACCCGCAAAGCTCTCGGCGCTCGCCGTCGCACCATCTTGCTGCAGTTCCTTATCGAGGCGGTGAGCATCTGCGTGCTCGGGGGCCTCGGGGGCCTCGTGGCGGCCTGGGGCATGGCAGCCATCGCGGGCGCGCTGATGCCCTCATTTCCCGTGATATTCTCGACCACGCTCGTTTTGATCGGCCTCGGCCTCTCTGTGTTCACGGGCTTCGTCAGCGGCTTTGCGCCCGCCTGGCAGGCTAGCAAACTCGATCCTGTCGTGGCTCTCCGCTACGAATAGCCTTCCCATGTTCGGCCTCGAAATCCTCCGCCTCGCCTTTTCGTCGCTCAGCGCGAACAAGCTCCGCTCTGGCCTCACGGTGCTGGGCATCGCGGTCGGTGTCTTCTCCGTCATCGGTGTGATGACGATCATCGAGGGTTTTCGCGGCTCGATCGAGACAGGGCTCAACGTGCTTGGGGCAAATAGCTTCCAGATCAGCAAGTGGCCCGCCATCTCGTTTTCACCCTCTGACTGGGCGCGCTACCGCAATCGCCGCGATCTCACCTACCCCAAGGCAGCGCGTTTTAAGGAACTCATGGCCGATGAGGCGCGCGTGAATCTCCAGCTCGGCCGGGGTGGCCAGCAGGTGATCGTCCGCGATCGCAAGACCAACCCCAACGTACGGCTGGCGGGGACCGACGAAAACTTTCTCACGGCTTTCAACTACGATGTCTCCATCGGCCGCAACCTCGATGTGGCCGATGTTGAGTACGCCCGACCGGTGTGCCTCCTGGGTGCTGACGTGGTCCAGAAGGTCTTTCCGGATGAGGATCCGATCGGCAAATTGATCCGGATTGCCGGGCAGAATTACACCGTCGTCGGTCTGCTCGCTCCCAAGGGCTCCTCGTTTGGTGGCAGCGCAGATAATATCGTGCTCACTCCCATCACCCGCTTTCTCGCCATTTACGGCTCTCAGTGGCGCAGTGTGAATGTCAATGTGCAGTCGCCCAATCAAGCGGAGTTGCCTGCGATTCAGGATCGAGCAATCGGCGTGATGCGTCTCGTCCGAGGCCTGGCCCCGGAAGACGACAATGACTTCGAGGTGTTTTCCAACGAATCCCTCATCGAATCGTTTAACAAGATTGCCAATGTCGTCGCTGCAGGGGCCCTCATTATCAGCGCTATTGCGCTTCTCGCTTCCGGCGTGGGCGTGATGAATATCATGCTTGTGAGCGTGACGGAGCGGACCAAGGAAATCGGCATCCGCAAAAGTATCGGAGCGAAGAAGAAAAGCATTCTCACCCAGTTTCTCACCGAGGCCGTGGCGCTATCGTTGATCGGAGGCGTGGCGGGTGTGGCAATCGGCGTGGGCGGCGGCAATGCGGTCGCGCTGATGATGAGCACGACGGTAAACTTCCCTTGGCTGTGGGCGGGTATCGGCCTCGCGGTTTGCGGTGGCATCGGGGTCGGCTTTGGCCTCTACCCTGCATGGAAGGCTGCTTCGCTCGACCCGATCGAGGCGCTGCGCTACGAGTAAGGTGCGTGCCCCGGAGAGAGACTGGGAAAATTTCCATGGGGTCTTCCGACCCCTTCGAAGCGGGTAAGCTGCCGATGGCGAGATAGCCTTCTGCGAGCTACTGTGACCGCCATCCCGCAATTCGCCCGAAACGTGGTCCCTCTCTCTTGCAACCTGCCATGACTGAAGACAGCGCCATCCTACTGGTGGAAGACAACGAGGATGACGTTTTCCTGATGAAGCATGCGCTCCAAGCCGCCGGCGTGCTCAATCCTGTCTTTCACGTGGGGGATGGGGCAAAGGCGGTCGACTACCTCGCCGGCCGGGGCGACTACGCCGATCGCACGAAGTATCCCCTGCCAACGGTGGTGTTTCTCGATTTGAAGCTCCCTTTCATGATGGGCCACGAAGTGCTGGCTTGGATACGCCAGCAATCCGCTCTGGAGGGTCTGCTCGTCCTGGTGCTCACGTCTTCCGATGAGCCCTCCGATGTGCGCCGATGCTACGCCCTCGGCGCCAATTCCTATCTGGTGAAGCCGCTGAGCGCCCGCCAGCTGCTGGCGCTGGCCAAGGCACTCAACTGGACTTGGCTGAAACGGAAGGCCGATGCCAAGCCGCTCGCTGAAACGGCGAGATGTGGGGGCGCAGAGGAAAGCGCTCCCGCCTAGGTAATCTCGCAGCGTGTGAGCTGCTGTCTGCGGGGCGCTGGAAATGCAACTTGGGCCTCACCCGCGCCGGATTTCCGAGCCTTGGAACCGGATCTGGATACGGAAGACCTTCTTGGTGCGGCACTGGATCGCGCCGGTCGCGAGGTCGAACTTTTCCGGCACCTCGATGCGGTGCAAGTCGACGACGGCGTGGTACCCTCGCTCGGAGAAGACATCGATCAGCATCGCGAGAGCGAGCGGATCTCCCAGGACTGGATCCTCCGTATTGATCAAGGCGACGCCTGAGATCGCGTGCCGGAGGACGATGGGCACGATCTTCTTCTCGATAAACTGAGTGACCTTGCTGAAGAGCTCGGCGTGCTCCAGCGTGTAGCTGTCCAACCGCTTTACCATTTCCTGTCGCGCGCCTACGATGATCTCGCTCGCCACCGGTATGCCGCGGAGCCGGTCTACCGTCCGGGGATCGAGTTCCAATGTGCTCTGGTACTCGAGTTCGCGCAGGATGTTTTGCTCCACCTCGTCGATCGGCCCTTGGGCATTGATCAGGTGGTAGTGGAAAATCTCCTTCAGCGACTGGAGAGCGTCCCACGTCTGCTCCTTGAAGACTCGATAGCGCCGGCGGGCCAGTTCGGGGTCGTGGTCGGTGGGACGATCTTCGGCGAGTTCGCCCACCCCCGTGCGCGCCACCTCCTCGTTGTGCGCCTTGGTCTCCTGGCCACGCTTCAACTGGCGCGCGACAGACTCCTTTTCGTCGACGAAAAGCACCATGATGTGGATCGTCGGCTGGCGGAAATAGATGCTGAGCGGGGTGTGATAGAACTCCGTGCGCAGCGCCTGCATCTTATCGACGAGCAGCTTCAAGCACTCGACCTGTACCTTGGTGCGAGGAAAACCGTCCAGGATCACGCCGTCGCGATATTCCGGACGGAGGAGCTGGCGCAGCAGGAGACCCACGACCTCGCGGTCGCCTACCATGTTGCCCGCATTCTTCAATGCGCGGGCCTCGGGCGAGTCCAGCAGCGCGCTGATGACGATCGGGGGGCAGGTGAGGCCGCGCGTCTTGGTGATAAAGGCGGTATTGGTGCCTTTGCCGGAGCCAGGGGCACCGCCTAGGAGGATGATCTCCTTCGGGAAACGCAGATTCTCCCGGCCAACGTCGTCTTCGAGATTCCTCCAGACGGTGCCGAAGATCAGGTGGGCATCTTTGATCTCCAAGTCGCTCTGTTTCGGTGTCGCGGCTGGGGGGGGAGGGGAGGACGGCGCAAGGTTGGCAGGGGTGGGCGGCATTGGGCGGAAGCGAAGGTTGTAGCGACTTTGGAGAGAAACTCGACACTAGAAAACAGTCTTGTACCGCCGGTCGCGACGCTAGCAGCACGCCTTTCGATAGCGGAAGGCCGCTCTTAAATCCTGAGGTTGCCCCGGGCAACCGTGTGCCGCCTGCGAAATGCACGGGAACCTCGGTACGTCGCCCGATACGATAGCCCTGTCTCGCGCAAACCGCACGACACTCTTTCTCTCCGCTCTTTGTTTCTCCTCCTCCTTGGAATCTGCGGCCCCCGCTGCGCTAACTTTTAAGTCTGTGCGCAAACGAGGGCTCTGCAACTTCCGCGGATTTTCCATGACGAGCCCGGAACCGTGCGGCGTCTGCTCGGTCAGTTCAGCACGACAGTTCACGTGAGCTTAGCTCACCGAGCTGTTAAAGTTGAAGCTGGACCTGGCGGGCTCGCGCAAGCGGGCCCGCCTTGGCTTTTAAAAGGGGGCACGCAGGCGAGCGGGTACGGGCACACTCCTATCTTCATCTCTCCATGCGTATTTTGATTGTAGACGACGAGGCCGGCATTCGCAAAACAACCCGCATCGCCATCGAGACGGCCGGCCATGAGGCCATCGAGGCGCCGAGTGCCGTTCGGGCGCTGAAAGCGGTGGAAGAGGAGCAGTTCGATGTCGTTTTTCTCGATCTCAAACTCGGGGCGGATGATGGGCTCGATGTCCTTGTGAAGCTGCTCAAGGCGCAGCCGGGCCTCGCGGTGGTCATGTTTACGGCCTACGCCAACATCGCCACGGCCGTCGAAGCGATGCGCAAGGGCGCGTACGATTTCGTGCCCAAGCCTTTCACGCCCGATCAAATTCGTGGTATCTTGGCCAAGATCGAGAAGACGCGCGTCCTTCAGTCCAAGGTGCGCACGCTTGAGAGCGATTTGGCCGCCGCCTCACCCCCGGTCGATCTCGATTCCCTCGAGCCGCCGACCCAGCATGCCTTCGATATCGCTTTCAAGGCGGCTGAGACGCCCGCAAATATCCTCATCCTCGGCCCCAGCGGCACTGGCAAGAGCGTGCTCGCCCGGGAGATTCACAAGCGAAGTGCGCAGCGCGACGCGGCTTTTGTCACGGTAAGCTGCCCGAGCCTCTCGCGCGAGCTACTGGAGAGCGATCTCTTCGGGCATGTGAAGGGCTCCTTCACGGGCGCCGTTGCCGATACCATGGGCAAGGTCGCGGCCGCTGATGGTGGCACGCTGTTTCTGGATGAGATCGGCGAGATGCCGCTGGAGATACAGCCCAAGCTTCTTCGCCTGCTTCAGGAGCGGGAGTACGAGCGCGTAGGCGAAGCGAAGGTGCGCCGTGCCAACGTACGGGTGGTCGCCGCCACCAACCGCAATCTTGCAGAGGAGGTAAGGGCAGGGCGTTTTCGCGAGGATCTTTTCTATCGGCTCAATGTGATCACAGTCTCCCTCCCTGGGCTGCGCGATCGGCCCGCCGACCTTGTGCGCTTTGCGGAAAACTACCGGCGCTTTTTCGCCGATCGGCTGGGCAAGAAGATCGGAGGCTTTTCGCCCGCGGTGATGACCGCCTTCTCCGGCTATCGTTGGCCGGGTAATCTTCGTGAACTGCGCAACGTGATCGAGCGGGCGGTGATACTTTCCTCCGGACCCGATATTGAGATGTGCGACCTGCCCGAGGAGTTTGGGGCCAGGCTCGATCCCGGTATCGCCGTCGGGTCGCGTGTGACGATCGATGCGCTCGAGGCGGAGCATATCCGCCGTGTGCTCTCCATTTCGCGTAATCTGGAAGAGGCTGCGCGCACTCTCGGCATCGACCCCGCCACGCTCTACCGCAAGCGGCAGAAGCTCGGGCTGCTCTAAGCGCCGTGGCCTCGTGAAAAAAGCCAAGACGGGCACCCCGTTTCTCGCGCGGCCGCTTTTCGTCCGCTCGCCTATGCTGCGCACCCGGCTCTATCTCGGGCTGCTGCCTCTGCTTCTGCTGGTGATGGCCACGGGAGGCTTTGCGATCCACCGCGTGCGTGATCTCGCGGGCTCACTCTCACGCGATCTGCTCAACAACTACCGCTCGGTCGTCGCCAATCAGCAGATGCGCACGGCGGTGACGTTGATGAATACCTCGCTAAATCGCAAGGAGCGCAAGATGTTCGAGGATAATCGGGCCGCCTTCATGCGCGATATCACCGCGCAGAGCCTGATGTCGCGGGGCTCCGGGCGAGCCCGCTTCGTCAATGAGATCGAAGCGGAGTTTCGCAAACTAGTGCAGCGTGGTGAGCAGCAGCTACTGGCTCAGGGGTCGGGCACGATCCAGGATATCGTCGATAACAGCGCGGCGATGAACGCCGTCCACGCAGCTCTCGATCGCCTGACCCAGCACGATGTCGCTGCGGCCCAGGGCACGTCCTCACGGGTGGAGTCGCTGGCCTCCGAGACCGAGCGGGTGATGCTGCTGACGATCGCCGGCGGCTTTGTGCTATCCCTCTTCCTGATGTGGCGGCTCGCGACGGCGTTGCTTGAGCCTATTCGAATGTTTACGGCCCAGGTCGTGGCGTTGGGCGAGGGCGACCTCGAGCGCAAGGTGCCCGAGTTGTCGCGCGACGAGCTGGGCCAGCTCGCTCGCGCCTTCAATACGATGGCGGCACGCCTCCGGGCCTATCGCGATGCCACGCTTGCCAAGGCTCTCCGTGCCCAGCGCACGATGGAGGCCACGCTCACTTCGACGCCCGAGCCCGTTTTCGTGTTGGGGCGCGATGGCACCCACGAGGTGCGCAATCCGGCCGCCGAGCAGCTCTCGCGGTCCTCGGAGTTTGCGAGCGGGTTTCCTGAGGCGCTCACCGAGCTGGTGCAAGAAGTATTGCGCACCGGTGAGCACTACCTGCCTACGGACTACTCCAAAGCGCTCACTTTCCGGGTCGAGCGGGAAGACCGGCACTATATCCCGCGCATCCTCGCTATCGGCGATACCCTCACGGAGTTCAGCGGGGCCGCGATCATCCTTCAGGATGTCACTCGCTTCAGGCTGCTCGACGATGCCAAGACCAACCTCGTGGGTACCGTCAGCCATGAGCTCAAGACCCCCCTCACGAGCTTGCGAATGGCGCTCTACCTTTTGCTGGAGCAGAATCTCTCCGCCCTCTCCCGGCAGCAGCGCGAGCTGCTGGAGGATGCGCGTGACGATGCCGATCGCCTTCTCCGCATCCTGGATTCCCTGCTCGATCTCACGCGCTTGGAGAGCGGCGCCTCCTCGCTGGAGCGCACGGAGATCGGAGTATCCGTGCTTCTGCGGAGGATCGCGGGCGAGGCGCATCCATTTGTCGACGCTGCTGGCCAGCGGCTCGTCGTCATCGTGGCGCCGGAGCTGACGGGCGTGACCTGCAATGTCGATGAAGCCCGGCTTCGCCACGTCTTCATCAATCTTTTGACCAACGCCTCCAAATACACGCCCGAGGGCGAGCTGATCACCCTGAGCGCTTCCGAAGAGGCGGGAGGCTTCATCCGGTTCGCGGTCCGGGATCGCGGGCCAGGGATTCCCGCGGAGAGCGTGGGCCGGGTCTTCGATCGCTTCTATCGGGCGCCGAATCAGGATCGACGCACTGGCGCGGGACTCGGGCTAGCCATCGCGCGGGAGATCGTCGTCGCGCACGGTGGTTCCATCGCCTGCACGAGCACAGAGGGCGAGGGCAGTGAGTTTTACTTTCTTATTCCTCGTTGACGGCAGTAAATGGGGCAGGGGCCCCATCGGGGGCGTGCCATAAAACGCCACTTTCGCCTGCAAGCCGCCGCACGACTTGAGTTTGTCCGTGTCCAACGTCGCAACCGGGCCTACTCCGCATCTCCGCGTACCTGGCCGCCGGTTATTTCCCTTCATTCCTCCCTACTATGAAAAACCGTCACGATTCCAGCACCGAGACCCCCGAGCAACTCATCGAGCACATCAATCGCCTCATGGCTGAGGCTGAGGCGATGATCGCCGGTCCTGTCACTGATGCCGCCCAAAGCCGCTTGGCTGACCTCAAGGATCGCCTCGAATCGGCTCGCGACAAGGTCACTCATGCCTACAAGGCGGCCCGCAACGGCGTCGTCGCTGGCGCGAAGTACACCGACAATCAAATCCGCGAGCATCCCTATCAATCTCTCGGCATCGCTCTGGGCGTGGGCGTCCTCCTCGGCGTCTTGGTGGGCCGGAGCAGCTCCAACCGATACTGATCGCGCTCAGGCAAATGGACACGCAGCAGTCACCCAGCCCTTCCGGCTTGCTGGGCTCCCTGCGCGGTTTGGCCGGTGGCCTGCTCGGCTCGGTGCACGACCGGGTCGAGCTGTTTTCCGTCGAGCTGCAAGAGGAGAAGCAGCGCTTTATCCAGACGCTCGTCTGGGCCGCGGCTGTTTTTCTCCTGGGGCTCCTCGCGCTGGTGTTTGGCAGCGTGGCGCTCGTCCTGTTTTTTTGGGACACTGCGAGAGTCGCCGCCATTGTGAGCATTACCTCCGCCTACGTGATCGGGATGATCGTCGCCGCCGTGGGCTTTCGGAATTTTCTCAAACGCCAGCCCCGTCCTTTCGACGCAACGCTGCGCGCCCTAAAAGAGGACAAGCAATGTCTGCACGAGGAAAATTAGACGAGTTGATCCAGCGAAAGCAGATCCTCGAGGCCCGCATCGCACTGCGCCGCATCGAGTGCCAGATCGCTGGCGCGCAACTTGCCCGGCCTCTGGCCCTCGTCGATCGCTTGCATCAGGGTTGGGAGCGAGCCGCACCGTGGATCAAGCTCGTAGGCCCGGTGGTCGGAGTCTTTGCCACGCGCCGGATGCAGCGCTCCCATTTCCGGCGCGGCAAGCTCGGGGTGCTTCTTAGTTTTTTGCCGGTAGCGCTCGATGTGTGGAAGGGGTTCAGTGCCGTCCGCCACCGCCGCCGCGATGGGCATGGTTATGAGTCCATGGCCGCTTCGGGCGGAAAGTGATCCGTCTTGTCTCTGGGGTCTGGGAGGCTTCGCGCTGTCCCCGGCCGCCGATCAGGCTTTCCGTTGAATCACCTGGGGGGTAGCCGACATCTGGCCGCGCGTCACACCAAGTTGGTTGATGAGCTTGAGCTCCCGCCAAAGTTCCGCCCCCGTGATTTCGCCGCGGAAGAGCTGTGCATACCGCTCCAGCGTGCGCCGCACCTCGTCGGAAGACTCGTTGATGAACTCGACGCGGAATTGACGGGCGCCGAGGACTAGAAGTCGGTCTACGTACTCAGCACCAGTTTGCGCGCGATTGTTGAAGACGGTATTCCGACAACCGGCATCGGCGCGCAGGGGTAGCTCGGCACCCACGCGATCGCGCAGCGCCACCCGGTGCTTGTCGCATGGTCGGCCGCAATCGCGATAGTCTTTGCCCGAAGAGAGAAATGCGCAGAATACGCAGTGCTCCATGTGAAACATGGGCATGTGTTGGTGGATCGTGATGTCGAACCACGCGGGCGGGGCAGAGGTGAGCAGCGCCTCGAGCTGGCCGATGTTCAGGTCGTAGCTCGCAGTCACCCGCTCGAGGCCGTAGCGCCGTAAGTAGTACTCGGCGGTCCAGGGGTTGGCGACATTGAGCGAAAAGTCCCCGCGTTTCCGGTCGTTGGCGAAGAAGGCGAGGTGCTCGTAGTTTCGCACCAGATACCCGTCGGCTTCGCAGGAGCGGACCTGTTTAAGGATCCACTCCTCGCCAGGTTTGAAGATACGGGGGGCAGCGACCCAGATGCTCGCTCCCGCTGCCGAAGCGGCGTCGTGCGCCTGGAGTTCACGAAAGCGCGCCACGGCGTCTCGGTAGTGCTTGGGATTCTCAAACTCGCAGTAGATCGTCCTCGCCCCGGAGGCCCAGGCGGCATCGAGCTGCTCGAGCAGGCGGATCACGGCGACGAGTTCCGGCGTGGCGGGCGTCGGCTGGTGCGAGGTGAAATCAGGCTTCTTTAGCTCTGCATTCATCGTCCAGCGCCGCGGTGCCGCGCGGAGCTTCTCGAGCGTGGCAACGATGTCGCGGCGCAGGCGATTGAGTTCGCTCAGCGGCACGATCAGCGAGCCTTGAAGATGAGAGGTGAGCGTCCCGAGCTTGAAAGGCGTGCCTCCGAGGCGGCCGAGCTGCTCCCGGAGTTTCTCGGGCGTGAGCGGCTGCTTCTCGGCCGCGGCCAGTGGTAGGGTCGATTCGACTTTGGCGACATGGCCTTCGCCATCGTTGGCGATCATCGTGAGCGGTGCGCCGAGATGGCCGTGCACCTCGATGGAGAGCGGGCGTGTGAAGCGGATCTGCTCGCCCTCGAAGGTCGTGCGGAGCTCGCGATCGAGCGCGGGATCGTTGGTTTTCCAAACCAGCTGGCCCGCGCGCACTCGTCGCCAGTCGATGTCGCGGTGGCCGAAGCGCAGTGTCACTTCCCCGCCGGGGCCGAGCGGCTCTACTTGATAGACTCGGCCGCCCTCTTCTTTTTCGGCCGGCTTGCCGGCGTCGAAGACCACGCCGTCTCCTGGCTTGATGGGAGCCTCGAGCTTGAGGGAGATCGATTCTCCCGAGACCCGTGCGATCTCGCCCAGATATACGCCGCGCTTGGTGCCAAACCGCGCATGCGCCAGGTGTTGATTGTCGATGCCGCGAAACCAGCCTGTGTACAGCCCGCGCGAAAAGGCCATTTGCAGTTCATACCGCGAGGCGGCATCGGGCGAAAAATCCGCGCTCGGCGTCGGCTGCGGCGCCGTCAAGGGGCCGCAGACGCGGTCTAGCGCCTGGCGGTATACGCGCGTGATACTGGCCACGTACTCGGGGGCCTTGAGCCGGCCCTCGATCTTGAGTGAGGCCACGCCGGCGCGCACGAGGTCGGGCAGCACATCTATCCCCGCGAGATCCTGCGGGCTGAGAAGGTATCGGCGGTCGCCCAGATCGATCTGCTGGCCGTCGGAGATGAGGTCGTAAGGCAGGCGGCAGGCTTGGGCGCATTCGCCTCGATTGGCCGAGCGACCGCCGAGCGATTCGCTGGTCAGGCATTGGCCTGAGTACGCGACGCACAAGGCTCCATGGACAAACACCTCCAGCGGCAGCGCAACCGGCGCGGCCCTCTGTGCGGCTTGTATCTTCTCGATCTCCGCGATGGAGTTTTCGCGGGCCAGCACCACGAGCTGCGCCCCGAGCTCACGGGCAAACTCCACTCCCGCTGCGCTCGTCACCGTCATCTGCGTGGACCCATGGATCGGAAAGTCCGGCGAGATTGCGCGGATCATCCGGCATATTCCGACATCCTGTACGATTGCTGCATCCACGCCTGCTGCGATGATGCTGCGGAGATAGTCCTCGGCTGCGGCCAGCTCGTCTGAAAATACGAGCGTGTTGAAGGTCACGTACCCCCGCACGCCGCGCCGATGCAGAAACTCCATCAGCGCGGGCAAGTCGGCTTGGGTGAAATTCTTCGCTCGCATCCGCGCATTGAAGCGCTCGAGCCCGAAGTAGACGGCGTCCGCGCCATTCTCCACCGCTGCGCGGACACACTCCCAGTCGCCGGCAGGCGCGAGCAATTCAGGCCGCGCAGGACGAGGCAGGGAAACGGGATCGGGCAGGGTGGCGGGCACGGTCGACACGGAGAAATCGAAGACTTTAAGCGGGCGCCTCGGAGGGCGCTGCCTGGGGCTTCGGCGCCGGGATGGCCACATGGGGCGCCGCAGCCCTGAGCTGGGCTGCCAGGAAGACCGTGAGCATGAAAAAGCCCACCGCCGCGTAGCCCAGCGTCGGCATGCCGATGAGATGGCCATCGGGAGCTTTGGTGACGAAGACGCCCGCCAGCACAGTCGCGCCCGCGCTGGCTCCTTGTTGCAAGGCCGTGCTGACACTCATGAAGCCACCGCGGTAGCGAGCCTCCACGGCATTGGTGACCATCGTCATCGCAGGTGAGAATCGGCCCGACATCGTCACCATGAAAAGCGCCATCATCATCGCCGCATAGGCGAAGCTCGAGGGGCCCATGTGCGTGATCACCACGGCCACCACACTCGCGGCGACCGACATCACCGTGAGCAGCTTGAGGCGATCGGAGTGATCGCTCAACCAGCCGACGAGCGGTGTGCTCAGCGCCGTCGCGACGCCGCCGATCATGTAGACCGTCATCAGCTTTTTCTCGTCGATCCCGGCATTGATGATGAACGACGGGGCGATAAACGGGATCATCAGCCCGCCCGCTACCACGAGCATCGCGCTGACTGAAAAGGCACGGAGATGGATGCCCCGTGAGACGATCTCGCCCATCTGCCGGAGCGGATTGTGGCCGTGTACCGCCGTCTTGAGGTGAGGCAGCGACAGCATCGCGATCGGCAGGATCACGGCAGCGCAAACCACGAGCAGAAAGAAGGGCGCGTGCCAGCCATGATTGACGGCCAGGTAGATGCCGAGCGGCACACCGAGCACCGAGGCGAGGGGAAAGGCTACCGTCACGTAAGTCATGGCGCGCCCGCGGCGCATTGGGGGGATGATGTCGCCCACCATCGCGTTCACCATCGAACCCGCCAGCCCCCCGAAGGCGCCGGCAAAAACGCGCGATATCAGGAGCGCGAGATGATTTGGCGCGAGCGCGCACGCCAGCGTAGCGAGGGCAAAGCCCACGTAGAGCGTCAGCAGGGCGCGCTTCCGGTCGAAGCGATCCAGCACAAAGCCGCCGGCCAGCCCGCTCACTCCCGCCGCGATCCCATAAGCGGCCACGAGATGCGTGAATTGCGCAGGCGTGATCTTGAAGACCTCCATGAGCTGCGCGCCCAGCGGCATCATGATCATGTAGTCGAGGATGTGCGTGAACTGGACGGCGCAGAGCGTCAGGAGCGTGGCTCGCTCCCGGCCCGGAGTGAGCGCGTGGTGTTCTACGGTCGACGACATGACGATACGGGGGAGGAGCGTTGGCTTTTTTGCCAAAAGCGCAACCTAGCGCGTCTCAGGAGCATCACCCATAGGAGGTGGCGCGTCTCGAAAAGCGACATGCTCTCTCAATTGCTTCAGAAATTGCTCCGCTCCACGGCTTTGATAGCGCTGCAGATGCCGGATGACGACGAGCTGGCGAGTAGGCTCACTGCCTGCCAGCCGCAAATAAGTGAGGGTATCCCGATCGTCAGCGGTGCGGGCGAGCTGCGGTAGCAGCGAGATGCCGAGGCCCATCGAGGCGAAAAGCTTGAGTGTGGGCACCTGAGCGCAGCGGATTCCGATGCGAGGTTGAAACTTGTTGTCGCCGAAAAAGGTTTGAATCTGGGCCGCCAGCGCGGACGAGTCGCCGAGGGATATAAAAGTCTCCTCGGATAAGTCATTGATCGTGATCTGGCTGCGACTGGCAAACGGGTGGTTTTTTCCCACCACGAGAAGAAGCGGCTCGGCAAGCAGGACCTCGGTGGAGACCCGATGGTCTGCCACCGGCAACGGTACGACTGCGAGGTCGAGATCGCCTTCCACCACGCTGCGCAAAAGATTGGCGCGAAAGTCTTCTCGGGCGTTGATCAAGAGGTTGGGGTGCGTCTCCCGAAGCTGTGCAATGAGGGGCGCAACCAAGTAAGGCATAACTGTTTGCACCGCTCCTACGGTGATGCGCCGCTCGAGGCTCGGGTGATCGCTGAGTTCCTTGGCCGCGTTCTCGACCTCAAAGAGGATTCGGCGGGCGCGTTCCCGAAAAGTGACGCCCGCCTCGGTGAGCACAGCCTTCCGGCCGAGCCGGTGGAAGAGCTTGTGGCCAACCTCGGTCTCAAGATTAATAATCTGTTGGCTTAGAGATGGTTGAGATACATTTGAGCGTTCCGCGGCTCGGGTGAAATTGCCCGTTTCTGCCACGGCCAAGAAGTACCTCAGGTGGTGTAATTCCATAGGATTAAACTATGGATAAGATAGAGTACAACGATTTCAACTATTATGGAGAATCCGATATACTCATTGGCGTTGGATCATCTGATCCGACGGCAACCAACAAACATATGAATAAGTCCATCCTCATCGCGGTCCCCGTCAGCCTCCTTGCTGTTGCCGCTCTCGTGCTTTCTTTCGCCTCCTTCACCGCGGAATCCCTGATCGGCTTTGCCAGCGTCCTCGGACTGCTCGGCGTCGCCGCTCTCGAGTACCGCATCAGCTGGAAGCGCCTCTTTGGCCGTAGCTAATTCAGCTTCGGTTTCAAAACTGTAACAGGGGTCCGGAAACTATCCGGGCCCCTTTTTATTTTCGGATACTGAAGCATCCTCCCTGGATTCGTGACTCGGCCCCTCTGTAAGTGAGCCCACGATGGCCGAGGCTACGAGGGTTGACGTTGGCGAGCCGCCGTCGGTTGGCGCTTCTTCGGGTGCGTTTTTTGCCCAGCGCGGAGGGCTGTGGGTCCCCTACGAAGCCTGCATCGGGCGACGGGGCGGACGTGGCGGGTTTCCTCGCCAAGCGCGCGTAACTCTCTCCGTGCGAGGCCGACAAATCCGAAAAATCGATCCGACGCTTCTGCGTCAGTCGTGTATGGGTGCTCCGTGGGGCATCGCCGCTAACGGAGTCAATTTATTCGGTCGCCCTGAGAGCGCGGTGCTCAACTCACGCGCACGACACTTGGCCCCACGATCACAAACAGGGGCATCCGCTTGGGATCACCCCTTCTGGCACAGTCATCAAGACGTGCAGCCGCCGTTCATCTTGAAGTCGTCTTCGTCTGTGTACGTGCAGAAATTTCCGCGCGCAGTGCTAAGATCCAGAGCGACGAGTTGGGGACGGTCCCAAGGCTCGCGATTGTCGGCGGGTTGCTCTGATGTTGGTGTGTCCATGGATCTCTTGTTGTGCTAAGGGCTTTTGGGGCAGACTGCCGGCAAAGGCAAATACCAAATGCTGGTGGCTTGGTTTCTTGGTCGCGCTTGGCGCGATGAAGTGATCCGTGGGGATCGTGGAGCTCTCACGCGAGAGGGATGTCCGAGGCATATCCGAAGCGGCGCATTACCGTGGCGTGCCGCTGGGCAATGGCCGCTACCTCGTCAGCATTCAGATTGCGAGCGCCTGCCCCGACCCGTCCTTCTCGGAAAAAGCGCCGCGGCGACAGCGTTTGCGACGGCCTACGTTCACGTTCTTTCCGCTGGAGCACGTCGAAAGCCGAGTGCTCCAGGGCACGCCGGAGTCGGACAGCATCGACGGTCAGGCCGGCAAATTGAAAGGCCGCCGCAAAAGTCTCCTCCGGTCTGGCGATCATGTCCTCATACCGGATCGGTAGGACGCGCAGCGAGGACTGCTCGACCCAGCTCGTTACATGCGTGCTCCAGTCGCTCAATAATTCCGGGAGCGGTATGTCGTCTCCCGTGGCTGTGAGCGCCGCTTCAGGGTCGTTGAGGATGCGGATCATCTCCTGGCCATCGATCGCGAAGCGGGCCTTGTAAGAGACCGCGACATCGAGCGGATTGCGCACGATGTAGATCGCGCAGCGAGTCGCCGTCCCTGAGAATAGGGGAGCTTGCGAGACTGGATGGCGGAAGACGTCGTGGGTCTTTAGGAAGACGGGCCCGGCACTCGATCCGATGATAGTTTGCACTGGCAGCCGCCACCCGGCGATTTCTTCGGGCGTCGATTCCGAGGTTTCCCAGCCCACCGATCGGTCGAAGAGATCTCGCGATGCCAGTCCCTCGCTATCCAATTGGGGGAAATCGATCGGTTCTTCGGAAAATGAGAGCAGGTTGGCTAGGACGAGGCGCAGCCAGGTATTTCCGGAGCGAGGGTAGCTCGCCAGCCACACGATCGAGTTCATCGCGCCACGTCTCCCATGATCTGTTCAGCCAGTTCCGCCAGACGAAAGCCCTTGAGCGGCTGGGTCGCGTGCAGGAGGCGTACCGACCTCGCCAGTGCTGCGGCTTGGTGGAAGAGGCTCGCCTGCACGCCCAGCCCCACGGCAAAGGGCAATCGGTAGACGTGATTCATTAGCATCGCCACGCCCTGGGTGGGAGACACGGGTGCCAGCAGGCTTGTTGGGTCGTTCACTTCCTCCCGGCGCAGAAAGCAGATTGCCGCGACGGGCCGCGCCTGAGTCTCGAAGCGCTCTACGCAGGGCACGACTCGCTTGTCCAGTTCAGGGCGTAGCCGAGGAAAGGCGTCGGGATCCATCCCCATGCGCCGAAGTGAGGGCGGCCATAGCTTGATGGCAGGGTAGGCCGGGGGCACACGACACCCTCCGCTGGAGTCGGGGAGGACGACCGTAAGGTCGTCTGCGAGGAGCTTGAGGCCGCGGGTGCAGCACGCCATCGCCAGCGTTGATTTGCCTACGCAGGGGCCGGCTACAAAAAGGACTGCGCCGGCGCGGTGCGCCACGCTGCTTGCTTGGAGCGGGAGTCCTCCACGTTGCAAGAGCAGTGCGCTGGTGGGAGACGACAGCAGGAGCCGCTGAATCTCCGACACCGGTGCTCCCTCGGCCGGCTCGACCACGATTTCGCGCCCTTCCGAAACAAAAAAACGCGCCACTCCCTCTTTCCAGATCAGGAACTCACCCGGACGGGCGGCAAAGCACGCTCCCTGCGTCCGGGGATTTGATAGGGCTCGCGGGGTGTCCCCGATTCGGATGGCCACGTCGGCGTTGGTAGGTGGGATGCAAGGCAGCAGGCTTGGCAGGGGAATTTGGGAGTCCACCGCCAGCCCGTGGAACCGATACTGAGAAGCAGCGATCACGCGAATTATCGTTGGCAGGGTGCGGAACCACCCCATGAAGAATGATCGGAAACGGCTCCCGCGGATCCTTTTGGAAATGCAGAGCACCCACCTTTTTGCCCAATCCCGTGCGACATACGATTCCATTGATGAAGAGCACCTTCATGGAGGAAGACCAAACGAAAAAGGCGTTGGCCAATTTCGTCCTCGGGGCTCAGCGACTGACGATGGCGGAGAAGTGCGCGGAGTTCGAAGTGCAGTTCGGCCGATTCCAGCAGGCCGATCATGCCGTCCTCTTCAATAGTGGTGCGAGCGCGAATCTCGCCCTCCTTCAGGCGCTGCAGAATCTCGGCCAGCTCAAGCGAGGCGATCGGGTCGGCTTTTCAGCGGTGACTTGGGCGACGAATACCATGCCCATTCTACAACTGGGGATGATTCCCGTCCCGGTTGATTGTGAGCCGGCGACATTGAACACGATGGCGGCCAATCTCGCCGAGCGGCTGGAGGAGGAAACATTGCAGGCCTTCTTTATCACCAACGCACTTGGATTCGCGGGCGATCTGTTCGAGATTCGTCGGCTGTGTGAGCGCCGCGGCATTCTCCTGATCGAGGATAACTGCGAAGCGCTTGGCACCGAATTGAGCGGGGTGAAGACAGGCAGCTTTGGCCGGGCTGCTTCGTTCTCCTTCTTTGTCGCGCATCATCTCTCGACCATCGAGGGCGGGATGGTGTGCACCAACGATGGGGATCTCGCCGAAATGCTGGTGATGGTCCGCGCCAATGGCTGGGATCGAAACTTACCTCCTGCCCAGCAGCAGAAGTGGCGCGATCGATTCGCCATCCGATCCGACTTCGAGGCAAAATATGCTTTCTACGATCTAGCGTATAATATGCGCCCGACCGAAATCACCGGGTTTCTGGGCCTGGAGCAGCTGCAGTATCTGGATAGGAACATCGCCTGCCGGGCGGCAAATTACGCGACGCTCGAGCCAACGGTACGGGGCAACCCTGAATTGATCCCCTTTGATCGCAGCCATATCAGCCGGCTTTCCTGCTTTGGCATGCCCATCATGTGCGTCTCTGCGGACGTGAAGGAAAAGTATGTCGCACGATTTTCGCGCCGCGGGATCGAAGTGCGCCCGATGATCGCCGGCAACATGCAGAATCAGCCATTCTTCCAAAAGTACTCGGAGCGGTCCTATGACTTGCCAGGAGCCGACCGGATTCACGCCTGCTCGTTCTATTGTGGCAACTACCCCGAATTGACGGAGGACGATCTTGGCCGGATCGCAGAGTGCCTTTCAGCCAAGCCGTAGGCACAGGGCGGCCGGGTGGCGTGTGCAGGTGGTGCGGGCGGGTATTCAGGTGGAGTGGTCCCGCGCTAGCTGCTGGAGCGCCGCTTCGAGGTGGCGCGTGTAGCGAGGGGCGTCCATCAGTGGCGAGGTTTCCATCCGGGGCCGGAGTTCGGCGCGGAGCGTTGCCAGTGCGCGACGATCGGAAGCCAGGCGGAGGGCCTTTGCCGCCAGTCCCTCTATCGTCGGCGCCGAGCAGGCCTCGGCCAGGCCGAGATTGCTTAGGAGGCTGAAGCCCGTGCGCGAAGCATGGGTAGTGCCGACTTGTGAGAGCACCGGCACGCCCATGTAGAGCGCCTCGCAGATCGTGGTGGAGCCCTGATAGGGGAATGTGTCGAGGGCGATATCGATATCGGAGTACCCGCTTAGGTGGTCGGCTTGGTCTTCATCCCAGCCTCGCAGCTCGATCTGGTCGGGCGGTATGCCTGCGGCGGCAAAGCGGCCCATCGTGCGGGCGCAGAGGCCGGGCGAGCGGAAACAGGCGGATTTGAGCAGCAAACGACTGCCGGGGACGGCGCACACGATCTGAGCCCACAGCTCCACGGTGCTGGAGGAAATTTTGAAGAATCGATTGAAGCTGCCAAAAGTGATGCGGCCCGTCGTCAGGCACGGCAATCCAGCCACGGCGGGGGTGTTCTCCAGCGGTGCGAAGCACCACACCGTCTCGGGGAGGCGGATCAGGCGCTCCGTGGCGTGAGACTCCGTCATGCCCGGAGGGTCGGTGAAGGCGTCCGTGAGGCGGTAGCCGATCGTCGCGATCCCGGTGGTCGTGAGATAGCCGAGCGCCGTCATTTGCACCGGCGCAGGCTGACGTGCGAGCGCGAGCGGCCTCCCCTCCGGGGTGTGGCCCGCTAGATCGACCAGCACGTGGATGTCGTCCTTGCGGATGCGTTCGCACAGTTGCGCGTCGTCGAGGTCGCCCACTTCCACCCAATGCTCCGGAAGCGCGGCGAGCACCGCCGTGCGCGAATCGCGGCGTCGGCTGCAGTAGTAGCAGAAGACCTCGATCTGGGTGCGATCGTGGTGGCGGAGGAAGCATTCGCTGAATTGTCCCACGGAGTGCCTCGACCAGTCGGGGGAAAGGTAGCCCACGCGCAATCTTCCCTTGCCTGGTTGCAGGTGGAGGCGTGGCGGAGTGGCGGGATAGTGGAGCGCCGCATACGTGGCGGCCCATCGCTCGTGCTCCTGCCGGACGGTCTCGGGAGACAGCTCCGGATGTAGGATGGTTTGAAACAGGAGTCGCTGGGCCGTCCGATAGTTCTGGGGTGCTAGGCTCAGCGCCTTGCGCAGGTGTTGCTCCGCCTCTACGAAGAGGCCTTCCTCGCGTTTGAGGGATGCCAAGAGGCCCCAAAACGCGGGCACTTCCGGACGCCCGGCGATGCACGCTTGGATATGCTCCTCGGCTTCGTCCACTCGACCATTGGCAGAGCAGGTCGACGCCAGGCCGTAGCGGACTTGCAGGGAGTGGGGATCGATATCGAAAGCGCGGCGGTACAGCGACTCGGCTGCGTGGCGCTCGTCGCGCTCCTGGCACACCTGCGCGAGCTGGCACAACGCCTCCACGCTGCGCGGATTCTTCGCCACCTCGCGGAGTCGATCGGCTTTGCTTCGATCCAGACTGTGGAGGCGAGGTGAGGTTTCTGCCGATGACATCTGCCCAAGCTGAAGGGCTCGCCGATGCAAATGCAACTGGTCCCCTTCCGGCTTTTGTTTCGACTTGCCTTGGAATTCACGCGAGACCCGGTCCATGGCGGTGGTCGAATATTTTTTGCTGGCCGGGTTGGGCCTTTGGCTGGGCGTGGGCGCGGCCTACGCGTTGGGAGTCCGCCTCCCAGTGCCGGGGCTGGTCTGGGCGGCACGCTTTCGAGCCGTGGTCCAGTGGGAGGTTTTCAGCGCCAATGCCCGAGGGTCCACGTCGACCGCCACCTATCGTTTCGAGATTCGTGATTCCGAGGGGGGGGGCAGCCCTGCCTGGAAGGCAGTGGCGGAAGGTCATGCCCGTTGGGTGTGGTATGGGTTTCTCTGGCAGCCGCAGCGCCGGCTCGCGGATGGTCTGCGCTACTTCGCCAGGGCCATCGGCAGCTCTGAGGAGAGCCCGGAGGCGATCTCCGTGAAGCGCGGCGCCGAGGCGGTGGTGAGCGACTACCTGGCCAAAGTGTCGCCTCCGGAGCTTGGGCAGGTGCGGGAGATCCGGCTGGTGGTGCGGCGTTTTTCCACCGCGCTGGGCGAGCCTCCTGGCTGTGAGCTGGGCGCCTCTTCTCCTGTTGCGCCCTCCACTCCGAGCGGAGGCCTCGTGGCCGTGAGCGAGCGTACCGTGGCGTTCTCCGGCGAATCGCATGACGCCCCCCTACGCTGAGCCTGTCGCGCTGCTCACGCTCTCCGCGCAAATTTGCTGCCTGGGCGTGCTGATTCAGTCATTGGAGGTGTTGTGGAACTGGCGCGAACTCGGTGCCCGGGGGCTTCTCCGGTGGAGGACGGGAGGGGTGGCGTCGAGCGCGACGGCGCAGCTCGTTCGGTGGCTGCATCGGGGGCCGGCCACGGGCGCGATTCTCGTGATGCGGAGTACGGCGGCGGTCGGTGGCCTTTGCCTGCCATTCGGCGGTGCACCGATGTGGGGCGCGCTAGGGTTTCTCTTCCTGTCGCAGCTGTATTACAACCGGCGCTTTTTCGTGATCGTGAGCAATGCGGACTCGATGTACCTCATCGTCCTGGCGGCGCTGGCGGTGGCCGCGCTCCCCGGAGCGAGCGCTTTGCTTCATGCGGCGGCGTTGTGCTTCATGGCCGGGCACGTGGCGGTGGCTTACTTTGCCACGGGTAAAAACAAGCTGCTTTCCCCGGCATGGCGCAGCGGCGCCCGTCTCGTGCAGATAACGTGTCACGGGGGGTTCCGGTTTGCTCCGCTGGGATCGTTTTTCGCACGCTGGCCGATGGTCGCCGCATGGTCCGCATGGGCGGTCATCCTTCTGCAGCTGTTGTTTCTGCTGAGCCCGTTCTTTCCCACGCCGGTACTGGTGGCTTTTCTGGCTGGCGGTCTGCTCTTCCACGCTGGCATCGCTTTTACCATGGGGCTGCACGACTTTTTCTGGTCTTTCTTCGCCACGTATCCAGCCCTGTGGTTTGTGCATGCTAGGCTCCTCCATGGCTAGTCCCTCCTCCATAGCGGCACACGCGAGGGAGAAGGCTGCTTGTCTGCATGCGCTCGCAGCCAAGCCGGACGACGTGGGGCTGCTTTGCGAGTTGGGGTGGATATGCCGGGCGAACGGAGAGCAGGTCGCTGCCGAAGTGGCTTTTCGGCGGGCAGTCGCGCTAGAGCCGTCGTCGGAGCAGGCCAGATATGGCCTCGCCGTGACGTGCCTGCGGCGAGGCAGGGTGGAGGAGGGCATCGAGCACATTCGCGTCTGCCTCGAGCGCTCGCCGAAAAACCACGAATACTGGTCGGTGCTGGCCAAAATGCACCGCAATGGGGGGCGGATCGCCGAGGCGCGCGTGCATCTGCGCACCGCGATGGCGCTGGCGCCCGATGATAGCCGCACCGTGCAGCGGATGCTTTATCAGTCGCTCCTAGATCCTGGCGTATCCCCCATTGAGGTGCGGCAGGAGCACGAGCGGTGGGCCGCGCGGTTTGCTGCGCCGCACTATCCCGCATCGCCGCCCCTTGCGCTCCCGCTGCTGGCTGGGGAGCGCCTCCGCCTCGGCTATGTTTCCCCGGATTGGGGCGAGCATCCCGTCGGCCAGCTCAGCGAGAGCTTTCTTCGCCACCACGACCGCACCCGCTATGAGGTATTCTGTTACTCATGCGGCGAGAGCGTCTCTGCGCGTGCTCAAGCCCTGTCTCGGTTGCCCGAGCACTGGGTGGAGGCGGCGGGTATGACGGATGAGGCCTTGAGCGCGCGTATCCGAAGCGATCGCATCCACCTCCTTATCGACCTGGCGGGGCACACGCGCGGGGGGCGATTGGCGATGTTTGCGCGGCAGCCTGCACCCGTGCAGGCCACTTACCTCGGCTATCCCGCGACGACGGGCGTGGCTACGATCGGATACCGGCTCACCGATGCCTTGGCCGACCCGCCTGGCTCGACGGACGCTCATTGCATGGAGCGATTGGTTCGCATCCCTGTTTGTGGTTGGAGCTTTGTCCCGGCGCAGCAAACCCCGGCAGTGAGTGCGCCGCCGTGCGCGCGCACCGGCGTCATTACCTTCGGCAACTTCGGGAATTTCCACAAAGCCTCGTCCATCCTCGAGCTCTGGAGTGAGGTGCTGCGTCGGATCCCGCGCAGCCAACTCCTGTTGCGAGGGTTGCCGTTTGCCGACGCTGCCGTGCGCGCCAGCACGCGCCGGCGCTTCGCTGGCTTGGGGATCGAGGAGGCGCGCATCACGCTCCGCGCGTGGGAGCCGGATTGGGCGCGTCATCTTTCTGCTTATGGCGAGATCGATATCGCCCTCGATTCCTTCCCCTATCACGGCACCGCCACCACGCTCGACGCCCTGTATATGGGCGTGCCCGTGGTCACCCTCGCAGGCGACAGCCATGTCTCCCGCGTGGGCGTGAGTTTGCTCTCGAGCGTCGGCCTTGCGGCTTCGTGTGTCGCAGTATCGGCAGAGGACTTTGTGGCAAAAGCGGTGCGACTGGCGGAGGACAACGCCGCGCTCGGCCGGCTGCGGCTCTCCCTACGTGCGCATATGGAGCAGTCCCCGTTGATGGATGGACGGGGCTTTACGCGAAACCTTGAAACGGCGTTGGACGAGATCTGGCGTGATGCCTTGGCTCGGACTGCCAGACGTGCAGGGGAAGGCTCCTGAGGCTTTGTCGGCTGTTCGTTCGTTTTCCGGTTCGATTTCGACCCGCTCCCACGACAGTCGGGTTAGGACGCGGGATGATTCGTCACTTCATGCGCAGCTTCAATGCGCATGATCGCCCGAGCTTTTTGGCGCCATCGGCTGCCAGTATTTCCACTCCAACGCTGCGGCCAGCGCCTGCAATTGGGGCTGCTTCAGTCGGTCGAGCCCGAAGCGTTGCGGATAGAGGCGCACATAGTGGCCGATCAGGCCCAGGCGACGATGAAACGACGGCGCTGTGTGCAGCCGGATCCACGATGGATCTTCCGGGCCTTCCTCGATGCGGCGAAACATCAAGGCGAGACTGCAACGCGGGCCGGCGGCGCGCGAACTCGCGCGAGCCCCCCAGTGGAGGACGTTGTGATTCCAGCCGAGCATACTGCCCGCCGGCGCGGGCAGCGCTCGGATGTTCTGCAGCGCGCGACCGGTGAGCGTCACGTCGCCTTCGACTGGTTGCGCAGCAGCATCGTCCCAGTGGGAGGGTACGATGTAGATGCAGCCGTTCAGGCAGGTGGCATCCGTCAAGGGCAGCCAGATAGTCACGGCGTCGGGCAGCTTCCCTTGCGGGGCTGACGCGCTAAACCCGTCCCGATGCGGCTTCCAGCCTGCATCGTCTTCGGAGGGCTGCACGAGCCACGCCCACACGCCGGCCATCAGCCGGAAATCCGGCCCCAGCACCCGCGCCAGGAAGGGCGTCAGGGCTCGAAATGCGAGCCAGGGCTCATCGTAGAGGTAGATGAAGGCCGGTGGAATTCCCCGGGCTGCGAGCCGCTCAATGCCCGCGTGTAACGCGCGCACAAATTCGAGGGGCAGCACGCCGGGTTCGTTGATGTAGCCTTCATGACGAAGCCACTCCGCCTGGCGCTCGATATCGGCGAGCTGCGCGGGCGGCGCTACGGTATCCGCGCCGATCGACAGCCCGGGGCACAACTCGCGCCAAAAATCGGCGTTGGTCGCTTCCTGCGCAGTTAGTTTCAGGGTGGTGTCGGCGGTCATGCGTGCGAAGCTTGGCCTTCACTTCGCACGAGACTGTTTGCCAAGGCAAGGCGGGGTGGAGCGGGAGGCGGATTGCGTTTGCATGGAGGCCTGCCATGCGTGGAGCGAATTTGTCGCATGAGCTTGTCTGAAATACTGTTGAGTTCCGGCCTCGCCCTGTGGATGGCGGCGAGTGCGTGGTATGCGCTCAGGCTGCCCGGGACGCGCCAGGTGCTTCGTCGGCTCAATCGATTTCATTTCTGGGCAAATTGGTCCATGTTTGGCGCAGATCTCGACTCGCCGCCGACCACTTTGGAGATAGAGTACCGCGACGGCGAGGCTGCGCTTGTCTCGGCCGCGTGGCGGCCGGCATTTCCGGGCTATTCGAGCCGCTGGCGGGCGTTTTTCTGGCTCCCTGAACGTCGCGTCCGCCGCCGACTCCAGGATCTCGCGATCGATATTAAGCGGGATCTGGAGCAAGCGCCCGCTCCACGTGGAGCGCTAGGCGCCAAGCTGGCGATCGTGGAGAAATATCTGGAGGTGCTCACCCCGCTCTCGCCGGAGCGACGGCGTGAGATACGGATCACGGAGCGGGCGGTGGGAGCGTCGCCGCCGACCGGCGCGTCCGCGGAAAAGGTAGTCCTCACTCATATCGTGTCACCCCATGATTGATGGTCAGGCCATGCTGGGTGCGACCATCGCCATCAGCTGCGTCGGCATCGCGCTGCAATCGCTCGAACTCGTCGGCAATCGTGCGCATCTGCGCGATGGTCACCTGCTCGGCTGGAGGCCGTCTCGTGGTGGCGAGGCGGGCCCGGTACAAGAGCTCGGGCGGACATTGCTCCGTTATCCAGCCTGCCTCGTCGTGCTATGCGTGAGGACCGGCGCAGCCCTGCTCGCTGCAGTCTCTCTACAGGCGCATCCCGCTGCGTGGCTGCTCTTGCCGGCGCTGGTCCTTCTCCAGCTCTACTACAATTATCGCTTCGCCCTGACGCGCGAGAATGCCAACGCCATGTACCTTTACGTGCTGGTGGCATGTGCGTTGGCGGCTTACCCCGGGGCGTCCGATAGCCTGGTGGCCGTCGCATTCGCCTTCCTGAGCTATCATGTCCTGCTGGCCTACTTCATGAGCGGGAAGACCAAACTTGCTTCGCCTCGCTGGCGCGCCGGAGATTATCTCACTTGGATATGCCAGAATCGCGCCGCGCAGCTCTTTCCGGGATTGGGCGACCTCGCCGGTCGTCATCCTCGCGCAGTCCGGGTCGCAACGTGGTGCGTAATCCTGCTGCAACTTTTGTTTCCGCTTTCACTCTTTTTGCCGGCGCCCGTCTTCTGGGCCTTTCTCGCCGGCGGCGTGATTTTCCACACAGCGGTATCGCTCACGATGGGTCCGCATGCCTTCTGGTGGTCTTTCGTCGCGACCTACCCGGGGCTGATTTTCATCCATGGCTGGTTGCGAGCCCGGGAGTGGTTCCCCGCTTGAGCTGCGCCTCTGTGATATGAGTTCGATTTGCGGGATTTATTACCGGGACGACCGAAAGGTGGAGGCCGCAGAGATCGATCGGATGGTCGGTTTGCTGGCCCATTGGGGGCCGGATCGCACGGGGCGTTGGATGGATGGCGCGCTCGCCCTCGGGCATCTGGCGCTGTGGACGACCCCGGAAGCGGTCGGCGAAGAGGGGCCGCTGGCCTTGCCCGACGCGCGCGTGGTGATCACCGCCGATGCCCGCATCGACAATCGCGAGGATCTGATGGCCAAGCTGGATGCCTGCGGGCTGGGCGGCCGCGCGCCAGGCGATGTCGAACTTATCGCCAGAGCCTATCTCAAATGGGGCGAGGCCTGCCTCGACCACCTCGTGGGAGATTTCGCCTTTGCCCTTTGGGATGAGCGTGCTCGGCGGCTGTTTTGCGCCCGCGATCAGTTTGGGCTGCGCCCCTTCTACTATTTTGCGGACGGAGAAAGGTTTGTTTTTGGCAGCGAGATCAAGGCTGTCCTCGCTGCGGCGGATTTGCCGCGGGAATTGAACCCGCTCTACCTTTGTCTGGCGACGCTGGGTGGAAAACTCGAAGGCGAGCAGACACCGTTTCGCTCTATCACCGCCCTGGCGCCGGCGTGCGCATTGTCGGTGACGGCGGCTGGCGTGAAGAAATGGCGCTACTGGCGGCTGGACCCTGAGCGCGAGATCCGCCTTCGGCGAGACGAAGACTATGTGGACGCATTTGAGGAAATGTTTCAGCAGGCCATCGACGCGCGCCTGCGCGCCCCCGGGGGCGTCGCCAGCATGCTGAGCGGCGGGCTCGATGCGACCGCCGTCACGCATTTTGCGGCCCACAGCAAGCGATTCGCCCGCGACCGGCTGACCGCCTACACCTGGGCCCTGCGCGAGGGCGATTCATGGCATCAGCGCGATGAGCGCGAATACGTGGAGGCTTACCTTGCCTCACATCCCGTCGCTCACCGCTACATTATCCCGGACCCTACCCAGATGTTCGCGGATATCTCGGAAATCCGTCGCCTGCACGATGGTCCCGTCCTGAGCCCGACGGCCTACGTGGTGAAACCGACATTCGCTGCGGCCCGCGCACAGAATATCCGGGTTCTGCTTTTCGGACACGGCGGCGATGAAGTTGCGAGCTACGACCCGCCTAACTATCTCCTCGGCCTATTCACGGGGGGAAAATGGCGGGAGTTGGCTGGCGAGGCGCGAGCCCAAGCGCAGCGCGCCAGTGTTCCCCAGTGGAAAGCGTGGAAGAACCAGATCTTCCGTCCGCTGGGGCGTCGCGGGTTTGTCGCCAAGTCGCTCGCGTGCCAGGACCGGCTGGAGTTCTTCCGCAATATCGTCGCCTCGCGCAAGGAGTCTGAGTTTGCTCTCGCCGACAGCATGGTGCGCGAGTGCGGCATGCTCGAGTATTTGGAAAGCCTCCATGCGCCCAATCGGTCGTGGACGCATCTCGTGCGGCGCCGGCAGATAGACGGCATCGTCGGCTCCAATGTATGGTCCCACATCGCCACCCGCCTCCTCAACGGATCGGTGCTGTGGTCGAGCGAATGTCGCTTTCCTTATCTCGACCGCCGGGTCGTGGAGTATTGCGTGGCGTTGCCGCAAGAGCAGCACCGCCGGGATGGCTTGCCGCGCCGGTTGCTCCGGCGGGCGGCCGAGCGGCGGATTCCCCGCAAAATCGCAACCCGCCGGGACAAGAGCCCGACGCTGCCGGACTTCGATCGTGGTCTGCGCCAGATCGAGGCACCTGTGACCGAGATGCTGCGACGCTGGGAAAGCGACCCCGGGGTGAAGGAGTTTCTTGCGGTGGGCGTGCTGCGGCGTCGTTTCGCGGAGTTTTTTGCTCAGGCGCCTGAATCAGAGCCGCCGAGAGGGCTCGGGATGATGTGCCGTTCTGTGCAGCTCGGCTCGTTTCTGGAGCGCCGGGCCTGGCTTTGAGGCGCCCCACCGCCGGTGGTCGGGGCCGTGGATCAGTCGGCGCGGATGCGCAGCGCGCCCACGTGCGCGAGGAATTTGCAAAGGAGGAGGCGGTGCGCCGCATCAGGGAGCGTCACATCCGCAGCGCGAAATTCCTGCCGCTCACCCATCTGCCGGAGAATGGGCTCCAATTCCAGTCGCAGCTCCAGAGGTGCTCGGCGGTAGGAGCTGTCGATGAATAGCCGAGCACCTTCGCTCCGAAGCGTAGCGGTTTCGTGGTGCCAGGTGAATCGCGTGTCCGCTCCTGCCGCCTCGATCTCCGCGCGGCTAAGCGGCTGCGGGATCGCTTCGGCAAAGGCGTGCGCGTCGCGATAAAACTCTGCTGATTGTGCCGCGGGATCGATGAATGGGAGGAGGGCGAGGAGCCGTTTGCTGATGGCTTCGGGGCCCTCGCTGACGACGGAGTGTGGCGGTATCGTCTCCAGCAGCGCCGGGGCGTGCCGCACGGCTCGGGCGAGACTCTGTTCGAAGAGGAGCCCCCATTTCAACGGGTGGAAGCCCACGGTGAGATGTACCGACGGCTCGGAGCCTTCGTTCTTCACCTCGTGGCGCATGCCCGTGGGCACGAAGAGCCAGCCGCCGCTGTGCAGGATGTGGCGCTGCGGTTTCTCCGCGTCCCGGGCGGGATCCGCCGGGTCGTAGTAGATGTCCCAGCGTTTTTCCCCGCGCATCTGGATCACGAGCACATCGTGGCCATCGCTGTGCACGCCGAGTGCCTGCGAGCTTCCTGGGGTGGCATAGAAACTGACCTGCACGGGAGCCTGCAACTCGCGCTCGAGGCTGCGGCTGAGGGCCAGGATGAGATTGGAGTAGTACTCCAAATTGGCCATGCTCACGGATACACCGCCTGCATAGAGTTGCTGCACGGCTTCGGCCCGTACCATGCCGAAACGATCTCTGTACGCGGCCGGCGGCACTCGGACTGCCTCGCGCACCAGTCGGAAGCGATCGAGATTGTTTTGAGGGGTGAAGCGGCAGGCCGCCTCCAGTTCCCACTCCGCCCATAGCGAGCGGAAGCGCTCGCGCGCGGGCGATGCCTCCACGTGGGCGCGCTTGGCGCGAAAGCATTCGGCCAACGCGGCCCATTCCTCAGGCGTGACCAACGATGAAAATTCCATGACGCGGGAAATCAAGGGAGCCCTGCTCGCGACTGCAAACCCGCTTTGCCCCTTTGGCTTTCGGCGAGGCGGCGGTCGCCCAGGGTGTCATGCCAGCGACAGCATTCCCGTGTTGGCCAGCAGGCGGCAGAGGAGCAGCGCGCGCTCGCCGGATTCCAGATCGCAGGGGCGAAATGATTTTTCCTGCCGCATCCGGCGCACAAACGGCTCTAGTTCCGGGCGCAGCTCCAGGGGAAACCGGCGATGGGGACGTTTCAGCAGGAGCCCTGCCGCGCCACTGTCCACCGTCACATCACTATCCTGCCAGGCGAAGCGTGAGTGCTCGGTGCATGCCTCGATCTCCGCCCGCGCGATGGGATTTGGCGCGGGCTGGGCGAATTGAGGAAAATTGGCGAAATACGCGCGCGCTTGTGCCCCTGGATTAATGTGGGGCACCAAGGAAGCCAGACGGCGGTTGTATTCATCGATGGAGGTCACCGGCGGGGCGCCGTAGGGGATGCGTTCCCGAAGCGCCGGCTCCGTGAGGCGGGCCTCGTCGAGCGCTGCCTGCAGCACCTCCGTCCACGTCAGGGGGTGAAAGCCGATCGTCAAATGCACGGAGGGCTCCGGGCCCGCATTGCGCACCTCGTGCCAGATACCCTTGGGGACGTAGAGCCAGCTTCCGCTGCGCAAGACTACGGTTTCCGGTTTGGCGCCCGACTCCCCGCCCCGGTAGTCCGGCGGATAGATATCCCAAGTCTTCTCGCCACGGAGCTGCAATATCAACACATCGTGGCGATCAACGTGCTTCTTGAGACCCTGCGCGCTTCCCGGCGTCGCATACAGGTTCGCTTGCGCCGGACAATGCAACGCCGCCTCCAGCCCCCGGCATAGCGCGAGGAGGCGTTCCGAATACGTTTCGACGCTCACCATCACGACGGAAAGCCCCCGTGTGAAGAGCTGGCGCACGGCCTCCGGATTCACCATCCCGGAACGGTCGCGGTAGGCCGAGGCCGGCAGATGCCGGCCGTCGCGGATCAGGCGAAAATCGTCCAGATTGGGCAGCGGCACAAAGCGGCACACCGCGTCAAATTCCCAGTCGGCCCATAGCGACTCGAAACGGCTCCGGTCCGGGCACTCCCCCGGGAATGTTTGCATGGCCTCAAACGCGCGGACAAAGTCCGCCCATTCTACTGGTCCCATGATCGACGACAACTCCATGACAAAGGGACGAAAGGCCGCTGATCCCGGAATGCGATCAAAATGGGCGCGGTTGATCGAAGCTCGCGGGGCGGGCGGATGACTGCCATGCCCACCGCCGATCCGTCTCCCGGTCGCCGTCTGCTCCCCCCTGCCGCATTCATCTTTCATTGCGGCCGATGCGGCTCGACCCTGCTGGCACGCCTGTTCGCGGCGGATCCGGCCAACCGGGTATGCATCGAGCCGGAAGAGCTGCGAAACTTCCTGCAAAAAGCTCGCGGCCGGCTCCAGCAGCCCGAGGTCGCGCGTGAGTTCTGGGCGCTCGTCTTGGCGCTGGGGGCTCAACCGGCGGTAGAGGAGCGGCGACTGATTGTGAAGTTTCATTCGCTGGCTGTTTTCCATGCCCGCGATATCCGGCGCATCTTTCCCGATGTGCCCTTTATCTTTCTTCTGCGCGACCCTGCGGAGGTCGTGGCTTCCCTGGTCCGGTGGACGCCGCATTTTCTTGCGGAGGCGAATCGGCCTGCGCTCGCGGCGGCCTTGGGTGGCGCCTCCCTCGCGGTCGATGGCTGGTCGCGCGAGGAGTGGCTGGCCTGGTATGTCGAGCGCTGTCTGCACACAGCCTGGCAGGCGGGAGAGTGTTTCACGGAGGCGATCGACTACGCGGAATTTTCCTCTCGCTATCTCGATAGCGTAAATCGAATTTCTGCGACCCGTTTCAGCCCAGATGACGCACGCATCGCTCAGATCCTCTCCGTTCATTCCCGCAACATCGGTGAGGTTTTTTCCGCCAGCGACGATGCTCGTAAAGTCCCTCCTGGTTTGGAGCCGGTGGTTTCCGGCATCACTGGGCCCGTGTACCTGCGGTGGCAGCGTAAGCTCCATCGGATGCCTCACGCCCTGCCGCAGTCGGCGATGATTCTTTCCGAAGGGGCACGCGATAGCCTCGACCGTCCACGTACCAACAGCGACTGATCACTTCACATGGCTGGATACTCTTTGCAGGATTATGGCCGGATGTTGCACGACGAGCGCCGCATCGCCGCCTACGCCGAGGCCGTTCGCCAGGCGGTGCGACCGGGGGCAGTGGTGCTGGATCTCGGCACCGGCACCGGGTTCATGGCGATGCTCGCCTGCCAGGCTGGCGCCGCTCGCGTGCACGCAGTCGAGCCCAACCCCGTTATTCGCATCGCGGAGCAGAGTGCTCGGGATAACGGCTTCGCGGATCGTATCACCTTTCATCCGGTCGTTTCCACCGGCCTCACCCTTCCGGAGCGCTGCGACGTGCTCCTTTCCGACCTTCGCGGCCCGATGCCGTGCGCCGGAAACCATCTGGCCGATCTCAAGGACGTGCGAGAGCGCCTGCTGACAGCCGATGCCACCTGGATCTGCCAGACCGACACTCTCCACGTCGCCGTGGCCCGCATTGGGGATTCGTGGCAACGACCGCTCGCTCCCTGGGATGGCTCGCGCTGGGGCCTCGATCTGAGTGCGTCTCTGCGCTTCGCCGCAAACGACATCGTTCGCTATACCTGCTCGCCGGCAGACCTCCTGAGCCCAGGTGCCGCGTGGGCGACGATTCGCTATCCACAGGTGGACTCCCCGCACGTCCGGGGTCGGGTCGAGCTCGTCGTCGAGCGCGATGGCGACGGCGACGGGCTAGCGCTGTGGTTTGAGGCGGAGTTGTTCGGGGGTGGGCGCCTTTCCACGGCGCCGGGGCGGCCGCCTCATGTTTATGGCAATCTGTTTCTGCCTTGGCCCCGCGTGCTGCCGTTGAAGCGGGGCGACGTGGTGGACGTGAGGCTCGATGCGATAGCGACCGGTTCCACCTATGAGTGGGCTTGGCGTAGCGTCGTACGCCGGGCTGGTGCGATGGTCGCCGAGTTCCAGCAGTCGAAATTTCAGGGCCGCATCTTGGATGGCTCCCTCATGGCGCGCAGCGCGGCGGACTACAAGCCGGGGTGCACCGACGAGCTTGCGATCGAGAAGTTTCTCCTCGAGCGGATCGATGGCGCCACGAGTCAGGCCAGGCTCGCCGCTGCGCTTGCCCAGCGCTTCCCGGCGCAATTTCCAAACGAGGCTGCCGCCCTGCGCCGGGTTATCGCGACTGGGGATCGACTCGGACTCTAGGTGCATCGTTGAAAGCGCGACTCTACCGGGCATTTGGGCTGAATATCTTCTCGGAAGTGGAGATGCCGCACTGGCCTGAGGCCGCGGGTGCGGCGGATGTGCACGTGCGCTGGGGTGAGGTGCCTGAGGCCCTGCCCGATGCCACGGAGCTCTGGGGCACGTTCCAAGGCCGGAGAGGTGCCTGCCTCTTCGCCTACGAGGGAATTGGCCGCATCCTCGTCGAGGAGGGTAGCCGCATTACCTGTGAGCCCGAAAAAGGGCAAAACCTGCAAGCGCTGGGCACCGTCCTCGCGGGCGTGTGCAGCGCGGCCCTCTTGTTTCAGCGCAACCGTGTAGTCCTCCATGCCAGCGCCGCCGCCAAGGATGGACGTGCCATTCTTATCCTGGGCCCTTCGGGGGCCGGCAAGTCCACCACCGTGTCGGCCTTGGTGCAGCGGGGCTACCAGTTGATTTCGGACGACCTTACCGTCGTGTCGCTGCGCCCCGATGGCACCCCTGAGGCGCTCCCCAGTTTCCCCGCCGTGCGATTGCACCGCGATTCTCTGCACGCCTTGCGCGGAGGCATTTCATCGGGCGATGCCTTCGATGCCCTCGATGGCAAACAGCGGCGCCGATTGGAGGAGTTCGCCTCCGAGCCCGTCGCGATCGGGCGTTGCTGCCGCATCCTGTCCCACGAAGCTTCCTCGGTCACAAGCGAGGCTGTGCAGGGCGTTCAGCGACTCGTCGCGTTGCAAGACAACGTGTATCGCCGGCGGATGGCTCGGCTCCTGGCAGACCCGCATCTCCTCGACTCCACGTTGATGGCGTTGGCCCAGCGGGTCGAGTTGCTGCGAATCGTGCGGCCTCGCTCAAGTTTCGACCTCGACGCGCTTTGCCGGCTCATCACCACTTGACTCGCAGTTACGCTGCACCCGGCTGGATGCCTGCGGCGCGAGTCCGCGACACGATAACCCTGGGCGCATCCCCCGAAGCTTGTAACGAGTGCCTTTCCGGCAGGTTTCATTAGACAAACCGCCGCCGTCATGACGCTTCTTCGGGAAACACCGCTCGCCCTATCCCGCATGGAGGCCCTGTCCGATCATGACTCTTGGAAAACCTGGTTTCACCACTACGGCCCGAAACTGCTTCTCTGCGCGCGGCAGTGGACGCGGTCGGCGGCCGATGCGGAGGACGTGGTGCAGGAGGCCTTTGTCCGCTTTTGGCGGCATCAGCGCGGGCTGCCGGGCTCGCCGATGGCGCTCTTGGTCACCTCCGTCCGCCGCGCAGCGCTCGATCTCGCTCGCCGCGATGGCCGCCGCGCCACGCGCGAGGAGCGCGCGCTCGCCTCGCCCGCCGAGGAGATGGTCGCGCACTTTGAGTCGTCCCTCGAAGACGATGAGCGCCGTGCCGCCATCGAAGGAGCGATGCACCGCCTGCCTTCGGAGCAGCGCGAGGTGCTTATGCTCAAAATCTGGGCCGAGCTCACTCACGAGCAGATCGCGCACGAGCTTGGTCTCTCGCCCAATACCGTGGCGTCGCGCTATCGCTATGCGCTCGCCGCGCTTCGCCGCGAATTAACTTCGGCCGACTGCCA
The DNA here is from genome assembly GCA_964480585.1 of uncultured Opitutus sp. Classification (GTDB taxonomy): domain Bacteria; phylum Verrucomicrobiota; class Verrucomicrobiia; order Opitutales; family Opitutaceae; genus ER46. The sequence continues at coordinate 24,514 of CAYZPV010000007.1, read as the reverse complement.
TGGATGACGAACTACAACAACTTGAAGCCGAACTGAAGGGTCTCCGCCCCGCGCCACTCCCGCCCGCGCTTGTCGCTCGTGTCGAGGCTGCGCTGGCTGGCGCGCCGGCCTCGCTGCCTTCCCGTGCTCGTGGCGGCCATGTGGCGTGGTTCTGGCCTTTTCTCACTGCCGCCGCCGCTGCGCTTGCCATGACGTTTGCCCCCCAGCCGCCCGTTTCCGCCCTTGGCGAGGGTTTCCTCGCGCGCACCGAGACCATCCTCAAGCCCGTCGCCGCGGAAAATCTCCTCGTCTCTGCACAAGACGAGGGACTCGTGACGCTTCCCGATGGCACGCCCGCCCGCCGGGCTCGCCTGCATTACGTTGATACGGTCACCTTCAAGAATCCCCGCACCAACGCCTCCCTCACTTGGAGCGTGCCGCGCGAGGAGGTGAGGATCGTTCCCGTGTCCTTCCAATAGCCTCCACCGCCAATAACGTCCAGGACCTCTTAGCATCGCCATGAAGCATCGTATCCATATTCTTGTGACAGCTGCCGCCTTTGCCGCCGCCGTGCCTGGCTGGGCCGCATCGGCCTCCGCCTCCTCATCTACGACGACTCAAGCGGGTGCAGCCCAGGCCAGTGAGGGCAAGGCCACGAAGCAGGAGCTGCGCGTGCTTTCCTCCACTGTCGCCGAGCGTCGGCCCAGCACGCACCGGCTGGAGGTAAGGGAAATGGTGACGTTCCTGGGGGTGGAGACCGGGCCGGTGTCCGCCACTCTGAGCGCACAGCTCGACCTGCAGCCGGGCACTGGCCTCGTCGTCAATAACGTCGTGCCGGGCAGTCCCGCTGAGAGCGTCCTCAGGCAGCATGATATCTTGCAGAAGTTCGACGATCAGCTCCTCGTCGAATCCCGCCAACTCGCTGTCCTCGTGCAGGGTAAAAAAGAGGGCGATGAGGTGGCCCTGACTTACCTGCGCGGTGGCAAGCCGCAGACGGCAAGGGTGAAGCTCGGGAAGCAGGAGGCGCCCAAGGTGACGCTCCTGGGTCGATCCGATCTCTCCCGGGTTTATGCGCTTGGTGGCGGAAATATCGAGATGCTCGAAGAGGCCACAAAATTTGGCGGTGAAAAGCAGTCGGTGGATCGTCTGCTCGCGCTTGTGCCGCGCGACTCGAGTCCGCCGCCCACGCGCTTCCGCTTCGAAAGCAAGCCAGGTGAGGCCTTCAGCGCCTCGCGCGTCTACTCGGCAGAGAGCAACCTCGTCTTCAGCGATGATGCGGGCTCGCTCAAGGTCGTCACCGGCGAAGGCAAGCGCACACTTGTCGCCACGGATGGGAAGGGCACGGAGATCTTCAGCGGCCCGATCAATACTCCCGAGGAGCGTGCGAAGATTCCGGCCGAGTTGCGCGCCCGCTTGGAGAAACTCGAAAGCATGTACGACGTTACTTTTAAGACGGACGGGGATTTCCGTGGCGTCGAGCGCCGCGTGTTGAGGCCGAAGGGCATCTCCTTGCCTTTCGAGCAGTCGATCCCTCGTCCCGCTCGCGTGCCTTCGGTGCTTTAGCTCCTAGCCTTTTATCGGCGGCGGGGCATCCATGCCGGGCTGCTCCCGCTTCCGGAAGAAGATCGCCACGATGAGCGAGATGATCACCGAGAAGAAAAAGCTGCCGATCACCTGAAACACGATCAGCAGCGCAGGCTTGGAAAACATGCGCATGGCAGGCTCGATCTTCGCGATGTCCGCTTCGGACATCCCTTTCGCCTGCATGGCTTTGATCTGCATCTGGTGGTTGATCTCGCTAAACTCGGGGTTGAGCACGAAAAAGTAAAAGTAGGCGGTGACGACGCCGAAGAGGCTCGCAAACAGCGCGGTCAGGATGCCGCTGCCCAGCGCGTTGCCGTATCCCCACTCCTCGACTGCCGGGAAGTCCGCGCGCTTCTCCCGCATCGCCAGCGCGAGGAATATCACGCTGATGATGACGCCACCGATTCCGCCGATCCATTGGCCCGCGCGGAATTTTTCCACATCGCTCTGAAAGCCGAGAAAATAGAGCAGCAGCATCAATGCTGCGCCAGCCAGGGTCATGAAAAGGGCGTAGGTAAGGGCGAGCTTCATGGGCCCATCCGATGGCAAAAACCGCTTCGGCTCAATCCCGCGTAGGACTAGCGGTTGTGGCGAAGGATGAGCGGCGCAGCTCATAAAAAAGCCCGCCGCGATGGCGGCGGGCTGAGGTTGCGAGTCGGCGTGGCGCTACGAATTGTCACCATCCAGCATCCGGCCAAAGCCGCCGAGCGCGGAGCCTTCCTCCTTGCCGCCCTTGGCGGCGCCGATGATGCGGCCCGCCAGGCGCGAGAAGGGCAGCGATTGCAGCCACACCTTGCCCGGGCCCCGCAGCGTCGCGAAAAAGAGCCCTTCGCCGCCAAAGAGCGCAGTCTTGATGCCGCCTACCATCTGGATGTCGCAGTCGACGCCCGGCTGATACGCTACGATGCAGCCTGTGTCTACCCGCAGCAGCTCGCCGGGAGCGAGCGTGCGCTCGTAGAGCGTGCCGCCGGCGTGCACGAAGGCCCAGCCGTCTCCCGTGAGCCGCTGCATCACGAAGCCGTCGCCTCCGAAGAGGGCGACGCCGATTTTCTTTTGAAAAGCGATGCCCACGCTCACGCCCTTGGCGGCGCAGAGGAAGGAGTCCTTCTGGGCTATGATCTCGCCGCCCAGCTCCGCCAAATGCAGCGGCATGATTTTGCCCGGGTAGGGCGCGCCGAAGGCGACACGCCTCTTTCCTGCGCCTTGGTTTTGGAAAACCGTCATGAAGAGCGACTCGCCTGTGAGCAGGCGCTTTCCCGCGCCCAGGAGCGCTCCCATCAGCCCGCTGCTCTTCTTCGAGCCGTCACCGAAGACCGTCTCCATGGCGATGCCATCGTCCATGAACATCATGCCGCCGGCCTCCGCCACCACGGCCTCCTGTGGATCGAGTTCGATTTCGACGAACTGCATCTCGGCACCGTGTATCTTGTAGTCGATCTCGTGCATTTGCTGACCGGTAAGGAACGGCGGATTCATAGAGGTGGAGTGAGCGTGTGGAGGGAGGTTGAGGATACAATGCGGAGCAGGTTCGAAAACGGGAGACGCTTTCCACTGGCCCCGGCTGGCGCGAGCGCCCGCGGGTGAAGAACACCGTCGCCTCGGGAAAGTTGCAGTGGATCGGTGTCGCGGAGCGCGGAGGCATTTCGTCAGATTACTTCATCGCCTGCTTCGCCAGCCGGTCGTCGCCATCGTTGGGCGCTGGCTTTAGGCGGAGCACGGCGCACAGCAGGTTGTAGACGTGGATGTTTTCCACGGCCTCCAACTCGACGCCTCGTCGGAAGGCCGGCCCATGGGCGAGGAAGAAGCCATGCATGTCGCGCAGCCTTGGATCGTAGCCATGATCTCCGCCGAGGTACGCCCGCGGGGCGTAGCGCTTGGAGAGCCTCTCGAAGCTGGCGCGCGTCTCCACGTGCCAGCCTTTCTCCGGCAGTATCCATACCGGCGCGATGCGCGGGTTGCCTGTGAGACGAAAGTGGGCGGGCAGATCGTTTGCCTGATAGGCTTTCGCATGCGGGATTTTCTGCACCTGTCGCATCAGCGCTTCGATATCGCCGTCCAGCGGCCGGAGTGCCACGACGGAGCCGTCGGCATCGATCTGGAGCTTCTGTCGATCGATATAATCGTCGAGGATCACGACGCGGTCTTGGTGGGTGGCCGTCATGCCGTGGTCGGAGACGATCACGAGGTTGGCCTCGATAGCCTTCGCGCGCAGGCCCGCCATGATCGAGGCGACGACGCGGTCGCAGTTGGCCACGGCCTTCGCTACGTCGGGGTCGTCGGGGCCGGCGCGGTGGCCTGCCTCGTTCGTTTCATCCAAATAGAAGGCCGCGATGGCCGGTCGCTCCGCATCCGGCACGTCGAGCCAGCCGATCATTTCGGCGATGCGGTCCTGGGCGGGCAGCGAGCCGTCGTATTTTTTCCAGTGCGTGGGCCGCACGCCCTTGATCTCGGCCTCCGATCCTACCCAAAACGAGGTAGATGCCTTGCGACCCTGCTTGATCGCCGTCACCCAGATGGGTTCGCCGCCCCACCAGTGTGGGGCTTGCGCGGATTCGGGACGATTGTACCGGAAGATGAGGCCGCTCGAGGGCTCGAAAAACTCGTTGTTTACGATCCCATGCTTCGCCGGCAGCAGGCCGGTCACGAGGGTGTAGTGGTTGGGGAAGGTGTTGGTGGGAAAAGCCGGGATGAGCCCCCGGCTGGAGACTCCCTCGCGCTTGAGCTGCCGTAGCGTCGGGGCGGCGTCGGGGTACTTCTCGCAGTAGTCCCAGCGAAAGCCATCGAGCGAGATGAGCACCAGCGTGGGCTCTGCCGCGCGGCCAAACGTCACGGCGGTCAGTGCGAGAAAGATCAGCAATCGCCGGATCGACAGGGCAGCGAGTCGGAGAGCGCCAAGGTCGGGTGCCTTCGTGATCATGTGCGATTAGTCGGGGGAGGCAGGGCTGGCTTTCGGTCTGCCACCAGTGTTGCGAGTGTGGCGCCCCAGCTCCCAGAGTTTTCGTCGCCCTGGCGGAAGGTCGCGACCAATGGCGATCGCCGGAGCAAGGCGTGCACCGTGGTGCGCAGCGTGCCCGTCCCTTTGCCATGGATTATCCGTACTTCGCGTAGCCCGCGCGCTGCGCACTCCCCGAGATAGGCAGGGATGAGTTCGCCGAGGTCCTGCGGGCGAAAGGTGTGGAGATCGAGTTCTCCGGTGATGGGCAGCTCGACGGGAGAGTCCGACGTGTCGCCACTCACCGCAGGAAAGCTTCGCTCAGGGGTTGGCCGTGCCGGGGGCAGGCTTGGTAGCATCCGCCGCTGGAGGAGTGGCTGGAGGCGTGGTGGTGGCGGCGGGCGCCGAGGTGGGCGCCGCCGGGGCGGGCGCCTTGGTGGTGGGAGGGGCGGCTTCAGGGCCGGCTTCTCCGTAGTTATCCTGATCGTAGTAGGTGTCGTGATGCGGATCGTACGCTGCAGCCGCACCTGGCGGAGTGGCGATCGGGTTGGCCGCCGTTGTGGCTGCGGCGGAAGAGGCTGACGTGGAGTGGACGTCACTCTGCGGCGCCGTTTCCGAGGGAGCGGTGAGGGCAGGGGTGGGTGCCGGAGCGGGGAGCGCGGCTTGGTTCTTCTTGCGCTCGTCTTCTTCGAGCGCGCGTTTGAATTCTTCCTCCACCCCGGACGCCGCCTTCTTGAATTCGCGCATCGTCTTGCCCAGGCCCCTGGCAAACTCCGGCAGCTTCTGGCCGCCGAAGAGCAGCAGGACGATGACAAAGACCAGCATCATCTCGGGACCACCGAGTCCATCGATGAAAGCAAAGGGGGCGAAAATCAGGTCCATCGGGCCACTTTGTCCAATTTTGAGCAAAAGGGTAGAGAGAAAATCGAAGAATTGGGGCCGGCCCTGCGCCCGCCCCGTATGCTCACGGCCGGATATGCGCGCTCACCGTAAATTTTTGCGTCTCCTGGGGCTGCACAAAATGCAGGCCCACCTTGGTCTCCGGAGCGTTGGCCGGCCCCATCCATGGCTCCACGCAAAAGAAAGGCGCCTCCTCGTTGAGCGTCCAAGTCACGAGGGCAGCGTCGGCGGGCGGCACTTTCTCCGCACCGAGCTTCACCACGATATCGCCCGGGCGGTCCTTCTCCCCAAATACCACCTCGTTGCTCCGCAGGCCGAGGTGAAAGGTATCGATGATCGCCGGGTTGGCCAGGCTCTCCTCGGCTTGCAGCGTTGGGCCCGCCACCAGCGCGCCCGTGGGGTCCTGCCGCAGGCGGCGCGTGGCGGGGATGCGGATGAGATAGTCGCTCCGCGTCGCTCCCTCGCTCCATGGCACCGTGAAGTAGAAATGATGGCCGGCCGACCACGGCAGAGGCTCCTTGCCCAGATTGGTCAAAGCAAACTCGCAGGTGAGCCCGAGTGCCTCGAAGCGATAAGAGACGACAAACTCGTAGTCATAGGGGTACGCTTCGCGCGCCTCGGCATTGAGGATCAACTGCGCCGAGAAGCCGCGCGCATCCACGCGCAACATCTTGAATTCGCTCTGCCGCGCGATCCCATGCATCGGCATCGGCCGGCGGACGCCATCCGCCGCTCTCCAGAAGTGAATGTCGCCGCGATCGAAGGTCCGGGCGTTGAAGGGGAAGAGGATGGGATTTCCCCCGCGGACCTTGTGAAATTCGGCGAAGTCCGCATTCTCCGGCCAGTATAGGACATCGCGTACCGAGCCGTCCCCTAGAGTGACGCTCCAGTTCATCAGGCGCGCGCCCCGCTCGGGCAGGGCGAGAAACGTGGAGTTGCCGACGCGCCAGCGGGTGAGCGTCTGGCCTTGGTATGGAATTTTTTCCATGGCAGCGGTGATGGCCAGATGTCGTGAGACGGGCAAAGGATTTTCGCTGATTTTCGCCACCTTCGCGCCACCGTGGAAAAAACGCGCAGGTTTCCGGCTCACTCATGCTTGCGCGAGTGGGGCACCGCGCTAGCATCGCGTTGTAATGCTGCGCGTGACCCTGATGTGTTTCGTCGGATTCTTCGCCGCGGCGCTGTTTGGCGCCGACAAGGCTCCGCCGCGCCCTCAGGAAGCCACCGAAGGCAGCGCCCCCGCCGCCCGCTCTATCCCCGATCCCGCGCAGAAAAAGGCCAAGGCTGCGGAGGCCAAGAACGCCCCCGAGGCGGGTCGCCCCCCGATTCCCTCGCTGTCCGGCGCCAAAACTCGCGTCGTTGTCATCCCTGTGCGCGAGACAGTCGATTCGCCCTTGCTCTTCATCATCCGTCGCGGCTTGAAGGAGGCCATCGAGCAGAAGGCCGACGTCGTCGTGCTCGATATGAAAACTCCCGGCGGCGAACTCGGCGTCACCCTGGAAATCATGGAGGCGCTCGATAAGTTTCCCGGCCGCACCATTACCTTCGTCAACGACGAGGCGGGCTCGGCTGGAGCCATCATCGCCACCATCACCGATGAGATCTACTTCTCGCCGAAGGGCGTGATGGGTGCGGCCGAGATGATTGTCGCCACCGGCCAGGACGTCCCGGAAGGACTCAAGCGAAAGATGACGAGCTATCTCTCGGCCAAGGTGCGCGCCTTCTCCGAATCCAATGCCTCTCGGGCCGAGGTGCTCAAGGCGATGATGACGCCCGATAATGAACTCAAGATGGATGACAAGGTGCTCAAGGCCAAGGGCGAGCTCCTGACTTTGACTGCGACCGAGGCGATCGCGCTCTACGGTCATCCTCCGGCGCCTCTGCTTGCCAAGGGGATCGCCGAATCGGTGAGCCAAGTGCTCGCCAAGGAGCTGGGCTCGGATAATTTTCAGACGATCACCCTCGAGGTCACGTGGTCCGAGCGGCTCGCCGTCTTCCTGCGTGCCCTGGCTCCCATTCTCATGGGCCTCGGCCTCCTCGCTATCTACATCGAGTTTAAGACACCGGGCTTCGGCTTCTTCGGTATCGCGGGGATCACGTGCCTTGCCATCGTGTTTCTCAGTAACTACGTCGCGGGCCTTTCCGGTCACGAGCCGATGTTGGTCTTCATGCTGGGCCTCGTGCTGGTGCTGGTGGAGATCTTTTTCATGCCCGGCGTGCTGATCTTTGCGTTGGCCGGTCTGGCGCTGATGTTTGGCTCGCTCGTCTGGTCGATGGCCGACGTGTGGCCCAATGAGCCGATCACCTTCACCGGCGACCTGCTGGTAAAGCCGCTCGTCGATCTCAGCCTTGGCCTCCTCACGGCGGTCATATTGGCGCTGTTGCTGGCGCGCTTCATCCCCAAGGGGTGGTTTTTCTCACGGCTCGCCGTGACAAGCCCTATCGCGGGTGCGGCGCAGGTGGCGGGCTCATCTCCGGAGGTCGGCGCGGAAGCGGGTGGCCTTGTCGGTCGTATCGGCGTCGCCGCGACCGGGCTTTATCCGAGCGGGCAGGTGGAGGTCGATGGCCGCCGTTACGAGGCGCGACTTGAGGTCGGTTCGGCACGGCCAGGCACGCGCATCGTGGTGCGCCGCCGTACGGATTTCGGGCTCGTCGTCGAGCCGCTGGAGGGCGAGTCATGACCTTGATCGCGCTGCTCTTCGCGGTCGGCATTGTGTTGATCGCGGCGGAAGTGATCGTGCCCGGTGCCATTCTGGGCGTCTTGGGCGGCGTGGCCTTGGCGGCTGGCGTGATCGCGGCCTTTGTGCGTCTCGGCTTCGAAGGCGGCGTATGGGCGACCATGGCAGCCGTAGTCGTGGGTGGGTTCGCCTTGTATCTGGAGTTCGTCCTGCTGCCCAAATCGCGGCTCGCGCGCTCGATCGCGGTGAGCGGCACGGCCGGCGGCGCGGGCCAGCCGCCCGTGGCGGATCGCAGTGTGATCGGCCGCCAGGCGCTCACCGTGACTGCACTCGCGCCGAGTGGCTTGGTCGAGATCGACGGCCGCCGGTACGAGGCCTTTGCCCGCCACGGCCATTCGCCCAAGGGCGAGCGCCTCGATGTCGTGGATGTCGATAATTTCAGACTGATCGTATCCAAACCCTCACTACCAGCTTCCTCATGAGCATACCCGTACTCGTTGGCGTCGGCATTGCCGGCATTTTCATCCTCATCTTTTTCGCGATCGTCTTCAGCCTCGTCGGCGCGTGGGTGAAGGCGATGTTCAACAACGCTCCCGTCGGCCTTGGCAAGCTGGTCGGCCTCAAGTTCGCGAGCGTCCCCTATAATCTGATCGTCGATGCCCGCATCACGGCAGTCCGCGCCGGCATCGAGCTGAGCGCGGACCAGATCGCCTCCCACTATCAGTCGGGCGGCAATGTCGTCCCCACCGTGCAGGCGCTCATCGCCGCGCAAAAGGCCGGCATCGAGCTTGGCTGGGATCGCGCGTGCGCCATCGATCTCGCCACCAAGGGCTCGGGCAAGAGCGTGGTCGAGGCCGTGCGCACCTCCGTCGATCCCAAGGTCATCGACTGCCCCAATCCCGAGGGCGGCCGCACCACTATCGACGGCGTGGCCAAGGACGGCATCCAAGTGAAGGTAAAGGCGCGCGTGACCGTGCGCACCAATCTCGATCGCTTCGTCGGTGGCGCCAAGGAGGAGACGATTGTCGCCCGTGTGGGTGAAGGCATCGTCACGACCATCGGCTCGGCCGAGTCGTACAAGACGGTGCTGGAGTCTCCCGACAGCATTTCCAAGACTGTGCTCGCCCGCGGCCTCGATGTGGGCTCCGCCTTCGAAATTCTCTCGATCGACATCGCCGACGTCGATGTCGGCGACAACGTGGGCGCGAAGCTCCAGGAAGCGCAGGCCGAGGCCAATAAGAACATGGCCCAGGCGCAGGCTGAAATCCGCCGCGCCGCTGCTGTGGCGCTCGAGCAGGAGATGAAGGCCAAGGTGCAGGAGATGCAGGCCAAGGTCGTCGAGGCGCAGGCCGAGGTGCCGCTCGCGATGGCCGAGGCTTTCCGCAGCGGCCGCCTGGGCGTGATGGATTACTACAAGATGGAGAACGTGCAGTCCGACACCGCAATGCGCTCCTCCATCGCTCATCCCGAAAAGAAGTAAGCCGCGCCCGCGCCATCCGCCTCCCCCGCCATGGACTGGTTACTCAGCAAGCTGCCGACGATCATCTTCATCGTGATCGTCCTCGTGCAGATCGTGCGCGGGATCTCGAAGGCGCGCCAGCAAGACCCCACGCCGGAGCCCCGCCACAACGAGGTCGAGGAGGCTCGGCGAAATGAGGAGATCCGCCGGCGCATCGCCGAGCGCCGGGCAGGCCGCGCCGAGCCCTTGCCTGAGCCGGCCCGTTCGGAGCCCCCTCCAGTGGTCGTCGAGCGCGATCCCACGGCGATCCCCGAGCTGCCCGAGCCGCTGCGCCGCATGCTCACGCAGCTTGAGAAGCGCCGCGAGCCCGAGCCCACCTTCGCTCCCCCGCCTCCCCCCGTGCTGCCCGATCGTTCGCGCGCCGAGCTCGAGCGGCAGTACCGGTTGGCCGAGGAGATGAAGGCGCTCGAGGAGGCCCGCGCTGTCGCCAAGCGGCGCGCCGCCCAGCTCGCCGCCGCGCAGGCTGAGGTCGCCAGCTCGAAGGGTGCCCTCCGCTCCGTGGCGCGTGGGCGTCTGCTCGAGGATTTGAAGGACCCGCAAAGCCTCCGTCGCGCGGTGGTGCTGCGCGAGGTGCTCGGCACGCCTGTCGGCCTGCGGTGACGATTCACCCCCTTACTCCGGATCGCTACGACGAGGTGCTGGCTTTTCTACGCAGCATCCCAGGCGTGGGGAGTTCACGCGAAGCCGATGCTCCCGCCGCGGTTGCGCTCTACCTGCAGCGCAATCCCGGCCTCAGTTTCTTCGCTCAGATCGATGGCCGCGTTATCGGTTGCGCGATGTCCGGCCACGATGGCCGCCGCGGCTACTTGCAGCACGTTGCGGTCGATCCCGCGTGCCGCAAGCGAGGCATCGCTCGCGCGCTCGTGCAGAGCTGTCTCGATGCCTTGGCGCGCGAGGGTATCGACAAGGTCCACCTCGATGTCTACGCGGTCAATGGCTCCGCGCAGGCGTACTGGGCCAAGGCCGGCTGGGTCCGGCGGGATGATATCGTGCGCTACTCCTACACGCGCCCCGGGCGCGAAAACGCCTGAAGGGGTGCGTGGCTCCGGGAGGCCGCCAGGCTCCGTCGCGCCTTATTGGCGCGGTGGCGAGATGCGGCCTTTGCTCACGGCCCCGTTTTGCTTGAGCGCGGCGCCCCAGTTGATGCGTTGCCCGTTGAGCTCGACCTCGAGCGCTTCCCCGGGATTGGCATCAAGAAAGATATCGGTCGAGTAGGGGACGAGCTTCGTCTCGCCGGTCGCGAGCTGGCCGCGCCAAAGGACCTCGCCGTCGTCGCGATCGTTGATCGCGACAGTCACACTCACCTGCACGGGGCGCAGCGCGATGAGATGGAGTATCGGCGTGCGCGGCGTCTTGAGTTCGGTGCGCGTCGGCGTCGCCTCGGCGGCAGCTGGGCGCTTGGCGCCGCTGATCAGGCTCCACGCCACCACGATCGCGAGGATCACGGTGACGCCGATGCCACCCCACTTGATGTACTTGAAAACGGTCGCCGGGTCGGGGCCCGTCGGCAGCGCTGTGTTGGTGCGGCGATTGGGGCCGCGGTTGGCGTGCGAGGGCTCGGGCGCGGGAGCCCCATCGGGTGGTGGCGCCGCGCGGTCGGAGGCGTCGCCCGCCGTGGACACGGAGATGTCCATCCGGCCGTACACCTCACGGCTTGGCTGGCGCGGGCGCACGTCGCCGCGGCCGAGTGAGGCGTAGTCGCTCAGGATGCGGTCTGCCGGCAGCTTCAGGAAATTCGCGTACGTGCGGAGAAAGCCGCGCGTGTAGATCTCCGTGAGTCCGATGTCGAAGTGGTTGGTCTCGAACTTCTGGAGATAGTCGCCGCGGATCTTCGTGGCCTCGGCGGCTTCGCGGATGGAGATGCCTTTTTTCTTACGCGCTTCCTCGAGCCGTTCGCCGATGGTCTGCATGGAGTTAGTTGAAGATGAAGATGGGGAAGGTCACCACGAAAGACACGAAAAGATGAGAAACCGAGACGGGCTTAAGGGCGCTTTCGTGTAGTCCGGGTGTTTTGTGATGGGCAAACTCAAAGCGAGTCGAGGTCCACGAGGATCTCTCGGGGGCTGGAGCCGTTTTCCGGGCCCACGATGCCCTTGTCTTCCATGATTTCCATGAGGCGGGCGGCCCGGTTGTACCCGATGCGGAGTCGCCGCTGGAGCATCGAGGTGCTGGCGCGCTTGGTCGCCTTCAGCACATCGAGCGCCTGCTGGTACAACTCATCGTCGTCACCCATGTCTTCGTCGTCCCCGCCGCCATCCTCGTCCTCGTCGTCTTCGCGCGCCGCGCGATCGATCTGCTGCTGCACGGATTGAGCATACTGCGGAGGGCCGTTGCGCTTGAGAAATTCGACCATTTCCTGGACCTCCTCATCCGAGACGAAGGCGCCTTGCGCGCGCAGGAGTCGGGAGCTTCCGGGAGGGGAGAACAGCATGTCGCCGCGGCCGATGAGGGTGTCTGCGCCCTTGGTGTCGAGGATCGTGCGCGAGTCGACCTGCGAAGCCACTTGGAAGGCGATGCGCGAAGGGAGGTTGGCCTTGATCACGCCGGTGATCACGTTCACCGAGGGGCGCTGCGTCGCGATGATCAGGTGGATGCCGGCGGCGCGCGCGAGCTGGGCGAGGCGTGCGATGCTCGTCTCGATCTCCGCGGGCGCGACCATCATGAGGTCGGCGAGCTCGTCGATGATGGCGACGATGTAGGGCAGGCGATCCGGGATCTCGATATCGTCGTCGACAGTCGGGTCTACGCCCACGAGCGCGCCCTGCGCATCGCCCGCCGGGGGCGTCTCGGGCTTTCCGCCCTTTTTGCGACCGTTGAAGCCCACGATGTTGCGGACGTTGCACTTGGCAAAGATCTGGTACCGCTGCTCCATCTCGCCGAGCAGCCACTTGAGTGCCGCGGGCACCTTTTTGGGCTCGGTGACGACTGGGATGAGCATGTGTGGCAGCGAATTGAAGATCTTCAACTCCACCACCTTGGGATCGACCATGATCAGCCGCAGGTCCTTGGGGCTCTTGGAGTACAGGATCGAGGCGACGATCGAATTGATGCACACCGATTTGCCCGAGCCCGTGGCGCCGGCGATGAGCAGGTGAGGCATCTTCGATAGATCGGAGACGAGCGGCTTGCCCGAGACATCCTTGCCGAGCGCGATCGGGATCTCCGATTTCACACCTGCCCAGTCCTCGCTTTCCAGCAGCTCACGCATGCCGACCGGGGTTGGGTGCTGATTGGGCACTTCCACGCCTACGGCCGCCTTGCCGGGGATCGGTGCGAGGATGCGCACCGACTGGGCGCGCATGCCGAGGGCGATGTTCTTGTCGAGGCCTGCGATCTTCTCCACCCGCACGCCGGGCGCGGGGACGACCTCGTAGCGGGTGATGACGGGGCCGACGTGGATCTCGCCCAGCGTCACCTCTACGCCAAATTCGCTCAGGATGCGCAGGAGGTTTTCCGCATTTTGCCGGTGTTCTTCTTCGCTGTTGCTGGCCGCAGGCTTGGCCTGCTCCTTCAGCAGTGTGATGGGCGGAAACTGGTAGTTGATATCGTCGCTCTGTGGCAGCGAGGGCTTGGCTGCCTTCTTGGGCTCCTCGGTCTTGACGATGTTGAGCTCCACTTTGCCGGCGGCATTCACCGCGAGGGACTTGGTGTCCGTCGCCGTTTCCGAGACAGGCGCGGACGGTGGTGTCGCTGGGGCCGTGGGCTTGGTGATCTTGAGCGCGGGCGCGGCCTTGGTCTCAGGGGCCGGCGCCGGTGCCGGGGCGGTCTTGGCTGGCTCGGGTGGCAGGGGTGCCTCGGCGGCCCGGGAGGATACGCCCTTGGCCAGCGGATCTTCTGCCGTTTTCGGCACAAAGGTCTTTTTGCCGCTGGGTCCGACTGGCCCCAAGGGTTCCTTCGCCGCCGCGGCTTCCTTGGCGGAGATGGAGGCCGCTGCGCTCTTCTGCTTGGCTTTTGCTTCCTTTTCCCTGCGACGAGCCTCGGCCAGTTCCGCCTTCATCTTGGCTCGGTTGGCGCGCCATTCGCTGAAATTGGTCACCATCTTCTCGATCTCCCCGCCGATATCGCGCGTAAAGATGAAGAGCAGCGCGCCCACGTAGATCGTCGTCAGGATGAGAAACGATCCAAAGGGCCCCAGTCCGCTGCGTAGGAAATGGTGATAGAGATTCAGCCCGAGCATGCCCCCCGGCCCGTGCGGGAACCAGGCGTTCGACCACTTGGGGTCGACAAACATTGCCGCGATTCCCGAGGAGCACACCACGGCCACCAGCATCGCGATACTCCGAGTGCCGGTCAGGTGCTTGGAACTGCGCACGGATACGTACAGCATCCAGAATAGGAAAATCGGCACAAACGCCGAGCTCACCCCGATCGCGCGAAACGACCCCGCCGCCACGTACGCGCCGATGATCCCCGCGGGATTCTGCTCCGTCGGCGCCGGTTTTTGGTCAAACGGGCTCTGCTTCGGATCGTACGCGATGAACGCCACCGCGAGATACGCGCCGAAAAAGAACGAAATCAACGCAACGATCCAGTTCGGCCGATAACGGGGCGCGTTGTAGGACGGGCCGTCGTTTGAGTTTGAAGTATCGGACTTGGGCATTTGTGGTGAGCCGACTGCGAGATCGGATGCGGATTCACCACGTTAGCGACACGTGCGGTCAAATGTAAACACCCTGCCTCCCTTTTCACAAAAAACTGCCTTTCCAAAAATGCGCGAACTCCTTCGTTTTCAACCACTCTACCAAGAGCGCGTATGGGGTGGCCGCGCGCTGGAATCGGCCCTCGGCCGCACGCTTCCCGGCTCCAGCCCGATCGGCGAAAGCTGGGAGATCGTCGACCGCCCCGAAGCTCAATCGGTGGTCGTGGGTGGCCCTCAGGCCGGCCGCTCCCTCCGTGAGGTGCTCGCGCAGCATACCGCCGATGTCATGGGCCCCAAATGGCCGGCCTCCAAGCCTTTCCCCATTCTCGTCAAGTGGCTCGATTGCCGCGAGCGCCTGAGCCTTCAGGTGCATCCCCCGGCTTCCGTCGCGGGCGAGCTCAACGGCGAGCCCAAAACGGAGAACTGGTACATCGCCGCCACCGCCCCCGGCGCCGAGTTGATCGTGGGCCTCAAGCGCGGTGTCACCCGCGAGCAGTTCGAGCGTGCCATCGCCTCCAATACCCTCGAGGACTGTGTGCACCATTTCAATGTCGCTGCCGGCGACTCGATCCTTGTCCATAGCGGTCAGGTCCACGCCATCGATGCGGGTAACCTCATCCTCGAGATCCAGCAAAACTCGGACACCACCTACAGAGTTTACGATTGGGGCCGCATGGGTCTCGACGGCAAGCCCCGCCAAATGCACGTGCAGCAGTCCCTGCGCTCCATCGACTGGTCGGATTTCGAGCCCGAGCCCCTCCGCGCCGCCCCCACCTCGGGCACCATCGCAGACTGCGCGGAGTTCACCATCCGCCGCGTCGTCCTCGGCGCCGGCGAGAGCCTTCGCTTCCGCCCCGGCGAGCAGCCCCGCCTTGTCAGTGTCGTCAGCGGCGCGATCCGCGTCGCCGATGAGGCCGGCGGCAGTTCATCCTCGGGCGTTCGCCTCGAGCGCGGCGACAATGCCCTCGCGCCCTATGCCGGCGCCTTCGCCTTCACCGCCGAGACAACCGCCATCCTTTTGGTGACCGAAAATTTCGTGAGCTGACGCCGGCTTTTCCCGCGGCGAAGCCGGGTGAGTTCGGAGCATGGCCCGGCGTTGGCCCGCTCCTGGCTGTGCCCCCGCCTCAATTCCATGGCCTCGTTTCTCGATCGCGATCGTATCGTCGCTCCACCCGGCTTTAATCGCTGGCTGGTGCCGCCTGCGGCGATCGCGGTGCAGATGTGCATCGGCCAGATTTACGGCTTCAGTGTCTTTAACCTGCCGCTCAGCCGCGTGCTCGGTGTCACGCACTCGACTGCCGGCGATTGGCCGGTGCCGACGATCGTCCTTTGCACCTACTCGCTCGGCCAGATCCTGCTCGGCCTGGCCGCTGCGGTCTTCGGCAAATGGGTCGAGCGCCACGGCCCGCGCAAGGCGATGTTTGCGAGCGCGTGCTGCTTTTGCGGTGGATTGGTCGTGGCCAGCTTTGGGGTGCGGTTTCACAGCCTGCTGTTGCTCTCGGTCGGCTATGGCCTGATTGGCGGCGTGGGCATGGGGCTCGGCTACATCGCCCCCGTCTCCACTCTGATCAAATGGTTTCCCGACCGCCCCGGCATGGCCACCGGCATGGCGATCATGGGCTTCGGCAGCGGCGCGATGGTCGGCGGCCCGCTCGGCGTGCGTCTGATGGAGCACTTCAAGACCCCCGTGTCCGGCGGCGTGCAGGAGGCCTTTCTGGTCATGGCGGCGCTCTACTTCGCGATCATGTGCTTCGGCGCGTGGATCGTGCGGGTCCCCGCCGCGGATTGGAAGCTCGAGGGCTTTGTCGCGCTGGCCAAGCCCGCCCGGCTTGTCAGTCAGGCCCCCGTGGCCGCCGACGTCGCCTGGCGGACGCCTCAATTCTGGCTCCTGTGGCTCGTTCTCTGTGCCAATGTCACGGCCGGCATCGGTGTCATCGCGCAGGCCTCGCCCATGGTCCAGGATATGTTTGGGGTGAGTGCTGCCGCTGCGGCTGGCTTCGTCGGCTTGCTCAGCATTTTCAATATGGGTGGCCGGTTTTTCTGGTCCTCCCTGTCCGATGTCATCGGGCGCAAGGGCATCTACTGCGTGTACTTTCTGCTCGGCGGTGTGCTGTACCTGCTCATCCCCTACGCCCAGCGCCGGGAGAATGTCGTGCTGTTCGTCATCCTCGCCTGTGCCATCGTTTCGATTTTCGGTGGCGGATTCGCGACTATCCCCGCCTACCTGCGCGATCTCTTTGGCACCATGCAGGTCGGCGCGATTCACGGCCGGCTCATCACCGCGTGGTCGATGGCCGCCGTGTTGGGGCCGCAACTGGTGACATCCCTTTCCGCGTCCGGTAAGGCCGACGGTCTTTCTCCGCCCCAAGTCTACAACTCCACCATGTACCTGATGGCGGGCGTCCTCCTCCTCGGCCTCGTCTGCAATCTGCTCATCCGTCCCGTCGACGCCAAGTATCACTACCGTGAGCCCGTCCGTTGATCCCATCCCATGCCCGCACCCGATCCCCAAAAAACCTCCGTCCTTTTCCTCGTCCTTGCTTGGGCCGTCGTCGCCGTTCCGCTCGCTTGGGGGCTCTATCAGAGCGTGGAAAAAGCCCTGCCGCTGTTCATCGGGATCAAGGTTCCTTAAACGCTTCACCCACCCGCTTTTGGCTAGGCGGGGTGCCTGCCGCGGAGGGTAAACCGCCCAAGCCCGTGCAAACGGCCGCTTCGCCTCCTGCACGGGGAGCTTGAAGAAACCGGAAACCCGTAGTTAAGTCGGCCCTCTTTTTCATCATGCCTGAGCCTGAAACCAACCAGCCTGCGACTTCCACGACTCCCGAACAGCCTGCCGGCGCCAACGCCGCCGCCGCCGCTCCGGGGCCGCAAGCCGCTCCGGCCGGCCAGCCCGATCTGGCCGCCGAGCTCGTTGCGGCCAAAGCCGAGGCCGCTGCCAACTACGATAAATTCCTCCGCACCGCTGCCGACCTGGAAAACTTCCGCCGCCGTGCCGTGCGCGAAAAGGAAGACCTGCGCACCACCGCCACCGGCCGCGTGCTCGAGGATATTTTCCCGGTGATTGATACTCTCGGTCTCGCCGTGCAGGCCGCCAAGGCCCCCAACGCCGATGTTAAGTCGCTCGTCGGCGGCGTCGAGATGGTGCTCACCCAGCTCAAGACCGCCCTCGGCAACCACGGCCTCAAGGAGATCAATCCCGTCGGCCTCCCCTTCGATCCCCACCAGCACGAGTCGCTCTCTCACCAGCCCAGCGCCACCGTCAAGGAGGAGCACGTCCTCAATGTCGTGCGCACCGGCTACTCGCTCAATGGCCGCCTGCTCCGCCCGGCGTCCGTCGTGCTCTCCAGCGGCCCGGCCAAGGAAGGCGCTGCCTGAGTCTTTAGCCTGCGGGCCGCCGTGCGCGGCCTGCTCCGCTGTATCCAGAAAATCACTTCAACATGGCCAAGGACGACTACTACGAATTGCTCGGCGTGCAGAAAGGCGCTTCCGCGGACGAGCTGAAGAAGGCCTACCGCAAGAAGGCGGTCCAATACCACCCTGACAAGAACCCCGGCAACAAGGAGGCCGAGGAGATGTTCAAGAAGGTATCGCACGCCTACGAGGTCCTCAGCGATCCCGACAAGCGTGCGGCCTACGACCGCTACGGCGCGGCCGCCTTCGAGGGCGGCGCGGGCGGCATGCCCCGCGGCCCTGGTGGCATGGGTGGCGCGGGCGGCGGGTTCCACGATCCCTTCGATATCTTCCGCGAGGTCTTCGGCCAGCAGGGCGGCGGCGGTGGTGGCGGCGGCATTTTCGAGGGCATGTTCGGCGGCGGCGGCGGTGGCGATGGCGGCCGCGATGGCGCGGACCTGCGCTACGACCTCGAGATCACGCTCGAGGAGGCCGCGCGCGGCGTGGAGAAGGAGATCTCCTTCCGCAAGAACATGACCTGCGAGCGCTGCGATGGCGGCGGCGCCGAGCCCGGCTCCAAGAAGGTTACCTGCCCCACCTGCCGTGGCGCGGGTCAGGTCCGTCGCTCGGGCGGCATCATCACCTTCACGCAGACCTGCCCCACCTGCGGCGGCGCAGGCAGCAAGGTTGAGAAGCCCTGCACCGCGTGCCGCGGCGAAGGCCGCGTGCCCAAGACCACCAAGCTCAACGTGCGCATCCCCCCCGGCGTCGATACCGGCTCTCGGTTGCGCTCGAGCGGCAATGGCGAGGCCGGTATCTCCGGCGGCCAGGCCGGCGATCTCTACATCGTTCTCACGGTGAAGGAGCACGAGCTCTTCGAGCGCCAGGGCGAGGATCTCTTCTGCGAGATTCCCATCAAGTTCACCCTTGCCACGCTCGGCGGCACCATCGAGGTGCCTACCCTCTCCGGCAAGGCCTCGCTCAAGATCCCGGCTGCTACTCAGAGCGGCACCACCTTCCGCCTCCGCGGCAAGGGCATGCCGAGCCTCCGCGGCGGCGCGCAGGGCGACCAGCTCGTGCGCGTGCAGGTGGAAGTGCCGACCTCGCTCACCAGCGAGCAGAAGCGCATCTTGGAAGAGTTCGCCAAGGTCAGCGGCGACGCCTCCGAGCCGACCTCGAAGTCCTTCTTCGAGAAGGCGAAGAAGTTCTTCTGAGCGCGAGGCTCGCTCGGCCCCGCCTGCCAGGGTGGGGCTTGCTGGTCACGTGCGAGCCCCGCGAGGTTCGCCTACCGCCGGGCGAGCTTCACATCCATCCACACCGCCAGCGCGAGCACGATCCCGCGGGCGATGAATTTCGCTTCCGGCGCCACGGCGAGGAGCGTCATGCCGTTGAGCAGCGTGGTCATGATGAGCGCGCCAAAGATCACGCCGCCCACGGAGCCCCGGCCGCCGCGCAGCGCCGTGCCGCCGATCACGCACGCCGCGATGGCATCCAACTCCATCAGGTCGCCCACCGTGGTCGTGGAGGCTCCCGAATAGGCCGTCGTCATGAATCCCGTGAGGGCTACCGCCACGCCCATCAGCACATAAGCCCCGATCAGCACCCGGTGCACCGCGATGCCCGAGAGGTGAGCGGCCTCCTCGTTGCCGCCGATCGCGTACAGGTAGCGGCCAAAGGGGGTGTGCCGCGTGAGAAAGTACACCACCCCAGCCGTCGTCGCGAGGATCAGCAGCGAGAGCGGCACTCCCCGGAAGGCGTTGCAGAGCGCCACGAGTCCGAAGACGCCGGCCGTTGCTCCGCCCCACAGCGCCATGCTGGCGCTCATCGATGCCACCGGCAGCCCGTGCGTGCGGCGCGCGGCGCGGCTCCGCCAGCCGAGGGCGCCGAGTATGAGCAGTACGAGCGCCGCCACCGCGTGCCCTGCGTATCCAGGGAGGTAGTACGTCGTCAGCAGTGAGTAGAGATTGTCGGTGTCGCCGCGCGAGACGGGCACGGTCGAGTTCTGGATCACGAGCCAGAAGAGTCCCTTGAAGATCAGCAGCCCCCCCAGCGTGATGATGAAGGAGGGGATGCGCTGTTTCACGATCAGCGTCCCCATCAGCGCCCACAGCACCAGCGCCGCGGCCAGCCCCGCTCCGAGCGCCGCAGACGCGGGCCAGTTCTGCTGTGTCACCAGCACCGCCGAGAGCCCGCCGATCAGTCCCACCCCGCTGCCGGCCGAGAGGTCGATCTGCCCCGTGAGCAGGATCATAAACATCCCGAGCGCGAGCGTGCCTACGATGGAGAATTCCACCAGGAGCTGCGTGAGGTTGCGCGGCCCGAGAAAAACCGGCTCTCGGATCGCGAAAAACGCGCACAGCGCGAGGAGCGCGAGCGGCATGGCTAGGGAGCGCGAGGCGGTGCGGAGCGTCATCGTTGGCGTGTCTTGTCAGGCGGCGGCGCGCCCCATGGCGGCGCTGAGCAGTGCCTCTTGGGTGAAATCGGCGCGCAGGAATTCCCCGCCCACGCGGCCTTCCGCAAGCATGATGATCCGGTCGCTCACCCCCATCAGTTCCGGCAGTTCGCTCGATACCAGGAGCACGGCCTTTCCTTCTGCCGTCAGGCGGGCGATGAGTTCGTAGACCTCGAGTTTCGCGCCCACATCGATCCCGCGGGTCGGCTCATCGAGCAGGATCACCGTGGGTTCGGTCATGAGCGCCTTGCCGAGGACGACTTTCTGCTGATTCCCGCCCGAAAGGCCTCCCGTGCGAGTGCTTTGTCCGGGCGCCTTGATGCGCAGGTGGTCGAAGAGCCGCTGGTTGCGCGTGTATTCCTTGGGGTGGTCGATGTGTCCCCGGCTCGTCAGGCGGTGGAGGCTGGAGAGTGAAAGATTGAAGCCGATATCGTGCTCCAGCACGAGGCCGTAGCGGCGGCGGTCCTCCGTCGCGAGCACAAGTCCGCGAGCGATGGAGTCGCGTGGCGTGGGCGCGCGGTAGGGTTGTCCCGCGAGTATGACTTCGCCCGCGATGCGCTCGCCCCACGCGCCAAAGAGGTGCATCAGCAGTTCGGTGCGTCCCGCGCCCATCAGGCCGCCGATGCCGAGCACTTCTCCGGGTCGCAGGTCAAAGGCGATGTCGCGCAGCAAGGGCTGCGCTCCTTTGACCGGGGCGACCGAAAGGCCGCGCACGGCCAGGGCGGGTGTGGCTGCGCCTGTCGCTGAGCCTGCCCTGCGCGGAAAAAGCTCGGTGATCTCGCGGCCCACCATGTGCCGGATGACGTCCGCGATCGTGGCATCCTCGCGGTCGAGGGTGGCGATGCTGGCGCCATCGCGCAGTACGGTGATGCGGTCCGCGAGCGCGAAGACCTCGTCGAGTTTGTGCGAGATGTAGATGCACGCCGTCCCTCGCGCGCGTAGGCGCCGCAGGTGATCGAGCAGGGTGGCGACTTCCTGCTCGGTGAGCGCCGCCGTGGGCTCGTCGAGCACCAGGATTCGCGAGCGTTTGTCGATCGCCCGCACGATCTCTACCAGTTGCTTCTGTCCGATCCCCAGCGCGCGCACGGGCGTCTCTGGTGCGACCGCGAGGCCAAAGTCGGCCAGCAGCGCGGCGGCCCGGCGATGGAGCTTGAGCCAGTCGATCCGGACTCCGCGCAGCGGCTCCCGTCCGAGGAAAATATTCTCCGCTACGCTCAGCTCGTCCACGAGCGCGAATTCCTGCGTGATGACCGCGATGCCCGCCGCTTCCGCGTCGCGGATGCTGCGAAAGGCCGCGGGCTGGTCGTCGACGCGCAGTTGGCCCTCGTACGAGCCGTGCGGGTGGATGCCGGAGAGCAGCTTGATGAGCGTGGACTTGCCCGCGCCATTTTCACCGCAGAGCGCGTGAATCTCGCCTGCCCGCAGATCGAAGGAGACGTCGCGCAGCGCCACCACGCCGGGAAAGCGTTTGGTGAGGCCGCGCGTCTCGAGCAGCGACATGCGTTACTTCAGCTCCGTCGCCTTGTGAAATCCATCCGCGACCACGGTCGCTTGGAGATTTCCTTTATCCACCCCTATGACTTTCTCGAAGATCGCGGGCACATCCTTGGTGCCGTTGTTGATCTTGTCGGTGGTGGCGGGCTGCTTGCCTTGCGCGACTTCGACCGCTACCCGGGCCGCGAGGTGCGCGAGATTCTTGAGCGGCTTGTACACCGTCATGGTCTGCGTGCCCCGGAGGATGCGTTGGCAGGCGGCGAGGTCCGCGTCCTGCCCGGTCACGAGTACTTTGCCCGCCAGCTTGTCTTCGAGCAGCGCCTGGATGGCTCCTCCCGCGGTCCCATCGTTCGAGACCACGACTGCGTCGATAGGCTTGTCCCTGCCGGCTCGCGTGAGCGCGGCGTTCATGATTTTCTTGGCCTCCTCGGGCTTCCAGTCCTTGGCCCAGTCTTCGTGCACGACTTCGATCCTGCCGGCTTTCACCAGGGGCAGCAGGATGTTGTCCTGCCCCTGCTTGAAGAGCTTGGCATTGTTGTCGGTGGGCGCGCCATAGATGCGCACGATGCGCGCCGGCCGGTCCTTCGGGAGACGATCTGCGACATAGCCGGCCTGGACTTCGCCCACCTTCACATTGTCGAAGGTGAGGTAGTACGCGATGTTGCTGTTGAGGATGAGTCGGTCGTACGCGATTACGGGGATCTTCTCGTCATTGGCGGATTTCACCGCGCGTGAGAGGGCCGCGCCATTGTGCGGCACCACGACGAGCACATCCACCTTGCGGCTGATGAGCGACTCGATGTCGCGCACCTGCCGGGTGTCGTCGCTATTGGCCGATTGCACGATCACCGTGGCCCCGAGCCGCTCGGCCTCGGCGATGAAGGTGTCGCGGTCGCGCTGCCAGCGCTCTTCCTTGAGCGTGTCGAGCGAGAGGCCGATCACCGGCTTTTCCTTGGCGGCAAAGGCGGTGGCGACCGAGGCCAGCAGGGCGGCCGCGAGGAGGAGGGGGCGGGAGATCATGACGCGAAGGGGGTGGCGATGCGGGTTTACAACCGCGGGGTGAGGCGTGAGGCTTGCGCGCCTGTGAAACTGGACAACCCAAAATTGAAGACGTTGCAGGAAGCCGTCGCTTGGCGCGAAGCGCTCCGCCGTGCCGGTCGCCGCGTGGTGCTCACCAATGGCGTCTTCGATCTCCTCCACACCGGGCATCTCTACTACCTCCAGCAGGCCCGCCAGTTGGGCGATGCCCTGCTCATCGCGCTCAATGCCGATGCCAGCGTGCGCGCCCTCAAAGGCCCGACGCGCCCCGTGCAAAATGAGGAGCAGCGCGCCTACGCGCTCGGCGCGCTCGCCTGTATCGATGCCGTGACTGTCTTCGGCACGCCGCGGCTTACCGCCGAGATCCGCGCCTTGCGACCCGATGTTTACTGCAAGGCCGGCGACTACACGCTGGAAAAGCTCAACCCTGAGGAACGCGGGGCGCTCCAGGAAGTCGGAGCGAAGATCGAGTTTATGGGCTTTCTCCCGGGCTTTTCCACCACGCAACTGATCGCGCGCATCAAGGCGGCGGGGGAGATCTGATTTTTCATGCGTATCGTCATCCTCGGTTCTGGCCGCGGCTCCAATGCCGAGGCGATTCTCAAGGCCCAGCAGGCGGGCCAGCTCGGGCGCGGCAAGGTCGTGCAGATCTTTTCCGATCAGCCCGATGCCGGCATCCTTAAGCTCGGCGAGCGCTTTGGCGTGCCGGCCACCTTTCTCGATCCCGCGCCGTTCAAGACCAAGCTCGATGGCGCGGGTGAGCAGCATTACATCGCGGCGATCCTCTCGTGCCAGCCCGACTTGATCGTGCTGGCTGGCTTCATGCGCGTGCTGAAGATGCCCTTCATCACGAAATTCGAGGGCAAGATCATCAATCTCCATCCGAGCCTCCTGCCGAGTTTCCCCGGGCTCGATGGCATCGGCCAGGCTTTCCGCCGCGGCGTGAAGATCACGGGCTGCACCGTGCATTACGTCACGCTCGAGGTCGATGGCGGTCCGATCATCGATCAGGCGGCCGTCCGTATCGATCCTGCCGATACGGTGGAGACGCTGGCCGCAAAGGTCCACGCCGCCGAGCATGCGCTGCTGCCCGCTACGATCGCTAGGTTGAGCGAAGGCCAGTCCTAGTTCCGCCCCTCCGTCCCATGGATGAGCGACCCCGCATCCTGATTGTCGAAGACGAGCCCGCCATCGCCGATACTCTGGTCTACGCGCTCAAGACGGAGGGCTTTGATCCCGTATGGCGCGCCACGGGCCGCGATGGTCTCGCCGCGCTCGCGGAGGGGGCGTTTGTCTTTGTCGTACTCGATGTCGGCCTGCCAGATGGCACGGGCTTCGATGTGTGCAAGGCGATCCGCACGCGCTCGACTGTGCCCGTGCTTTTTCTCACCGCCCGCAATACCGAGCTCGATCGCGTGCTCGGGCTCGAGCTGGGCGGCGACGACTATCTCACCAAGCCTTTCAGCCCGCGCGAGCTCACTGCCCGGGTAAAAGCGATCCTGCGTCGCACTCACGGCAATGGCCCTGGCCCGGCCTCCGCCCCCGTCGCTACCATGTCGCCGGTCGTGCCCCTCGGCGACTTTGTCGTCGATGAGGAGCGCTGTGTCATCCGCTACCGCTCAGCCGTGCTCGAGCTCACTCGCAACGAGTACCGCTTGCTGAAGGCGCTTGTCGCCAGGCCGGGTCGGGTGTTTTCCCGCGAGCAACTTTTGCAGGCGGCTTGGGATGATCCCGGCGCCAGCCTCGATCGCACGGTGGATGCGCACGTGAAGACCGTCCGCGCCAAGCTTCGCGCCGTCGCGCCCGAGGAAGATCCCATCCAGACGCATCGGGGGCTGGGCTATTCGCTGCGCGAGCGGCCGTGAGCGCGTGAAAATCCGCACCGCGATCTTCGGCGTGTATCTGGCGG
>CAYZPV010000006.1:0-190144 GCA_964480585.1 uncultured Opitutus sp. | reverse complement strand
GAAGCTCCCCCTCCTTTCCCGCTCCCCCAACCCTTCACCCCCGCGCAGAAGGAGTATCTCGCCGGCTTCATGGCCGGGGTCGGCGCCAGCGGCTTGGTTCCGTTTGTCGGCGAGACGGCTGGCGGCCAGGTCACCGCCTCGCCCGCGCAGTCAGCCACGCCCAATCTCGCTTCCCCCGAGCCCTCCGTCCATGGCACCCCGCTCTCCGATCTCTGCCAGGAGGAGCGTTGGAAGTACGACGAGGACCCGCTCGATGCCTGGGATCGCCTCCTCAAGCACTCCGAGGAAAATAAATTCCCCGACAGCGAAAATACCTACCGCTTCAAGACCTTCGGTCTCTTCTACGTCGCGCCAGCGCAGGATAGCTTCATGATCCGCCTTCGCGTCCCTGGCTGCGATCTCACCGCCACGCAGCTCCACGGTCTCGCCGATCTCGCGCACGAGCTGGGCGGCGGCTACGCGCACATCACCACTCGCGGCAACATCCAGATCCGCGAGTTCAAGCCCAGGGATCTCGTCACCGTCCTCACCCGTGTCCAGGATCTCGGCCTCACCTCTCGCGGTGCCGGTGCCGACAACATCCGCAATGTCACCGCCTCGCCCGACTCGGGGTTCGCGCCAGACGAGTTGCTCGATGTCCGCCCCCACGCCAAGGCGCTGCACCACTACATCCTCAATCATCGCGATCTCTACGGCCTGCCGCGCAAGTTCAACGTCGCTTTCGACAATGGCGGCAGCCTCTCCGTCGCCGCCGACACCAACGACATCGGCTTCTTCGCCGTTCGCGTCACGGAGCAGTCCCTCGCTCAATGTCCCCCCTCCGCCGCGCAACCTCCCGCTCCCGGCATATACTTCCGTGTCCAGCTCGGCGGCATCACGGGCCATAAGGATTTCGCCCGCGACACGGGTCTGCTCATCAAGCCCTCCGAGGCTGTGGCACTCTCTGTGGCGATGATCCGCGTGTTCGGCGAAAACGGTAATCGTACCGACCGGAAAAAGGCCCGCCTCAAGTACCTGCTCGAAGCCTGGGGCGTGGAAAAATTCCTCGTCGAGACCGCGAAGAAACTCGCCTTCCCCCTCACCTACCTCCCGCTGGCGGCCTGCGAGCCGCGCCGCCCTGTCGAGAAACATGCGTGGCTCGGCGTGCGCAGGCAGGCGCAGCGCGGGCTCAACTCCGTCGGCGTGGGCATCCCCGTCGGGCGCATGTCGCCCCGGCAGATGCACGCCCTCGCCGATCTCGCCACCCACTACGGCAAGGGCGAGGTGCGGCTCACGGTTTGGGAAAATCTCCTCATCCCTCACGTGCCCGATGCCTTCGTCGATACGGTCGCGCGTGCCGTCAAGCGCCTCGGCTTCTTCACGGAGGCTTCGCTCGCCACCGGCGGCATCATCGCCTGCACCGGCGCCAAGGGCTGCAAGTATGCCGCCGCCGACACCAAGGGCCACGCGCTCGCGCTTATGAAGCACCTCGAGGGGCGAGTCTCCCTTGGCTCCGCCGTAAACATTCACTTTACCGGCTGCGCTCACTCTTGCGCGCAGCACTACTGCGGCGATATCGGCCTCATCGGCGCCAAGCTTGCCGACGGTGCCGAGGGCTACCACATCCTCCTGGGCGGCGGCATGGATCACGAGCAGGGCATCGCCCGCGAGATCTTCCGCGGCGTCCGCGCCACCGAGCTCAATGGCCTGCTCGAAGGCGTCCTCCGCACCTTCGAGGCGAAGAAGGCGCGCGGCGAGACCTTCGCTCAATGGACCCGCCGCCATTCCGTAAAGGAGCTTCAGGAATTTTTCAGCAAGTAAGCCTCGCCCATGTCCACCGTCCCTTACCTTCCCGACAACGCGCCGTTCTCCGCCGAGCAGCGCGCCTGGCTCAACGGCTTCTTCGCCGGCCTGTTTTCCCGTTCCAGCTCTGCCACCGCCCCTACCGCAGCCGCTCCCGCCCTCGCGCCGCTCACGATTTTGTTCGGATCCCAGACAGGCACCTGCGAGGGCCTCGCCAAGCGCGCCGCCAAGGAGGCCGGCAAGCGCAACTTTGCCCCCACCGTGCTCGATATGGCTGCGTGCGACGCCACGAGTCTCTCCACCGAGAAAAATCTCCTCGTGATCGTCAGCACCTACGGCGACGGCGAGCCGCCCGATAGCGCCAAGGGCCTTCATTCTCAGCTCGCCGCAGGAGACGTCAGGCTCGCCGATCTGCGCTACTCTGTCTGCGCGCTTGGCGACACCAATTACACTCAGTTCTGCAAGTGCGGCGTCGATTTCGATGCCTACTTCGAAAAAGCCGGCGCCGCGCGCGTCTCTCCGCGTGTCGACTGCGATGTCGAGTACGAGGAGAAGTTCTCCGCCTGGCTTTCTACTGCCCTCAGCGCCTTCGGTCCTGCTCCCGCCCCGCCTGCTCCGGCACTCTCCACGCCGCCTCCCGCCGATCCCCACGCGTCCCCTTCCGGGTACAGCCGCGCTCGCCCCTTCGCCTCCCTGCTGCTCACTTCGCGCAATCTCAATGGCCCTGGCTCCGCCAAGCAGGTCCACCACGTCGAGTTCGACTTGGCCGATTCCGGCCTCGTCTACGAAGCCGGCGATGCCCTCGGCGTCATGCCGCACAACTGCCCCGCCCTCGTCTCGGAAGTGCTCGCCTGCCTCGGCTGCGATGGCGAGGAGGCTGTCCCCGCCCCCGATGGCTCCAGCACGTCGCTCCGCCGCGCGCTCACCGAGCTCTACGACCTTGGCAAACCCACGCCCGAGTTGCTGGCCCTTTTCCCCGCCACGGTGCCTGCCTCGCAGGCCGCCTCGGCCAGTCCCGCGCTTGCCATGCCGCACCACGTGATCGATGTGTTGCTCGCGCGCGCCGATCTCAAGCCCGCGCCCGTCGACTTCGTTCGCGCGCTCAAAAAGATCCAGCCTCGGCTCTACTCCATCTCCTCCTCGCCGCGCGCGCACGCCGGCCAGGTGCACCTCACCGTTGGTGCCGTCCGCTACGATCTCAACGGCCGGCCGCGCAAGGGGCTCTGCTCCACGTTCCTGGCCGATCGCGCTGCTCCAGGCACAGGTCGCGTTGGCATCTTCGTCCATGCCAACAAAGCCTTCCGTCCTCCGGCCAACGGCGAGACGCCGATGATCATGATCGGGCCGGGCACCGGCATCGCCCCTTTCCGCGCCTTCCTCCACGAGCGCAAGGCCACCGGAGCCAAGGGGAAGAACTGGCTCTTCTTCGGCGACCAGCGCGCCGCCACCGATTTCCTCTATCGCGATGAGCTTTCCGCGCTCGCCGCCGATGGCACGCTCACGCGGCTCGATACCGCCTTCTCCCGCGACCAGCAGGAGAAAATCTATGTGCAGACGCGCATGCTCGAGCAGGCCGCCGAGTTCTACGCCTGGCTCGAGGCCGGCGCCCACGTCTACGTCTGCGGCGATGCCTCGCGTATGGCCAAGGATGTCGACGCCGCGCTGCACAAGATCATCGAGGCCGCCGGCCAGAAATCCGCCGCCGATGCCGCGGCTTACGTGCAGGCGCTCAAAGCCGCCAAGCGTTACTGTCGCGACGTGTATTGAGCAGGATGCGCCCGTCTGCCGCTCACCGATGTGCCCCGTTTCTCATCTCGCCGAGGATAGCGCCGCTCAGCCCTTCGCCTCCTCAGCCCTTCAGCCTTTTCTCGACTCGCTGCTCGCCGATCAGCAGCGGCTCGATACGCCGGTCGCACGCTTCTCGGCCGCGCACGATGCCCAGGCCCTTTCGTTCGCCCCGCAGCTCATTCCGTTGAGCAAGCCCGGTCCCGGCGAGCAATACGCGTTCGAGGTCGAGCTCGATTCCTGCACCGGCTGCAAATCCTGCGTCGCCGCCTGCCACTCGCTCAATGGCCTCGATGAGAACGAGACTTGGCGCGATATCGGCCTGCTCGTGAGCCCGGCCCGCGCCCACCCGTTTACACAGACGGTCACCACCGCATGCCATCACTGCGCCGATCCGGCGTGCCTCAATGGCTGCCCCGTGCTCGCCTACGAAAAGGATCCCGTCACCGGCATCGTTCGCCACCTCGACGATCAGTGTATCGGCTGCAGCTACTGCGTGCTGAAATGCCCGTACGACATGCCCAAGTACAGCCCGC
This sequence comes from uncultured Opitutus sp., assembly GCA_964480585.1. GTDB lineage: Bacteria > Verrucomicrobiota > Verrucomicrobiia > Opitutales > Opitutaceae > ER46. Next base: position 186,041 of record CAYZPV010000006.1, on the reverse strand, counting down.
GCCTCGGCATCGTGCGCAAGTGCGATATGTGCCACGGTCGCCTCGCCGAGGGCGAGGCCCCTGCCTGCGCACAGGCCTGTCCCACGCATGCGATCAAGATCGTCACCGTCCCGGTCGCCGCCTCGCCAAAGTTCCTCCCGGCGGCCCCTGCGCCCGACTACACTCAGCCCACCACACGCTACATTTCCAGGCGCCCGTTGCCCGGCCATCTCGTCGCCGCCGATGCGGGTGCCCCGCGCCTGCAGCCAGCGCACTGGCCGCTGGTCTTCATGCTCACCCTGATGCCCGGAGCGGTCGGCCTGCAGGTCGCGTCGCTCTTCGCTCCCGCCAGGGAGCTTTCCATCGGCGCGCTGGCGCTCGGCGCCGCCGGCCTCGCTGCGAGCGTGTTTCATCTCGGGCAGCCGCTGCGGGCGTGGCGTATCTTTCTCGGCTGGCGCAAGAGCTGGTTGAGCCGTGAGGCCATGCTCTTCGGCGTTTGGTTTGCGCTCACCGCCGCGGTGCTTGTCTTTCCCTCCTTGGTGCCGGTTGCCGCCACGGTCGGCATCGTCGGTCTCGGGTGCTCCGCGATGATTTACGTCGATACTCGCCGCCAGTTCTGGCGCGCGGCCCAGACTTTCCCGCGCTTCTTCGGTACCGGCGCGGTGCTCGCCCTGCCGTTCGTCGCCCCCTATGCCGCCGCGGCCATGCTCCTTTTCAAGCTCGCCTGGGAGACGCGCACCACCGCCGAGCCCGGCCCACCCAAGCGCCACCAGCGTGGCCCGCTCGCCACCGCCGTCACCCTGCGCGATGTGCTTGGCCTCGCTTCGATCGCCTTTCTCATCGCCGTGCCCCAGCTCTCGCCTTGGGCCTTTTTCGCGCCTCTCTTTCTTGGTGAGCTCGCGGAGCGCTACCTTTTCTTCCGCGCTGTCGATGCCCCCAAGATGCCGGGTCTCCCTGTCTCCCTCCCTTTGCCTGCCGCTGCATGATTCCCCAGCTCGAAGCGTTTTTCCGCGCCCGCACAGGCCCCATGACGGCCGATATGGTGCTCCATCCGGCCGACTTCGGTCTCCAGCGTATGCCCTCGCGGCTCAAGCCCGCCTCTACCACGAGCGCCGTCTGCGGCTTCTGCAGCACGGGCTGCTCGCTCAAGATTCATCTCAACGCCGAGGGCGAGGCCATCAATCTCACCGCCGACCCTGCCTACCCGGTCAATCTCGGCATGGCCTGCCCCAAGGGCTGGGAGGCCCTCACCCCGCTCGCCGCGCCAGATCGTGCCACCACCCCGCTCCTCCGCGATCCCGCCACGGGCCAGCTCGCCCCGGCCTCGTGGGAAGCCGCGCTCGGCGCGTTCACTCAAAATTTCAAGCGCCTCCAGCGCGACCACGGCGCGCACTCCATCGCCTTTCTGAGCACCGGCCAGATCGTCACCGAGGAGATGGCTCTGCTCGGCGCGCTCTTCAAATTCGGCATGGGCGGCCTGCACTGCGACAGCAACACCCGGCAGTGCATGGCCACCTCTCATGTCGCTTACAAGCAGAGCTTCGGCTTCGACTCGCCTCCCTTCACCTATGCGGATTTCGAGGAGAGCGACGCGCTTATCTTTATCGGCGCAAACCCCTGCATCGCGCATCCCATCATGTGGCAGCGGGTCATGCGCAATCAGCGTCTGCCGGAGATCGTCGTCGTCGATCCTCGCCTCACCGAGACCGCCCAGGCCGCCACGTTGCACGTCCCGCTGCGGCCCAAGTCGGATCTCACCCTCCTTTACGGCCTAGCCCACCTCCTTATCGCCCGTGGCGCGGTCAATCGCGAGTTCATCGCTGCGCACACCACCGGCTACGATGCGTTCGCCGGCTTTGTACGGGAGTTCACGCCCGAGCACGTCGCCGAGGCCACCGGGTTGCCTGCCGCCACCCTCCATCGCATCGTCGAGATCATCGCCACGCGCGAACGCGTTTCCTTCTGGTGGACGATGGGGGTCAACCAGAGCCACGAGGCCACGCGCACCGCGCAGGCGATCATCAACCTCGCCCTGATGACGGGCCACATCGGAAGGCCTGGCACCGGGGCCAATTCCATCACCGGCCAGTGCAATGCCATGGGCTCGCGCCTCTTTGGCAATGCGACCTCGCTCCTCGGCGGCTACGATACCACCAGGCCGGAGCACCGCGCCCACGTCGCCGGCATCCTCGGCATCCCGGTGGAGCGCATCCCCGATCGCACGGGCTACGCCTACGACCAGATCCTCGATGCCATCGAGCGCGGCGAGATTCGCGGTTTGTGGGTCATCGCGACCAGCCCTGCGCACTCGTGGATCAATCAAAGCCGCGCGCGCGCGCTTCTTCAGAAACTCGATTTCCTCGTCGTTCAGGACATGTACGCGACGACCGATACCGCCCAGCTCGCCCATCTTGTGCTACCCGCCGCAGGCTGGGGCGAGAAATCTGGCATCATCATCAATAGCGAGCGCCGCCTCGGCCTCGTCAAAAAGGTGTCTCGTGCCCCCGGCCAGGCCCTCAGCGATTTCAGTATTTTCAAGCTCGTTGCCGAGGCCTGGGGCTGCGGCGAGCTTTTCCGCGAGTGGAGTTCCCCCGAGGCTGCATTTCAGCTCCTCAAGAAACTCTCCCGCTCCCAGCCCTGCGATTTCACTGGCATCCGCGACTATGCTCACATCGATGCGTCACACGGTGTCCAGTGGCCGCTGCCCGATGCCGCCGCCTCTCCTCCCGCCCGCGAACGCCGCCTCTTCGCCGACGGCCGCTTCTTCCACGCCGATGGCCGCGCCCGCTTCCTCTTCGATCCTCCGCGCCCCGCTCCGGAGCAGCCGGATGCGGATTTCCCCTTCACATTGCTCACCGGTCGTGGCTCCTCCGCACAGTGGCACACCGGCTCGCGCACGGATAAAAGCGCTGTGCTCCGCAAGCTCGCACCCACGGTGCTCACCCTTGAGTTGCACCCCGACGACGCCGAGCGCCTGCGCATCGCCCATGGCGATCGCGTGTGCGTCCGTTCGCGCCGCGGCGAGACGGAGGCAGTCGCCGTGGTCAGCGGCACCGTGCAGCCCCGGCAGGTCTTTCTCCCCATGCACTTCGAGGGCGTCAACAAGCTCACGTTTCCCGCCTTCGATCCCCACTCCCGCCAGCCGTCTTACAAATCCTGCGCGGTCGCGATCGCCAAGGTCCGCGAGTGAGCGGGTGGCTGATAGCGATGCAGCCACGTCGATCCGCTTCTCCCCAGGCGGCAGGCAACGTCCCATAAAAAAAAGGACGGCTCCAAGGGAGCCGTCCTCGCAGGCAGATAAGAGAATGATCGTCGCCGTGCGCTTAGGGCAGCACGCGGACCTTGATGTTCTTGTACATCACGACGCTCTCCGCATCGTGCCCTTGGATGGCAAAGGTGCCCTGCGACAACATCCGTCCAGGCATCTTCGGCGGAGGCGTAGCCGGCGTGGGCTCCGTAAAGTCCACGATCTGCTTTCCATTCACAAAGGTCTGGATGCGTTTGCCCTCCACCTTGATGACCATGGTGTACCACTCACCATCCTTGGCGGGGGCCTCCAGATTGTCCTTCACCGCGTAGAGCCCGGCGCCCTTCTTCACATCCTTGTGGGTGTTGTTCACCTGCACCTCGTAGCCCTTGTCCGGCCAGTTGGTTTCTTGGTAGGCGGTATGGATATAGACACCCGAGTTGGCCTTCGGGGCCGTCTTGATATCGAGCGACAGTTCGAAATTCTTGAAGTTCGCGCCATTCACCGGCCCGGTGTAGAAGAGATGCGACTTCTTCCACTTGTTCGCCTTGGCCTTCTCCACGTCGCTGAAGGTCACAATGCAGCCGTTTTCGACCGTAAAGGCGCCTTTGTCTTCGCTGGCTTTCCAGCCGTCGAGCGACTTTCCATCGAAGAGAAGCTTCCAGCCGGCCGATTTTTCGGCGGTGGTGAGCACGTTATCGGCGCCTACGGCGCGGCAAAGCGCAAGTGCGCCCAGCAGGAGAACGGATAGGGTACGTTTCATGGGGATTTGGGAAGGGTGAGAGCGTCCACTCCGTGCCGCACTTTTCCCGGTAAAGCAAGCCCGGCGCGGCACGTCTTCCTGGCCCCTTGCTCCTCAGCTGTCTTCCAGCTTCACATTCCTCTCGCGCAGAAACGGCACGAGCTCGTCCACCCCAAAGTCCGCGAGGATCTTGCCATGCCAGTCGAGCGTCGGCGCCTTCGTCTGTCCGGATTTCTTTTTCATTTCCGCAAAGGCCTCCGCATCGCTCGTCACTTCACGCTCCCGGTAGCTCACCCCATGGCCATCCAGAAACTCGACCGCTTCGATGCACCACGGGCAGCCCTTTTTTACATAGAGGATGGGAAGGTTTTCTGCGGGTGAGGTGGTCATGGGAGAAATCGTCCGGGGGTGATGGTGTTTGTTCCGTTTATACCGCCAGAGCGCGAACCGGCCAGCGCGCGGCCGGTCAGTCGCACTTCCAGCGGCTCGCTCACTGTAACTCATTCCTTCACGAACGCCATGATTAACGACCGCATCGACCGCCCCTCCAGCCAGAAACAGTCCCAATCCAGTCAAGGCGATCAGAGCCTCACCGGCCGCAAGATCGCCATCCTTGCCACCCACGGCTTTGAGCAAAGCGAGCTCGAGAAGCCGCGCGAAGCGCTTGAGCAGGCCGGAGCCGAGACATCCATCATTTCCATCGAGCCCGGCGAGATTCGCGGCTGGTCGGGCGACGACTTCGGCGACAATGTCGATGTCGATCTCACCCTCGACGAGGCCAAGGCCGATCACTTCGACGCCCTTCTCCTCCCCGGTGGCGTCATGAATCCCGATACGCTCCGCATGGAGCCCAAGGCCGTCGCGTTCGTCCGCGCCTTTTTCGCGGCTGGCAAACCCGTCGCCGCCATCTGCCACGGTCCGCAGCTTCTCATCGAGGCCGAGGTCGTCCGCGGCCGCCGGCTCACTTCCTACGCCTCGGTGAAAAAAGATCTCATCAATGCGGGTGCGAAATGGGAAGACTCCGAAGTCGTCACCGACAACGGCCTCGTCACCAGTCGCAAGCCCGACGATATCCCCGCCTTCAACCGTAAGATGATCGAGGAGTTTGCCGAGGGCCGCCACACCCCGGAGCCCGCCGCCTCCGGCAAGGGCGATGCCACACTCTGAGGCCTTGGCCGGGGCACGGTCGTCAGCCCCACCGCTCCGCCATGCATCCTTTTCTCAAACACTCCCTCGCGGGCAAAGTCGCGCTCGTCACCGGCGCAGGCTCAGGCATCGGCGCAGCGTCTGCGAAATTGCTCGGCTTTGCGGGTGCGCGTGTCGCTGCGCTCTCCCGCACCGCCGAGGAGATCGCGGCCACGTGTGAGGCCATCCGAAGTGCTGGCGGTGAAGCACTCCCCTTTACAGCTGATATCTCCGCTTCGGCCTCGTTGGCCAAGGTCGTCCGCGCGATCGATGGCACGTGGGGTCGGCTCGATATCGTGCTGGCCAATGCTGGCATCAATGGCCTGTGGGCTCCCATCGAGGATCTGGAGGAAAAGGACTGGCTTGCCGTCACGGATATCAATCTCAAGGGCACCTTCCTCACCGTGAAGCATACCGTGCCCCTGCTCAAACGCGCCGGCGGCTCCATCGTGCTCGTCTCCTCCGTCAATGGCACCCGGATGTTCAGCAATTCCGGCGCTAGCGCCTACGCGACCACCAAGGCCGGGCAGCTCGCTTTCGGCCGCATGATGGCGCTCGAACTGGCCAAGCATCGCATTCGCGTGAATACGATCTGCCCTGGCTCGATCGAGACGATGATCGACGAAAATACCCAGCGTAAGAATCTCGAACAGGCTCAAGAGCCCGTCGTCTTCCCCGAGGGTCACATCCCGCTCACCGGGAACCAGCCAGGCACGGCCGAGCAGGTCGCGGAGCTCGTCTGGTTTCTTTCCTCAGGCTTGGCCGCCCATATCAGCGGAACCGAGGTGTTTATCGACGGCGCGGAGTCGCTGTTGAAAGGCTAAAAAATCGCCGTCGCGTTGTGCGTCGCGACGGCGTCCGGGCCGGTGGCCCTCCCGCCCACCGGCTTACCTTTCGCGCGGCGCGCTTACTTTTTCTGGCTGCTTCCGGCAAAGGGCGAAGCCGAGGCTCGCTTGCCGGAGGACTTGGCCGTCGGGGCTGCGCTGCTGCTTCGCGCCGCACTGCTCTCCACAGCGGCGGCCGCACGCGTGCCTTTGAGTGGCGTCACATCGGAGTTGGGCGTCGGCGTCGCGGGCTTCGTATTGGCGCTGCCGTCGCGCTGGGCTGCCTCGCGCAGCTCCTGCTCGGCGAGAAACCAATAGTGCTGATCGTTACCCTCGCGGCGTCCTTCTTTCTCCCAGAGCTCGTAAGCTCGGTTGGAAATGGCCTCAGCGGAAAGGGTGGAAGAGACAGAGGTAGTTTGATTCATGGCTTCGCCACTTTACACGTTGTTGCCCGCATAAATCCATCGGAGCCAGCGCGGTGAGTTTGTACGGGAAATTCCCATCCCCTGTAAGGACGCCATGCCGCGGCTCGCGTGGATTTTCCGCATTCATTTTCGATTCGTACGGTTGTCATCCGTCACTTCGTCCTCCTCACTGCGGGGCTTCCTTCGATGACCCGCCCCTTCGGCCAGCTTCCCAACGGCCAGTCTGCCCAGCTTTTCACGCTCCAAAACGCGCACGGCTTTCGCGCCGACGTTTCCGACTACGGAGCGACGCTTGTAAACCTCTTTGTCCCCGATCAGCGCGGCCAGCTCGCCGATGTCACGCTCGGCTTCGAGTCGGTGGCAGGCTACATCGCCCATCAATCCTACTTCGGCGCCGTCATCGGTCGCTGCGGCAATCGCCTCGCCCACGGCCGCTTTGTGCTGGATGGCCGCGCCTATCAGCTCGCCACCAACAATGAGCCCGGCGGTCGCCCTTGTCATCTCCATGGCGGCCTCTCTGGCTTTGATCGCAAGCTCTGGCGCGCCGAGCCTTTCCGCAGTGCCGAGGGTCCTAGCGTGTTGCTTCACTACCGCAGCCCCGCCGGTGAGGAGGGCTATCCCGGCACGCTCGATGTCACGGTAACGTATACCGTCACCGATGCCAATGCGCTCCGCCTCGACTACGAGGCGCGCTCCGATGCCCCCACGATCGTCAATCTTACCAACCACGCCTACTTCAACCTCGGGGGCGAAGGCTCCGGCGATGTCCTCGATCACGTCGTCACCTTTCGGGCCCCGGCATATACCCCGGTCGATGCCGGCCTGATTCCCACCGGACAGGTGGCACCCGTCGCGGGCACGCCCTTCGACTTTCTTACTCCTCACCCCATCGGCGAGCGGATCGATGCCGCCCACGAGCAACTCCGCCTCGCTGGCGGGTACGATCATAATTTCGTCCTCTCTCACCCCGAGCCCGGCGGCCTCGACCTCGCGGCGACCGTCTTCGATCCCAGCTCGGGCCGTCTCATGGAAGTCCTCACGACGGAGCCTGGCATGCAGTTCTATACGGGCAACTTTCTCGACGGCAAGACCATCGGCAAGCAGGGTCACGCCTACGCGTATCGCAACGGCTTCTGCCTCGAGACGCAGCATTTTCCTGATTCGGCCAACCAGTCGGCCTTTCCCAGCATCGTTCTGCGGCCCGGCGGCACGCTGCGCTCGACTACCGTCTACCGCTTCGGCCTGCGCTGAGCCCCATGCGTCTACCCCGCGTCTCCTTCGCCTCCCTCGCTCGCTCCGGCTCCGCCCTCGCGTTGGCGCTCGGCGCGCTCGTGATGTTTTGCGGCCTCGCCCCCGGCTGTCAGAAATCCCCCGAGGCGCCCAAGGCCGCCGCTGCGGCGCAGCCCGCCGCCCAACCCGTGGCGCATGTTCCCGCCTCCACGGATTGCCGCTCCTGCCATGAGGATATCTACAAGTCCTGGTCCGGCTCTCATCATGCCCTCGCACATCGCGAGGTCGAGCAAAAGGCCGATGCGGATGCCTTTGGGCAGCCCCAGGAGTTCACCGCGCACGGCATCGACTATCGCCTCGAGTGGCAGGAGGGTAAGCCGGTCTTCACCGAGAAGCGCGGCGCCTCGCCCGCCGAGCGCTACATCGCCGAGTACGTGCTCGGGCACACGCCGATCAAGCAGTACGTCGTCCCCACGGGCAATGGCCGCTTCCAGGCGGCCGAGTTGATTTTCGATCCGATCAAGAAAGAATGGCTCAATGTCTTCGGCGATGAGCGCCGCCAGCCCGGCGAGTGGGGCCACTGGCGCGGCCGCGGTATGAATTGGAATTCCATGTGCGCTCACTGCCACATGACGGGTTACAATAAGAACTACGACCCCGTGCGCGACGTCTACGCCACCACGTGGCGTGAGCACGGCGTCGGCTGCGCGCAATGCCATGCGATGCCGGCCGACCACGCGGCAAATCCCAAGAAGCTCCCCGCGCCCACCCCGGTTGCCTCCGCCGCCTCCCCCGATCTCACACTCTTCAATGCCCGCCGCCAGGAGGCTCAGGATACCTGCGCTCCCTGCCACGCCCGCAACGAGCTGCTCACCGGCGAGGTGCGCCCCGGCGTCAAATACCACGACTTCTACCGCCTCACGCTTCCCACCGATGCCTCTGTTTTTTACCCCGATGGGCAGATGCGCGACGAAGTGTTTAACTATACCGGCCTTCTCACCAGCCGCATGGGTGGCAAGGCAGGCGTCACGTGCCTCGACTGCCACGATCCCCACAGCGGCAAGACGATCCTCCCTGCTCAAAACAACCTCCTCTGCATGCAGTGCCACAGCGGCTCTGGCGGCCGGCTCAGCGCTCCCGTCATCGATCCCGTCGCCCACTCCCGCCACCTGCCCGGCAGCACCGGCAATCAGTGCATCTCGTGCCACATGCCGACCACCACCTACATGCAGCGCGATCCGCGGCACGACCACGGCTTCATCAAGCCTGATCCGCTCCTCACCAAGGAGCTCGGCATCCCCAATGCCTGCAATCGCTGCCATACCGATAAATCCGTCGACTGGGCTATCGACCACACCGACAGCTGGTACGGCGATAAGATGAACTCTCGCCAGCGCGAGCGCGCCCGCGCCGTCGCCGCCGCCCAGGCCAGCAAGCCCGACGCCGCCACCCGGCTCCTCGACCTCATCGCCACCGAGGATGTCCCCGCGTGGAAGGCCACCATGACCCTCCTTACCCGCAACTACGCTTCCGATCCCCGCGTGGTCGATGCCGCTCGCGCCGCTACGCGCGACGCCGATCCCCTGGTGCGCTCCGCCGGCGTGCAGGTCCTCTCCTCTCTCCCTCGCGAGGTGCCCGCCCTCCGCCCGCTCCTCCACGACTCCTCCCGCCTCGTCCGCCTCGATGCCGCGTGGCCCCTCTCCTCCGAAATCCCGGATGCTTCGCCCAACCGCAAGGAGCTCGATACCTACCTCGCTGTCAGCGCCGATCAGCCCACCGGCCGCATGCGCATCGGCCAGGATCTCTTCAACCGCGGCCGCGCCGCCGAAGCCGAGGTGCAACTCCGCAAGGCTACCGAGTGGGATCCCAACTCCGCCGGCCTCCACGATGCGCTCGGCCTCATCCTCAACGAACTCAATCGCCCTGAGGAAGCCGCCGCCTCCCTCTGGCGCGCCGCCCGTCTCGACACCGCCAATCCCCAGGCCGCCTTCAACGCCGCCCTCGCCTTTGCCGGCGCCAATAAGCTCGCCGACGCCGAATTTGCCCTCCGCGAGGCTATCCGCCGCGACGCCCGCTTCGACCGCGCTCACTATAACCTCGCCCTCCTGCTCAATCAGACGGGCCGCGTCCCCGATGCGCTCACTGCGCTCCAGACCGCCGAGCAGCTAGCGCCTCAAGTCGCCGACTACCCCTACGCACGCGCGACGATTCTCCTCCAGCGCGGCGACCGCCCCGGCGCCGCCTCCGCCGCCCGCAAGGTGCTCGCGCTCGATCCCACGCACGTGCAGGCGCACGCACTCCTCCGGCAGGCCGGCGGTTGAGTCCAGGCCGCCCCGCGCCGCCTCTTCCCGCCAGTCTCGGGCGGAAGAGAAAGCCTACGCCGCCCGTACCTGTTTTCTCGGGGTGCCGCCCGTACCGGCGGAACTGCAAACTCAGAAGGTAAAGGTGCTCGAGAGCAGCCAACGTGTCTCGTTGGGGATGCGCACCACGGCGATGGAGCCGTCCGGGTTTGCCGTCACCGGGATATCGTCGTCGTTGCCCCACGCGTTTCGCACGTTGAGCTGCAGGCGCCAGTCGATCTTCTTGAAGATCTTGCGCCGGTAGCTCACCCACACATCTCCCGCGAGCTCCTCCGGCCCATAGATCGGATTGGCCAGGTCCGGGATCTGCGTCTGCATGATATCGTCGCTATCCGCGATCTGGCTCGTGCTCGTGTAGCGCGAGTCGTTCTCTACGATCTTTTTCTTCAGGGCCTCTCCTGTGAGGAAGCGGTTGCCGATTGCCACCTTGCCCTGCCAGCGCACCGCCGTCCCCACGCTCATGGCCTTCAGGATCGGATTCTCGAATCCCTTCAACTCGTAGGTCGTGACGAAGTTCGCGCGCCACTCGCGCTGCTCCAGCGACTTCGCGCCGTCGCGTGCCACGGTCGCCGCGAGCGGCGTGCCCACATTGCTGGCAAACCGGCTGGCAAAGGTCTGCCGCTCCGGCAGGGCCGGCCCCTGGTCGATCCCGAGCAGGTTGAATTTCACCATGTTCGCGTACACCGCGTCGGCGACTTGCTTGGTCAATCGCGCCGAGCCGCTCACCACCGTCTCTTGGCGCGCCACGTTGAAAGAGACGCGCCACCGGCGCGTGAGATTGCCCACCAGTTCCGCCTCGAAGCCCTCTGCCCGCAGTTCGCTGGTGTCCGTGAGCCCCTGGATGCTGTCGGCGAGCACCGCCGTGCGCGCCGCATTGTAGCGCATGTTCTTGAGCGTATTGGTAGGCTCCGGCAGGAGCTGGAAAAAGCGCTCGATGAGCTGGTCGTACGAGGTGTACCCCGCCGCCGTCACGCCCGGGATGGAGCTGAAGGGGATGCCCTCGTTCCGCGCCACCATGTAGCGGTCGGCCATGAAGGTCGGGATATTGTAGATCTGCCCCGTCGCTCCACCCGCATTGTTGCTCGTGTTGGTCTGGAGCGTTTCGAATTTGCTCAGGCGCAGGGACGCCTTCCGCTCCATAAACTCTACCATCAAGCCGTAGTCCTTGGTGGTGCCAGCCGGCGCGTCGATGATCGCTCCATTGAGATTGGTGCGCACATTCACCGGGTTGAAATTGCCCGATGAGTTGTAAAACGCCCCGATTTCCATCCCCAGCGGGAGCTTGGCCGCGAGCCGCTTGGGCAGCCGGCCCACCAGGCTCCACGTGAAGTTGTGCACCTGCTCGTCGAGGTCCGGGTTTGCCCGGAGGCGCAGCGCGGTGATGTCGAGCGTGTCGTCGGCCAGGCGGCGATTTCCTTCGCTCGAGAAGGTCTTCAACTGGTCCCAGCGCCACCCGATCACACTCACGAGCGTATCGTTGAAGAAGTCGCTCTTCATGCTCAGCGACTGCGACGATAGCTTCTGCGCGCTCTTCGACGCGCCATTCAGAAAGCGGATCATCGAGAGTGGCTCGGTCACAAGGCGCTTGTTCGTGAAGTCGAAGAAGGTGACATTGTAGACTTCACCCTCGCGCGGGATGCGCGCCGTCACCACGTCGGTGATGCGCACCTCGCTGAGCGAGTTGGCCCCCACCACCGAGGGCCCGAGGTACTGCACGATCACCGGCGTCGTGCGAAATGCGCCGCCGATCGTGGCTTGGAAGACATCCGTGTTCAGGTTGCGCGTGCTGCTGCCCCAGCCCAGCGCGTAGTTGCGCGAGAAGGCATCGATCTTCTGGGTGTTGTACAGCCCGGTGAAGGTATGGTTGCCCAGCGGGATGCCGAGGAGTCGCTTTTTCGCATCCTCGAGATTCAGCTTGTAGAACAGCGTGGCGCGAAACGCCTCCCGCTCGCGATCCTGCAGCCGGTCCTGGATGCCCTGCTGGTTCACGAAGGGGCGACCTACATTGGGATTGGGCTGGTCGTTGGGCAGGTACTGCGCGACGTCGATCGCGATCGAGCCCGCCGCGTTGCCCCCGCCATTGTCGCCAAACGAAAACGGCAGTTGCCGGTACGAGCGCGTCGCCTGCGTGTCGTACGCCACCTCGAAGCCCGCTCGCCCGTCGAAAAACTCCTGCGTAAACGCCACGTTGCCGACTTGGAATTTCTGCTCGATCCGGTTGAGCCCTCCCGAGATCAGCCGCTTGCGATAGTCGAAGATCGCCCGATCCTGCAGGCTCGGCGCCACAAAGCCCGGCCACAGCGTCGTGCCGGAGTAAAACATGTCCGTCGCGGGGCGTCCGTTGGGATTCTGCGTCCAGCGGATGCGGCCCATCATGCCCGCGATTCCCGCAAGCGCCGGATTGTTCGAGTTGGGATATCCCGGCTGCGCTTGGTTGGGCTGCGCATAGATCAGCGGGATTTGAATGAAGTAGGGCACGCCGATTCCCGGATACCGCGCCACGATCTCCGCGGCGTTCCCCCGATTGTCCACCGTGGTCCGCGGCACATAGCTGTACGTCGGGCTTCCCACCTTTATCCGCGGGTCGAGCACGACGCCTGGTATGTCGTCCACCGAGGGATCCGGCGGTCCGAAGAAATTATTCATCGAATTCAGCGGCGGCAGCACGTTCACCGGCGTCGACTGGCTGTCGCCAAATTCTCCCGAGACGCGGATCGAGCTCCTCCCCAGCCAGGTGGAGTTCTTGCCGTCGCGCAGCACCAGCTCCAGCGCTCCGTGCACGCGCTTCTTGCGATCAAAGGCCGGCTCCTGCTGGTAGTTGTTCTGTTCCCCCACCGTAGCGATGCGCATCGCGAAGCGATCCTTCGCCAGCACGCGGCTGATATCCATCGTGGCCCGGTACGAATCCATCGAGCCGTACCGCCCGCTGATTTCCGTGCGGTCTCGATTCAGCAGCGGCCGGATCGTCGATGCCTCGATGATGCCCGCCGGATTGCCGATGCCAAACAGCAGCGAGTTCGGCCCGCGGCTGATCGTCACGCGCGAGGTGTTGTACGAATCGAAGGGTATCTCCGTGATGAAGTAGTCGCGCGTGTTCGTCGCCGGGCCGATGCCGCGCACCCGCTGGTTGCCCTGCGGATTCTCCCGGCTCTCCGATTGGTCGGGCCTCACGCCGCCGAGTTCGCCGCCCGCGAAATTTCCGAAGACACCGCCGACCTCCGTGCCCGTCGTCATCGAGAGTAGCTCCCCGATGTTGGTCGCCGCGGTATCGGCCAGAAACTCCGGCGTGATGATGCTGATCGAGGCGCCCACGTCTCGCAGCGCTGTATTCAAGCGCGTCCCGGCGAGCGTGCTGTTCGCCGAGTAGCCCACATTGTCGTCCTCGCGGATGACAAAGGGGTCCAGTCGGATCGCTTCTTCCTGCGCTGGCGCCGGGGTCGCTGCCGCCGCGGCCCGGGCTTCCGCCGGTGTGGGCACGGCGGGAGGCGTCGCCGCTTGGGCGTCGGCAGTCAGCGGCAGGGCGAGAAATGAAGCGACGCCAAGCGAAAGCGTCGCCGTCTTCAGGGGTGTTGAAGCGGGCATGGGGTAGGTGGGGTTGGGGTTACCTTTAGCGTCACCTCGGTCTGGCTCCGAGAAAAAGAACGTTCGACGCGTTGCATGAAACGCCCGGGTGCCTCGCTTGGACGCAAAAGACTCCCCCGCGCGTTTCCTTGCGCGCCGCCTCGTCAGGCCCCGCGCGGCCGCTGCTCGTTTCCAGTCTCCGGCCCGGTGCCTTCGCCGAGCCGGCCGGTCCACGCCCTCACCCCACCCAGGCGCGGGCGTTGTGGAAGAGCTTCATCCACGGGCTCTCGTTGTCCGGCCAGTCCGCCGGATGCCAGCTCATCGCTACGGTGCGGTGCACGCGCTCAGGATGCGGCATCATGATTGTCACTCGCCCCGTCGTCGTGGTCAGCGCCGTCATACCCAGCGGCGAGCCGTTGGGGTTGAGCGGATACTGCTCGGTGATTTGGTGGTGATTGTCGACAAAACGTCCCGCCACCAAGCCTGATCCGCTGCAGCGCTGCGCCGCCGCGGCGTCAGCAAACTCCGTGAAACCTTCCCCGTGCGCCACAGCCACCGGGATCACGCTGCCCGCCATTCCACGGAAGAGCACGCTCGGCGACTCCTCGATCTTCAGCGACACGTAGCGCGACTCGTAGCGCTCCGACTTGTTCTGCACGAAGCGCGGCCACAGCTCGGCCCCCGGGATGAGCGACTTCAGGTTGCTCATCATCTGGCAGCCGTTGCAGACGCCCAGCGCAAACGCGTCCTCGCGCGCGAAGAAAGCGCCAAATTCCGCCCGCGCCCGCTCGTTGAAGAGCACGCTCTTCGCCCACCCTTCGCCCGCTCCCAGCACGTCGCCGTAGCTGAATCCTCCGCACGCCACCAGCCCGCGGAAATCCGCCAGCCGGATGCGGCCGCTTAGGATATCCGTCATATGGACATCCACCGCGCGGAATCCCGCCCGCACAAACGCCGCCGCCATCTCCGTCTGCCCGTTCACCCCCTGCTCGCGCAGGATCGCCACCGCCGGCTTTGCGCTCCCTGCTGGCTGCGTCGCGATCGAGGCGAGCTTCCCCAGGTCGAAGGTCACCTTCGGCGTTATCCCCGGGTTCTTCGGGTCCAGCTTCAGCTGGTACTCCGACTCCGCGCAGGCGGGGTTGTCGCGCAGCGCCGCGATCCGGCGCGTCACGTCCGACCAGATCGCGCGCAGCGCAAACAGGTTGTCTTCAAAGATCGGCTTGCCGCCGCGCGAGATGCGCACCGTGTGCGTCGCGTTGAGCGTGCCTAGTCGCGAGACGCACGCCTTAAGTCCATGCTGGCGCAGCGTCATGTACACGTCGTCGAGCTCGCTGTCGCGGATTTGGATCACCGCCCCGAGCTCCTCGCTGAAGAGCGCGGCAAAAGGATCGTGGCCGTTCGCTATCTCGATATCGATTCCCGTATGCCCCGCAAAGGCCATTTCGACCACCGTCGCCAGCAGGCCGCCGTCGGAGCGGTCGTGATACGCCAGGAGCTTCTTCTCCCGCCCGAGCTGCTGGATCGCGTTCCAGAAGTTCTTTAGATCCGTCGGATTGTCGACGTCCGGCGTCGCTTCGCCCATCTGGAGCACGGTCTGCGCAAGGATTGAGCCGCCGAGGCGGTTCTTGCCCCGGCCGAGGTCGATGAGGAGTAGCGTCGTCTCCGCGCTCTGCTGCAGCTGCGGCGTGAGCGTGAGCCGGATGTCCGCGACCGCGGAGAAGGCCGAGACGATCAGCGAGACGGGCGCGGTGATGCGCTTGTCCGTCGCCCCAGGTCCGTCCTTCCACACCGTGCTCATGCTCATCGAGTCCTTGCCCACCGGGATCGTGATCCCGAGCGCTGGACACAGCTCCATGCCCACGGCCTGCACCGCGGCGTACAGGTCGGCGCCGTCGCCGGCCACGGCGGGCGCGGCCATCCAGTTCGCCGAGAGATTCACTTTCCCGAGGTCGCCGATCTGCGCCGCCGCGAGATTGGTGAGCGCTTCGCCTACCGCTAGGCGGGCCGAAGCCGCCGCATTGTTCACCGCCACCGGCGTGCGCTCGCCCATCGCCAGCGCCTCTCCGGTAAACACGTCAAACGACGCCGCCGTCACTCCGCAATCCGCCACCGGCACCTGCCACGGCCCCACCATCTGGTCGCGATGGATCAGGCCGCCTACCGTGCGGTCGCCGATCGAGATCAGGAAGGTCTTGTCCGCCACCGTCGGGTGCGCCAGCACGCGGTGGATCGCCTCGCGCAGCGCGGCTGCCGCGCTCTGCTGCACCGAGGTGTCGCCTTTGGGCGTCCGCGGCGCGAGCGGCGCGAGGTCGAGCGGATGCTGCGGCCGCTGCTTCGAGACTTCTTTGCGATGCATCCTCGGCGGCTTGCCCAGCAGCACTTCGAGCGGCAGGTCGATCGGCCGGTTGCCGAAGTGCGGGTCGTCCAGCACGAGGGATTTTTCTTCCGTCGCTTCGCCCACGATCGCAAAGGGCGCCCGCTCGCGTTCGCAGAATTTCGCAAAGGTCTCGATGCGATCCCCAGGGATCGAGAGCACATAGCGCTCCTGCGACTCGTTGCACCAGATCTCGAGCGGGCTCATGCCCGGCTCATCATTCGGCACCTTCCGGAGGTTGAATCGCCCGCCGCGCCCGCCGTCGTTCACCAGCTCCGGGAGCGCGTTGGAGATGCCTCCCGCGCCCACGTCGTGGATGAAGGCGATTGGATTATCCTCCCCCATGGCCCAGCAGCGGTCGATCACCTCCTGGCAGCGGCGTTCCATCTCGGCGTTGTCCCGTTGCACGCTCGCAAAATCCAGGTCGGCCTGCCCCGAGCCGCTCGCCATCGAGGAGGCCGCTCCTCCCCCGAGGCCGATCAGCATCGCGGGCCCGCCCAGCACCACCAGCTTGTCGCCCGGGTTGATCTTCCCCTTCTGCACATGCTCCGCGCGGATGTTGCCGAGCCCTCCCGCAAGCATGATTGGCTTGTGATAACCGCGCAGCTCCGAGGCTCCCGCCGCCGGCACCTGCTGCTCAAACGTCCGGAAATACCCGTTGATCGCCGGCCGTCCAAACTCGTTGTTGAACGCCGCTCCTCCGAGCGGCCCCTCGATCATGATGTCGAGCGCCGAGACGATCCGGTGCGGCTTGCCGAAATCCTTCTCCCACGGCTGTATCGCGCCCGGCAGCCGCAGATTCGACACTGTGAAGCCCACCAGCCCCGCCTTCGGCTTCGCGCCGCGTCCGGTCGCTCCTTCGTCGCGGATCTCGCCGCCCGAGCCCGTCGCCGCCCCCGGAAAGGGCGAGATGGCCGTCGGGTGATTGTGCGTCTCTACCTTGCACAGGATGTGGATGTCTTCCTCGCGCGTCACGTACTCCCCTGTCGCGGGCTCCACGAAGAATCGTCCACCCCGCGTCCCCGTCAGCACGGCGGCATTGTCCTTGTACGCCGAGAGGATGCCTTCGCTGTGCAGCTGGTACGTGTTCTTGATCATCTGGAACAGCGACTTGTCGCGCGTCGCGCCGTCGATGTCCCAGGTCGCGTTGAAGATCTTGTGGCGGCAGTGCTCCGAGTTCGCCTGCGCAAACATCATCAGCTCGATGTCGTTCGGGTCGCGACCGAGCGTGGTGAATGCCTTCACCAGGTAGTCGATCTCATCCTCGGCGAGCGCGAGACCCAGCGAGGTGTTCGCGGCCACCAGCGCAGCGCGGCCTTCCTTGAGCACCGGCACCGAGGTCAGCGCCCGCGGCGTCTCGTGGCTGAAGAGCACATGCAGGCTCGCCAGATCGGCAAACACCGCCTGGGTCATTCGGTCATGCAGCTTCGCCGCCAGCGCCGCGCGGTGCGCCGCCTGCGCCTCTCCCGCGCCTTCAAGTGCGATCGTAAATTCGATCACGCGCTCGATCCGTTTTACGGCCGCCAGTCCGCAGATGTGCGCGATGTCCGTCGCCTTCGACGACCAGGGGCTGATCGTCCCGGGCCGCGGTGCCACGACTTGCACGAGTCCTTCCACCCTCTCGCTCGCCCGGCTCGGTCCGTACGTGAGTAGCTTCTCCAGCACTTCGCGCTCGCGCGCCGAGAGTTCGGCCGTCACCTCGGCCACGTGCACAAAGTCGGCCGCGATCGCTCGCGCCGGGATTCCGGCGGCGATCAGGTCCTGCAGGAGCTTCTGCAGACGGAATTGCGAGAGAGCTGGCGAGCCGCGGAGGATCAGCATGGTCAGCGTCGACCTTCGCGAATCTCCCCCGCTCGGTCAAGGGGCGGCCCATTTGTCATTAATTTCTTAAGACGCGGCACGGGCAGAAAGCCGTTGACCATTGCTTGCGGGTTGGCGGAATCCCCTTCCTTTGAAGGCCGTGCAGACCACAGTTTGTTCAGCGTCCCGAATTGCATGAGCGATCGCATCACTCACGAGTGTGGCGTTGCGTTGGTGCGGCTGCTAAAGCCGCTCTCCTATTACCAGGAGAAGTATGGGAGCCCCCTTTGGGGCTTTACCAAGCTCTTCCTGCTGATGGAGAAGCAGCACAACCGCGGCCAGGATGGCGCGGGCGTCGCCTGCGTGAAGCTCGATATGCCGGCCGGCGCGCCGTTCATGTTCCGCGAGCGCAATATCAAGGCCAACCCCCTCGATAAGATCTTCCGCTCCCTCCTCGGCCAGTACAACGACAAGGTCGCCGCCGGCCAGGTCCACCCCGAGTTTACCGATACCGTAAAGGCCAATTTCGATTTCGGCGGCGAACTCCTCATGGGCCACCTCCGCTACGGCACCAGCGGGGGTTACAACATCTCGTCCTGCCATCCGTTCTTCCGCCGCAGCCCCTGGCCCACCCGCAACCTCGCGCTCTGCGGCAATTTCAATCTCACCAACACCGAGGAGCTCAATCGCTCGCTCATCGGCATGGGCCAGCATCCGATCTTCGCCACGGATACCCAGGCCATCCTCGAGAAGATCGGCTTCTTCCTCGATGAGGAGCACGAGGATATCTATCGCTTCCTCCGCAATCGCGATCTCTCCGGCGCCGAGCTTACCCGTCGCATCAGCGAAGATCTCGACGTCAACCGCGTCATCACCCGCGCCGCCCAGAAGTGGGATGGCGGCTACGTCCTCTGCGGCCTCATCGGCAATGGCGATGCCTTCGTCGCCCGCGATCCCTCCGGCATCCGCCCCTGCTTCTATTTCCAAAACGACGAGGTCGTCGCCTTCGCCTCCGAGCGCGCCCCGCTCATGACGGTGTTCGATCTCGGCCTCGAGGATGTGAAGGAGGTCGAGCCCGGCCACGCCGTCGTTATCAAGAAGCGCGGCACCGTCAGCTCCGCCTCCTTCACCCCCCGGCTGCCTCGCTCCTCCTGCTCCTTCGAGCGCATCTACTTCTCGCGCGGCAACGACATTGATATCTACCGCGAGCGCCAGGCCCTCGGCGGCAAGCTCGCCCCGCAGATCCTCCAGTCCATCGGCCACGATTGGGGCAATACGGTCTTCAGTTTCATTCCCAATACCGCCGAGACGGCCTTCTATGGCCTCATGTCGTCGCTCCGCACCCTGCGCCGCGATGAGGTCAAAGCCTCCATCCTCAAGGCCAGCCGGGAGGGCACCCTCGATGAGGCCATGCTCGATGATCTCATCCTGCGCAATTGGCCCCGCGGCGAAAAGGTGGTCAGCAAGGATATCAAGATCCGCACCTTCATCGGGCAGGAAACCCTTCGCAACCAGCTCGCCAGCCACGTCTACGATATCACCTACGGCTCGCTCCATCCGGGTAAGGATAATCTCGTCGTGGTCGATGATTCCATCGTGCGCGGCACCACGCTGCGCCGCTCCATCCTCCGTATCCTCGCCCGGCTCCAGCCGAGGAAGATCGTCATCGTCTCCACCGCGCCCCAGATCCGCTATCCCGATTGCTACGGCATCGATATGTCGGAGCTCGGTAAGTTCATCGCCTTCGAGGCCGCCGTTTCCCTCCTCAAGGAGCGCGGCCAGGCCTCCCTCCTCGAGGAGGTCTACCAGCTCTGTCGCGATGAGGTGGCCAAGGGCGGCTCTCACAATCACGTCCGCCGGATCTACGAGCCTTTCAGTCCCGAGGAGATTTCCCGCCGCGTCGTCGATCTCGTGCGCCCCAAGAATCTCGATTGGAAGGGCGAGGTGGAGATTATCTTCCAGACGATCGAAAATCTCCACGCCGCCGTGCCCAATCACCCGGGCGACTGGTACTTCACCGGTCACTATCCCACCCCGGGCGGCTACCGCGTCGTCAATCAGGCTTTCATCAACTATCACGAGAAAAACGACGGCCGCGCCTACTGAGTCCGTTCGTTCTCGGTTTCTTTCCCATGTCGCTCAGTTACGAAAAATCCGGGGTCCGCTACGATCAGCTCGATGCGTTCAAGCGCGCGTGTCAGAAAGCGGCCCGGGAAACCGCCTCCGCCCTGCGCGACCACGGCTACGCCGAGCCCGCCTCCACCCGCGGCGAAAGCGCTTACCTCATCGAAGCCGCCGATCACTTCCTCGCCCATGTCGAGGAGGGCCTCGGCACCAAGAATCTCGTCGCCGATGCCGTCTACGCCGCCACCGGCAAGTGCTTCTACCGCGAGATCTCCATCGATACCGTCGCCACCATCGTCAATGACCTGATCACCTGCGGCGCCCTCCCCATCTCCGTCGCCATGCACGCCGCCGTCGGCGACTCCGATTGGTTTGCCGATGAGACGCGCACCCTGGCGCTCGTCGCCGGCTTTGCCGAGGGCTGCAAGTCCGCCGGCGCAGTCTGGGGCGGCGGCGAGACCCCCACCCTCGGCGGCGTCGTCGAGCCCGAGGCCATCGTCCTCGCTGGCTCCGCCATCGGCAAGATCTCGCCCAAGTCTCTCCGCATCATCGGCGATGTTCAGGCGGGCGACTCGATCATCTTCTTCGCCAGCTCCGGCGTGCAGACCAATGGCCTCTCTCTCTGCCGCCGCCTCGCCACCCAGCTCCCACAGTCCTACCAGACCCCCATCGGTCACGGCGATCCCCGCACCTTCGGCGAGGCTCTGCTCGCGCCTTCGCTGATCTATGTGAACTTCGTCCGCGAGTGCCAGAAGCGCGGCCTCAAGCTCAACTATGTCGCTCACGTCACCGGCCACGGCTGGCGCAAGCTGATGCGCCTCGAGGAGCCTTTCGTTTACGAGATCACCGCCCCGCGCCCAGCGCCTGCGCTGTTCCAATTCATGATGGAGGCCGGCCCCATCGAGCTGCGCGAGGCTTACGCCACCTTCAATATGGGCGTCGGCTTCGCCGCTTACGTCTCGCCGCAGCATGCCGACGCCGCGCTCCAGATCGCCAAGGATACCGGCTACGATGCCTGGCTCGCTGGCCACGTGAAGCGCGAAGGCTCGCGCAAGGCCGTCGTCGTCCCCTCGCTCGATCTCGCCTTCGAAGGCGATACCCTCAAGGTGCGCTGAGCGCCCCGGGGGGCCACGCTCGGCGTCCCCTTTCTCCGGCGAGGTAGCTTCTGCCCCGGCGCTTCTCTGCGCCCCCGCATGCTTTGCGCATAGCCGCGCTGCGGCGTCGGCCCGTCCCGCCGCCGCTACGCAAGCGCTGCCGCCGGGGGGCCGGAAACACGTTTTCCCGGTACCCTCCTGACAGATGCCGCAAAGCTTGGTATAGAAGAGGCCGGCCGGGGGAAATGGGTGCCACACCGCACGCGCTCCTTCCCGGCCGATGCTCCCTTCCATCGCCCATATACCCAGTCCCATGACGACCGCTACTCCGCGCAAAGTACGCTCCGACGCTAGGCTCGAGCACTTGACCCCCGCGCAGCACGCCTTGCTGCTTTCCTGGCTAGAAGAGAATAACTTCAGCTACTCGCAGATCGTTTCCTTGGTGCACCACGAGTTCGGCCTCCGCGTCGGCCGCACCGCAGTCGCCGCCTATTGGCGGCGCCACGTCCAGCTCCACCGCTACCAGGAGGACTCGGAAGATGCCGAGACGCTCGCCGATCTCCCGCAGGCTCCTTTCGACGAGGCGGCCGTCAAGTGGGCCGAGTGTCTCGCCTGGGCCGCCCTGAGTCACTCCAATCCTCAGCTGGAGACGGCCACTAGACTGCTCGATCAAATATGGCGTGCGAAGCGAGCTTCGCTCGCTCTTCGCCGCATGGAGCTCGATGAAAGTCGCTTCGATTTCCAAGTCAGGCAGGCAGAGCTTCGCGCCCGGCGCCACCCACCCGCCGTTGACAAATCAGCTCCGCCCGAGGCGGCGCCGCTTCCCGCCCCGCCCTCCCCGCCTGCGGATGCCGTGCCAACCCCGCCGCCCTCGGCTCCGTCCCCTGCCCCCGTTGCGGCTGCGCCCGTGGTCTCCCCCGCGCCTACGCCTCCTCCGAATTTCCCGCCCGCGACTCCTCTATATTCGCCCTATTTCGCGCTAATTCGCCCTCCAGCGAGCGCTCCACCCTCGGGGCTCGAAGCCCCCGCAGCGGAGTCGGGGGAGAAGGCTCGCGTGCCGCCGGAGCCACCTTCTCGGGCAGCCGCGTGAAGGGTCGCCCTCGATGTCAGCGTCCCCAGCCACGCTCCTCCGCCGCGATAAAGCGCGTCCTTCCGCGCCGCCGTCATTTTCCCACGGCGATCATGCGGAAGGAAAACCGCCATTCGCCGTAGATATTCTGCACCTTCACGAGGAGCTGGTTTTTGCCCGCCTTTAGTCGCAGCGGCATCACGTCTTCGTCGATCAGCAGCGGCCGCTGCACCCATTTTTCCACGAGTGTTTCCCCGTTCAGCCACACCTTCACGCCGTCGTCGCTCCCGAGCGCGAGGATCGCCTGCGTGTCCTGCGGCACCTCGATCTCCGCCCAGGCATACGCATAGCAGTATTCCTCCTTGCCCATCCCCGTCTGCAGTTCCACCGAGCGATTGTGCGTCGGGTACGTCTTCCACGTGTACTCGGTGTCGTGTACCTTCTGCTTCGCGCCGGCTGTGGGTCGGAGTTCCGCCAGCTCCTTGTCGGAAAACCAGTCGTACTCGAAGACGCTGATCTGCGAGCGCATGTCGGCCGGCCCGCTCCGCTTCTTGTCCGCCTTCACGGTCTTGAGGATGGAGACGCCATTCTCGACGCGGTCGATTTCGAGCTGGGTCTGCTGCTCCACCTTGAAGGTCTTCAGCACCAGCCAGCTCTTGATCGGGATCTCGCGGGCCGGATCGGCATTGATCCACGCCGCCACCGCCGCGCGCGTCTTGTCCTCCGGCGGCACGTCGTAGACGTAGCTGTACGTGCCCGCCACCGGCGCGCCGCGGTCGATCGCGGGGAGAAATTTCGCGCTGCGCCGCATCGCCTCCGCCAGGCCGGCTGCGGTCCCGTCGGTCACCCCGCCAGTCCGCGCCACCTCCACCTTGGCGATTCCCCCGTCCGCGGCGACGTCGAAGGTCGCCTCCACGCGCTTGATGCCGTGCCGGCGCAAACCTTCCGCCACCACGGGGTGCCCCAGCATCTCGGGCTCGGCGCGCCCATTCGCATGCGCCAGCGGGCGCGTCGCCGCGAGATAGTGGCGGCGATCCTGCCAGTTGCGTGGGTTGTCGCGCTCCAGCAGCCGCATGAATCGCCCGATCGAGTCCATGAAGTCGCGCATCTGCTCCTCATCTTGGTCGCTCGCCCACAGCAGCGGCGCGCCGTTGCGCGTCATCGCCACGATCACGCTCGCTTCCGTCGGCATCCCGCGCAGCAGCGTTTTCAGCTTCCCCTGCTGCTTCGGGTCCGCGATCAGCCACGGCATCCGTCGCGTGCGCGCCAGCTCCAGTTGCCGGTCGGGGTCCATCCGCTGCCCCACAAACACCGCCTCCATCTGCCCCGGGAAGACTTGCTGGATGCGCTGGTAGTTGAGCCGAAAGGCCGAGGTGAGCCGCGCTGCTGCGCCGTCCTTGTTCGACAGCGAGACCAGCACGATCACACCCGGCTCGGGCCGCTTCGTCAGGTCCACGGGCGCCGGTTTGCCCGCTTTCATCTCGAGCACCTTGCCTTCGAGTTCGGTGAAGATCGCTCCCCGCCCGCCCGGCTGCGCTCCCTCCCGGGCCGCGATCTCACGGTAGAACCGCGCGCACTCCTCCGGCGTCATCCGGCCCCACGGCACTGTGCGGCTGCTCTGCCCCGCGCGAAACACCGCAAAGGGCCCCAGCACGTCGGCTGGCTCGCCCTTGAAAGTCTTGCCCGCTTCATCGCGCCACTCGCTGGGCGCGGCCGGGGCACAGGTAATACTCAGCGCGAGCAACACGCAGATCCGTCGCAGGTAAAGGGCTGGCATGGGGGTGGGGTGAGCCGCCCACGGTTGCCCAATCGCTCCCCCGAGTCGCGCAAAAAAAGTGCCTCCCGTCGTCCTCTGCCCGGCCGCATTTCCTTTTGTGTCCTCCGCCGTCCTCTCCACTCTTTTTCACCGATGCTTCGGTATTTCCTCACGCTCGCCGCGACGTTGGTCGTCCTCCGTGCCGCTCCCTTGGGTACGTCACCGTTTTCCGCCGTCCTCGCGCAGCCTCCACCCGCCTCCGCGCAGCCCACCGATCCCGCGTCCGGCAATCGCGTCCTCGTCGTCAGCGGCGGCTACGATGCCCTCCTGCTCCGCATTCACCTCATCCGCCACGCCACCTCGTCCATCTCGCTCCAGACGTTCATCTGGACCAATGATGAGTGCGGCCGGCTCATGATCTACGAACTCATCGAGGCCGCCCGCCGCGGCGTGAAGGTTCGCATCCTCGCCGATCATATGTTCTCCGATCAGGATCCCGAGATCGGCGCCTTTCTCGCCACCGCCCACCCCAACTTCGAGGTGCGCCACTACCGGCCTGCGATGTCGCGGCTCAAGCCTTCGCTCTATCACACCATCTTCTCCGCCATCCGCTCCTTCCGCGATGTCAACCAGCGCATGCACAACAAGGTCATGCTCGTCGACGACGCGCTGCTCCTCACCGGCGGCCGCAATATCGAAAACACCTACTTCGATCACTCCACCAGCATGAATTTCCGCGACCGCGATCTCCTCGTCGCGGGTCCTGCGGTGCGCGCCGCCGTGGCCTCGTTTGGCGAGTACTGGGGCTACCGCCATGCCGTGCCCACGCGCGAGCTGCGCGATGTGGATGCCGCCTTGAAACAAGGCGTCTTCAAGCGCTATCCCACGCGCGCCTACTACGACTTCGGCCCTCATTTCACCGAGCTTGATCGCGAGGCCGGCGACGCCGCCTTGATCGCCGCCCGCTTCGTCGACTCGTTCCAGCCCGTCCGCCGCGCCACCTTCGTCGCCGACGAGCCGGGCAAGACCAAGCGTGCCTCCGCCGTCGCCCGCATCACGCAGACGCTCCGCGCGACGCTCGAGCGTGCGCGCTCCTCCATCGTCATGCAGACACCCTACCTCGTGCTGAGCGGTCCTGCCCAGGATCTCCTCCGCGAGATGCAGGCGCGCCATCCCAGCCTCCAGGTCCACATCTCGACCAACAGCTTTGCCTCGACCGACAATCTTCTCGCGTACTCCGCCAACTACCGCCTGCGCTCCCGCTACGTCGAGGATCTCCGGCTGCTCATCCATGAGTTCAAGCCCCACCCCGCCTCGCTCCACGAGCTCTTCCCGCGCTACGCCACGATGCGCGCACTCGCTGCGCAGGCCAAGGTCGAGCGTCTTCCGTTTCTCTGCCTCCACGCCAAGTCGCTCGTCGTCGACGATGCCACCGCCTTTGTCGGCTCCTACAATCTCGATCCCCGCTCCGAGACGCTCAATACCGAGGTCGGCCTCCTCATCGAGGATGAGCGCTTCGCCGCCGCCCTCCGCGCGGAGATCGAGCACGACATGCGACCCGAAAATGCCTGGGCCATCGCCCGCCGCCCCCTCCCCCTTCGGCTCGATGTGGTCAATGGCTGGATCGACGGCCTCCTCTCCATCTCGCCCATCGACATCTGGCCGCTGCAAAACACCAGCAGCTACGAGCTACGCCCCGGCGCTGCCAACCTCCCCGCCACCCATCCCGACTTTCATAAAAACTTCCGCGATGTCGGCTCCTTTCCCGGCGCGGAGGGTATGCTCTCGCAAAAGGAGATCATCACGCGCCTCTACAAGGCCGTCGGCACGCCGCTTACGCCCGTCCTCTAGCCGATGGCCGCCGTCCCCGCCCGACTCCGCTGTTCCGTCGAAGCGCTCGCGCTTGCGCCCTCCGCCCGCGTCCTCGAGCTCGGCTGCGGCACCGGTGTCGCCGCCGCCCTCGTCCTCGAAAAACTCCGCACCGGCCGCCTCGTCGCTCTGGATCGCTCCCCCACCGCCCTCGCCGCCGCCCGTAAGCGCCATGCCGCCGCCCTCGCCGCCGGCAGGCTTGAGTTCATCGCGGGCGACCTCGCCACCGCGAAGCTGTCCGCGCGAACCTTCGATGTCATTTTCGGCATCCACGTGAATTGCTTCTGGACGCGTGACCCCCTGCGCGAGCTTTCAGTCGTCCGCGCCGCCCTTGCGCCGCGTGGCTCATTTTCCCTCTTCTACGAAGCGATGTCGGCCGATCCCTCCCGTATTCTGGCCTGCGGAGAAGCCATCGTCGCCGCTCTCCGTCGGCATGGCTTCGCCGGCATCGAGTCCGCGCTCATCTCCCGGGAGCCGCGCCCGCTCCTCCGCATCCGCTCGCAGTGAGAGGCCTACCCCACCGCTGCCTGGTTGAGCCGCGCTCGCACGAAGGCCACATGCCCGCGCAGCGCGTAGAACTGGTACGCAAAGGAGGGCGGTACTTTGAGTTCGTTCACATCGAGCTCGATGGCGTCCAGATCGTTGAGCAGCTCGCGGAGTTCTGTACTCGAAAGCGGCTGCTGCGCCTTGCGTTCCAGCCGCAGCAGCGGCCGGTAGCAGCGGAAGATTCGCACCAGCACGCTCCAGCGGTAGATGATCGGCACAATCCGCATCATCGGCACCAGCAGCAGCAACAGCGGCACGATCGCGATCAGCACCCGGTTCGTGAGACTCGCGAGCCAGAAATTCTGCACCACCTTGTAGGTAAAGCCCAGCCCCTTGCTGTAATAGCGCGTGGCGTCCTCGCTGAATTCGAAGCCGGTGGTGAGCGGCTTCGGAAACTCGCCTGCACGCTGGAGGATGCTCGAGTTGCCATGCACGGCCTTGATCTTTTCCAGCAGCATGTCGGACAGCGCGGCATTCAGGCCCTTGCGCGCCACCAGTTCCACGGTCGGCCCGATGACCACCACGTCGTGGCCGGGGAGATTGAGGCCGAAATCGAACGACCCTTGTGGCAGCAGGATCTTGTTCAGATAGCTGTGCCTCCGCACATAGGCATCCGCCTGCGTGAAGTGGTAGAGGTTGATCTCCGGCGCACGCACCAGCCCGCGCAGGATCTGCGTCGAGGCCGAGTCGCCCATGAGAAACGCCGCATCGAGCTTTCCGGAGGCCAGGTCGGCCGTCACCGTTTCGGAGGACTGCTCCACCAACGTCGTCGGCGCGCCTTTGATCCCGTTCATCTCGAGCAGTGCCATCGCAAGGGCATTTGCTCCGCTGCCTTTCAGGCCGACACCCACCCGCTTCCCGGCCAGCTCGGAGATGCGCGCGATCTTCGTCGTGCCTCGATAAAAGAGCCAGATCGGCTGGTAGGCCACGCTCCCCAGCGACATCAGGGCGGGCGGCGGCGGCGGCGTCACGAGCCCACCGGTGACGAAGCCGATATCCACCCCCGACTTCTCGTCCTGCAGCATCATGAAATTATCGAGCGACCCCCCCGTCGGCACGATCTTTACGGTGATGCCTTCCTCCGCCAGCTCCCGCTTGTACGCTTCCGCATAGCGCTCGAAGGAGCTCCCCGGCGGCCCGCTCGCGATCGTGATCGTGCGCGGCGGCGCCGAGAGCCAGAGCCAGACGAGCGCCGCTCCTGCCAGCGCGATCAGCAGCAGCGCGACCAACGACGCCAGCCACGCGCTGAAGCCGAAGGTCTCGATCAGCGCGGTGACGATCTTGAACCGATGTTTCTCCTTGGTGCTGTGCATGGATGGGTTGAGAGGCGCCGAGCAGAGGGGGAGAAACCGCTGATGGCAAACGCTCAGCCGCAGTCGCTTCCGGCTGGCGCGGCGGCTGCCGGAAAGCGATTCTGCGGCCATGAGTGTGAAAATCGTCCGCCTCGGCGCGCCGCGCCTGCCCGGCGAGGGCATCCGCATCGGCACCGTCCGTCGTCCCCCCCGCGGGGTGCCCAGGGACAAGTTTGCCTCGGAGGATTGGTACGATGTCTGGTTCCCCAACCTGGCGCCCAGCGTCGCCACGCTGCAGCTCGGCCTCGCGGCCGAGACCGCCGCGCAATGGTCCGCCTTTGCTCGCAAATACCGGGCCGAGATGGCGAAGCCCGGTCCCAGGCACGATCTTGCACTACTTGCCCGCCTCTCCTACTCCGCCGATTTTTCGGTGGGGTGCTACTGCGAGCGCGAGGAACGCTGCCACCGTTCCCTGCTGCGGCAGCTCTTGGAGGAGTGTGGGGCGAAGCTCGGCTGAGCGGCGTCGCCGCCTCACGCCTTGCCGAAGTCCGCAAAAAACGACGCGTCCAGGTCGAGCGGCGGACCTACCTTGCGGATCGTCTTTCCCGGCATCCACGAGCCAGCCACCAGGTAGTTCATCGCGTGCGCCGGTGGTCCCGACTCGCCCCGGTGGAGCTGCGAGACGACGAGATCCACCGCCGCTGCGCCCGTATGCTCGCTGTTGCCGTAGACGCCTGCGGCGTGTTTGTGCTCGGGAATCCAGTCGAGGGTCGCCCACCCTATATCCGCCGGCACCCGCAACCCCGCCGCAGCGAGAAACTCGGGCAGGATCGCGCTCGTCGTCAGGATCGCGTCGGGCTTGTGCCGCTCCAGCCAGGCGCGGAAAGCGCGTTCATCGTTTCTGTCCTTGATGCGCAGGATCGGCACGCGCTCGATCCCCTCGATGTACTCCTGCACCGCCCAGAAACCGGCGGTGCAACGATGCGCCATGCCGCTGTCGAAAGTTCCCACCACCACCAGGCCTATGCGCCGGTAGCCGTTGGCCAGCAGCTCGCGCGAGGCCACTACTGCCCGCATGTACTGGTCGTTGGCCACATAGTGCAGCGGCTCCGCCAGCGGCACGCACAGCGTCGCGACTGCAAAGGGCGTCACGTCAAAGGGCAGCTTGCGTCCGGGACACAGCGGCGTGGGCGTGTGCTCGATCACCAGCCCCGCGATGCTGCGCGCCTGGAGCGTGCGCACGATCCGGCGGGGGCTCATATTGTCGTCCGTAAGAAACAGCTCGTCGAGATTGTAGCCGAGCGCGGTCGCCCGCTTGCGGGCGCCGCCGACGAAGTTGCGATGCACATGCCCGCCGAGCTTGGGTGTATTTGCCGGCACGGTATGCAGATAGCCCAGCGTCCCTCGATAGCCGGCATTGCGCCGGCGCACTCGCGACATCAGGAGCGAGACCAGCGGGTTGGGCGCGTACCCCATCTTCTGCGCGATCGCCCGGATTTTCGTGCGCGTTTCCTCGGGCAGTCGCGGGTCGTTGCGCAGCGCGAGCGACACGGTCGAGAGATGCACGCCGACCGCGTCGGCGACCATCTGCTGGGTAACGGTGACTTTGCCGATCTTGTTCAACGGCTCGAACGTGTGTGCGCATTTCTTGGCTTCGCAACTGCGAAGTGCAGACAATCGGCCGCCCCGCTATTCAACGCCTTGCACTCGGCGACAGTTGAACCGACGGTGCCTTGTCGCTTTTCTCCCTTCCCCGCATGAACCCCCGCCTCCGTTCGCTCTTCCTGGGCTGCCTCGCGCTTGCCACGGCCTTCACCGCCACTGCCGCCGACAAGCCCAATATCGTCCTCATCTATGCCGACGATCTCGGCTACGGCGATCTGAGCTGCTACGGAGCCACTCAGATCTCCACTCCCCATCTTGATCGTCTCGCTGCCGCCGGCCGCCGCTTCACCCAAGCGCATGCCACCTCGGCCACTTGCACGCCCTCACGCTTCGCCCTTCTCACCGGCCGCTATCCCTGGCGCCGCACCGATGCAAAGATCCTGCCGGGCGACGCTCCGCTCCTGATCGCACCCGGTACGCATACCATGGCCTCCGTCATGCGCGCCTCAGGCTACGCCACGGCCGTCGTTGGCAAATGGCATCTCGGCCTCGGCAACGGCAACATCGACTGGAACGGCGAAATCAAGCCCGGCCCGCTCGAGCTCGGCTTCGACAGTTGTTTCCTCCTGCCCGCGACCGGCGACCGCACGCCCTGCGTCTATGTCGAAAACCACCGCGTCGTCGGCCTCGACCGTGCCGACCCTATCAAGGTCCAATACACCGGGCCCATCGGCAATGAGCCCACTGGCAAGAAGAATCCGGAACTCCTCAAGTACCGCCCGAGCCATGGCCACGACATGGCCATCGTCAACGGCATCAGCCGCATCGGCTACATGACCGGCGGCACCTCCGCCCTCTGGGTCGACGAGGATATGGCCGATGTCTTCGTCCAACGGGCCAATCGCTTCATCGAGCAGAACCGCGCCAAGCCCTTCTTCCTCTTCCTTTCCACCCACGACATCCACGTGCCGCGCCTCCCGCACGCGCGCTTCGCCGGCAAGAGCTCCATGGGATTGCGCGGCGACGCCATCCTTCAGTTCGACTGGACCGTCGGCCAGATCATGGAAACCCTCGACCGGCTCAAACTGGCGGAGAACACCATCGTGATCGTGAGCAGCGATAACGGCGCCGTTGTCGACGACGGCTATCAGGATGAGGCCATCGCCAAGCTCGGCAGCCATACGCCCAACGGTCCGCTTCGCGGTGGCAAGTACAGCGCCTTTGAGGCCGGCACCCGGGTGCCCTTCATTATCCGCTGGCCGGCCCGCATCAAACCGGGCGTGAGCTCAGCGCTCGTCAGCCAGCTCGATCTGGCTTCTTCTTTTGCCGCCCTCACCGGTCACAAAGCGCCCGCCGGCGCTCTGCCCGACGCCCGCGACATGTCCTCCGCCTTCTTCGGGGCCGACACCACCAAGGGCCTCGACTACGTCGTCCAACATGCCCTCAACGGCCGCCTCGGCGTCCGCACCGCTGACTGGAAATATATCGAACCCGGCCCGGGCCCTGTGCGCAACAACAACACCAACATCGAGCTCGGCAACAGCACCTCGCCCCAGCTCTACCACTTGGCCTCCGACGTCGGCGAAACGAAGAATGTCGCCGCCGCGAATCCTCAGAAGGTGGAGGAACTCAAGGCCCTGCTCGCCAAGGCCAAGGGCGAGTGACGCCCTACACCCCGCGCACAAACCGATACCCCACCCCGCGCACCGTCTCCAGGTGCCGCGCCGCGTCGCGCAATTTCTCGCGCAGGCGGCGCATGTGGGTGTCGACGGTGCGGCTCGTCACGTCGCTCTCGTAATTCCATATCTCCTTCAGCAGTTGCGCGCGCGATTGCAGAAAACCCGCCCGCTGCACCAGCACTTCGAGGAGCTTGAATTCCGTCGCGGTGAGCATCACCCGTTCCCCGTTGAGCGTCACCTCATGGCGCGGAAGATCCACGGTAAGCTCGCCGCAGGTGAAGACCGCCGGCGCCGCCGCCGGCGCGGAGCGGAGCAGCGTGCGCTTGATCCGCAACACCAGCTCGCGGGGGCTGAAGGGCTTCGTCACGTAATCCTCCGCGCCCAGCTCAAGGCCGACGATGCGGTCCATCTCTTCAATCCGAGCGGTCAGGAAGATTATCGGGATGGCCGCGGTCGCGGGATCGCGACGCAGCAGCCGGCAGACCTCGAACCCATCAAGCCCGGGCAGCATGAGGTCGAGCACGATCAGATCGGGCTGCTCGCCGCGCGCGCTCTCCAGCGCGCGCAGTCCGTCGCCCGCGAAGAGCGTGGAGAAGCCCGCATCGCGCAGGCGCTGACCGAGAATTTCGAGCGCGTCCGGCTCGTCGTCGACCACCAGTATCTTCGATTTCATATCAAGGCCGCGTGGCGGATATCCTTGCCCTCATAAAGAAAGACGACCTCTTCGGCGATATTGGCCGCGTGATCCGCCACGCGCTCAAAGGCGGTGGCCACACCCATAAGCCGCAGGCAGCGTGGGATATTGGCCGGGCGCTCGACCATGTAGCTGGCGAGTTCGCGGTGGAGCTGGCGATTGAGCGAATCGACCTCACGGTCGCGCGGCAGCAGGTCGCGCGCACGGTCGGAGCGCCGGTCGACAAAGGCGGCGATCGCCTCGCTCAGCATCTGGCGCGAAGCCACCGACATCAGCGGGAGATCGACATAGGGCTTGAGCGGCGCCTCGGCATTGAGATCGCCGGCATGGAGGGCGATGGCGACGGCCTCATCGCCCACCCGCTCCAAGGCCTGCGAGATCTTCATCGCGACGGTGATGAGCCGCAGCTCGCCCGCGAGCGGCGCCATGGCGAGGAGGCGGACCGAGACCTCGTCGACCTCCACCTCGTACCGATCCAGGATCTCGTCGTTGCGCACCACCTGCTCCACCAGCGCGTCATCGCGCTCCACGAGGGCGCGCATGGCGAGAGCGAGCGCCTCCTCGGCGTGGCTCGCCATCGCGAGCAGGCACTCGATGAGCCGCGCCCGATGTTTATCGTAGGGCTTGATGACAGCAGGTGTCACAATCCCCCACTATCGCACGCGCTCGTTACCGGGTAATGGCGGTTCTGTTACATTCGCGCGACACTGCAACGTCCTCGCGAAACAAGAAGGCCGTCCCCAAGCCAGGGACGGCCTTCACACTAACAGACACCTTGAACAACCGGGCGGAAAGACGGGGTACGAAACGGCGGCCTTCAACGCTAAACGCGCCGAGTCAGCTCGATGTCACCTTCGTGACTCGGCCGTCACACCGAGGCGCTGCTTTTCCGCGCGCTCGAAGATCTCCTGCTCGGCGCGGAGCCAGAGGCGTCGGTCGCCGATCTGGGCGGAGCCGGTGCGGCGCGCCATGAGATCGGCGCGCCGGGCGACCTCGAGCTGCAATTCAAGCAGCGCTTCCGCTTCGATGCCGCGAAGGGCGATATTCACGCCGGCCGTGGCAAACGCCTGCTGCGTGTCGAGGAAGAGTAGATTGCTCATAATCATACAGGGTGGGCGGTAGTGCGGCGGCCACCTTGCGAGCGGGCTAAAGCGCGCGCAACGGGCGCATCGTTACTTTGCTGCGCCAGCGGCGCGCGATCCGCGCATTTGTGACGGCGCGGTGGCGGACCGGTAACATCTAGGCGGCGGGGCGTGCGGCGCGTTGACGGCGGAGCGCGCACGCGGTTGCGGTGCAGCGTTCTTTCGTCGCACCCAAGCAAAACCACCATGCAAACACCCAGCTCCCGGACATCCCGGGCCACCCGCTTCGTGCGCCGCGCCGCACTGGCTCCGCTCGCTTTCGCGCTCGGGATCGCACTGCACGCGCAGAGCACCGGCACCCTCACCGGCCGAGTGATCGACACGCGCACGAACCTCGCCCTCGGCGGCGCCCGCGTGACGGTGATCGGCACGGGGCTCGTGACCTACGCCGATGCCTCCGGCAACTACTCGCTCTCCAATGTGCCAGCGGGAGCACAAAGCGTCGAATTCAGCTACGTCGGCTACGAGGATGTGCGCCAGGCTGCCACCATCGGCAGCGGGGTGACGCAGCTCGACGGGGCATTCGGCAGCGAGGCCGTGCGGATGCAGGCCTTTGTGATCGACGGGAGCCTCGTGGGCTCCGCGCGCGCAATCAACCAGCAGCGATCGGCGACCTCGCTCACGAGCATCGTGGCGGCGGACGAGATCGGCCGGTTTCCCGACCAGAACGCGGCCGAATCGCTGCAGCGCCTCCCCGGCGTGTCGCTCTACCGCGATCAAGGCGAAGGCCGCTTCGTCGACCTGCGCGGCCTCAACTACATCTACACGGCGGTGACGCTGAACGGGGCCAAGGTGGCGAGCCCCGAGGTGGGCAATCGCGCGATCGCGCTCGATATCGTGCCTGCCGACACGCTCGCCTCACTCGAAGTCACGAAAGTCTCAACGCCGGACATGGATGGCGAGGGGCTGGGTGGCACGGTGAACATCAAAACCAAGAGCGCCTTCGACTCCACCGGCCTCAATGCCGCGGCGAGCGGGCAGGCGATCTACAGCAATCTCACCGAGCAGTTCGGCTCCAAGTTCGACGCCTCGGCCTCGAACGTGTTTGGCGACGGCAAGGCGGGCTTGCTCGTCTCCGCGACCTGGCAGGAGCGCAAGTTTGGCTCGCAGAACTTCGAGATCGACGACGGCTGGGATCTGCGGGCAGCACCAGGCGGGGGACAGCAGCAGTTCTTCCTACAGGATATCGCCTACCGCGATTACGAGATCACGCGCACGCGCTACGGCGCCTCCGCGGCGCTCGAATTCCGACCCGAGCCGACGACCTCGCTCCAATTCAAAGGGACCTACAACCGCTTCACCGACGCAGAGAACCGCCACGTGCTTTTTCTCCCCTTCGGGCGCGGCACCGTCACAGCCCTCGACGCCAACTCCGCCACCGTCACGGGGATGAGCCGGCCGCGCCGCGATCTTCGCAATCGCGAGAAAGACCAGGAACTCTACGCCCTCTCCGTCTCATTCAAGACGAAGGTGGACGCCTGGACGTACGACGCGACCGGAGCGGTATCGCGCGGGCGCGAGGAAAAGCCCGCAGAGACCGTAGTACGCTTCCGCCGCAACCAGTCGGACACATCGTTTCGTTACACGTTTAGCGGCTTATACGCCTTCAAGCTAGAACAGCTCGCCGGTCCATCGCTCGCCGATCCGGCGAACTACGGCACGCTCGACCGCCTGGAAGTCACGCGCGAGGAGGGAGAGGAGATCGATCGCAACTTCGCAGTCAACGCCCGCCGCGATTTCGGCGGGACCAATCCGACCTTCGTGAAGTTTGGCGCGGCTTATCGAGCCAAAGACAAGGAAAGCGCGGCCGATATCGCCCGATTCACCGCGCCGGCCAGCTTCATCTTCGCGAGCCTGGTCGGCAGCGTGAGCGACTATCCCTTCGGCCCACGCGTGCCGCAGATCGAGCCCGCCACCTTCCTGCGCACCTTCAACGGCAACCGCAGCGCTTTCACAGGCACGCCGCTGGCGCCGGACACCGACTTGGACGACTGGCGCACCGAGGAGCGCATCCTGGCCGGCTATGCCATGGGCGGCGTGAGCTTGGGCCAGACCAAGGTAACTGCCGGGGCGAGGCTGGAGCGCACCGATTTTGAGACGCGAGGAAACACGATCCGCGGCGCCACGATCGCACGCGCGAGCGCGAGCCGCGACTACGATCATGTGCTGCCAGCCGTGATCATCCGCCACGATTTCAACCAGCGACTCGTCGGCCGCGCCTCGTACTCAACCTCGCTCATGCGCCCCGCTTTTGGCGAGACGGCGATCGCCCGCTCCATCGCAGATGCGGACGGCGAGATCAGCGCAGGCAATCCCGCGCTCTCAGCGCTCAAGGCCCAGAGCTTCGACGCCTCGCTCGAGTACTACCTGCCTTCGCTGGGCGTGGTCTCCGCGGCCGTGTTTCACAAGGCGATCGATAACTTCAGCTACGCGATCACGATCCCAGGCGGCGACCCGGCATTTCCGGCCTATGACCTGATCACCTTCCGGAATGGCAGCGACGGGAAAGTGACGGGGCTGGAGCTCGCGTGGCAGCAGCAGCTGCGAATGCTCCCGGCGCCATTCGACGGCCTCGGTTTCATGGCCAATGCGACCTTCGCCGACAGCGAAGCCACATATCCCACGCGGCCCGACGAGACGCTGCCCTTCATCGGCCAATCAGACCTCACCGGCAACATCGCGCTGACCTACGAGAAGGGGCGCTTCTTCACACGCCTGGCGCTCAACTGGCGCGATGCGCACCTCCGCGAGGACGAGCCCATCGGCGGCGACGAAACCGGCGACCGCTGGATCGACGATTTTGCGCAGCTCGACCTATCGGCGGCCTTCCGATTCTCGAAGAGCTTCGAGGCTTTTCTCGACATGTCCAACCTCACGAACGAGCCCTTCCGCGTCTATCAACGGGGAGGCGGACGGCCGGAGCGCTTCGTCCAATTCGAAGAGTATGGGTGGACTGCCGCTTTCGGGGTGCGCTGGAAGCTCTGAGATCTTTTGCCAGCTAGCACGCCTAAACGAGGGCGGACCCTGAGGAGGGTCCGCTCCTTTTTTTTGATCAAAAACGCACGCGAAGGATGCCCTCGCGGTTGGGGAAGTCCGAGAGCTTCGCGAGCTGCCGGGTGGGTGGATCGTAGACCATGACGCCCATCTCGGTGACGAAGGCGACGTAGGCATCGCGCGCGCCGTCGGCAGGGAGATCGCCCCATTTTTCGCGCCGCTCGCAAACCAAGATGCCGATGGGGATGGACAGCCGGGAGCCATCGGCCTGCAGCGTCGCGATGCCGGTGGCCATATTGAGGAGCCGAGCGTGAACAGACCCATCGTAAGGCAGCGCGCGGGCCTGCGTGAGATCGAAGCCGACCGCGCGGCAGGCTCCCTCCAGCCAGCCCGCGAGCTTATCAAGCGAATCGCTGCGAAGAAGCCCGTATTCGGCATCGACGGTCTCGAGGCGGCCGGAGCCGCGGATGCCGCCCCGGTGAAGCTCGCGCAGGAGGCGCGTGGTGCTCATCTCCACAGCGGCCCCACCTTCGCGCACCAACGCGGGCAGAGGAAAGGCCGGCAGCTCGAAGCGCGCACCGGCAGGCTGCGCCGCAAGCGGGACGCCCAGAAGGAGAGCGAGGAACGAAAGGCAAGAGCGTCGCATCTCGATCAGAAATTGATCTCCTCGATCGTGTCCCGGTTAGGAAAGTCGCGCAGGGCCACGAGCGTGCCATCCTGCGGCTCGAGGACGAAGAGCCCCTGGGCGGTGGCGACGACCACGACCGCGTGCGCGCCGCCAGCGCGGATGCCGGCGAACGGACGGCGGTAATAGACGGTGGCCCAGCCGACGCAGAGTGCGCCGCGCGACTCACCACTCTTCATGCCCAGCAGGTCGGCAAACGCGACGAAGCAGTTGGCATAGTCGTCACAATCCCACACCTGATCCTTGAAGCGGAGCTTGAGCGGCTTTTGCACCGCGCGAAACCACCCCTTGAAGTCCACGAGCCAGCGGTGCTCAGGCCGAAGCAAGCGAGGCCGCAACATGTTCACGCGAGGCGGGGTATCGGTGACCCGCGCCAGCTCGGCCTGAACCTCCTCGAGGGACCACAGCCGGGCATCGGGTGGCGGAGTCCAGGGGGGCGGAGGAGGAAGCGCAACGGCGGCGTGGCGGGCCAACTCGGCAAAATCTGGGCGCACCCGATCTGTCGCAGCGTAGGCAGACGCCGTCAGCACCGGCAGCCAAAGGAGGACGCACCGGAAAACCCCGACGAGGTCGCTACGACAAATGCACTTGGATAGCATCGGCACAGCGATGAAGCGACTGAAGGTGTAACTACGAAATTAATTTTCGCCACTGTGTGCCGTAGGGGATATATCCCTAGGTCCATTCATGGGTTACTACCTGAATATCACCCCCTATCCCGCCCTAGGCTCGACCAAAGGGCCGAGATCCTCCATGATTTCGTAACCCTCCAGCCGGCCATGCCACGCGCAAAGCTTTTCCACCGCCTGTCCGTCAGGCTCGCCGGGACGATCCTCCTGCTCAGCCTGATCGCGTCGATCGGGCTTACCGAGATTGCGCGGCGCGCGGTGGAGCGGCTCCTTCTGCAGCAAGCGGAGGTACATGCGACGCTCGCGGTCGCCGCGGTGACCGACGGGCTCGACAACGTCATCGGTGCGGCTGAGCGGACAGCGCGCCTCGTGGCGCGGGATGTGGCGGAGAATCCCCTCTCCGCGGCGGAGGCGGAGCGGCGAGCGCGCGACCTGCTGCTCGACAGCCCGGATATACAAAGCGCGGCGGTGGCGCGCAATGAACCCGCCGGAAGAGCGATCGCCGTGGAGGTGTATCGCGACGACACGCCCTCCCACTATGCGACGCGGGACCTCGCCGCAGGCGGCTCGGCGGCATGGCCGTCGCCATGGTATCGCGAAGTCATCGAGAAAGGCGTGCCCGTGTGGAGCGAGCCCTTCCTCGACCCGGCCAACGGCGACCGCCAATCGGTGCGCATCGCGGTGCCGATCCTCCGCGACCCCGAAGGGGCGCGCGAACCCGTGGGCGCCGTGGCGCTCGTGCTCGATCTGGCCTGGCTGCGCCGCCTAGCCAATCTGCAGGAATTTTCCGACACCAGCCACACGATCGTGTTCTCCCGCACCGGCCGTATCATTCTCCATCCCAAACCCAACTATGCCGTCGCCGAGACGCTGGAGACGCTGGCGGCCAAGACCGGCGCGCCCGATCTCCTCACGATCCGCACGGCGGTGCTTGCACGCCGCCAAGGCTCACTCGCGTATCAAGAGACAGCGCCTTCCCGGCGCGTGCATGCCTACTACAAACCGGCGCGCCATGCGGGCTGGGGCGTGATGGTGGGCTTCGACGAGGCAGAGTTTCTCAAGATCCAGCACGCCTATCGCGCGATCACCTACGCGGTGTACGGGGTACTGCTGCTGGCACTGGCGGCGATCGTGATCCTTGCGGTGCACTTGGCCCTGCGCCCCCTCGCACAACTCGCACAAGCGGCCGACGAGATCGCAGCGCGCAACCTGGACTGCGCGGTGCCGGAGCCGAAGCGCGACGACGAGGTAGGGCACCTGACCCGCGCCTTTGCGGCCATGCGAGATGCGCTCAAAGCCCAGCATCTGGAACGCCGCTGGGCCGGCCAGGCGCTCGAGCACCAACTCCGCTACAACGCGCTGATCGTGGACTCGATGCACGAAATGGTGTTCGTGCTCACCAAGGCGCTGAACATCTCGCGGGTAAATCCCGCCACGATCCGATTGAGCGGCCATGAGGAAGCGGCGCTCCTCAAATCACCCCTGACCGATTTCATCCTACTTCCGGAGGGCCGCGACGCGACCGCGCAGCGCCTGAAAGAAGCGCTCGCCAAAAACGAGGCCCTCGAACAGGTGTCTGCCAGCGTAAGACATCGCGACGGCCGCGCTCTCGCCGTATCCCTCACCTTCGTACCCATCCGCGACGCCGGGCGGGTCGTGGGCGGAGTCGTCACCCTTCACGCTCCTCACTCGCACCGCTCCTGAGATCCAAACAACCCTACCATGCCTTCGCACATCCTTATCGTCGACGACGAAGCGCCCATCCGCGAGCTCCTGCAGGAACTGCTTTCCCACACGTACGGCTATCGCCTCTCCGCAGTCTCCGACGTGGAGCACGCCATCAAGGTCGTGGAGACCGACACGCCAGACCTGGTGATCACCGACCTGCAACTGGAGGAATCCGACGGCTTCGAGCTGGCGGAGCGAATCAAAGCGCTGCAGCCCAAGCTACCGATCCTGCTCGTGACGGGCGTACTTTTCGACCGCCAGGCCCTGCACGACAAGGTGGGCGACAAGATCGATGCCTACGTGGAAAAAACCGCGCCGCTGGCGAAGATACTCGGCGAGGTACAGCGCCTGCTCGGCGCCAAACGCTGACGCGGCAGGGTAGCGCGTACGCATAGCTGCGTAGGCGGCGGCTCCCGAGGCGGAGACAACTTGCGGAGACAGAGAACGCCTCCACAAGGTGGCGCGTCCCTGGCATGACCTTCAAGACCGCCTACTGCATCGCCCATCGCTGCCCGCTGGAACGCTTCGGCGACCGGGTGTTTCGCACGACGTTGCACCGCCGCACACTGCCCGTGGCCCTTATCCTGCGGAGGCTCAAACCGGAACTCTTCGAAGCCGATTTCGAACTCATCCGGGCGGCGGGAGACGCGACAGATCCGCGCCAGCTCGAAGAGTACGTGCAGGAGTACCGACTCGACTCGCGCAATCTCTCCTGGGCGAGACGGGCGGCCCTGCTGCGAATCTCGACGCGGCGGCTGCGACGACTGGCCCGCAGCACTTGGACGAGCGCCAGCGGCGCTCAGGCCTCGACCATGCTAGCGGCGGCGCCCGGCTCCGCGCCCTCCGACTCCAACGGATAGAGCCGCACGAACTGGGCAAACTCGACCAGTTCCATCCGCCCGTCGAAGTGCTCGATGATCGCGGTGAGAGACTCGACCCAGTCGCCGGAATTCAAATAGTGGATACCATCGATCTCGCGATCGGCTGCGGTGTGGATATGGCCGCACATGACGCCGATACAGCCGCGGCGCTTGGCAAGCTCGGAGATGTGCTCCTCGAACTTGGAGATGTGGCTGACGGCCTGTTTCACGCGCGCCTTGATGGCCTTGCTCAAGGACCAGTACTCCTTGCCCCGGAAGCGGCGCCACGCGTTGTAGAGCCGATTGAGCCCGAGGAGCGCGCGGTAGCCCCAGTCGCCGAGATGGGCGAGGAAGACGAAGTTCTTCGTGACGGTATCGAAGACATCGCCGTGCAGGACGAGATAGTTACCCCGCGGAGTCTCATGCACGTAGTCCTCGACGATCCGCAGGTTCTCAAAATCGAGCGGGAGGAAGCTGGCGAGGATATCATCGTGATTGCCGCGGAGGTAGATCACCTCGGTATCGCGCTTCTCGAGCTTTTTCAGCACGATGCGGATGAAGCGCGTGTGAGCCTTGGTCCATGCGCCGCCGCGGCGAAGCTGCCAGCCGTCGATGATGTCGCCATTGAGGATGAGTTTCTCGCAACGGATATTGCGCAGGAAGTGATTGACCTCGTGCGCGCGCGAATCGGGCGTACCAAGGTGCACGTCGGAGATGATGACGGTGCGGACGTGGAGCTTCATGGTGACTGCAAGGCCATGGCGGCAGGCAGCGGGGAGGAGGCGACGGCGCGGGAGCCGGCCGGCACGAGCACACGAAGGCTGCCGGGCCTCACCTCGACCTCCACGCGGGCGGCGGTCCCGTGCGTCTCGCCATCGGTATGAATGAGGCCGGGGGAGGCGCGCTCGATGACGAAGCGGGGG
This sequence comes from uncultured Opitutus sp., assembly GCA_964480585.1. GTDB lineage: Bacteria > Verrucomicrobiota > Verrucomicrobiia > Opitutales > Opitutaceae > ER46. The sequence continues at coordinate 145,625 of CAYZPV010000006.1, read as the reverse complement.
CCGCCGAGCCGGAGCACCCGGGAGCTGCGATCAACATTGCCGAGAAAAAGCCGGGCGGCGAGCCCGGCGGCGCCGAACAGACCGGTGGGGCGCACGGCGACGAGATCGAGCCGACCGTCGTCGACCCGGGCCCCCGGGGCGATGCGGGCATGGTTGCCGTACTGGTCGGAATTGGCGACGGCGACGAGGAGGACATCGAGCGTCTCGCGAAGCTCGCCGGCGCACACCGTGCAGCGCTCGCTGCGCAGCTCACGCACCACCTGCAGCGCCACCTTGGCGTAGGCCGGCAGGCCGCGGCGGGTAAGCTTGTTGAAGCGCTGGCTCACATCGGCATCGAGGCCGAGGCCCATCGCGTTGAAGAAAGGGAAGCCATTGGCAACGCCTGTATCCACATGAGCGATACGGCCAGTGCCGCCGCCCGCCAGCTCCAGGGCCGCGAGCGGGCCACGAGGCAGGCCGAGGTGCAAGGCGAGACCATTGCCCGAACCGCAGGGCACGAGAGCAAGAGCGGCCTGACTGCCCACGAGGCCCTGGCCGACCTCATTCATCGTGCCATCGCCGCCGACGGCGACAACCAAGCCGCAGCCGGAAGCGACCGCCTCGCGCGCGAGCTGCGTGGCGTGGCCGGGCCCCTCGGTGCGGGCCAGCCGGGCATCGAGGCGGCGGCTCGAGATGAACTCGAGGATGGCACCCGGCAGCCATTTGCGACGGAGGTTCTTGCCGGAACAGGGATTATAAACGTAAAGAGTTTTCACGCAGAAGCGGGCGCCGCCTGGCCGCTCGGCCGCAGCGGCAGCGGAATGGACTCCTCGGGAGCATCGGCGTAGGCCAGCAGCTCGGCAGCGATATCGTACGCGGCGCGCGGGCGGGAGAGCGCCTCGGCGGCCCGCCGCCACTGCCGCCAGACCTCGCCCTCCCCGGCAAAGGCGCGCTGCAATGCGGCCAGCACAGCCTCGGCCGTCTCGGCCAGCGCACCGATACCGTGGCGGCGCAGCAGTTCGTAATTTCCCTCCTCCTGGCCGGGCACCACCTGATTGACGATCATCGGGCAGCGGGCGGCCAGCGCCTCCTGCGTGGTAGCCCCGCCGGCCTTGCTGATGACAACGTGGTGCGTAAGCAGCAGAGACGGAATCTCGTGCGTCCAGCCCAGGATACGCGCGGGGACCCGGCGGCCCTGGGCGAGGCGGGAAAGCTCCCGGCGGAGCGCTTCGTTGCGGCCTACGGTGCACGTGACCTCCCACGCGGTGCCGGAGACCAGGCGGCGAGCGGTATCGAGGGCGGCAGGCGTGCGAGAATTGACGATGTAGAGCACCTTCGGCGCGACACCCGCGGCGAGACCGGGAACCCCGAGATGAGGGGCCAGCTCGGAAAAATGCGGGTGCACAGGAAAGCCCAAGACGTGAAGCTGGCGCTCGGCTACGCCGGCCTGGCGCATGATGCCGGCCGAGTCCTCATTGGGCATGAACCAGCCATCGCTCCCCGCGCGCCACCAGAGGGAATTGATGCTGATCGAGTCGGTAACGATGGTGAAGTGCCGCGGCACCCTCACGCCCTCGCGGGCGAGGGCGGCGAGCATAAAGCCGTAAGCCGGGTAGGTGCTGCACACGACCGCCGGCCGCTCCTCCGCCAGCACGCGAGCCAGAGCGCGCCGCTCGCGGCGCAGCGCACCCATCAGCGCCTCGGCATGGGGCGAACGATCGAGCCAGCCGTAGAAGGCGCTCCAGAGCCGGGGAGCGCGGTTGATGAGCCCGAGATAGGCCTTGCGGGCCAGGGCATCGAGTCGAGGGGAAGCGAGCGCAAAGGCGTCAACCGCCTTGGCCGTGCCCGGCCCCCGGGCAGCGTCGGCCGCAGCGACGACTGCGCGCGCGGCAGCATTGTGCCCCTCGCCGAAGCCAGCAGTAAGAACGAGAAGACGAGTACTCATACGAGCGCGACCTCCGGACGCCGCAGGCCGTGCGATGCCACCACCCCGATGAGCTCCGACTCGAACCCACCGATCACCTGCTCCCACGACTGAGCCTCGACCGCCTGCCGCGCGGGCTCGCGCAGCCGCGCGCGCAACACCGGATCGCGAGCGAGCCGGACGGAGGCCTCCAGCAAGGACTCGGGCCGATCGCAGGGGACGGAGAGGCCGTTGACCCCATCACGGACAAACTGGCGGGCGGCAGCGTAATCGAACCCGACCACCGCCAAGCCGCTCGCCATGGCCTCGGTGAGCACGTTGCCAAACGTCTCGGTAAGGCTGGCATGGACATAGATATCAGCGGAGGCGTAGTGCCGGGCAAGGTCGCTGCGCGCGACGAAACCTGTGAATGTCACGTGCGCCTGCTCCCGCTGAAGCCGGGCCCGCAGCGGGCCATCGCCGACGACGACGAAACGACAACGAGGATTGGCCGCGCGCATCGCGGCGTACGCGCGGAAGAGCAGATCGTAGTTTTTCTCAGCCGCCATGCGGCCCGCATGGAGCACCACGGGATCCTCCCCACCCGCGCCCCACTGGGCCCGGAGGGAGGCGGAGCGCAGCGCGGGATGAAACAGCCGCGTATCGACGCCGCGGGAAAGCAGGGTCAGATCGCGGAATCCCAACGCGGCCAGCTCCTGGCAAAGCTCCCGGGTGGGAGCAAACGTGCGAAGCGTGCGATTGTGCACATGACGGAGCCAGGCAAGCACCGGCCGGTGCAGGAGGCCAAAGCCGTAGTGCCGCGTGTACGCGTGGAAATTGGTATGAAAGCTCGAGGTAACCGGAATACCGAGAGAGCGGGCCGCCGTGACAGCCGTGGAGCCGAGAGGGCCCTCGGTGGCGACATGCACCAGATCAGGCCGAGCGGCCAACCAGCGCCGCCGGAGCGAGCCGCGCGCCGGCAGACCAAGCCGCAGCATAGGATAACGCGGGATCGGCATGCCCGGCATAGCGACCTCGACGAACTCGGGATGGGACTCGGGCGCGGGCAAGTCGGGACGCAGGGGCCGATAGACCGTAACCAGGTGCCCGCGCCGCCCCAACTCGCGGGCAATGGTGCCAAACGTCATCGCCACCCCGTTGATCTCCGGCGGGAAGGTTTCGGTGACGAGAGCGATTTTCACAAGTGGCGCGGTTGCTTCGTACGCAGTAAACACCCCCTGCGTCGCGAACCCGTGGCGGTGGAGTGACATTTGCGCGACATCGCCAGGCCGCGCGCTCCGGTAGCTATAAACCCACCCTCACAGTAGTATACGACCCACGGCTCTGCATGAAGATGCAAGGGTCTGACAGCGCATCGTGAACGAACCACGCAACTCCCTTCTACAAACGCTCGACGCTTCAATCGAGACGTTTGCGCAGATCCGCAGCACCGATACTGCGTGCGTTTCCACCTTCGACACCCTGAAAGAGGCACGCGCGATGATCGCGCGCGCACTCAGGAACGAACATCCCGCCGATCCGCCCGCAACCGGGTACGCGATACGGATGAGGTAAGCCGGCGCAAAAGCCCAGCATACGCGATTTGTCCGCTCGACGTGGGGCGCGCCACCGCTTGAAAATGACCGCGACCCCATGTCGCAGTCACCCCACCCTGCCCCGGCGGAGGCTTCGCCGGCATCCCGCGCGGACGCACCGCGCGAAGCACGCACCGGCCTGCCGCCCTGGACCACCGGAGAGCTCGACGCACCGCCGCGATATACGTGGCGCCAATGGCTAGGGCCGGGCATCGTCATGGCCGGCGCCTCGCTGGGCGCGGGCGAGTGGCTGGTAGGCCCCGCAATCACCGCCCGCTACGGCGGGGCGCTGCTCTGGATAACCCTGCTGACGCTACTGGCACAGTACATCTACAACGTCGAGGCCAGCCGCTACACCCTCGCCACGGGCGAGGGCATCATGACCGGGAAGCTGAGGCTGAAGCCCGGATCGCGCTTCTGGACCTTCACGTATCTGGTGATCGACTTTTGGACGATGCTGCCATTCCAACTCGCCGCGGTAGCGGTGACGGCAGCGGCAGTATTTCTAGGCCGCATCCCCGACCCCGCGAGCGAGACCGGCCTGATGCGGAACGTGACGTATCTGCTGCTCCTGCTCGTGCCGGTGCCGCTGATCTTCGGAGGCACCATCTACCGCTTCATCAAGGGACTCGTGATGGTGAAGGTCTTTTTCGTGCTCGGGCTATTGATCGTGCTCACGGTGGGCCTGGCTTCATGGCGCACCCTGGGAGAGGCGCTGCTGGGGTTTGTGCAGTTTGGCTCGCTCCCGGCGGCAGACGGAAAGGTCTTCAACGTCTTCACGCAGCTGTGGCGCGGCGAGGCGATGCCGGCGCTGGATGTGGAATCGATGAAGCTCTTCACGACGCTGGCCGGCATCGCGGGAGTGGGCGGGCTCACGCAGACGGCCATCTGCGCCTACACACGAGAGCAAGGCTGGGGCATGGGGGCCAAGGTGGGCGCGATCCCCAGCATGATCGGAGGACAGCCGGTGGCGCTGGCGCATAGCGGCACGATCTTCCAGCCCACCCACGCCGCACTCGAGCGGTGGCGGAGCTGGCTGCGACTGGTGCGCCTCGACCAATGGCGCGTGTGGCTGCCGGCCTCGCTCATCGGCCTCGCGCTGCCCGCAATCATCTCGATGGAAGTGCTGCCGCGAGGCACGACCGCCGATCGCTGGGTGCTGGCGAGCCTCACTGCGACCGGCGTGGGCGAGCGCGTGGGAGGCTCCCTCGGGCAGGTGCTATGGTACCTGATGCTCCTCTGCGGATTTCTCACCCTTTTCCCGGTGACCATAACGACCGTCGACGGCTTTCTCCGCCGCTGGGTAGACATCGTCTGGACCTCCTCGGGCACGCTGCGCCGGATCGAGCCCCGCCACGTCATGCGGGTGTACTATGGGTTTCTCCTGGGCTACGTCGTGATGTCGTTTGCGTTTCTCTCCTTTGCGACGCCGCTGTGGCTGGTGATCGTGGCGGCAAACGTAAACAACCTCGCGCTCGGGCTGAGCTGCCTGCACACACTCGCGGTGAACACCCGACTACTGCCGACGGAGATGCGCCCAGGGATGGGATCTCGCATCGCGCTCGGAGTATCGGGCGTATATTTCCTAAGTTTGGCGGCGGTGACGGTGTGGATCGTGTTTGCAGGGTAGCCTGCCGGAAGGGGCGCCGCCTGGGCCCGATCTCGGCACGGCTACACGCCTGCCGGTAGCGCGACGCCGAGCTTCTCGGCCCAGGGGGCCAGGGCCGGCAGGATGCTGGGATACAGCTCGACTCCACGCGCGAGCTGATCGGCACGCTTACGCAGCCCCGACTCGCCCGGGAGACGCACGCGCTCGAAGCCCGGGCGCGGGGGCGTAGCGCGACATCTGGCGGCGACGGCCTCCGTCTGGCGGCGGAAAGCATCGCCTCCGCCGAAAAGCGCAGGCGCGAAGACCTGAACGAACACCGTCGCGCCCCAGCCCTCCTTGGGGTCGGCACGTCCGTGGCCGGCAAGGCCGCCGGTGAGGGCTTCGACAAGCAGCGCGAGGGCGTAGCCCTTGTGGCCGTGATCTGCGCCGCCGATCGGTAGGAGCGTGCCCACGGGGTCGGCGTAGAGCACGCCGGGATCATCCGTGGGCTCACCGGCGGCCGTCAGCGCCCACGGGCCGGGGAAGCGCTTGCCCTCCGTGTGGAGGCGCTTGGTGAGTGCATTGGTAGTGACCGACATCGAAACATCGAGGATCACGGGATCGCCCTGCGTGGGCCAGGAGGCCGCGAGCGGATTGGGCGTAAAGACATCGGCGCGCCCGCCGTGGGGCGCGACGCTGCTGACATTGGGATCGGAGCACGACAGGATGATCATGCAGCCCTGATCGGTAGCGCGCCGGAGGTATGCGGCGAGGCAGGCGATATGATGGCTGCGCCGGATGGAGACCGTGCACGTGCCCTGCGACAGGGCGCGCCGCACGGCTAGATCGATCGCCTTCACGGCAAGCCAAGGGCCGGGCAGGCGGCCGCCATCCCATGTCAATGCCGACGGAAAATCCGCCACCACCGCCGGCTCGCCGGTGCGGCGCATGGAGCCGCTCTGGGCTTCCGCAAGGTACTGCGGCAGCAGCGCGAGGCCGTGCGTGGTGTGCCCAAGCAGATCACCCTCGACGAGAATCTCGGCGACGGTGCGCGCTTTTTCCGGGTCAAGGCCGACGCGCTCACAGAGGGCGGTCGCAAAATCCGAGAGCACGGCGGCGGAAAAGCGAGGGCACGCGCTCACGCCTTGGCCTCCTCTTCCTTGTACTCCACCACGGGCGCGCTCACGCGCAGAAGCGCAAAGCCGAACGCAGCGAGACCCGCGCAGAGAAGCACAAACCAATCGCCATACCGGGCGTACATCGTCATCTGCGTGACCCAACGGCGATCCTGCTGAACCTCGACGACCTTGGCACCGCGGAAGTAGATCGAATCGGCCTTGTTTTTGACGACGTCGCGGACGACGCCGAACTCATCGATCCACCCGCTCCAGCCGCCATTGCCGCAGCGGATCACGGGGCGGCGCATCTCGACGGCGCGGAGGACCGAATGGGCCGCGTGTTGATAGGCCGCACCGCCTTCGCCAAACCAGCCGTTATTCGTAACGACGGTCATCACGGTGGCGCCGCTGAGGACGCTGGAGCGTGCGAGCTGCGGGTAGATATCCTCGTAGCAGATGAGAGGGCCGACGATGGTGGGCTTGCCGCCGACGGGAACGAGAAGCGGCGACGCATTGTCACCACGGCCGAAGTCGCCGCCGATGGGGACGAACTTGCCGATCCAGCCCAGGATGGGCCGGAACGGCACGAATTCGCCGAAGGGGACGAGCTTGCGCTTGGCGTAGTAGCTCTGCGCGAGCCCGGCATCGGGCGTCGCGAGAAAGACGCCGTTGTAGCCCTCCTCGTCGGGCTGACCTAGCTGCTCGAAGGCGATGGAGCCGAGCAGGAGGGGCACCTTGCTCTCCCGCACGAGGTCCTCGACAAAGTTCTTCATCTGGGCGTGGCCGCGCACGGCGAGCGGAGTCGAGGCCTCGGGCCAAAGCATGAGATCGGGCCGCATGCGCGCAGCCTCGAGAGTGGTCTTCCGCAGCACGCCGAGGATCATAGGGATCTCCTTCTCATCCCACTTCACAGTCTGAGGGATGTAGGGCTGCACGAGGGCGAAGCGCCCGAGCTTCTCACTCTGCTGGCGGCGATTGAGCGCCTCGGTGACCTGCAAGCTCACACAGGTGAGGAGGAGGAAGAGCGCGAGGAAAAACTCCTGGCTGCGCTTATTGAGACCTTTCACGTTTTCGCGGAAGAGGCGGTTGGCGTAGGCGGCGAAGCCGAGATTCATCATCACCAGCACGAATGAGATACCGTACGCGCCCGTGTAAGGCGCGATCTGGAGGATGCTCACGCGCTCCCACTGGCTCGCGGAGAGCGGCAGCCAAGGAAAGCCGCCGAGGAGCCAGGTGCGCGTCCACTCATTGAGCACCCAGATGCCGGCGAGGCCGAGAACAACCAGCAACCGCACGGGCGTGGGGCGGCCCACGATACGGGGCAAAGTCCACCAAGCGGCGAGGTACCAGAGGCCCACCCAAGCGCCGACAAAGGGGCCGAGAAGGAAGAGGCCGGCCCAGGTGACATGATGCAGCCAGCCGAGCAGAATCGTCCACAGCACAGCCTGAGCGGCGAGCATCGTCCACGCATACATCTTGAACCGCGGGCGCATATACGCCCAGAACGCTCCGGGCACGAGCATGGCATAAGCGAACTCCGCCGTCTTGAACGGAGGGAACGATACCACGCCGAGCACCACCGTGAGGACGAAAACGGCGAGCGCGGCAAAGCGCTGTGGGTGACGCTGGTAGAGCGTGGGACGCGGCTCGTAGGGATCGAAGGAGACAGGTACGTTGGCGGTAGACACTTCGGTGACAGTAGGTGGCGGTTGGCCCCGGCACGCAAGCAGCCAGCCACAACCATGGGCGAACCGGGGAGGGCCCGAGCGGTCTGTCGGAGGACCATGGAACGCCTGCCTGCCTCCCCCGATAGCGAAGCCGCGGTCGACCTCCAGCGGCTCGAGGGCAAGACCGTGCTCGTCAAATCCTCGAGAGACGGACGCAACCCGCCAAGCGCCCTGCGCGGCACCCTCGAAGTGCGGCAGCTCGGGGACGATGCAGCGCCGGAAGTGCGGATCGCGATGGAGTTTCCCCAGATGTTTACCGCCCGCGCGCACCATCGCACGATCGTACTCGATCACGGGGAGATCCTGCGCCTGCTGGCGAGCGAGTACAATGAGACGTACGAGTTCACGATTGATGAACCGCTCCAGTGATGCACGCTCCGGGGCTGCATGACCGCCCTCCCCGACTGCCTTTACTGCCGGAAAGACCAGCGACTCCAGGATCTCATGATGGAGATAGGGCCGCTCACGGTCTCCACTCTCTACCTATTCAAGGAGCAGACCCATCGCGGGCGCTGCGTGGTGGCGTACCGAGGGCACGTCAACGAGTTGTTTGAGCTTCCGGACGCGGAGCTGGTGGAATTTACGCGCGATGTCGCGCGGGCGGCGAAGGCGATGAAGGCGGCCTTTGCGCCCAACAAGATCAACTATGGAGCGTACTCCGACAAGCTGCCGCATCTCCACATGCATCTCGTACCGAAGTACGAGGGCGGAGCGGCCTGGGGCACACCCTTTGAGATGATGCCCGCGAACAAGACATTGCTAGGCCAAGCGGAGTACGCGGAGCTGATCGCCGCGATCAGGGCGAAGCTGTAAGCGCGGGGGACTGCGCGGCCCCGCACTCTCTCACCGATCTCCAGCCTGATCGGCCTCCCGCTCCTTCACCCGGGCGGCGAACGCAGCGAGCACCGCGGACTCCGCTGAGATCACGGGCGGGATGGCGAGCACCGTAGTGACTTCCCACCTGCCCTCCTCATGGAGATGACCCCAGGCATAGCAGCGCAGCGCGCGATCGTGACCGAGGAGCGCGAAAACCTCGACCTTGCCGGCCCAGAGTGTGACGCCATTGACATCCTGCTTCACCGCCTCGGTGCGCGTATGGGAGGCCTCACACTGATGGAGGCGCTGAATGGTGGAGCGCAGCTCGGCGATGTAATCCATCGACCGAAGCAACGCGCATCGGCCTAAAAGCGCAACCGCCCGTTATCGTGGCCGCATTTGGGGCATTTGCACAAAGCGACGCTCACAGGGGCGGCGTAAAGGGCGTCGCAGCGGATACAGTGGAAGACCGTCTTGCGGCGCTCGAGTTCGAAGCGCCGGTGATCGCGACGATCGTAGTAAAACCACAGGCCGAGGAACACCGCCGCCACGAGGAAACAGTAGAGTAGGACGGCGGTGGTGAATTCGAGCATCGAGCCGAAGCTAGGCTAAAAGAGGACTCGGAGCCAAGCGCGGGCTTGGCGGCGGATACGCCCGGACCGCAGCTGATGCGGCGGCAGAGCCCCCTCAGTTTTCCTGCAAGATCGCAAACATGCTCGCGTAATCGTCGGTCCAGAGCGGGATCTTCTTTGGATTGGCCTCCGGCGGGCTGGCGGCGCTGAGCATCTGGGGATCATCCATGAACTGGGCGTTCTTACTGAGGACCATCCAGGAGGAACCGTAGAGCCACCAAGCGCCGCCGTCGCTCTCCTCATCGGTCTCGCCATCCTCGCTGCTGATGTGGTGCGCGCGGTAGCCAAACTCGCGCGCGGCGTTGTCGATCACGGGGCGGAGATTGAGGTAGCGGTTGGAGATGTTGACGAGGATGACACCATCCGGCTTGAGGTGCTTGCCGTAGATTTCGAAGGCCTCGCGCGTGAGGAGATGCACCGGCACTGCGTCGCTGCTGAAGGCATCCATGATGAGGATATCGAAGTTCTGCGGCGGCTCATTCTCCATGGAGAGACGGCCGTCGCCCATGACGAGGTCGATCTTGGCCTCGCTCTTGGCGATATAGCTGAAGGGCTTGCGGGCGATGTCCTCGACCTGGGGATTGATCTCGTAGATGCGGTAGTAGTCGTCCTTTTTACCGTAGCCGGCGACGGTGCCGACACCGAGGCCTAGCAAGCCGACGCGCTGGCCGTGCTGGCGGGGAAAATTTTTCAGGGTAAGGCCCAAGCCGCTGCGGGGGCCGAAGTACGACGTGATCTGCCGAGCGCGGCTCTCGGAGGCAAACTGCAGGCCGTGAGTGATGCGGCCATGCAGCAGCAGGTAGTAGTGCGAGTCAGGCTGATTTTTCTCGTACTCGAATACGGAGAGCACGCCGTAGAAATTGCGGGCGGTGACCAAGGCGTCTTTGGCAGCATCGCGCGCCTGTTTCACAAGGGCAACGGAGAGCACGACCAGGCCGACGGCCATGAGGCCGCAGGTGGAGGCGTGCCAAGGCGCCCTCTCGCCCCTCAGCGAGAGCCAGCCCGCAAACGCGGCCACGAGCACGGAGCCGCCGACAGCGTAGCCCCAGTGATAACGGGTAGTGAGGCCGTAGAGGCCGATCGCCGCGAGCGTGAGAAACAGCAGCCGCCAGCGGCCGGGGGTCATGGCAGCCCTGCCGCGGATGGAGATCACCAGAAGCAGCAGCACACTGAGGATGAGCGAGAGGTGAGTCTCGTAATAGTTGTTGAAGATCGCCGGGGCGACGAGCGCCACGAAGAGCCCCCCGACGGCACCGCCCGCCGCGATCATGAGGTAGAAAGAGGTGAGGTATCTGGGGTGCGGGCGAAGTTGGTAAAGCTCGCCATGGCTGATCATGCAGCCGACGAAGAGCGCGCTGGAGTAGATCACGATCTGCCAGACAATGCCAAGATCGGGACCCTGAATGAGCGCATAGGCGGCGGCCACCATGGCGCCGGCGAGGGCGATACTGTAATAGAAACGCGAATACCAACGCGGGCTGTCGAAGGAGATGATAAACGAGAGCAGGTAAAGCGCGAGCGGCACAACCCAGAGGAAGGGGGTGGGCGCCACGTCGAGGCACATCTTGTTGGTGACAGCCAGGAGGAGGATGGAGGCGCTGGCAGGGAGGCAGAGCCAAAGCGCGCGCTGGGTAAACGTCGGCGGCGCCGCGGCGGCGTCGTCGCTCTTCACCTGCGCAGTCGCCTCCCCGGAGGGGACATGCTGCCAGAGCTTCAGAGCGCAGACCGCGCAGCAGAGGGCGTAAAGCGCCATGCCCCAGGACCAGAACTGCGCCTGCTCACGGCGCGTGAGGGTAATCTCGAAAAAGAAAGGGTAGCTCACCAGCGCGAGCAGCGAGCCGACATTGGAGAGTGCGTAGAGCCGGTAGGGCGAGGCGCCGGGCGAGGTGCGGCGAAACCACTCCTGCATAAGAGGGCCCGTCGCCGAGATGACGAGATACGGCAGGCCGAGGCTCACCGCAAGCAGGGCGAGGATGCGGAGCGTGGGATCCTCGCTGGTGGTGGGCTTCCAAGAGTCGCTAGGGGTGACGGGCAGCGTGGCGAGTGCCGCCACGAGCAGCGCCAGATGCACGACGACCTGCGTGCGCGGTCGCAGCCGGCCAAGCGCATGGGCGTAGGCATAGCCGCCGAGCAGCAGGAGCTGGAAAAACAACATGCACGTCGTCCAGACGCCCGGACTGCCGCCGAACCACGGCAGGATGTATTTGCCGATCAACGGCTGCACTTGGAACAGGAGGAATGCTCCGGTGAAAATCGTCAGGGCGAACGCGGGCATGGGAAGGGTAAGGGTCGCCCATGCCGACGCCCCCGCCTCGCCCGTGCAAACCATAAACGTGCAGAGACGCGACGATCTTGCCTTGCACTTCACCGGCAATCGGCTCGCAACAGGCCCATCGAAAGGACCAGTGGTTTCGGTTCGCGCTGCGGCAGGAGGCCGGGCAAGAAGCCACCTTACCCCCCATGCGCCCCCGTCTCGCCTTTTTTATCGCCGCCACCCTCGCCCCGCTCGCTGGTGTCGCCGCGGACTTCCGCATCCAACTGGATACCGTGACCGAGGGCTACGACGGCAAATGGTGTTGGGCGCAGGCGCGCGCGGGCATCGTGCCGCGCCCCGGGCTGCCACCCAGCATCGTGATCACGATGAATCCCCTGATCATCACCGGAAGCGACGTGTACCTGCCGATCAATGAGATGAGGTCGGACGATCTTGGCCGCAGTTGGCAAGGCCCTCTCGAACATCGTGAAACGCTAGGCCGCCGCCCGCTCGGCGGCGGCCTCGAGGTCGGCGTGTGTGACTTCTGGCCCAAGTGGCACGCCAAATCGGGCAAACTGCTCGGCACCGGCCACGTCGTGTACTACCGGGGCGATCGCCGGCCTGAAGCAGGCATGAAGGCACAACTACCCTACTCCATTTACGATCCTGTCGCACGCACGTGGACCCCTTGGACGGTGCTCAACGTACCTGCCGGCAGCCCGCTCGAAAATGGCGTCGGTGCAGGCTGCACCCAGCGCTACGACCTGCCGGACGGCGACATCCTGCTGCCAGTGACATTTCGCCCGAAGGACGGAAAATTCAGCCACGCGAAAGTCATCCGCTGCGGCTTCGATGGAAAGACGCTCACCGTCAAAGCCGAGGGCAACGGCATGACCATCGAAACCAAGCGCGGGGTCGCAGAGCCCTCGCTCGCGCGTTTCGGCGGGCGATACTATCTCACGATCCGCCACGACGATGGGGCGTGGGTGACCACCAGCGACGACGGGCTGAACTTCGCTCCGATCAAGCCCTGGCTCTGGGACGACGGCTCGCCGCTCGGCAGCTACAACACGCAAGCCCACTGGGTAACGCACGACGACGCGCTCTACCTCGTCTACACCCGCAAGGGCGCAAACAACGACCATGTCTTCCGCCACCGCGCGCCGCTTTTCATCGCACAGGTCGACACGGCGGCGCAGCGCGTGTTGCGTGCGACCGAGCGGATCCTTATCCCGGAAAAAGGGGCCCGCTATGGAAACTTCGGGGTGTGCGATGTAAGCGAGCGCGAGACCTGGGTCGTGGAGACCGAGTGGATGCAACGGCCCGGCCCCAACCATGTCATCCCCGTGGACAATCCGTATGGCGCCAAGGGCCGCGTGTATGCAGCACGCATCCTCTGGGAAAAGCCAAACACCGGATGGGGAAAGTAACGATGAATCCTCTTAAGCACGCTCTCTGCCTGCTCGCCACCGCCATCGCCGTCCAGGCTGCGCTGCTGGATGAATCGGAGGCGCTGAGGCTAGCGCCGCCCGATGTGCGGCTCACGGTCAACGGCCTCGGCTGGTGGGAGGAGGAAAAACCGGGCTTCTCCCGGCTCCCTCGACGGCTCAAACGCGACATGCCGGCCAAAGTCTGGAACCTAGCCCAAGCGCCAGCAGGCGTGCGGATACGCTTCGCGACCGACTCGGACCGGATCGCGCTTGCCGCGACCTCCGCCTCGACCTCGACGCCGGTGCATGTCACGGCGATCGGCAATGCCGGAGTCGATCTCTACGTCGACGGTATCTACATGGGTAGCGCCGCGCCTGACGCAAAAGGCATGCTGGCGAGGGAATGGATCATCGGAAAAACGCGCAGCCGCCGGGAGATCGCGTTGTACCTGCCCTACGGCCGCCCGATCAAGGTCAACACCCTCGCGCTACCCGCCGATGCCAGCATCTGGCCAGCGAAGCCTTTCGCCATAGCCAAGCCCGTCGTCTACTATGGCTCGAGCATCACGCAGGGGATAGCAGCCTCCAACCCGGGACTGATTTATCAGGCGCAGCTCGGCCGGTGGCTCGACACCGACTTTGTGAACCTCGGATTTTCGGGCAACGGCTTTGGCGAGCCCGCGCTGGCCCGCGCACTCGCCGAGTTGGATGCCGCGTGCTTCGTCATCGACTACTGGGCCAATCCACCAGCGCAGCTTTATCGCGATACCTTGCCCGGATTTATCGACATCCTCCGCGCCAGGCATCCGGAGACGCCCATTATCGTCACCGGGCCATACTACAACCCATCGGAAGACCTCCCGGGCGAGGCCGGCCTGCGGCAGATCGAGAAGCGGGCATTTGCCCGAGAGTTTGTGGAGAAACGACGAACTGCCGGAGACAAGCATATCGTGCATGTCGACGGCCTGGAGATGCTCGCACGCGAACAGGCCGACGGGCTCGTCGACGCCAGGCACGCCAATGCCCTGGGATTCTATCACTGCGCACGCGGTCTAGAGCCGTACCTGCGCACCGCGCTCGGCCTGCCACCTGCGAAGCCGAAGCGCTAGCAAGCGCGGCGCGCAAAACGTGCTCGCCGCAGCCCGATTCCGCTACTCTTCTGCTGCCGCCGCGTCTCGCCGCGACGAAATCGACGAGACAACCCCTGCGACCCGCCCCATGCCGCCCCAAGATTCCGAAACCGACCGCTGGTTTGCGGAGCACGTGCAGCCCCACGAGGGCACACTGCGCGGCTACCTCCGCGGCATAGCGGCGTGGGCGGATATCGACGACCTGGTGCAGGAGACCTACGCGCGGCTGCTCCGTACGCGCGAGGTGCGCGAAGTGCGCTCGCCGCGCGCGTTTCTCTTTACTACCGCGCGGAATGCAGCGCTCGATCTTTTCCGCCGCCGTGCGACGGCAAAGGCGGATTCACTAACGGAAATCGACTGGTCGCGCGTCTCAGACTCCGCGCCCGCCACCCCGGAGATCGTCAGCCGACAGCAGGAAGTGGAACTGCTGCGGCAAGCGATAGCTGCGCTGCCCGAGCGCTGCCGTGCCGTGCTCCAACTCCGCCGCTTCGAAAATCTATCCCATCGCGAAATCGCCCTTCGGCTAGGAATCGCCGAGCATACGGTAGAGGTGCATCTCGCCAACGCGCTGCGGCGCTGCGAAAAGTTTTTCGCACGAAATGGCCTGCCGCCGCGCAGCTGAGACGCCATGCGACCGATAGCCGAGGATCTCTCCGAGGACGGCGACTCGCCCATCGACGAGGCCGCCTCGCTCTGGATCGTGCGCCGCGACCGCGGCCTCTCGAAGGAAGAAGCGGCAGAGCTAAACGCCTGGCTCGCCAGCGATCCGCGCCATGGCGAGGCGCTACGACGACTCGGCGGCACCTGGTATATCCTCACCACACCGCCGACGGAAGAGTCGCCCGGGGTGTCACGGCCACCCACCGGAGCGTCTCTTGAAGCACGCCGCCGAGTCTATTGGCTGGCGCTCGGCGGGCTTGCCGCAGCCGCGGCGGTAGCGCTGATGGTCTTTCGTGGCGCGCCGGAGGCGCAGTCCCCTACGGGAGCACACCGCGTCGCAGGCGCTCAGACTAGCACCGTACCCAGCGAGGCCGCGCGAACGCGCGAACTGCCGGACGGGACGGTGGTGCGGCTCAATGCCGGCGCGGAGCTCACCGAGCGCTTCACGTCAACGGAGCGGCGCGTGGTACTCGTACGCGGCGAGGCGTATTTCGACGTAGCGCGCAATGCGGAGAGGCCTTTCATCGTCGAGGCGCGAGGAGCAGCAGTGCGCGCTGTGGGCACCGCTTTCAACGTCGATCTCCACGCGGGAGCGATCAACGTGCTCGTCACCGAAGGCACGGTGCTCGTCACACCGCCTGAGATGTCGCACGCAGACACCGCGCCGGAGATACCGCTGGTCGTAGCCGGCCACAAGGCGATCGTGCCGCTGGGCAAGCCAGCGACCGGCCCGCGAGTGGTCGTGGTAGCCGCCGGGCTCCCGGAGATCGATGCCGCGCTCGCCTGGCGAGAGCGGCTGCTACGCCTCGATGGCGTCACGCTCGCAGAACTGGCCCAGCGTTTCTCCCAGCGGACGGGCAAGAAGATCATCATCGCAGATGCCACGCTCGCGGTAAAGCGCATCGGCGGTCGGCTGCCAGCCGGCGACGCAGAGGCCTTTGTCCGCGTGCTTGAAGCCCACTACGGCGTCTCCGCTCGTCACGAGGCGGATGGGACCATCGTGCTAGGCACGGGGACGCCGTAGCTCAACGAGACCGCCATGCACGCGATGGCCGCTCCTCACCAGGTGCCGCACGAGGGCCTCGCCGGAGCGCGGCGTAAAAAAACCAAATTTCGTCTAATGGGAAAGGGTGGGAGCCCCGTCCTATCTGCTCCGCTTTTGCGGCACAGAACAACCCCATGTCCAACCCGAACCTCGCTCTCGCGGGCGGAAAGGGCGCGCACGCGCCGTTTCGTACCGACTCCGATGACCCTGCCATGCGCCTCGCGCGTCCGGTTGTCTATACCTGCCTGATCTCCTCGCTCATCGGCGCACCCGCCCGGCTACCGGCTGCGGCGGCGAATGCCGAGGTCGTACGCGCCGAAGTGCAGCGCGCGAAAAAAGTCTTTCGCGTCGCCGCAGGCGACGCCGCAGTAGCACTCGACCAGTTTGCCGAGCAGGCCGGCGTAGGGGTCGTATTCTTCATCGACCAAGTGCAGGGCGTGCGCACCCACGCGATCGACGTGGAGAGCGAGCCCCGAGCCGCGCTCGAGCGGATGCTGGCCAATACCGTCCTGCGCGCCGTCGAGGACCCCAAGAGCGGTATCCTCTCCGTCACGCGCATCGCACCTGTACAAAGCGATGCGGAGGCCGCCTCTGCCGAAACCCTCACACGTGCGCCCGCGAGGGGAAAATCCTCCATCCACGCGAAACGCCGCAATCCCGTAGCGACCGTCGCAGGCTGGGTGGCCCTGCTGCTCGGCCCCGCAAGCCTACCCGGCCATGCAGCCGAAAGCACCGGCTCCGTGGAAGGACGTGTCTACAATGAGACTACGGGTACGTACGTAGCAAACGCCCGGATGACCATCGGAAATGCGATCGAAGTGTTCACGGATGACTTTGGTTTCTACCGTCTGCCCACCGTGCCAGCGGGCGAGGCGCGCGTGAAAGTCTTCTACACCGGCCTCCCCACGCAGGAGCGCACCATCGTAGTCTCCGCCGGGCAGCGTGCGACGCTCGATTTCTCGCTTACGCCCACGGGCCAAGGGGGAGATCCCTACGCGCCCGTGAAGCTAGACTCATTCGTCGTGGCGGCGTCGCGCGATATCTCGGCGGCCGCGCTTGCAGTGAACGAGCAGCGCTTCACGCAAACCATCAAGACGGTGCTCTCCGCCGATTCCTTCGGCGACATCGCGGATGGCAATGTAGGCGAGTTTGTGAAGTTTCTCCCTGGCGTGAGCCTCGGCTTCAGCGGCGGCCATGCCAGCTCGATCTCCGTAGGCGGCATGCCACCGGAATCCACGCCGATCAGCATTGATGGCAATCGCGTGGCAAGCGCGGCCGCCGAGACGCGCGCCGTGCAGCTCGACCAGATCTCCATCAACAACATGTCGCGGGTGGAGGTGATCCGCTCGCAGAATCCCGACAGCCCTGCGAGTGGCATCGGCGGCTCGGTGAACTTGATCCCGAAGAGCGCCTTCGAGCGCCGCACGGCGACATACACGGGCAAGGTGTATGCCGTCTTCCGTGACCACGCGCTCAAAAAAGGCGGCCCCTATGACCTTATCCCCAATCTCGAGGTGAGCGCGATCGTGCCAGTCAATGCCAAGTTTGGCTTTGCGATCAATGCGACGCACTCGGAGACGCAATCGGCGCAGTACGCCTCCACTCCAGTCTGGGTGCCCAATACCGCGGCCACCAGCGCCAATCTTCCGGCCACTTCGCCCTCGTTGCCATACCTGGCGCGCTATGAATTTGCGGACTCGCCCAAGGGAACGGTACGCCAATCCGGCGGCCTCTCAGCGGACTGGCGGGTGACGCCGCACGATGTGCTCACTGCCGGCCTCCAGTACGGCTACTTCAACGAGCAACTCAACACGCTCCCACGCGATCGCGTCATCATCAACCCGGGCCGAGTCGTATCATGGGGGAGTGATTTCACGCAGGGCGCTACGGGGACGGGCTTTGCACAGCTGAACTACTCCACGCGCGATATCACCGGCACCACCTACCAGCCCAATCTCCGCTGGCGGCACAATGGCCCAATCTGGCGGATGGAGATCGGAGGAGCATTCTCCCGCTCCAGCTATCACGACCGCAATGTCGACAAAGGCTTCTGGGGGCCGCTGGACGCATACCGGCGCAATCTCACCATCCGCTTCGATCACCATAACTACCTCCGGCCCGGCGGCATCACCGCGACGGACGCGAGCGGGCAAGTCGTCGACACCTTTGCCGTGGATGGCTACCGGCTGGAGACCGTGGGGTCCAATCCGGTCGATCGCTTCGACTACGTGCGCAGCGCCAACGCTTTTGCGCGTCGGGAGCTTGGCCTCCGCGTCCCGATCGCGCTCAAGGTGGGGGTAGATGCGAGTTCGCAAACGCGAGATATCCGGAGCGGCGCAACGACCTATACCTACATCGGCCCCGATAGAGCAGCCGCCTCGGCGGACGATAATGTCGCCCGCTGGCGCTCGTCTGTCTACGACCACCGCTTCGCACCGTGGGGGCTCGCCAAGCAGCAAGGCATCAGCTCCGTGGCGGTCTACGATACGTACCGGAGCAACCCGGAATACTTCAGTCTGACGCCCGCCAATGAAGTCACCGGCTACCGCAATCGCACCAACGCATCCAAGCGCATGACCGAGTCGATCTACGCGCCGTACCTGCGCTTCGATCTCACGACGCTTGCCGACCGCCGGCTCGCCATCACGGGCGGAGTGCGCTTCGAGCAGACGGAGTTCAAAGGAGTCGGCCCCAAGATCGATCCCTCCGCGATCTATCAACGCGACGCAGTGGGCAACATCGTACGCAACGCCTCGGGCCAACCCATCACGATCGCACCGCTAGCCTCACTCGCGGGCACACAACTGGCCTACATCGAGCGCGGCTCCAGCACCGAGCGGAGCTATGGCGACCTCTACCCGAGCATCAACGCCTCGTACCACTTCCTCCCCAATCTCATCGGGCGCATCTCGTATGCGAAGTCGATCGCCAGGCCCAATCTCAATCACATCCTGCCGTCGCTCAACCTTCCCGACGAGACCTCGACCGCGCGCACCGTGACGCTGACCAATCCGAATCTCGAGCCTTGGGAGGCCGACAGCTACGGCGTCTCGCTCGAGTATTACTTCAGCGAGAAGACCGCCGGCTTGCTCTCCGCGCGCGGATACCTGCGCGATATCAGCAATTTCTGGGGCGCGAGCACCTCGGCTATCACGGCTGACCTCATCGAGACCTATGGCCTGGACCCCAACATCTACGGGGCGGATCGCGGCTACGTGGTGAGCACTCGCCGCAATGTAGGCGACGCGCGCGTATCGGGCGCGGAGTTCGAATACCGGCAGAATCTCACGTTTCTGCCGCAATGGGCGGCAGGCTTTGGGGTGTTTGCCAATCTCACCCTGCAGCACCTCGAGGGCGGCACGATAGCGGACTTCACCGGCTTTGTGCAGAAGACCATGAACTATGGCGTGACCTTCAATCGCGCGCGATTCACGGGCCGCGCCAGCATCAACGAACGCGGCCGCGAGCGCCGCGCGATCTTCACTGGAGCGGGCGTGGAGGCAGGCACCTACGACTATATGGCCCCGCGCCTCACGGTCGACATGAGCGCCGAGTACCGCATCACCCGGTGGCTCTCCGCGTACACCACGGTGCGAAATCTCTTCAATACGCCCGAAGACCTGGAACGATACGGGCCCTCGACGCCAGGCTATGCCAAGCTCCGGCAGCGCACCGATTTTCGGCCATTGTGGACCGCCGGAATCAAGGGCACCTTCTGAGCCAGCTTACCTCACTCCCTCGTCGCGCCCCCTTGTATGACTCCCCTTTCCCGCCGAAATTTTGTCGGTCTCGCCGCCGGCGCGGTTGCGCTCGCGGCAACCTCCCGCGCGCCTGCGGCCCAATCGCGCACTTTCAAGCTACGCTATGTGCTCTCGACCAACCAGTATGGCGCGCTGCCCATCGCCAGCATCGTACCGGAGGCCAAGTCCGCAGGCTATGAAGGGCTCGATCTCTGGGCGGGCCGATGGGGCAATCAGCGCGAGCAAGTGGATGCGCTGGGCCACGAGCGGTTTGCCGAGCTCCTGAAACAGTACGGCGTAAAAGTAAGCTGCTACACCTGCATGGACCCCGGCTTTGCCCGCAGCGAGCCACACATGCGCGCGATGCTGAAATTCGGCGGCGACATGATCGTAGCGGGCTTTCCTAACCAAGGCAAAGACTCCAACAAACTCCGTGGTGCGGAGCTACGCGCAGGAATCCGCAAATCGCTCGAGCAGCTCAAGCCCATCATCGGCGTGGCAGGGAATCTGGGCATAAAGCTGGCCATCGAAAATCACCTGAATGGCCTGTTGGAAACGCCTGACAGCGTCCGTATCCTGGCCGAAGAAATCAAAGAGAAGCACATCGGCATCTCCCTGGCACCATTTCATCTCCCGCAGGACGCAGCGATGCTGGGGAAGCTCACCGACGACGTAGCCCACAAAATCTTCTATTACTACGCCTGGCAGTACGGCGACGGCAGCGGCGACCTCGCGCCCTCCAAGCAGAGGCGGCAACTTCCGGGGATCGGCCCGCTCGACTTCAAGCCGATGCTCGCAGCGTTGAAGAAGCACGCGTTTGACGGCTATACCTCGATCTTCATGCATCCTACTCCGCGCGGTTCGCCGCTCCACTCGACGGTGAAGGAAGTCACCGCGGAGTTGGGCAAAGCCCGCGCCTTTCTCGATCGCGAGCTTGCCGTCGCCTGATGAAGCGCGCGATCCGGCATCTCCTCGCACTGCTCGTCGGCGGGGCCGCAGCGATGGCTCATCCGATCGTGGCAAGCTACGAGCGATTTCACGCTGCGGCGCCCACGATCGAGGGAGGGCTGCTGTTGCTCAATGAGCTCAATTGTGTCGCTTGTCATACCGCGCCGGATACGTGGAGCGAGCGCCTGCCAGGCCGGGGCAAGATAGACCTGGCGGGCGTGGGCGCACGCTGGCGCGGGGACGGGCTGGGGCGATTCATTTCCGAGCCACATGCCTTCAAACCCGGCACGGCGATGCCCAAGCTCACCGGAAGCGCACCGGATAATGCCGCGTTGCTTGCCTACCTAGCCTCGCTCACCGCCACCACACCCAAGCGCAGCACATCATTTCCTCCGGGAGATGCCAAGCGAGGCCAGCGCCTCTTCGAAACCGTCGGCTGCGCAGCCTGCCACGGGCCACAGAACGGCAGCGCCACGGCACCGCTGGAGATCGCAAAACACTATGACGGGACAGCGCTCGCGGCTTTCATCCAGGACCCACTGCATACCCGGCCAGGAGGCCGGATGCCCTCGACCGAGCTGAAGGATGCGGAGGCGGCCGATATCGCGACCTTTCTCCAGGCCGGCAGGGAGCCCCTGACAGCGCTCCCCAGGGGGGGCATCGCGCTCGTCGCCCAAGGCCGCGCGCACTTTGCGGCGCGCAACTGTACGGCATGCCATACCACGGGGGAGGCCTTTCCCCGCGCAAGCGCCAAGCCACTCGCTGCCCTACAGCCGGATCGCGGCTGTCTCGCACCGGCGCCTCCGGCAGGACTTCCTGACTTTGCACTCAACGAGGGCCAGCGCCGCGCGCTCACGACGGCATTAACCGCGGTCAAAGCAGGGCCGGCGCCCAAGCCCACCGCCGACCAACGCGTGGCGGCGAAGCTCGAGCAGCTCAACTGCTATGCCTGCCATGAGTGGCGCGGACGTGGCGGAGCAGGCAAAAGGGCCGAGCTCTTCACCGCCGAAGCGAGCGCGATCGACTCACTGGGCGAGCTAGGCTACATTCCACCCAAGCTCGACACCGCCGGCCGCAAGCTCACTCCAGAGTGGCTAGCCAAGCTCCTGTGGGGCAGCGGCGGAGGCGTGCGGCCCTACATGCACACCCGGATGCCACGCTATGGCGAAGCCGCCGCAGGCGATCTCGTGCCGCTGCTCGCCGAGGCTTGCCGCCCGGAGGAGCCAAAGGAGATCGATACGAGCGGGAGCGTGGGCCATCAGCGTTTTTTCACCGGCCGCACTTTGCTAGGGGTAAACCCGGGGGGGCTCGGCTGCGTGTCGTGCCACGGCATCAAGTCCGCCGAGCCTAGCGGTGTCCGTACGATCAACCTTACCCACACTGCGAAGCGCCTCAACCCTGAGTACTTCATGGCCCTGCTCCTCGATCCGCAGGGGACGCAGCCCGGCACCATCATGCCCCCGCTGCTCGCAGGAAAAAAAGATGCGCACAAAAACGTAGAGTCGATGTGGACGTATTTCAAAGAACTCGACCAAAGCGAAGTCCTCCCGGAGGGCCTCGGCGGCGGAGGCTCCTTTGAGCTCAAGCCCAAGGATGAAGGGCGGCCGATCGTCTTTCGGACCTTCATGGAAGGCGCAGGCACCCAGGCTATCGCGGTAGGTTTCCCGGCCGGAGTGCATGCGGCCTTCGACGCCTACGAGGTACGCTGGGCGCTCGTCTGGCGCGGGCGGTTTCTCGATGCGATGACGAATTGGGAGGAGCGTCCCATGAAGCCGATCAAGCCGCTAGGCGATGGAGCGCGACGGCTGCCCGATCATGTCGCCTTGGCCAAGCTCCCCTCGCCAGCCGCGGCGTGGCCAAAGGCTTTCGGCCGCTATGCCGGATACGTGTTCAAAGGGTATCGCCTGGCTCCCGATGGCACGCCGACTTTCCGCTACACGATCGCGGGCCTCGAGATCGAGGACACGCTGCAACCGGCGAACGAAGGCGCATCGCTGCGCCGTACCGTGCGAGTGCGGGGTAATATCGACGCCGACGGCGGGTGGTATATTCGCGGCCTGGGCGCGGGCGTAGCACCACAGCCGCTGGAGCTGAAAAACGGCGAAGCCACTTTCGAGGAAATCCTGACGCCGTGATCATGCGCACTCTCCGCCCTATCGCACTGCTCGCGCTGTGCAGCGCGCCCAGCCTGGCCGCCGAGAAGGCCGCGTACACCATCGCCAGCTATCAGCCTCCCGAAGGCCTCAAATTGGAGGTAACGGGTATCGCGAGGCTCCCGGACGGACGGATCGCACTCACGCTCCGAAAGGGCGAGATATGGCTCATGGAGCGGCCCGATGCGGATCCGGCAAACCCTGGAGCAGTCGGCTACCGCCGCATCGCCTCCGGCCTGCACGAGCCGCTCGGCCTAGCCTGGCACCAGGGCGCACTGTACACGACCCAACGCGCCGAACTTACCAAGCTCACCGACCGCGACGGCGACAGCATCATCGACGACTACGAGACTGCGGCGAATAACTGGAGCGTCTCCGGCAACTACCATGAGTATGCCTACGGCCCTGTGGTGGATGGACGCGGCAATCTGTGGTTCACGCTCAACGCCACGCTGGGCGGCGGCGCCAAGATGCCGGGCCATCGCCCCGTCGATGCGCCGTGGCGGGGATGGGCGATGATGATCACGCCCGATGGCAGGATCGAGGCGGCGAGCGCGGGCTTTCGTTCGCCCTCGGGGCTTGGCACGAATGCAGCGGGCGACGTCTTTGCCACCGATCAGCAGGGTAATTTCTGGGGCACCAATCCCGTGCTGCATTTACGGCCCGGGGCGTATTTCGGCCACAAGGACGCGCTGCGCGATGTCGAGCGCCCAGAGTCGCGCGTAAAGCATCCGGGCGAGATCCCCGAAGGCATCACCGTCGCCGAAGTGCTGGAGCAATTTCCCGGCTACGCACCACCCGCCGTGTGGCTGCCCTACCCTGAGATAGGCCAGAGCGCGACCGGCATCGCCTGCGATGTGAGCGGGGGCAAATTTGGGCCATTTGGCGGGCAGCTCTTCGTGGGAGAGTTTACACTGTCGCGCATCACACGCGTCTTTCTGGAGAAGGTGGAAGGCGAGTATCAAGGAGCCGCGTTTCGCTTCCTGGAAGGATTGCAAAGCGGCCCCATCCGCCTGGAGTTTCTCCCCGATGGCTCGCTGCTCTGCGGCGAGACCAATCGCGGCTGGAACTCCGCGGGCACGCGCTCCTACGGGCTGGAGCGGATACGATGGACGGGCGCGGTACCCTTCGAGATCCTCAGCGTGCGCATCCAGCCTGACGGGTGGGTCCTGGAGTTTACGCAGGCAGTCGACGCCGCCTCGGCGGGGCGTATCGAAAGCTATGCCGGGACAAGCTACACCTACACCTACCAGCGCAAGTACGGGAGCATGGAGATAGACCCACGGCCCCTGACGATCACCGCCGCCGAACTGCTGCCCGACGGAAAATCCGTGCGACTACGCTGCACGGGGATGCGCAAGGGCTTTGTGCACCGGCTCGCCGCGCCGGGAATCCGCTCGCGCCAAGGTGCGGCCCCTGCCAATCCTGTCGCGCACTATACGCTCAACCGATTGCCCCGCGGGGAGTCACACCCGCCTGCGCCATGAAGCTCACTGCCTGCCTCACACTCGCCTACTGCCTCTGCGCTCCCCTTACCGCGGCTGATTGGAGATCGCTCTGGAACGGCCGCGACTTCGTAGGCTGGGACAAGTATCTCGCCCGGCCTCACAGCTCGGTGAAACTCGCCAAGGAAGAGCGCAACGCCAAGGGCGAGCATGCCGCGCCGCTCGGCGTGAACAATGATCCGACGAATGTCTTCACCGTCGTGCAGCACGATGGCCGGCCCGCGATCCGCGTGAGCGGGGAAATCTACGGCACGATGACGACGCGCGAGGAATTCTCGAACTACCACCTCCGTCTCGAAATGAAGTGGGGCGAGAAAAAGTGGGCGCCACGCCTCGCGCTCAAGCGCGATAGCGGGATCCTCTACCACGCCCAAGGCCCTTGGGGCGCTGTCGGCGCTTGGCTGCCATCACTGGAATTGCAGATCCAAGAGACCGATCTCGGCGACTTTTGGGCAGTCAACTCCCGCAGCCTCATCCGAGCGCGGGCCTTTGACGAAAAGGAGTGGATCTATGATCCGAAGGCCGAGCCCAAGCTCTTCGCGATGGCGATGCCAGGCTACACCCGCCGCGTGCTCAAGGGCGCCAATCACGAGAAGCCGCACGGCGAGTGGAATGTGATCGAAGTGATCTGCCTGGGCGACAAGGCCTGGCACATCGTCAACGGCCACGTCGTGATGATCCTCGAACAATGCGAGCGCAAGGACGGGGATGCTTGGGTGGCCGCCACCGCGGGAAAGATCCAACTCCAGTCCGAGGGCGCGGAGCTATTCTATCGCACGTAGAGCTGCGCTCCATCACTGCGTTGCCAGCCGAGTACATGAATTGAGACAGGCGCGACACGGGCCGCGCGGTGACGAGTTACAGAAAAAGGTGTATGGCTCGCCTACTCGGAGGATACTACTTCAGAGCAAGCGACTCATCCGTCAAGGTACGGAGAAACGCCACCAGCGCCTGCTGATCCTCACGCGAGAGCTGCAAGCCCTCGGCGGGGTGCTTTGCCAAGTTGGGATCGAGCGTCGCTGAACGCCGCACCCGGTGATCGTAGTGCGCGACGACGTCCTCCAGTGAGCGCAGGCGGCCATCGTGCATATACGGCGCGGTGAGGGCTACATTGCGCAGCGAGGGAGTCTTGAATTTCCCATCGTCGCTCGCCGCAGAGGTGACCGCCATGCGGCCGCGATCGCGGGTAATAAAGCCATTGTTCTTGAACGTATAGTCCGTGAAGAGCGCGCCACCGTGGCAGTGAAAACAATCGGCCCCGCGTTTGCCACGCACAGGGTCGTACTCGGTGAGGAAGAGTTCGAGCCCGCGCTTCTCCTCGGTCGTCAATTCAGCTGCGCCGCGCCGCGCACGGTCGAACTTCGAGTCGGCGCTCACGAGGGTGAGCAGGTACTGCTCGAGGGCGAGGCCGATGCGCTCCTCGGTGGGCCCACCGCCAAACGCCGAGCGAAACGCGGCATCCAGTTCCGCATCCGCCGCCAATCGGGCCACCACGGCCGAAGGGTCGCCGTGCATCTCGATGGGATTGCGCAGGGCAGCCAACGACTGATCACGCATGCGGCGCTGCCCGCCGTCCCACGCATAGGCGGGGGACCACGCGAGATTGAAGAGTGGCATCGCATTGCGCTGGCCAAGCCGCCCCTCCGCGCCGGTGCTGACCGCGCTAGCTTCCGAGAAACCTCGCTCCGGAGCATGGCAGCTCGCACAGGATTGCGTGCCGTTTCCTGAGAGCCTGCGCTCGTGAAACAGGGCACGGCCCAAGGCTACCCCCTCGCGCGTAAGCGGATTATCGGCGGGCAGCTCCGGTTGCGGAAACCCTTCGGGTACGACAAAGGCCAGGGGCTCACCCATGCCCGCGCCTGCTCTCTCCTCAATGCGAACGGCATCGGACCTCCCGGAGATCTCCTCCGCGCCCAACCAGAACCACGCGCGCTCGGTGGCTTGCGTGATCTGTGCGGCCACCGGATCGCCATCGGCGGAGTGCGTGGAGTCGCTGCCATCGGTGCTCGCGAGCTTCCGCCCGCGAAGGACACGGCTGACATCCAGCGCCAGCGCGATGCGCGTCGCGGCGACGATGCGAAAGCGCGCGGCAAACCCGAGCGCCATCGCGCGCTCCGAGGTAGCCACGTGGTACAAAAGCCCTCGCTCGTCGCCCTCGCCACGCTCACGCCAGCGGCCCTCCAGCGCGAGAAATACATACCCGCCCTGCCAGCTCCAGTGCAGGCCGGTGGTGAGGGGATTGAGCGCATGGCCCGCGGGCCAGCGCGATGGATCGCCGTGATTCACCGCAGCCGGCAGCCCTAGTTGAAACTCCAGCCCCACGTAATCGCCCGCAGGCACGCCGTGCAGGGTCATCTCGCGCGCCGTCGCGCCATCAAAGTAGCCATACTGCCCTTCCAAGCGGATCCGGCTGCCGTCGGCGCGGACGAGTGTCACACCTGATACGAGCGCGGCTATCCGCGTAAGTCGCAGAGACTGGCCTGCATCGTTTTTTACCTCGGCCGACGGAAGGCTGAGTGGCAGAGCGCCCCAGCGCGGCTCGATCGCAAGCGCGAGCTCAGCCGCGCCAGCCAGCGCGGCTGACCAGCCGAACAGGGCGATCCACAGGAGGCGGAGGCAGCGCATGCCTCTCAAAACTAGTCCCTCTTGGTAAAGTGTGTGTGTGGGCCACGCCGGAAAATTGTTAAGGCGAGGTTAAGCCGCTCGCTGTTGCCTCCCTTCGCGCGCTTGTTTCACACTGCACCCATGACCGAAGCTAGCGGCCGCACGCGCCTTCTGATGATCGACGACGATCGCAAGCTCTGCCGTCTCGTGGCAGACTATCTTGACCCACTCGGGTTCGACGTCGTCCCAGTTTACACCGGCCCAGAAGGCATCGAGCGAGCCACCTCGGCAAACGAGACGTGGCATGCAATCATCCTCGACGTCATGCTGCCGGGGCTGGATGGCTTCGAAGTACTGCGCCGCATCCGCGCCACGCACAGCACGCCCGTCCTCATGCTCACCGCGCGCGGCGACGAGATGGACCGCATAGTAGGCCTGGAGGTAGGCGCCGACGACTACCTGCCCAAGACATTTTCCACCCGAGAACTGCTTGCCCGGCTCCGCGCCGTGCTGCGCCGCAGCGCGCTCAGCGCCTCGGCGAGCGCCCACTCGGCCGAGCCGCCCACGGAGATCGTCGTGGGCCCGCTCCGGCTGAATCTCGACGCACGCTCCGCGGTGCTCGATACGACGCCGCTGGTGCTCACGCCCGTCGAGTTCGATCTCCTGGCCAGCCTCGCCAAAGCTCGCGGCCGCGTGAAATCCCGCGAGGCACTCCTCGACGAGATCCGCGACCGCAACTACGACGTCTTCGATCGCTCGATCGATGTCCACATCTCCTCCTTGCGCAAGAAGCTCGGGGACGACGCCAAGGACCCTCGATTTATCCGCACCTTGCGCTCGGCGGGCTACATGATGATGGCCCCGTAGATCCCTTCCTGCGTCTCAGGGCACAACGTACAGCTCGACCAGGGCGACGCCCGTGGAGGCACCGGCACCGCCCACCGACACGGTATAGGCGCCGGCAGCCAACTCGACCAGCAACGCCGCATCGCGGCTCCCACTCGCCAGCGCGAAGGCTCCAGACGCCGCCGCCGCAGCGGCGACCTCGGCGGCATTGGCGGCACTGGACCAGTTATCATTGCTTGCCACCGTCGTCGCGCCACGGAAGAGCGTCATCTGCGGATCGACGAGCGTGCCGCCCACCCCGAAAGCTGCGAGGCCCGGCCCCACGGCGCGAATGAGGATCTTGGTCGCCCCCTCCCCGGCTACGACGAAGCCGGGGATCAGCACCTGCTCGCCCGTACCGACAAATGCACGCGTGGAGACATTGACCAGCCGGGCGGGTGCGTTGACATCGCCATCATAGACTTCCAATAGCGCCACGCCCGAGCTGCCACCGTCACCCATGACGGCAGAGTAACTGCCGCTCACAAGAGAGGTCACGAGCGCGGCATCGCGGCTACCGCTGGAGAGGGCGAAGGCGCCGCTCTCGGCGAAGGCCGAGGCATCGCTCGCGCTCCAGTTATCGTTACTTGCGAGGGTGGATCCACCCGAGATGAGGGCGAGACTAGGATCGGCCAGCGTGCCGCTGACGCCAAAGGGCGCCAGACCTGGCCCCACGGCGCGGGCCAAGACGCGCTTGCTGCCGGAGCCACTGAGCGCGAAGCCGGCGATCGGCGTGCCAGCTGTGCCACCTACCTGCACGCGAGCCGCGACATTGATCAGACGTGCCGTGCCGGTGACGCCGACCTGTTGGGTGACTTGAGCAGAGCCGACGCCATTTAGCCCGGTGAGTCCTCCCGTGCCGCGCGTATCATAGGTAGCTAGCGCCGTAAGCGTCACGCGATAGTAGCTGGCAATGGTCGCCGTGGCATACGTGGTCGTCAGGCCCGCGCTGGTGAGACCAGCCGCTAGCGTCGTGTAGTTCGTACCATCAGAGGAGCTGGAAAGCGTGTACGTGCCACCCTCGACAGAACTCCAGGAGAGCGCCACCCCGGCATCGCTCCGCACCGCCGTGAGTGCGATCGCGGCGGCCTGTCCGCCACGTACGTGCTCAGTCACCGCCTCGGAGATGGCGGTCACGCTGCCGCCGGTGGGAGTGCCGTAGTACCAGCGACCGAGGGTGTAGGGAAACTTCGGCGTGCCGTCGGGCTCGATGGCAAGGAAGTAGGCGTAGGTGCCTTGGGGGAATTCGGGGGTCACGCAGAATCGCCCGTTGTACAGATCGAGGTCGAAATCCACGCCCTGGGTCTTACCGAGTTCGCCGAGATAGTCGTAGTCCTCCAGATAATGGCCGAGGACGTAAGTCGTATTGACGGCGGGGCCGGTTTGGTTGGTCGCGAGCGCAGCGCTGCTGCGGTTTTGCGCGCGCACGGCCCAAGCCGGGAGTGAAGTGCGGCCGGTGGCGGCGAGGTTGGTCGTGCCATTGGCGCCATCGCGCTTCGCATAACCGGGCGTCATCCGACGCACGCCGCTCGCGGCATCCATCGGCGACGAGTAGCCGTAGGGACCGTAGATCGGGTGGCCATCGGCCAGCCAGCCGATGATCGGCGAGTGACGAGTGGGCGCGCTGGATTTCTCCGTGTAGGCCTTGGTAGTCGCGTTATAATCGACGTTGTCGCCGAGCAGATACCGCAGGGCGGGCGTATTCGCGTGATAGTGATAGTTTGAACCGGCCTGATGGGCAAAGGCCGGATCGAAGGTCACCCCCTCATTGACGTAAGCATCGCGATTCCAGATGCCATCGCCCCGCCCCGCGCCCGCCACCGGTGACGCATCGCTCGCGCTGGAATTAATGTACGAGTAGCTGTCGCGATTATCGAAGATCGCGACTCCATCGACCGAGTAGCCTATCGCGCCTCCACCGGTCAGCGTCTTGGTCGCCGAAACGGCCGGCGTGCGCGGGATGCGATAAAGCACGTTTTGATTGGCGGGATAATTGCCGAAGAGCTGGGTGTGGGCGGCATTGAGATACCATGGGCCCATCGTGTGATAACCGAGTCCCGAAGAGCGCAAGTACACCCAGTTTGCGGAGTACGATACCTGCATCACTCCGGCGTAGGAGGGAGTGGACTGAGTGCCCTGCCCCCGGCTCCACGTGGTGACGGCGGTGCCGGCATTTTTCGCGGCATCGGTCTCATAAAGGCGGGCGTAGCGCCCCGAGGGCGTGACGTACCAACTGGTGATCTGCGGATCAGTCGGAGTCTGCGCGGGAAGCAGCGGCGCCGCGGCGAGGGCGAGCAAAAGAAGGGGGCGAGACGTTTTCATGGGGAAGTGTGCGCCATGAAAACACGGGGCAATTAAGCCCTTGTGTGGCGGGGGTGGAGTTTTGTTAAGGTGGGGTAAATGCGCGGGATTTTCACAGCGAGCCTGCTAGCGTGGAACCCTGCAACAGCTCTCCCGCGCCATGAAAGTACCCTACCCGCTTTCGTTTAAGATATCGCTCTGGCTGCTGCTTAATCTTCTGCTCCTTTCCGGTGCAGGCATCGGTGTCTACTGGTCCCAGTTTGGACGTGGGTGGGACTCGGTGCTCCAAGGAGCGATGGGCGATCGGCTGCAATCCCTCGCCGACTCCATCATGGCCGAGGGGCTCAATGGCGGCGAATCAGCTATAAGGGCCGCCATCGCAACGCGGGAAGAGAATACCGGCGCGGAGTTCTTCGTCTTTCGCAATGACGGGGTGCAGGTCTTCGGTCGCACCGTGCGCCTCCCGGAGACGCTGCGCAACGACATGGCCCGCGGACCTCGTCGCGGCCCGCTGAGTGAAGGGCAGCCTCCCCCGAAGAAGGGCTACGGCCCGTACGATGAGCCCCCTCCCGGCAAGAAGGGCGGCTACGGATCGCCCAACCGGGGACCGCTGGGCTCGCGCACGACGACCGGCCGCATGCTCGCGCGCACCGAAGACCCGACTGAAACATGGATAGGGCTCCGCGTACCCCTGCTCCGCGAATACGCAGAGCCGGGGCCAGGCACTCTCATCATCCGTGCGCCTAATCTCCTCGCGCTGCTGCGCCTCGTCGACGCCCTGCCCTGGCTCGGGCTGCTGGCGGGCGCTTTTGCACTATCCGTCCTCTTCTGGCTGCCGTTGATCGGCGGCATCACGCGAGCTCTGCGCGAATTGACGCGCGCGACTGAAGCGATCGCTGAGGGCCGCTTCGATGCGCGTGTGCCCGATACCCGTCGCGACGAGCTCGGCCACCTCGGCCAATCCGTAAACCGAATGGCAGCGCGGCTCGAAACCCTCGTCAATGGCCAGAAGCGTTTCCTGGGCGACGTGGCACACGAGTTGGGCTCACCGCTCGGCCGACTGCAGGTCGCCACCGAGATCCTGGAAGCCAGGGCCACAAATGGCCTGCGCACCTACGTCCACGACGTGCGGGAGGAAGTGCAGCAGATGTCTGTGCTCGTCAACGAACTGCTCGCCTTCACCAAGGCCGGCCTGCGCCCGCGGACCGCGGAACTCGCGCCGGTGGAAGTCGACGCACTGGTGACGGAGGTGATCGCACGCGAAGATCCCAGATCGAGCGTGAAGGTCGATCTAGCGCCGGGATTGCGCGTGCGGGCAGATCACCTGCTGCTCGGCCGTGCGATCGGCAATCTGGTGCGCAATGCGCTGCGCTACGCCGGGCCGGACGCGAAAGTAGCGCTACGGATACGCGCAGAGGCACCGAGTGTCTTCATTGCAGTCGAGGATGACGGGCCGGGAGTGCCGCCGGAGTCTCTGGCGCGCCTCGGCGAGCCCTTCTTCCGGCCGGAGAGCGCGCGCACTCGCGAAGGAGGCGGCGCAGGGCTCGGCCTCGCGATCGTGCGCAGCAGCGTGCTCGCTTGCGGCGGCGAGGTGCAGTTTGCCAATCGCACACCGCGAGGCTTCCGCGCCGAGATACGGCTGGCTCAGGCGTAAGCAGTGCGGGACAGGGCGGCGCGTCTCGACCGACCTTTACGCGAGCCTAACAAATTTCCTGTCTGCGCTAACCGAGCGCCAACAATTGGGGCGTCTTCCTTCATGTCGCTCCAATCCTCCACGCCATACCGCTCACGACGGGCGGCAGCAAAAGAGACGGAGCGCATCACTCGAAATGAAAAACTCCCACCGTCTCCTCGCCCTCCTCGCTCCCCTCACCCTCGCCAGTGCGCTCGTCGCGCAGCCTCCGCGCGGCGGTGGCGGTCCGCGGGGTGGCAATCCGGTCATGCGCGTGCTCGATGCCGACAAGAACCACGAGATCTCCGCCAGAGAGATCGCCGGCGCAGCCGCTGCCATCCGCACGCTCGACAAAAACAATGACGGCGCGGTGAGCGCCGACGAGCTGCGCCCGGCGCGGCCCGCCGATGCCCCCGAGCGCCCGGCGCCTCCGGCCGATGCGCCGGTGCGCACGCGCCCGGTCGATCCGGTGATGCTCGCGCTCGACGCCAACGTCGATGGCAGCCTATCCTCCGCCGAGATCACCAATGCGCCGGCAAGCCTCGCGGCCCTGGACGCCAACAAGGACGGCAAGCTCTCGGCAGACGAGTTCCGCCCGCTACCGCCTGAGGGTGGCAAGGGCGGCAAACGTGGCGACCGCAGCTAACAACGGCCATCGCCACCGATCACAGCAGCCTCGCCCGCAAGGCGGGGCTTTTGTTTACGCGAGCTTAATGAAAGCGCCACCCAACGCACATACAACGCTTACGTGGCACGAGCAGGATAACACCCTCCGCCCAAACACCCATGAATGCGTATCAAATGCTCCTCATTCTCGGCTTTCCGCCAGCAGTGGCTGCGGCCAGCGCGGCATCTGAGATCTTCCTCACGGAAGCAGACGACAAGACCGACACCGGCGAACCGCCGGCCGCGACTAGCCCTGCCGGGGCGCGCCGGTGAAAAACAGCGCACCCCGCAAAGGCAGCCCGAGGCGCGCATGCACAATGGCCTCCGCCTCGCGGCGGATCTGACACGTCAGAATACTACGCCTGAACCAACCCGCCCGTTCGAGTTGCGCGCGATGGCGCTGTCGGAGTTCGGCCATCACCTCGGTGCGGCAGGCGATGCGCGCCTGGCTCGTGGCATCCATCAAACGATCTCAGCCATCGGATACGAAGGAAGCATTCATCGCCATTGCTTCTACCTGTATTTCAGTCTACCACCAACCCGATCTGCACACCAGGGCCATGGACACCCTCGATCAGGATTCCCTCCACGTCGGCAGTCTTGGAGGGACCGGTGCACCATACGATGTTGCGGTCCGTGCCGAGTGCGGCGACGGCTTGCTGCACATCGCCAAAGATCGTGGCTCGCTCGATGACGGCGATGTGCACCCACGGCGCGAGGGCGCCAAGGCGGCGGGAGGTTGACGCCTCGTTGAGAATAATGGTGCCCGACTCAGCGATCGCGCCCGCGGCACGCGTGATACCGAAGGTGTAATCATCGACGCGCGTGCGGTCGAACTCGTGCTCGACGGTAAAGCCCGGGCCAAACGCTGGCGCGAGCGTAGCCCATAGCTCCCGCTCGCAATAGCCACGCAACCAGCCATGCTGGCGCATATGGGCAGCAAGCGCGATCGCGTCGGTGAAAGGCAGCGAGCTCACGCGCTTCGCCCGCTCGGCGAAAAGCTCCGCGAGATCGCGGCCGGCGATCATCTTGCGCATCACGGCGATCTCGGAATCATACTGCGGCAGCGGTGCGCGGTCGCGCAGCGGCGCCAGGGCGCCGCGCACGCGGGAAAGGATGGCTTCGCGATCGTCACTCATGGGAATCAGTTTTTCTTCGGGCCGAGCAATTTTTCCCGCGCAACCAGATAAAGGAAGCCCACGATCACCGCGTAGGGTGCGAGCGCGAGGAGGTCGGCGTAGGGACCTTCGAAGAAGGGATTGTTTTTCGCCGACCACTCGGTGACAGCCTTGTCGAAGCCGCCGAGCGCGCCCGCGAAGAAGGCGATCACGATGCCCGCGATGGCGCCGCCTGCGATGTAGCCCGAGGCGAGCAGCACGCCGGAGCTCTTGTCGCTTTCCGCAGCGAACTGCTCCTCACTCATTGCCGCGTAGGCGGGCTGTTTGCGCACCTTGCGGTCGACGAGCCAGCGGATCATGCCGCCGACAAAGATCGGCGTGGAAGCCCAGAGCGGCAGATACACACCCACCGCGAATGCAAGTGCTGGCACGAATGAGAGCTGCATCATCACAGCGATCATCACGCCGAGGAGCACGAGCGCCCAAGGGAGTTTTTGGTCGAGGATGCCCTTGATGATGTAGGAAACGAGGGTGGCCTTGGGCGCGTCGAATTTCTGCACCTCGGTGCCATCAGGGCGCTTGGCGTACGCACCATTGATACCGGGGTCGGCGAGCCACACGGCCTCGCCGCGCTCGTTGACGAGGTACTTGCCCGACGGGCCGCCGGCGGTGTCGGTTTTGTGCCACACGAGATACTGGCCGGCATCGTCTTTTGCCTGAGGGCCGGTGAGCCCCTGCTTGGTGGTATCCAGTTTACTGATATCCGTCTTCAGGCCCGGGGCCACCTGCGCCGCGGGCATGTAGACGGTGCCGCTCTCGTTGAGCTTGAGCAGGATCGGGCCGAGCAGGATGGCGGAGACAAAGGCGCCAATCAGGATCGAGTACTGCTGGAGCTTGGGCGTGGCGCCGAGGAGGAACCCCGTCTTGAGGTCCTGCGAGGTCGTGCCGCCGTTGGATGACGCGATGCACACGATCGCGCCAACCGCGAGGGCGGTCACGTAGTACTTGCCGCCCGTCCAGCCCACAAGGAGGAAGACGAGACAGGTGAAGAGCAGCGTCGCGACTGTCATACCCGAAATGGGATTCGAAGTGGAGCCGATCTCACCGGTGAGGCGCGATGACACGGTGACAAAGAGGAAACCGAAGGAGACGATGAGCAGCGCGCCCAGGAAGTTCATATGCAGCGAAGGCGCGAGCATGATGAGCGCGAGCAGCACCACGATACCCACGCCGACGAACTTGATCGAGAGGTCGCGCTCGGTGCGCGGCACCTCGCCATGGGCCGACCTGGCGCCGCCGAGCCCGAGGCCGGAGAGACCGCCGCGCAGACCATGCCAGATCGTGGGTAGCGCCTGGATCATGCTGATGATGCCGCCCGCCGCTACTGCGCCCGCGCCGATATAAAGGATGTACTCACCGCGGATCGCGCCGGTGCTCATCTCCGAGATCAGCTTGGTGGCGGGGGCAAGTGGCGTCGTGAGCCCCTCGCCGAAAAACTTAATCAACGGGATCAGCAACAGGTAGGAGAGCACGCCGCCCGCGCACATCACCGAGGCGATGCGAGGGCCGATGATGTAGCCGACGCCCACAAGCTCAGGCGATACCTCGACGCCGACAGCGCCAGATTTAAGGGGAGCGCCAAAAACCTTTTCCGGTATGTCCTTCCACAGCTTAAAGGCCGACATCAGCGTCTTGTAGACGAGGCCGACTGCGAAGCCCGTGAAGACCACCTTTGCGCCTGGCGACGCGCCGAGCCCAGCTGCCTCGGCCGAGCGCATATCGGCCTGCGCGGAGGGCGAGGCGAGCGCACGCGACTCGACATTGGCGCCCGCGCGGAGCACCGCGGCGCAGGCCGTGCCTTCCGGGTACTTGAGGATACCGTGCTCCTTCACGATGAGCGCCCGGCGCAGCGGGATCATCATGAGGATACCGAGCAGCCCACCGAGCAGGGCGACCAGCATCACCAGCGTGATGTGCAAGTCGAAGCCGAGGATCATGATCGCCGGCATCGTCACGCCGATACCGAAGGCGATCGATTCGCCCGCCGAGCCGGCGGTCTGCGTGATATTGTTCTCCAGGATCGTCGAGTCGCGCACGCCAAACTTCGACAAGGCGCGGAACATCGCCAACGAGATCACCGCCACGGGGATCGACGCGCTCACCGTGAGGCCGACCCGCAGCACGAGATACAATGACGACGCGCCGAAGATCACACCGAGCACGACACCCGTGAGCACCGAGCGCGCGGTGAACTCGAGCATCTTCACATTGTCGGGGATGAAGGGTTCGAAGCGGGCGGGTTTGCTCATAAGGGTGAGAGTTTTAACCGCGAATGGACACGAAGGAGCTCGAATAAAAACCGGGAGAACTCAGGCCGCCGCCGTCATTCGTGTCTCCTCGTGTGCATTCGTGGTAGATCCTACTTTTTCCGACTCCGCAGCCATTTGCGGAACTCGCCACCGCGCCAAGCGGGCAGCTCGCGCTTGTCTTCCCAGGCACGGAGCGCCGGGATGGGCAACAGCTTGGTCGGGACGAAGTTCATCATCTTGCCGCCAGCGAGCGCGGCTTTCCACGCCGTCGGCTGAGAGGCAAGGAGCGCCCACGCGCCCATCGGGGGCGTGCCCGGCGAGGGCACATTTTCATCCTTGGCGCGGCTGCGCAGGCGGAGCAGCAAATCGGGGATGGGGATATTGACGGGGCACACCTCGTTGCACGCGCCGCAGAGCGACGATGCCTTGGGCAGGTCGGCGAGCTGCGGAAACTTATCCTTCGCCAGCAGGGGCGAGAGCACGGCCCCGACGGGCCCGGGGTAAACGCTCCGATAGGCGTGGCCGCTGGCCTGGCGGTAGACTGGACAAACATTGAGGCACGCGCCGCAGCGGATGCAGCGAAGAATCTCCCGGCACTCGCTCGCCAGCACCTCCGTGCGGCCATTATCCACAAAGATGACGTGCATCTCCTCGGGGCCATCGGGCTGCGTCGGCGACTTGGGCCCGCCTATGAACTCCGTGTAGACCGTGAGATCTTGCGCGGTGCCGGAGCGGCCCAGCAGGTTGAGCAGGATGCCGAGATCGCGATCGCGCGGCACGATCTT
The DNA here is from genome assembly GCA_964480585.1 of uncultured Opitutus sp. Lineage (GTDB taxonomy): Bacteria > Verrucomicrobiota > Verrucomicrobiia > Opitutales > Opitutaceae > ER46. Next base: position 109,062 of record CAYZPV010000006.1, on the reverse strand, counting down.
CTCGATGCCGATGAGCGCGATGTGGCACTTGGTCGCGGCGAGGCAGAAGCGGGAGTTGCCCTCGTTGGTCACGAGGACCATGCGGCCGCTCTCCGCGGAGACAAAATTTGCGCCCGTGAGACCGACATCAGCCTCGAGATATTTTTGCCGGAGAAACACCCGCGCACGGCGTGTGATCGTCTCCGGATCGTCGTTGTAAGCACCGAGGCCCTCGCGCTCGAAGCTCTGCGCGATCTCGCGGCGGTTCTTGTGGATGATCGGGCGGACGATGTGGCTCGGATGATCGTGATCGATCTGGATGATGAATTCGCCCAGATCGGTCTCCAGCGCCTCCATGCCGTGCTTCTCGAGATAGTGCGCGAGCTCGATCTCCTCGCTCACCATGGTCTTGGCCTTGACCATCTTGGTCGCGCCGCGGGCACGCATGATCTTGAGCACGGTTTCACACGCGCTCTCGGCAGTACTGGCCCAATGGACCTGGGTGCCATTGGCCTTCATCCGCGCCTCCACTTGAGGAAGGAGCGTGTCTAGATTTTCGATCGCGTGCTGCTTGATCTCTCCCGCGAGCTCACGCAGGCGGTCGGGCGCAGCAAATTGATCGTAGAGCAGCTTAGTCCGCTTCTCGTGCGTAGTCTTGGTGCTCTGGTAAACGGAGGCGCGCTTATCCGCAGGGAGCTTGGCCGCGAATTGGTCGATTTGTTGGAAGCGCATGGGCGAAAGGAAAAAGAAATGGGCCGGCTGGGAGGGGTATGAGTGCGCTGGCGCTGGGGCGGCCCGCCTATTCCTTCTCTCTTTTGCTCCCGCCCGCCTGCTTCAGGGCATCTCGCAAGAGCTGCGCAAGATGCATCGTTTTGATCGGCTTCCCCTCTTTTGCAGCGAGGCCACCCATGTGCATCATGCAGCTCATATCGCCGGAGACAAAGACATCCGGCTGCGCGGCGCGGACATGCTCAAGCTTCAGCGTCCCCATGGCGGAGGAGATATTGGGAAACGACACGGAAAAGGTGCCGCCAAATCCGCAGCACTGTTCTCCCTCGCCAAATTCCACGACGCGCACCCCGGCGATCGAGCGCAAGAGCGTGAGCGCCGCCTCGCCGCTCTTGGTACCGCGGGAGTGACACGAGCGGTGAAAGGCCACCGTGGCCTCATAACGCCCGGGCCACGTGCTGACGCCAAGGCCATTGACGACATAGTCGGCCAGCTCCCAAGAACGACGACCCAGCGCCGCCACCTCCGGAAGGTCCTTTTCCTTCTCAAACTCCAACACCGCTCCGTGAAAGAGCATCGCCGCGCAAGAGCCGCTGGGCACCACCACGGGCTCCTCCCCGGCGAAGGTCCGCACCGTGTGGCGCACGACCTTGCGCGATGCGGCCCAGTCACCGCCATTGAAGGCGGGCTGGCCGCAGCACGTCTGGCCCTCGGGGAAAACAACCTGGACGCCAAGATGCTCAAGCACCTCGACCGTGGCGGCCGCGACGTCGTCGTAAAAGGCATCGCACAGGCAGGTCGCCATGAGCTGCACACGCTTGCCAGTGATGGGGGAGCGCTCGGTATTGAGCATGAAAGGGGGACTGCAACGGTGCGTGCCCAGCGCCGCCGCTGGCAATCGAAAATCCCGCCCGCATCGTAGTGAAAAAGCGGCAGCGTTTGGGACGCGAGCGCCACAGAAAATGGGCCCGCTCCTTACCTCTCTCTATAGTAGTACTGGCGAGCACGCTGCCTCCCTCAAAGTTCGCTGAGCGCAATGTCGAAGCGTCCGAGTATTTTTCCGTGACGCTTAACGCCTCAGGTCTTCAATCTCCCCTTCCCCTACGTTTCTTTCCCACTGCCATGCCCCGCACGATCTACTCCGCGGCTCTCGATTTCGGCGCGACCAGCGGTCGCGTCATCCTCGGCTCCTGGGCCGCAAACAAGCTCTCGCTTACGGAGGTCCACCGCTTCCCCAACTCGTTTCGCACGCTGGACGGGCACGACTACTGGGAGATCGGCACACTCTGGCACGAGGCGCTGACGGGCCTGCGCAAGGCCGTGGCGGCGCTGCCCAAGGGGGCCAAGCTCGCCTCCATCGGCGTCGACTTTTGGGGCGTGGACTTCGCCCTCGTCAACGATGCGGGACGACTCGTATTTCCGGTCCACGCCTATCGCGACCAGCGCTCCCAAGCAGGGCTGAAGCGCCTAGCCAACACTCGGGCCGCCCTCGACCGCATCTATGCGGCAACTGGCATCCCCAACGTATTTTACAATTCCTCGCTCCACTTGGAGGAAACCGTTGCGAGTTGCCCCGCCATCACGGATCTCGCCACGCGCTGCCTCTTCCTACCCGACTACTTTAACTACCTGCTGTCAGGACGCATGGAGAACGAACTCACCATCTCCAGTACCTCGCAGCTCCTCGATGTCCACTCGACCGACTGGTCGCGCGAAGCGCTGAACTACTTCCGACTCCCGCCCCAGTGGTTCTCCAAACCCATCCTCTCGGGCACTCGCCTGGGGCGGGTGAAGAAGGATATCGCCGCCGGCTCGCCCGCTCTCGCAGAGACCCAAGTGATCGCCGTGCCCGGCCATGACACTGCCTGCGCTTACGATGCCATGCCCGCCGCCCCTGATGGCACCGATCTTTTCCTCAGCTCGGGGACTTGGTCGCTGGTGGGCTTCGAGAGCGATGCTCCGGTTCTGGGCGCCGAGGCGCTCGCCGCCCGCATCTCGAATGAGCGTATCGGCGATGGCAGATACCACCCGCTCACCAACGTGATCGGCCTATGGTTGCTGGAAGGTACCATGAAGGATTTCTCGAGCCGCCCTGAGACCGACAAAGCCTGGGCCGCCTTGATCACCGCCGCCGAGAAGCTTCCCGCCCCCGTCGGCCTGCTCGACGTCACCGATCCTGCTTTTTCCAATCCGCCGTCGATGAAGGGCGCGATCGATGCCCAGTTAAAAAAGCGCAAGCTCAAGGCCCCAGCCACGCTCGCGGGGTATATGCGACTGATCTGCGATTCCTTGGGTCGCGGCCATGCCGACGCAATGCGCAACTTCGAGCGTCTAGCGGGCCGGAAGTTCAAGAGGATCCTCATGGTCGGTGGTGGCTCGAAAAACCGGCTGCTTTGCCAAGCCACAGCAAATGAAGCAGGGGTGCCAGTAGTCAGCTTTGCGTTGGAAGGCACCGCCGTGGGCAACCTCGCACGGCAGCTGATTTCGCTAAAAGCAGTCAAAGACCTGCCCACCTTCCGGCATCATTTGGCGGCAGATCTGACCCAAAAGATCTACAAGCCGACTCGATAAGCGGACCTCGACGGCTCGCTGGGGGGATCAATCCACGCAGCATCGATCTACCCCAAGGAGAAGGCACGGCTCGTGCCAAGAGCTTGGACGGCGACACGCCGAACCGCCCTTTTTCGTGCCCACAGCCTACCTCTCGGGCACTCCACAAAAGGAGCAAACGTGGTAAACAGGGCCTTGTTAACAAGAGCGCAGTTTTCGCCTAAACTAGGCTAGAATCAGCGTTTTTTCGCTTATTTTCCCCGTTTTTTGTGAGATTTTCAGCCTGCCCCAAGGATCCCGTTTCGTAAAAAACTACGTAGACGAGATGTGAAAAGAGCTCAGATTTTCCCCAAAATCGGGATAATTTGGGGGATTTTTGGCGGTTTTGAGCGCTTTTTAGGGGATTTCGGCTCATTTTCCGGCCAGCCGTGGAAAATCAATGATTGCTTGGGCCCCCTAAATTCTTTTGAACGACCAATCTCTAAAACCAACTAACCGTTTCAGCCTGCTCAACTCAACAAAGGCATCGTTTTGGACCTAAAACAGATTAAACTGATCATCGAACTCATGAAGCGCAACGAGCTGTCTGAGTTCGCGGTGGAGGAGGAAGGTTTTAAGCTTAAGATCCGGCGTGGCTCCAATGGGCTACCGGTAGTGAGCACCGGTCGCGGCTCCAATCCGCCGTTCCCGACAGGCGACACGACTCCGCCCATGCCGGTGCCTGTGGCCACCCCCGTTCAGGCCATCGCTCCCGTCGCTCCGCGCGACGAAGCAGGCATCGTGTACATCAAATCGCCGATGGTAGGCACCTTCTATCGTGCCGCTTCACCCGACAGCAAACCCTTCGCCGATGTCGGCGCAAAGGTCTCGGAAAACACCGTCGTGTGCATCATCGAGGCGATGAAGATCATGAACGAGATCCAAGCCGAGGCCAAAGGCACCATCCTCGAGGCCCTCGTTGAAAACGGCCAGCCGGTGGAATACGGCCAGCGCCTCTTCAAGGTAAAGCAGGGTTAATGTCGGCCTTAGCCGGGAGCTAAGAGTGTAGAGCCGAGCCGTTGGCACCTTGCCGACTTCTCCGCTCTAGGCTCTTAGCTCTCAGCGCTTTAAAATCTTTCACCGTCTCATGATTCAAAAAGTCCTCATTGCCAACCGCGGTGAAATCGCGCTCCGCATCGTGCGCGCCTGCCGGGAGCTGGGCATAAAGACCCTCGCCGTATACTCCGAGGCCGACGTGCAATCGCTTCACGTGCAGCTCGCCGACGAGGCCATCTGCATCGGAGGTAACAAGAGCGCAGACAGCTACTTGCGCGCGGATCGCATCATCAGCGCCGCTGAGATTGCCGATGTCGACGCGATCCATCCGGGCTACGGCTTTTTGTCGGAAAATGCCAAGTTTGCCGAGCAGTGCGAGTCCTGCAATATCAAGTTTATTGGCCCTAAGTCCAAGTCTATCAAAATGATGGGCGATAAAGCTATCGCCAAGGACACCGTTAAGAAAGCAGGCGTGCCCATCGTCCCCGGCTCGGATGGCCCGGTGGAGACAGAGGCTGAGGCGGTAAAGATAGCCCGGAAGATCGGCTATCCCGTCATCATCAAGGCCGTAGCGGGTGGTGGCGGTCGCGGTATGCGCATCGCACACAACGATGTATCCTTCGCCAAGGAGTACCATGTCGCCCGCGGTGAGGCAGAAAAGGCCTTCGGAAATGGTGCGGTCTACATCGAAAAGTATATCGAGCGCCCCCGCCACATCGAGTTTCAGATCCTGGCTGATTCGCATGGCAAGGTGCTTCATCTCGGCGAGCGCGATTGCTCGGTGCAGCGTCGTCACCAGAAGTTGATCGAGGAGTCGCCTTCGCCTTTCCTCACGCCCGACCTCCGCAAGCGAATGGGCAAAGCGGCCGTAAAGGCCGCGGAGGCAGCGTCCTACGAAAACGCCGGCACGATCGAGTTTCTCGTCGATGCCAAGGGCAATTACTACTTCATCGAGATGAACACGCGCATCCAAGTCGAGCATCCCGTGACCGAGGAGGTCACTGGCATCGACTTGATCAAGCAACAGATCCGCGTGGCCAACGGCGAGAAACTGGATTTCGACCAAGGCGACATCAAATTCGAGAAGCATGCGATCGAGTGCCGCATCAATGCCGAGGATCCGGCGCGCAATTTTGCGCCTTCGCCCGGCACCATCGGCCTCTACTACGCCCCCGGCGGCCACGGTGTGCGCGTCGACTCTCATGCTTACAGCGGCTACACCATCCCGCCGTACTACGATTCGATGATCGGCAAGCTCATCTGCTACGGCTCGACTCGCAAGGTCGCGCTGGAGCGCTCCTATCGTGCGCTCAGCGAGTATCTCATCCGCGGCATCAAGACCACGATCCCGCTGCATCGCGCGATCATGGCCGACCCGGTTTTCATCGAGGGCAAGGCCACCACCGCGTACATGGAGGACTTCCTGGGCCGCACGGCCTCGGATCTCTTCTCGTAAGCGAATCTGGAGACTTTAGTAACAAAAAGGCGGGTCCAAGGACCCGCCTTTTTTACGACCCGTCGCTGCGAGCTCACGTGGCGAGCCCCGCGCTCCGGCAGCGCCGTCTCTTCAGCTCAGAAGCTCGTACGCTGGCAGCGATAGGAACTCATCGAAACGTTCGCTTTTCGACATCTTCATGAAGAGATCGACCGCTGCAGGGAAGTGACCGCTCTGGTAACGCGCGTCGCCGTACTCCCGACGGATTTTTTCCAGTTCATCCGCCAGCAGGGTGTCGTACAACTCTGCGGTGATCTTGCGGCCATCCTCCAGCTTTGCGCCGTACCTGAGCCACTGCCAGAGCTGGGAACGCGATATTTCGGAGGTGGCCAGATCCTCCATGAGGTTGTGAATCGGCTCCGCGCCGGAGCCGCCGAGCCAGGCTTCGAGGTAGCGCACGCCTACATGCAGATTCCACCGCACGCCGTTTTCGGTGATGGGGCCGGAGAGGGGCGTGAGGAGATCGGCGGCCGTGGTCTTCACCTCGTGAAGTTTGCCGAGGTTATTGGGCCCCTTCATATGCGCGGCAAAGGCATCGAGCGCCGTCTGTACGAGGCCAGGGTGCGCGACCCAAGTGCCATCGTGGCCATCCCGGGCTTCGCGTTCCTTGTCAGCGCGCACTTTGGCGAGCGCCGCGGCGTTGGCGTCGGGATCGTTCTTGATCGGGATCTGCGCGGCCATGCCTCCCATCGCGTAAGCGCCGTGACGATGGCAGACATTGATGACATGCAGGCAGTACGCGCGCATGAAGGGCACCGTCATCGTAATGAGGGTGCGATCGGGAAATAGGTACTCGGGCCGGTTGCGGAGCTTCTTAACAAAGCTGAAGATGTAGTCCCAGCGCCCGCAATTCAGGCCGCTCGCATGCTCCCGCAACTCGTACAGGATCTCCTCGGCCTCAAAGGCGCCGAGGATCGTCTCGATGAGCACCGTCACGCGGACGCTGCCACGGGGGATGCCGAGCACCGCCTGCGCGTGGAGAAAGACATCGTTCCACAGCCGCGCCTCTAGGTGGCTCTCCATCTTGGGCAGGTAAAAATACGGCCCGCTGCCACGCGCGAGGAGCTCGCGCGCATTGTGAAAAAAGTAAAAGCCCCAGTCGCAGAGCGAGGCTGAGATGCGCTTCCCGCCGAGGAGGATGTGCTTCTCCTCCATGTGCCAGCCCCGAGGGCGGGCGACGATCGTGGCGGTCTTTTCCTTGAGCGCATAGTGCTTACCCTCGGGTGACGTGAAGGTGATCGTGCGCCGCACTGCGTCGTGCATGTTGAGCTGGCCCTGGATCACATTCTCCCATGTCGGAGAGTTGGCATCTTCGAAGTCAGCCATCCAGCACTGCGCGCCGGAGTTGAGGGCGTTGATCGCCATCTTGCGATCGACGGGGCCGGTGATCTCGGTACGACGGTCAATGAGATCGGCGGGCGGCGGCGGCACTCGCCAATCACCGCCCCGGATATGCGCCGTCTCGGGCAGAAAGTCGGGGAGTTGGCCGGCATCGATCTCGCGCTGACGCTCAAGGCGCCGGGCAAGCAATTCTTCGCGACGCGCGCCAAACTTTGCCACGAGGTCGGCCACGAATCGGCAGGCCTCCGGCGTGAGGATCTCGGCATAACGCGTATTCAACGGCCCGACAATCTCGAGCCCTCCGATCGACAGTGAACTCATGGGCGCGAAGCCTGCTTATGCCGTTGTCATAAGTCAGCACGATATTAAGGTCGAGGAACACCAAAGTATTCATGACTCAGCAGGACTACATGCGCGAAGCGATCAAGGAGGCCGAGGCCGGCATGCGCGCCGGGCGGGGCGGCCCCTTCGGGTGCGTCATCGTGAGGCGCGGCGAGATCGTCGCCCGGGGCCACAATTGCGTCACCTCCACCAACGATCCCACCGCGCACGCGGAGGTCACCGCCATCCGCGCGGCGTGCAGCAAGCTCGGCACTTTCCAGCTCGAGGACTGCGAGCTCTACACGAGTTGCGAGCCATGCCCGATGTGCCTCTCCGCGATCTACTGGGCGCGCATCCCGCAGGTATACTACGGTAATACGCGCTCAGATGCAGCCGCGATCGGCTTCGACGACGACTTCATCTACCAGCAGATCCCGCTCGATCCCTCCCAGCGCAAGATCCCGATGCAGCTCCTGCTCCGCGACGAGGCGCAGGCCTCGTTTCGCGAATGGCAGTCAAAGGCGGACAAGATTAGGTATTGAGTCGGCGGCTCGCTCGTGCGGCATGGAGGCATCCCGCTTCCCTGCCGCACACCCATGCGCTTATCCCTGCTCTCCGCCATCGTTCTCTTCACGCTCGCCTCGAGCCTGTCTGGCGCCGACGCCAAGCAGGAGAAGCCTCCGGCCCGATCCACGGCCGCCGAGACTGCCGTCGTAAAAGTCTTTGCGACCTCGCGCTTCCCTGATCCCCATCGGCCATGGACCAAGCAGAATCCGCAAGAGGGCACCGGCAGCGGCGTGATCATCGAGGGCAGGCGGATCCTCACCAACGCACACGTGGTCGCATACGCGAGTCAGGTGCAAGTGCAGGCGAATCAATCTGGCGATAAAATCTCCGCCACCGTCGAGGCGATCGCGTACGGCATCGACCTCGCGGTGCTCAAGCTGGATGACGAGTCGTTTTTCGACAACCGCCCCCCGCTCGCTCGCGCGAGCAAGCTCCCTGCGGTGAAAGACACGGTGCTCGTGCACGGCTTCCCCTCAGGCGGCACCAATCTCTCCATCACCAAGGGCATCGTCTCTCGCATCGATTTCTCGTCGTACAACTATCCCACATCCGGCCTCCGCATCCAAATCGACGCCGCCATAAATCCCGGCAACAGCGGCGGACCTGTGGTGGGCGACGATCAGATGATCGGCCTCGCCTTCAGCCGATTGATGGGCCGCGAAGCCATCGGCTACATCATCCCGTGCGAGGAGATCGAGCTCTTCCTGAAAGATGTCGCCGACGGCAAGTACGACGGGAAGCCCACGTTGTTCGACACCATGCAGACTTTTGAAAACCCCGCGCTCCGGCCGTTCCTGAAAGTCGCCAAGGGAGTCGATGGCATGATCGTCACTCAACCCGACACCGAGGATCTCCCCAACGCCAGCTACCCGCTCAAGCCCTGGGACATCATCACGCGCATCGGCGACTCACCCATCGACAATGAGGGCATGGTGCGCGTCGGCGATATCCGCGTGCGCTTCCAATACATGATCCAGAATGTCGCGCGCGATGGCAAACTGCCGCTCACCATCGTCCGCGACGGCAAGGAGCAGAAAATCGAGGTGCCCGTAGCGCCGCGTCGGCCCACGCTCATCCCCGATCTCGACGGCGCTTACCCGCAGTACTTCGTCTACGGCCCCATCGTCTTCTCGGGCGCCACCAGTCTTTTCGCCGCGAGCGTAAATGCCGGCATGCTCACCATCACGCGCAATCCCCTCGGGCTGCGCCGGCTCGACCGGCCCGAGTTCGATGGCGAGGCTCTGGTCGTCGTCGCATCGCCCTTCTTCCCGCATAAGCTCTCGAAGGGGTACTCCTCGATGCAGTCGAGCGTGATCGAAAAGGTAAACGGCACGAAGATCAAAAACCTGCCCCACCTCGTCCAAGTGCTTCGCGACTTAAAGGATGAGTTTGTCGTCTTTGAGAGTGCCGGCCGCCGCTTCGAGACCACGGTATTCCCGCGCAAGGAAATGGAAGCAGCCACCGAGGAAATCCTCACCGACAACGGCATACGCCTCCAAGGCACGCCCGAGTTGATGGCAATCTGGAACAAGAAGCCGTGAGGCAAGGCGCTCCATCTTCCCAACGAACGTGGGGGAAACGCGCCGAGCGGGTCAACGTAGAGCGGGAATAGCACCCTGCCAAACTACCGGCCCGCACTTGCCATCGGCGGGAACCCGCTCAACCTTCTCCGACCTACATCTATGCATTTCGACAACCTTCAGCCCGGCCTCTCCGCTCCCCTCCCGCGCAACGACGATGATGAGGATGAGGACGAAAAGGAAAACGAGCAGGCGAAGAAGAACGCCGCGCCCGTCGCGATGCTCATCCAGAAGAAGTTTCTGGAGCAGCGTAAGATCTTTCTGTGGGGCGCCGTCACCGACGAATCGGCCAAGGATCTCACCGAGAAGCTGCTCTACCTCGAGGCCGTGGCGCCCGGTAAGGAAATCATCTTCTACATCAATTCCCCCGGCGGCTCCATCACCGCCGGTATGGCCGTGTACGATACGATGCAGCTCATCACCTCGCCCATCACGGTCGTCGTGACCGGCATGGCCGCCTCGATGGGCTCCATCCTGCTCTCCGGAGCCAAGAAGGGCCGCCGCCTCCTGTATCCGCATTCGCGCGTGCTTATCCACCAGCCGCTTATTTCCGGCCGGATGGTCGGCCCGGCGAGCGATATCAACATCCAGGCCAAGGAAATGGAAAAGCTCCGCCAAGAGCTCAACCATATCCTCGCCGAAGCTTCGGGCCAGCCGCTCGAGCGGATCAACCGCGACACCGATCGCGACTTCTACCTCAACGCCAAGGAAGCGATCGAGTACGGCTTGGCGGACAAGATTGTCGACAAGGTCTGAGCCTGCCTACCGCAAGGAGCAGCCAACAAACCGGGGCGGGCCAAGTGCCCGCCCTACTTTTTTTCCGGTACCGTAAGGTCGGCAAGCTCTGTCGCCCACCGATTGGCCAGCGAATTATCGCCGGCCGTGCGCGCGGCCTCCTGGGCATCGCGCAGCCACGAGCGGCGCAGCTCGGGCGGCAGGGTGCCGATGGCGAGGAGCGTACGCCACAGCTCGACCGCCCGGCTAGCTCGGCCACACTCTGCGAGCAGCCGCGCAGCGGTCGCAGCCAGGCCCCATTCGTCGGTGGCAAATTCTTTGAGCCCGGCAGCAAAGCCCAGCGCCGTGGCGGCATTGTCCCGCTCTCCCGCATCCCGCAGGCGCTGCGCGAGCGCCACGCCGACAACGAGCGTGGGCGCTTCGCGCTGGCTCCGCAGTGCCAGCGCCTTGGCCTCCTCCGGCTTTCGCGCGGCGTCGAGCTCGTTCATCCGTCGGAGGAGCGCATACGTCGCAAGCTGCGGCGGAAGGTCGGCACGCCTCTCTATCTGTTGCTCCAGAGACACGGCAAACGGTCGGTAAAGCGGGTCGCCAATCACGACTGTCTGCCAGCTCACCGTCGGCTGTGCGAAGTAGGCCGCCTCGCCGAGCGTCCAGCCTCGTGCAAGCGCTCGCAGCAACAAGTCGGGCCTGTGGGTGAATTCCAGGTAAGGTTCGAACACATTACCCATCGTCGCAGTTACACCACGCGCTACCAAGGGCCCGACCCATCCGCTCGAAGGGGAGCGTAGCGTCCATGCCGAAAAGCTGTGGATATGAAGCGCGATCGCTCCCGCAGGAAAGCGGAAGCCGGGCAGGCGAAAGGGGCCATCCATCTCACCCGTGTACCAGCCAAAATAGAGCACAGGCGCATCGCTGCGCGCCGCCGCCGGCATCGTCGCACTCTCGCGATCCTCGGAGAGATCGAAGCCAAGCTCGCGCAGTTGCCGCGCAGTGGTTTGCAGCCACTCGTTACCCGTCTGGTAGAGCGCGCTGTAGTCCACATACGCACGGCCGAGCAGCCCTGTTCGCTCCGCCTGAAGGGCCCGATCGACGAGCCCCATCGCATCAGCTATGGTCGGACCATCCAGCCGGCTCACGCGCACGATATGCCGATCCATCTCCGCCGGCTCGGAATTGTGGAACAACGGATTGGGCACAAAGGCATTGATGTTATAGCTTGGCGCAGGCAGCAGGCTGAGTTCCGAGTCTACCGAGCCGGCATTGGTGCGCAGCTCCACGCGCTGGGTGAATGGCCGGGCTTCGCTGGCGAAATCAGGTTCGTGCGCGATCTTCAGCGGCACTCCGCGGCATACTACCAACGCGGCGATGCGATGCCCATTGGGTGCGTACTTGCGGCGGCCCACCGCATCGGTGAGATCCATCGCGATGGCATCTAGCCAGCGCTCGCGGATGAGACGCCCCGCAAGCGGCTCCCAGATCGTGGCGATAAACTCCCGCCACGTGATCGTCTCCGCCGTGCTCATTTTGAGCGCCACCAGGTTTTCCGACGGCACTTTTCGCGCCGCCATGTAGTGGCCAGCGAGCCTTAGCGATTCGGGATCGTCGCTGTTGGCGAGCACGATCACGCGCGCCGCAGGATCGGCCGGTGCGGCCTGCAGCCAAAGTACGGCCAGAAACAACGCGCCCGCTTGGCTGAGCCTCCGGCAGACCCTATCGGCAGCCGCGCGCAGGTATGCCTTGGGCCGCATCGCGATGCTCAGGCCCGGCCGAACTTCCACCCCAGCGCCGTGGCGCCGAGACAAACCAGCACCGAAAGCAGCACGTGCGTCGTCGCCACCCACCATTGCCCGCGGTGGATCTGATCCAGCGTCTGCCAGCTAAAGGAAGAAAACGTCGTAAAGCCCCCGCACATACCCACCACCCAGAAGCTGTGCGCATACGGCCCGCCACCACCGCCTTCGGTCAGGCGGCCCATCAACCAGCCGATCGCAAACGAGCCCACGATATTTACCGCCACTGTCGCCCATGGGAGTATGCCCGCCGGCAACAACATGCCTACGACGGCGCGCGCCACGGAGCCGAGAGCTCCCCCGAGCGCGACAAAGCCAAGGGCCACCCAGTTTGCCGCAGTCATTTTCTAGCAGGCGAGTTTGCCGCTTCCTGTCGCTTGGCGAGCACGGTGCGGAGATAACTATCGAGTGGTGCGGACTGCCACGCCGCCAGCCACGCGCGGGCGAGCATGGCGCCGCCTTTCAACAGTTGGCCTTCGACAAAGGCGACCCCTTCGGGTGCCAGCGCCTTGTCGCCGTTGCCCAGTTTGCCTGCTTTCTCCAGCTTGTAGAGCGGCTCGACCTGCTGATGCTGCTCCAGCAGATAATCCATCGCGGCAACGAAGAAGGGATCGCGACCATCCGCCTGCGGCGCCAGCGCGAGCGGCCGCACCTTGGCGACGCGCGGTAGCAGCGCCTCAGTCTTCACACCCGCCTTGCCGATGAGGCCGCTGTCGATCCAGCTATGAAACCCCGTCCAGACCGTGTAGCCGTTGGGGTTCTCACCTGCCCAGCCGTTGTGATGCTCGGTAGTATGCAGCGGCTGGGAGCAGTCGCCGACGTAGTGACTGAGGATGCCCATCTGGTGAATCACATCGGCCTGAGCCTGCGCGATCTCGGCCGGCGTGCCACCCACCTCCTGAAACGCCTTCAGATACCCAAACGCCGAGCGCAGCTTCGCAAACTGCTCCGCCATCGCCCATGGCGCAAAGCCCGGCCACTCCTCGGTGTGGTCGATATTCTTCTTCGGGTCGATGGCCGCAAACTTCTCCGCATAGGCCACCCGGCCAGCTCCGTAGATCAGAATGAAATTGTACCGCAGCGACGGTACTTTCTTCGGGTCGAGGCCGACTTTCGCGAGATACTCGACATCGAGGAAGTGATCGCTCCACGCCCCACCCGACTGCCGGAGATGCGGGTCGACGTTGCGCCAGCGGTCTGGGACGTTGGCAAGGTACACCACGCGATCCATCGCCTCCGCCGAGCGGGCAAAGGCGGGAAAGTCCGCGGGCAACGAGGCAAACGCGACCTTCGTCACCATCTGATGCCCGTCGAAGCCCCAGCCATACCCCACCGAAGCGCTCGCCGTCAGCAACGCCGAAAAAAGAAAAGCCTGGAAACGCATGTCCGCAGTGAACGCATTTTCTCCCCCGGAGCGAGGCGAAGAATGCCACAAACGCATGGAGCCGCTGATACGCGACTCCCGGCGCGCGCCATCCCCTAGCCCTGCTTCCGCGCCTTGTCCACGGTCGCCGCGTAGTCGCGGATACCGCGCACGATGCTCTCGGCCAGCTTTTCACGATAGGCCGGCACGGCGATCTTCGCAGCCTCTGCCGTACTCGTGAGAAAGCCGCACTCCACCAGCACGCCGGGGCACTTTAGCGACCGGAGCACGCCCAAGTGCATGAGCTTCTTCCCCCGGTCATAAGCCTTGAGATCCCCGACGAAGCGGCGATGAATCGCGTGCGCCAGCGCGGAGCTCCAGTAGTCGTGGCGATTGACTGGCGAAGCTTCCTGCTCGGCATCGCTCTTCAGCAGCGGACTCCACGCACCCGTGCCACGCTGTCCCTGCGGCGGAAACGTGTAGACCTCGACGCCAGACGTCGTCCGGTCATTGGCAATCGCATTGAAATGAATGCTGACGAAGAGATCCGCCTTGTGCGCGTGCGCGACTGCCGGCCGCTCCGGAAGGGTGAGGTAGGTATCGTCGTCGCGTGTGAGGATCGTCCGAAAGCCTGCGGCATCGAGGAGTCGCTTCGCCCGCTTCGCGACATCGAGGGCGTAGACCTTCTCGTTCTTGCTCGTCCCCTGATCCTTGCCGCCATGCCCGGGATCCAGCACGATCACCCGCGTGCCCGGCACCGGCCGGCTCAAGGCGCCGAAACCGGGCTTTAGGAGCGGCGTCAGCACCCGCTCATAATCGACGCGGCTCATGAAGATATCGCCGCCCGTATCCAAGGTGGGGTCTCCCAGCAGCACGCGCATGCTGTTGATCGTGACGTCTCGCGTATCGGCCTCGATCTCCGCGCTCACACCGGTGCCGAGGAGGATCACCCGGCGGCCTCGGTCGTATTTCGTGAGCTTTAGCCCGAGCTGCTTCGCGCCATCGGCCAGCTTCACGTAATCGATCTTGCCGAATTTGCGCGTCGGCACGCCTGACGTGGCCAATCGCGTCGCGACCGGCTTGGACTTTACCGCACTGGCGGTAGCAGCCTTGGGCGCGGGCGACGCCGCCGGAGCCTTCGCCTTGGCTTTGGCCGCAGGTTTCGCCGCGGGCTTGGCAGCCTGGGACTGACTCGGGCGAGTCGGCGCGGTGCGGACTGTCGCGACCTCGGCCACGCGCTCGCGCCCTTGCGCGAGCGTCGACGAAAAAGCCCATCCCGCCAGAAGCGCGATCCGGAGCAGACGATGAGCCGCCGATGGCATGGCGGCCCTCAAATCAAGCGCCCGCTTGGGGCGGCGTGGAGCCGGAGGCCGGGCGGCCACCACCGTGTTCCTCGGCATCCTCGGGCTCGTGGTCCTCGGCGCGCTCGTGGAACTTGGGCTTCCGCTTGTTCGGCGGCAGCGGCGTGATCATCACGTGGATGTTGCGCCCGATGAGCTTGGGCTCGGAGTCGGGATGCCCCATCGTGACAAGGTCGGCGACCGCGCGCTTCATCACATTGAAGCCGATATCGGTGTGCGCCATCTCACGACCGCGGAACTTCAGGCGCATCTTGACCTTGTTGCCATGGTCGAGGAACTCCTCGGCATGGCGCAGCTTGGTCTCGTAATCGTGCTGCTCGATACGCGCGGTAAACTCGATTTCCTTGATCTTGCTCGCGGTGGATTTCGCGTGCGAAGTCTTTTTTTGCTCTTCGTACACGTACTTGCCGAAGTCCATGATGCGGCACACCGGCGGCGTCGCATTGGGCGCGACTTCGACGAGATCGAGGCCGTTTTCGAGCGCGAGATTGATGGCTTTCGGCGTATCCAAGATCCCGAGCTGCTTGCCCTCGGGTGAGATCACGCGGACCTGCGGGGTCTTGATACGGTGGTTGCGACGGATCGCCGCAAACGGGTCGTTGTTACGACGCTGGAAAGAGCCGGGGCGGTTGCCGCCGCCGGCAGAGGGGAACGAATTAGCCATCAATTATGGGTTGGACTTAAGTACTAGGTCGGAAGCTTTCTCGCTCGGAACACGCTCCGGGGCAAGGGTTATTTGGATAGGGAAATACCCGAGATATCGCTACTGCCTATCGTTTGCGCACCTCACACGCCTCATACGCTGAAACTCTCCCCGCAGGAGCAGCTCGCCTTGGCGTTGGGATTGGAAAACTTGAATCCGCCCGACACCATCGCACTCGAATAGTCGAGATGCGTGCCCTTGAGGTAAAGCGCGCTCTTGCTATCGACCACCACCGGCACACCCGCCGTGCGCACTAGAATATCGCCGCGCCGAGGCTCAGGGACGAACTTCATTTTATAGCTCAGCCCATTGCACCCTCCGCCACTGATCGCCACCCGCAGGTAGCCCCCTTGCTGCTCACGCTCGATCAGCGCCTGCACCTTCTTCCCCGCCGGCGCAGTGAGGAGGATCAGGTTTTCATTTCCTTCGCGCACACCCTCAGGCAGGCGCGGCGCCTCGGGAGGCAGCGCGCTGGGAGGGAGGATAGTGGAGGTGCAATCCATGCGTACCCCACCAAACGCACCAGACGCCCGGGCGCAACTTTTTCGCATCGCTCTCGCCTCCCCCGAGGGGGACCCACCGAATCGCGCAAGGCGGACGATTCGGTGGGCGGACGCCGGACGGCGCCCGGCCCGAGGGCCAGCTGGTAGCATCGCGCCTTTGAAGCAATTGGCGTGCGAAAAGGCGCGACTACGAAAACGGGATCGAAAAAACGGTAAGCGCCTTCTCTGACGCTTCGGCGCGCCCTGGGTTTCACAAAAAAAACTGGCTGCCACGCGCCTCGCTGCCTGCGCGCTTGCACCCACATCCTCGCGTGGACTATCTTCCCGACCGTGCGCCCCTCTCGCCCCTACCCCACCCTTCGACTCCTATTTACGCTGATCGTCTGCATCGGCTCTGCCCGAGCCCACGAGGCCGCCACGGAAATGGTCGCCGCCGCCAAGAGCTTCCTCGGCTCCCTCGACGAGGGGCAGAAAAAAACTGCGACCTATGCCCTCACCGATGCTGAGCGGGAAAACTGGAATTTCGTCCCCCTCGATCGCCAAGGCCTCCCACTCAAGAAAATGACGCCCGAGCAGGGTGCCCTCGCCCTGTTTCTGCTCCGTACCGGCCTCAGTCACACCGGTATGGCCAAGGCCCAAGCCACGATCCAGATGGAGCTCGTCCTCAAGCAGCTGGAAAACGGCGCCGCGCGTCGCGATCCCACGCTCTACTATGTGACCATCTTCGGCGAACCCTCTGCGGATAAATCCTGGGGCTGGCGCTTTGAGGGCCACCACCTCTCGTTCAACTTCACCATCGTCGACGGCAAGCATGTCTTTTTCGCCCCCTCCTTCATCGGCGCCAATCCAGCCGAGGTGCGCTCCGGCCCTCGCAAAGGCGAGCGCGTGCTGGGTGAAGAAGAGGATCTCGGCCTGGCCCTCGTCAACTCGCTTGACGCCGAGCAGCGGAAAATCGCGATCTTCGCCAAGGATGCTCTCAAGGAGATCGTCACGACCAACAAAAAGCGCGTCGACCCGCTCTCCCCGGTAGGCATCGCCGCCACCCAGCTCAAGCCCGCCCAGCGCGAGCAGCTCGTGGCCCTCCTCAAGAACTATCTCGCCCGCTGGCGCCCGGAACTGGCCGCTGAGACCTTCGCCAAGATCGAGGCCGCCGGCCTCGACAAACTCACCTTTGGCTGGGCCGGCGGCCTCGATCGGAGCAAGCAGACGTACTACCGTATCCAAGGCCCCACTTTCCTCATCGAGTTCGACAACTATCAGGGCTCCGGAAACCACATCCACACCACGGTGCGCGAGCTCAAGGGCGACTTCGGCCACGACCTCCTCCGCGAGCACTACGCCAAGGCGCACGGGAAGTGACGAGTCCCTGCGCCCTGCGGGCCGAGGCTTCGTCGTATGCCGGACCGTCCGGTCATTTTATGACAAATGATCGAAAAAAAGGCTTTACGGCTACGATTCTGTCTTCACTTTCGAGTTCGCATCAGGAACGAGCCGACCTTAACAAGTCGACTCCGCCAACCGGGCCGGGAGCGGCCACGGTGGATCGAGGGAAACCTCGGATGTGCGAAGCCTCTCACCGGGTTTCGAACCAAGAACGCTCCCGAAGACGAGACCGACCTGATGCCCAGGTCGGTTTTTTGTTTTCAGCCTGACGCGCGATAGCTCTCACACAGACACATCACGCTTCATGAACTCGATCGCTACCTTGGCTGGCATCCGCGTCCGCGCGGAAAACCCTAATCATCACCTGTGGAATAACCATGGCACTTGGTTTCTCCACTATACCATTCATCCCACGCCCTTTACCAAGGAGCGCATCCGCCGCTCCCTTGGCACCAAGGATGTGCGGATCGCGCGCGAGCGCCGCGATGCCTTCTTCGCCAATCTGGCGGAGAGTGCCAAGGCGGCCACCGTGCTTGCCAAGCCTGTAGCGGCCTGAGGCACTTGGCGGGGCACCCACGAGTTGAGCTGAGAAAGCTCGCTCGTGGGCTGGTGTTTACCCATCCAATTACTCTGGATCGAAAAAGCCGGTTGACACCCGCCCACCGCCAGCCACCGTCTAAACCCTTTTCACTTTGTCATGAGCACCACCGAGCAGAAGCAGCAGACTCCCACCCCGGCCGAGATTCCGTTCACGAATCCCCAAGCCATGGTCCGTTACGTCACGGACACCGGCAAGATTCTGCCGCGCAAGTACACCGGCCTCACCGCGAAGCACCAGCGCGCCATCACCCGCACGCTGAAGCAGTCGCGCAATATGCTGCTGGCCCAGTAAGGCCTGCCGCACAACGCCACCTCTTTCAGGCCGGAGACTTCTCCGGCCTTTTTCATGCCCGCTAAAAAGCCCAGGCGTGCGCGCACGTACCGCCCGACGCCGCGCAATCTCGCCTTCCTCGCTGCGCGTTTGCGTGCGGGCGAGTTGGTCGCCGTCCCTACCGAGACCGTCTACGGCCTCGCCGCCGATGCGCTCGATGCCAGGGCTTGCCGCGAGATTTTCAGGGCCAAGGGCCGTCCTGCCAACGATCCCTTGATCGTCCACATCCACTCGCTCGCGCAACTCGACGAGCTCTGCGTGCCCAATACCGCCGCCCGCAAACTCGCCCGCTCCTTCTGGCCCGGCCCGCTCACCCTTGTCCTGCCCAAGCTTCCGGTCGTCCCCGGCTTGGTGACCTCCGGCAAGGATAGTGTCGCCGTGCGCATGCCGAGCCACGCAGTCTTTCGCCGTCTGCTCAAGCAGACCGCCCGGCCCCTCGCCGCGCCGAGCGCCAACCCTTTCGGCTACATCAGCCCCACCACGGCCGCTCACGTCGCCGACAATCTCGGCCGCAAGATTTCCCACATCCTCGACGGCGGCGCCGCGCAAATCGGCCTCGAGTCGACCATCGTCGATCTCCGCGATCCGAGCAAGCCTGTCGTACTGCGTCCTGGCGCGATCTCCGCCGCCGATATCGCACGCGTGCTCCGCGTGCCCGTGGGCATCGCGCAAAAGAAATCCTCCGGTGCCACGGCTCAGGTCGCGCCCGGCCTGCTGGCCCGCCACTACAGCCCGCATACGCCTGTCGTGCTGCACGAGCGCATCTCCACGATCGATCGTACCGACGAGGCCTACCTGTTTCTCCGTCGCCCGGCCAGGATCGCGCGCAACATTTTCTGGCTGGATGCCCGCGGCAACCTCGCGCGCGCCGCGCACGCGCTCTTCGCCCAGCTCCGCCTGCTCGATGGCAAAGGCTTCAAGCGCATCCATGCCGAGCTAGCCCCCGGCGATGGCTTGGCCGCCGCGATCAACGACCGCCTCCGCCGCGCCGCCGCCCGCTGAGGCGTCGGCTAGCCGGGCGGAAGCTCATCGCCTCTGCCCGCTGCCATGCATACTCAGAAACGCCCATTCACGCCAAACGTGATCGTGGTGCCATTGATGATCGTACGCTCCATCTGGTCGGGATTGCCGCGGTACTGCCGCTGCGGCTCATTCGTGAGATTGGCCACATCGATGGTGAAGGCTAGCGACGGCTTCACCTGGTAGGCCACGCCCGCCGTGTAGGTCTTCATGCCGTAGCGATACAGGTTGCGGCCCACCGAGGCCGCCGTGTACGTGACGATGTAGTCGCTCGTGAAGTTGTAGAGCACGCGCGTGCTGAATTTTTTGTAGCGCCACGACAGGCTCGCATTGCCCGTCTTCGGGATAAAGCCGTCGACCTCATCGGTGGAAAGCAGCCCCGTAGTGCCGAAATCGCCGTGCGCCGAGATCACCGTATAGTTAGCAGAGGCGCCAAGTCCGCGCAACAGCCCAGGCAGGAAGGTAAACTGCTGCTGATAGGTGAACTCCCATCCCTTCACCTTGGCCCGCCCGGCATTGGCCGTGGAAAGGATCGTGAGACCGGCGTATTCGCCATTAAACCCGTTGTCGTTGCCCGTGCCGATCGTGCCCACGGCCACGCCGGTCGCGATGAAATCGTCGATGTCTTTCTGAAACCAACCCACCGAGATCGCACCCACCGGCTCGAAGTAGTACTCCAGGCTCGCATCGAGATTCTCCGCCATCTGCGGCCGGAGGTTCGGATTGCCGATGGTCAGCGTCCCGTTGGTCTCGTTCACCGTCTCGTTGGGCAGCGCAGTCATGAGCGCTGGACGACCGAAACCCGTGGACCAGCTCAGGCGCGCCTTGAGATTGGGCGTGATATCGAAGGTGCCGTGGATGCTTGGAAACGATTTCGTGTAGCCGCCGCTCGGCGTGCGCAGATTGTTCGCGTAGTCTCGCGCCGCCGATCCGACTGGATCGGCCACCTGCTGCGCCGCGGGGCTGGGGATCCGCGCGCGCACCCACCCCCAGCTCGAGGTCTCGGTGCGCTCGGTGCGCACGCCGGCGATCCAGCCAAAGCGGCTGCCGACCTTGCCCTGCCCCATCAGGTAGCCAGCGGCGATCTCCTCCGTCGCCGCCCGATTGCCCGTATACTCGGTCTGCTCATGGAAGTAGAGATCCTCCCGCCAAATCGCGGGGTTGCGCGGCGTGCGATCCACGAAGTGCTGCAGGTTTTCCCACTGTGGGATGCGGCGGCCCGTCTTCACTGTATCATAGCTCAGCAGCGTCGGATCGGAGGGGATCGCGCTCGTGCCAATAAAGGTCCACCGCCGCGCATCGTTGAACTGCCCCACGAGTTGCTTGCGCCACAGCCCGCCTGCCTTGAGGTAGGTCGGCTGTGCCACGGGCAGCGCGTATTTGAAGTTCGCCCGCGCCTCCTTGTTGTAGTTGTCCTGCCCTTGGATATTGTTGGTGTACGTCGTCGGCCGGTAGTTGGCCGCGTTGGTGAAGTCCGGTCCCCCTGTCTGGGTGAATTTTGGAAACAGGTCCGACTCCCGGCGATCGAGGATCCAGCCTACCCCCGCGAGCCGGTTGATCAGGATGCCGCCCCGGCCGCCGCCTCCGCCGTTGATGTTCGTTTGCGTGTAGACTGCGTTGTAGTCGATCGAGAGCCGGCCAAATTCGTGCTCCGCTCCCAAGTCGAGGCGGCGCATCCGATTGAAGAAGGTGCCGGGCCCCGTCATGGTCATGTCGATGATCGAGGCCGGCACCGCGCGAACTTCGGTCACTCGATCGGTAAAGCCGGGAGCGATGCCCGCGGTGGCGGCGTTGCTGCCATTGAAGATCACTTGATTGGTGAAGGCACGCGTCTCGTACTGGCGGCGGAAATTTTCGATCGCATCGTTCACGATCACATTCAGCGACAGCTTCGTGCTGGGTGAGAGCCGGTAGTCTGTCTTGAGATTGATGCTGCGCTGCTTGCGGTTGTTGTAGTTATCCCAGGTGCGATAGTCCCACACAAAGGCTGGCGCCGCCGCGGTGTTTTGGAAGTCGCGCTGGGTGCGGAAGCCGCCGACGGCGTTCTCGCTGTAGAAAAGATTGAGGGAGACGCCCAGGTTGCGCTCGCCGCCAAAGACCCCGAAGACCTCCTGCCATGCGACATTGAAGAGCGGATGCAACCGGTGCTGCTCGCGCATCGGCGTGTGCTCGAGAAACGGGGGCGCCCAGCGCGCACTCGCAGAGTAGCTCACCCGGCGCTTCTCGCGCAGGCTCAGCGGCGAGCGGCTCTTGATGTTGATGGTCCCGCCGAGCGAGTCGGCGCCCTTGTCGGGCGTCTGGCCCTTGATCAGCTCCATTTGGTCAAACATCGTGCCTGTGAGATTGTTGATATTGGTCGCGCGATTGATCGCGCCCTCGCTGGTAAGCGGTGTGCCGTCGAGGGTGACGCTGTTCATGCCGGGGCCCATGCCCCGGATGGTGAAGCCGTTGACCAGATTTTCGTCGCTCAAGTTGCCTGCCACGCCCGGCAGGCGGATCGCCACCTCGCCCGCATTCATGTTGGGCAGGTTGCCATAGGAATCCATCGCCACGACGTTCTTCAGATTCTCCGCATTGCGCTGCGCCGTGATCGCCGCCGCACCGCCCTCTCGCTCGCCCGTCACCTTGAAGGCATCGAGTTGGTAAAGCGCGGTGGTGAGATCGAAATTCCGCACCGCCCGCTGGCCAGCGGCGACGTTCACTTGAGCCTTGGCGGTATCGAGGCCGATATAGCTCACCGTCAGCTCTTGGGCCCCCGCCGCCACCGCCGGCAGCACATAGCGGCCCGTCTCATCGGTGAGCACGCTCAGGCCAAGCGCGGCGATCTCGACTCGCGCGCCCTCCAGCAGGTTGCCCGTTGCGGTGTTGCTCACGGTGCCGGAGATGCTGCCGGCGGGCTCCGCCGCGCGGACGGCGGCCGTGAATGCGATGGACACAAGGAGAAACAACGAAAGCGAGAGCCGCTTCATGGGCGTGAGGTAAGGGGTGGGGTTGATGATGCCTGGCTGCCCGCAGGCAGGCCTAGCACTGGGACGTGGGGGGTGGCCGAGCGTCCCCTCCGTGCTCCACCACTGGCAAGCATACCGTAACGCGAGCCGTTGAATATCGATGCACTTTTCAGTTCGCCCCTCACGTCTCCTCTTCCCACAAGAGAGTGCATCCCCTACCCCATGCGTAAATCGTCCGCTCTCCTTTGCACCGTCGTGGCGCTCCTCTTTGCCGTCCCCCTGTTCGCCGCGGGCGCGCCCAAGGCCGAAAAAGCCGCCCGGGGCGAGTCAGGCCTGCCCCAGCCCACAGAGAAGCGGATCTACAAAGAAATAGGTAAGATCAAGCTCGAGCTGTGGATCTACAAGCCCGCGGATTGGAAGGCGTCCGACCAGCGCAGCGCGATCGTCTTTTATCATGGCGGCGGCTGGCGCAGCGGCTCCCCTTCCGCCTTTTCCCGCCAATCCGCGCGGCTTGCGGAGCGCGGGATGGTCGCGTTTTCGGTGCAGTATCGCCTCACTTCGGGAGGCACGACGATCGCCGACTGTGTGAAAGATGCCCGCTCCGCGTTTCGCTGGGTCGTCGCTCACGCCTCGGAGCTCGGCATCGACCCCGATAAAATCTCCGCCGGCGGCGGGTCGGCTGGCGGGCATCTCGCTTGCGCCCTCGTCACCCTCGATGCGATCAACGAGTCCACCGACGATCTCAGCATCGCTCTCAAGCCCGTCTCCCTCGTGCTGTTCAACCCCGCCGCCAAGCTCCGGAGTATCCGCTCTCGGGATACGCCGGGCTCCGATGTCGTCGATCCCTTCGTCCACCTCAAGGCCGGCCACCCTCCCACCATCATTTTTCACGGCGAAGACGATACCACCGTGCCCATCGCCACCGTCCGGGAGTACGCCGCCAAGGTCAAAGCTCTCGGCGGCCAGTGCGAGGTCGTCGGCTTTCCGGGGCAGATCCACGCCTTCTTCAACAAGGAGCCTTTTGTCTGGGATACCTTGAAGCAGTCCGAGGCGTTCCTCGAGAAGCAGGGTCAGCTTGCGAAGAAGTGATGGCTGCTAGCCGTCGAGTTGCTTCTCGCCCGAGATAAACCAGGCCCGCGCGATCCGGCCCTCCTTCACCTCGTACGTCGCCACCAGCTCGAGCGAGCCCGGGCCTTCGGGAAAGTTTCGCTTCACCCGCTCGTGATCTACGACGAGATTCCCGAGCACCGCGCGATGCAGGAGCGTCGCATGCAGCCGGGGCTCCGCAAAGCGCAGCGTGAAGCGCCGCCGCAGTTCCTCCGCTCCCCGCGCGACCAGCGTGGTCGGATGCTCGAAGTGCTCCGCATCCGGCGCATAGCTCGCGAGCAGCGCCTCGATGTCGCGGGCGTTGTAGGCCTCGAGTTGCCGCTGCACGACGGCAGCAGGAGCGTGGGAGAGATCGGGCAGTGGCATGGCGACAATCATGTTACAGGAAAACGCGGTGGCAGGTAGAGGCACCTCTCGTCTGAAACTGCCTCCTACTGTTTCGACTGGCAACGCAGGCGTCCTTCGGTTCCAAAGCTCGCGTGCCTATCGACCACGCCCGCATCGCCCGCCATCCCATGGTGAAATGGTCGATCGTGGGCGGACTCTTCGCGGTGCTTGGGCTCGGCTTGATCCACCTGTTTTATCAAGTCCTCCAGTGGCCATATTGGTTGAGCACAGCCCTGCAGGCGGAGCTGGTGACCTTGCTCCGCTTTCCGATCAATGATCGCTGGGTCTTCGGCCATGCCCGCCCCACCTGGCGCCGTCTCTGGCAATATCACGTAGCCAATGCCGGCAGCTTCGGGGTCTGGTGGATCGTCACCAACTCTCTCAAACATACCGGAGTTCATTACCTCCTATCACCGATACTCGCGGCCGTCTGCTCAGCCGGAGTCGGGCTGCTCTCCAACTTCCTCTGGGTCTGGCGAAAGAAAAACGCCCCCGCCAGCGCCGAGTAGCGCACGGCGCTCAGCCGCCACCCTGCGCCTTGGCTTTCTCGATGGCCCGCCAGTAGGCGGCACTCAACTCCAGATCGCGCCGCGATCCACTGGCCGTATTGTGCGCGCTGCCGCGCAACCACAGGGCTAGCTGCTGCGGCGTGAGAACATCCCGCGCCTGCCGATCGATCTCCGCCCATTCCAGCGTCTGTGGTTGCGCGTGCCTGCCCGCGCGAAACTCCGGACTTGCAGCCGCAATCACCTCTTCGAGCCGGTCGGCCTGCTGGGTCGTGAGCGGCGCAATCTCCGCCAGCTGCACGGCCAGCCCGTCGACAAACCCGCGCACCTGCAGCGTACGCCGGAAACGCTCCAACTCCCCGTAATGCGCCGGTCCGAGGTACTCTGCCAACGTGGCCTCGGTTTGGCTTTCTGCATCCTTTTGGAGTTCCTCTGCCAATGGATCGTCAGACGACATATTCTTCGCAGCGACGGCAGCGCCGATATCTACGCTCGCCGCGAGTCCTTGGATCAGGATATCCAACACGCGTTCGCAGTGCTCCTGCCGGAGGCCAGCACGGCGGAAGTAAGCCGCATAGCCACGTCGGTACTCGATCCGCTTAAGGCTGAGAAAATCGTTCCACACCTGCGGATTTTCGCTCGCCACGTGCGCGAGACTCGGAGGGCGCTCGCGCGGGGGTGTTTTTGAGGTGGGCAGAGCGGAAGGCTCCGCCGTTCTGGCTGCCGGGGCGTTCGACATGGGCACGACAAGGCGCTTCTGCGCTGCCGAAAGCTCTGCGCGCAGCCGCTGCTGTGCGGCGGCTTCGCGAGCGATCGCCTGCCTCAACGCATCGCTTGCTCGAGCCCCGTGCTCCCCCCATAGGAGAAGGCCGGCCGCAACCAGGACACCACCGGCGAGAATCGAAAAAGACCTGCGCGATTTCACGGCGCCACCTCCCGAATCTGCGCCCGCGCACTCTCGCGATACTCTTCAAAAGCACGTCTCTGTGCATGCTGGTAAATCGACTTTGCCCGCATTTCGCACAACGCCGCGAACTGAGGTTCTGGCATCCGCGTCGCCGCCTCGGCGATCAGGCGCTCCCAGCGCTCTGGCGGCAGATACCACCAGTGGCCGGTGTGCGCCTTGCCCAGAGCTGGATCGACCGTGACGTCGTTGACGAGCTTCCTCAGCTCACTCGCCTGTGCAGCCGTGAGGGGCGTGGGCGTGGCGTAGAGTGCCTTTATCATTTCGCGTGCCAGGGATCGTGCGGTGATCTGGCGCTGCACTTCGCTATACTTTTGGTATCCGCTCTCACCGATGACTGCGCGAATCTCATCTCCAAACTCGCGCGGAGAATTGAAATCACGCTCGCTGAGGGTCAGCTGATGCTGACCTATCGCCACCGTACGCCCCTTGGCGAGTACGGTCACCAAGCGCTCGGCCTCCTCTGCGTCGAGCCTGAGGGTAGCGATGATCTCTGCATTTTCATCAAGCAACTGTGCACGAAGATGCGCGGCAAACGCAGCGCGCAGCTCGGGATGCTCGCGAAGAAAAGTCCGGCTCTCCTCTCGACTCGCCACCTCGCCCGGCCCAGGCAGCGAGCTAGGTCGCGCGGACGTGGCGAGCACTGGCCGGGACTCCGCGCCAGCGCGGGCTTGTTGCGCCTCTGTCATGAGCGCTTTCGTCGTCGCCATCAGCGCATCGAGTTCCTCTGCTGCCGCGCTGCGCGCACCGGCTTGGCGGAGGGCAAAGCCTCCCGCGGCCACTACCGCGAGTGCAGCCATGGTCACCGTCGTCTTCGTGCTCATAAGTGTTAGAAAACTCGCCACCGCTAAGGGCGTACCCGCCGTCAACACGGAGTTTACCACGATTGCATCGAGACCTACCGGGGCGGCCGAGGCAGCCTGCGCGCCCAGTGCCGCAGTGAGTGCGAGCGGGGTCGATGTCACTCCGCGCCGCGCCAGCCGCTGGCGGAGTTTGTCGAGTGCACGCTCCACTCGCTTGTGCGCAGCAGCCTCCGTGAGCCGTAAATGCACTGCTATCTTCGCGAAGGGCTGCTGCTCAAAGTACCGCAGCAGCACCGCTTCGCGGTCCGCTGCATCGAGCTCGGAAAGCGTGTCGTCAATCACGGGCCTCAGCCGCTCCCACCCCACAGCATCCGTTTGGTTTACCACGTGCATAAGCTGCGCGGCTGTCTCGCGGGCCCGCCGCCGCTCCTCGGCCCGCCGGGTCTCTGCAACCTTCCTCCGCGTCGTCGCATATAGCCAGCCCGCAAGGCTCGGATGCCCGAGCAGCCCCCGCGCCCGCTGGGCGAGCAGGAGGAAAACGTTCTGCGTCACGTCTGCCGCTAGGTGCGCATCGCTCCCGAGCTGCCGCGCCGCCGCGTGGTACACGAGCCCGAGGTGCCGCTGCACGAGCTCCGCAAAGGCCGCTTCGGAGCGGTCCTCGGCATAGCGGCGGAGCAACTGGGCATCGTCAATCATCGCGTTTACCTACCTATGGCCGCCGATGGCCAAATTCGACGGCTTTTCTTCGCGCCGCCCGCAGATCATCGCAAATCCCTCGTACTCCGGCGCGATCCTCGCTGTACTCTGCCCTTCCCGCATGAGAGCCCCCGCCCTCACCTTTCTCGCTCTTGGCCTCACGATCCTCGTCACGAGCTGCCATCTCGCCCGCCCGCGCACCTTCCTGCCACGCAAGGGCGACGAGATCGTCGTCGCCGGCCAGTTGTTTCATACGGGCACGCGTGTCGTCACGTGGATGGACCCGGGTGGCTACGACGGCTACCGCGTCGAGCGCCGCTTCAGCCCGTTCGAGGACAGCGGCTGGGATAAGACGAAGGAGCAGGTAAAGGCCATACCCTCGCCCAATCGCTATGGCCTCCGGCGCGAAGGCCTCACACCCGAGCAAATCGAGCGGGTGCGCGGTGGTGCTTGGGATTTGAAGACGCTGCAAGCTACCGTCGACCAGTTTGTCATGCACTACGATGTCGCGGGCACCGCGCGCCAGTGCTTCAAAATCCTCCACGATATGCGCGGGCTCAGCGTGCACTTCATGGTCGATATCGATGGCACGATTTATCAGACCGTCGACCTCAAGGAGCGCACGTGGCACGCCACCACCTCGAATACTCGCTCCATCGGCATCGAGATCGCCAACATGGGGGCTTATCCAGTCGGCATCCAAAAGGTGCTCGATGAGTGGTACCCGCTCGATTCCTCGGGCAAGCCCTACATCAAGATCCCCGAGCGCTACGGCGAGACCGGCATCTACACCAAGGGCTTTGTCGGCCGCCCTGCCCGCCCTGAGCGCATCCTCGGCACGGTGCAGAATACCCAGCTTGTGCAGTACGACCTTACGCCGCAGCAGTACGACGCTCTCGTGAAACTTACCGCCGCGCTCTGCAAGGTCTTTCCCAAGATCACCTGCGACTACCCCCGCGATCTCGAGGGCAAGCTTATCCTCAAGAAGCTGCCCGACGATCAACTCAAGACCTACCAAGGCGTACTCGGCCACTACCACGTCCAAGCCAACAAGACCGACCCCGGTCCCGCCTTCGACTGGGACCGCGTGATCGGCGGCGCGCGCCGCGAGTTGCGCCTGCCGGAACTCCCCAAGCCAAAGACGAAGTAGCTCAGGGCTCGGACACCAAATTGCGATGCGGCCGCGGAGTCGCGACTCACGAAGTCTCGGCAGGGGGATGACAAGCGACTTCAAACGCGGTATACTCGCTCGATCAAGCCAATGGACGAGAACCCACACCCTTTGCCACCCAGAGCGAGCGCAAATCCGCAGCCTTCGCCCCCCGTCCCCGGTTTATCCCGGCAGATCCCGGTTTAGCCCGGAAATAGGAGGGGATATTTGAGTTTTTTTCGCTCGCAGGGTGCGACGTTCAGGCGGGAAACCGCCGCCCACAATTCACAGCGCGCAACAAACGCTCCTTCGCGCCATACCTATGCCCGCCACGCTCGCAGACCTCCGCCGCCTCGCCTTGGCGCTCCCCGAGACGCGCGAAGCCCCATGCCACGGTCGCCCCGGTTTCTATGTGCAAAAGAAGCTCTTCGCCTGCCTGCGCGAAGATGGCGAGACGCTCGCCATCGCCCACCCCAAGGCCCACCGCGACGCGCTTATCGACCGGCATCCCGAGATCTTTTTCTACACCGAGCACTACGCAAAATACGATTGGATCGTCCTCAATCTTTTCGCGATCTCGCCTGACTTGCTGCGCACGACTCTGGCCGATTCTTGGCGGCTGCGCGCCGGAAAAAGGCTCGTAGCTGTACAACGCCACAACTCGGATACCGCCTCCCCACAATAAAGTCCCCATGAAATATCCCCGCTTCTCTGCCGCGATTCTGGCTTTGGCTGCGGCGTCCTTCGCCCACGCCGACGT
Source organism: uncultured Opitutus sp. (assembly GCA_964480585.1). Taxonomy (GTDB): domain Bacteria; phylum Verrucomicrobiota; class Verrucomicrobiia; order Opitutales; family Opitutaceae; genus ER46. The sequence goes on along the minus strand of CAYZPV010000006.1, from coordinate 80,355 downwards.
CACCCTGCCCGCCATCTTTTCCGATCATCTCGTGCTCCAGCGGGAGACCTCCGTCCCCGTCTGGGGCTGGGCCGATCCCGGGGAGGGGGTGACAATCTCCGTCGCTGGCCAGACACAGAGCACCCGCGCCGCCGCCGATGGCAGCTGGAGGGTGAAATTCTCCGGCCTTCGCTCGGCCGCACCCACCACACTCACGGTGAAGGGTAAGAATACGCTCACCATCTCCGATGTGCTCATCGGCGAGGTATGGCTCGGCTCCGGCCAGTCGAATATGGCCTGGACGGTCAGTCGCTCCAACGATGCCGCTGCCGAACAAGCCGCTGCCAATTTTCCCCAGATCCGCCTCTTCAAGGAAGAGTCCACCGCCGCCGACGCTCCGCAGCGTCTCGGCAAAGGGAAATGGGTCCTCTGCTCGCCCGAGACTGTCGGCTCGTCGTCGGCCACGCTCTACTTTTTCGGCCGCGAGATCCACCGCGCTCTCGGAGTGCCGGTGGGCCTTGTCAACTCCTCCGTCGGCGGTACGCCCATCGAATCATGGATCGACGAGGCTGCGCAACGCTCCACCCCAGCGCTGCACGGCTCCCTCCCCGCGCCTGAACCGGAGAAAGCCACCGGCGGCAAGGATCGCAAAACCCAAACTGCGAAGCAAAAGGCTGCCGCCCTCGCCGCCGAGCGCAAAGGCGGCCCGGGCGACCTCTTCAACGGCAAGATCGCGCCGCTCATTCCCTACGCCATTCGCGGTGCGCTCTGGTATCAGGGTGAGGCCAATACGATGCCCGCCAAGACTCAGTACTACGAGGCGCAGCTCAAGCTGCTCATCACCGACTGGCGCGCTCGCTGGGGCTATGAGTTTCCGTTTGCCTGGGCGCAGCTTCCCAACTTCCTCGGCGCAGGTCGTGATTGGCCGCCGGTCCGCGAGGCGATGCTCAAGACGCTCGCGCTCCCCAAAACCGGCATGGGCATCAATATCGACATCGGCGAGGAGAAGGACATCCACCCGAAGAACAAGCAGGAGGTCGGCCGTCGCCTCTCCCTCTGGGCTCTTGGCACAGTCTACGGCCAGAAAGTCCCCGCCACCTCTGGCCCTCTCCCCGCCGGCCACGACGTGCGCGGCAAGGAGATCGTCGTACGCTTCTCGCATGCCGATGGCGGCCTTGTCGCCAAGGACGGCGGGCTCAAGAGCTTCGTCATCGCCGGCGCTGACAAGCAGTGGAAGCCCGCCCAAGCCCACATCGTCGGCGACACCGTCGTCGTCTCCAGCCCGGAGGTAGCCGCACCCGTCGCCGTCCGCTACGGGTGGGAAAATTTTCCGGCCTGCAACCTCTACAATGGGGCAGGCCTTCCGGCCACGCCCTTCCGCACCGATACGTGGTGACGTCCCGCTGTCGTCCTTAGTCGCGGTAATTGAGCGCTGGCGGTCGGTCGCCGAGCAGCGCGGAGTACGTGAAGTCCGGGCCGCGTCGCTTCTCAAACTCTACTTTGGCTTCCTTGATGATTTCGGGCTTGGAGAAGAGGTCGATCGCGCAGCCGGTCATGGTCTTTACCGCTACATTCATCCCCTTCATCGCCATCGAAGTGCCGCCGCAAGCCACCGCCTGCCAGCTGTGGCCGGGCGTGCCTGGGGCCCACGTGGCCGTGCGCACACCGACGGTAGGCACTGTCCAGCTCACATCGGCCACATCGGTCGAGCCGCCGCCTTCGCGGACTGCGCTGGGATTGAATTCCGGCACTAGCTCGGCGATCTCCGGCGCGGGCGGCTTGCCGATCACCGTGGAGGCGATCTTGAGCGCAAACGCGCGCTCTTCCGGCGTATACTTCACGCCGCCGACGGCCTTCAGATTCTGATGCATCACGCGGCCGAGCACCTCGTTGGGCAGCATGTCGTACACCCCGCCGGTGACTTCCCACTCCACCTTGGTTCCAGTCCCCAGGGCGGCGCCTTGCGCAGCTTTTTCCACCCGCTCCCAAATCTCGCGCACCACCTCCCGATTGGGGCTGCGCACGTAATAGTAGGATTCGGCAAAGGCCGGGACGACGTTGGGGGCCTCGCCGCCTTTCGTAATCACATAGTGGATACGCGTCGAGTCTGGCACGTGCTCGCGCATCATGTTCACCATGTGATTCATCGCCTCGACTCCATCGAGCGCGGAGCGGCCTCGATCCGGCGCACCCGCGGCGTGGGCCGCGACCCCGGTGAAGCGAAACTTGCCCGACTTGTTGGCCAGCGACGACGACATCGATACCATGTTGCGATCCCCCGGATGCCAGTGGATCGCCACGTCCACATCGTTGAAAAGGCCGGCGCGCACCATGTAGACCTTGCCCGAGCCGCCCTCCTCGGCGGGAGTGCCGTAGAAGCGTGTCGTGCCCGGTTTGCCAGTCTTCTTCAGCCAGTCCTTTACCGCCACCGCGGCCTGTGCGGAGCCTGCGCCAAAGAGATGGTGCCCGCAAGCGTGGCCGGCATTCACGCCGGGCCGGGGCTTCTTCTCCGCGACCGCCTGCTGGGAAACACCGGGCAGCGCGTCGTACTCGCCCATGATCACGATCACGGGCTTGCCACTGCCATAGCTCGCGGTGAAAGCCGTGGGGATCGCAGCGACGCCAGCCTCGATCGTGAACCCCTCCGACTTCAACTGCTCCTGCAACAGCGCCGCGCTCTTGGTCTCCTGATAGCCGATTTCGGCCCAGTCCCAGAGTTTCATGGCGATGTCGTTGTACGTGGCCTTGGTCTCGTCGATCCAACCGAAGGTGCTGGCCTTGTCGTTTTGCGCTGCAAGCGGCGCGGCAAGCGCGAGGAAAAGAAGTGCAGATCTCATGATGGTTTCGAAAAAGAATTGGCGCGGCAGAGCCGGGCGCCCGGCTCTGCCGCTCAGAGTGCAGAACTCGCCGCCAGCGTCAAAGCACGGCGGCGGATGCTTTTAGAACTTCTTTGTAAGTTCTACGGTCCACGTACGGCCGGGGAAGAGGCTGGCATGCACGCTGTGGGAGTACCCCGCGGTATCCGGAGTCAGCGGCGGCTCCTCGTCGGTGAGATTCACGACGCCAAGCCGCACGCTGGTGTCGCGCAGGAGCGAACTGCGCTGGCTCTTGAAACGATAGCCGACCGCGGCGTTGTAGCTGACCACGTCACTGACTTTGTAGCGGTACAGGAAAGACCCGTTGTCGAATTGCTTCGCAATATAGCTGGGGCGCCCAAGACTCTCATAGATAGCTGCGGTGGTGGTCGCTGTGGTGTCGGAGAAGCTTCCGATATAGTATGCACTCAGGTTGGCGTTCCAGTTGTCGCGCCGCCAAGTGACCGTGCCAGAACCGCGCCAGCGGGTCGTACCTTCGACATTCATCCTGTCATTGCGCACGAGTGCGCCGCCCGTGCCGGCGCGAAGCTGGTAATTCTTGATCAGGTAGCTCCAATCAGACGTAAACGAGAGGCGGCCAAACTCGCGGCCGGGCAGCAGATACGCCACGCTGAAATCCACGCCGCTCGCGAAGGCGCGAGCGACATTTTCGTAGGGCGCGCTGCGGGAAAAGACAGTGCCCACTGTCGCCACCTGCTGCGATGCGGGGCGCCCGGCGTTGTACGCCGCGAAGGCCGCGATGTCCTGCGCGGTCGGCGCATTGCGCACGATGGCGGGATCTCCCCGGTAGTTGGCCGTGCCGCTGCCGATGTCGATCTGCGCTATGGTGCGGCCGGCGGCGAGTTGCTCGGCCGTGTAGGCGCGAATGAGTTGGTTGTCCGATTCGAGGATCTGCACGTCCGTGCGCGAACCGACGAGATCGGCCTGATCGATCTCCCAGTAGTCGGCCGTGATGGAGAGCCCCTTCAGTTTGGGCACGTCGAGCACGATGCCGGCGCTCTTGCCCTCGGAGGTCACGGGCTTGAGCTTCGTATTGCCTGCCGAGTAATTGCGCATCACGTAGGCCGCGTCGCCGAGCGTCTGCTGGCGGTATGGGTCTACACGGCCTGGCAGGCTATCCACCGTGAACTGCGAGGGAGCATAGAGCGTCGGCAAATTCGGGGCCGCAAAGCCCTTGTTGAAAGAGCCCCGCACCATGAGCTGGCGCACCGGCTTCCAATTGAGGCCAAACTTGGGGCGCGTCGTCGTGCCAAAGTCGCTGTAATCCTCGTAGCGAGCGGAGCCCGTCAGCTCCAGCGAATCGATTGCCGGGATGTTTTTCTCCGGCGAGACGAGTGGCACCACCGTCTCGAGATAGCCGCTGTAAACCGTGCGATCTCCGGCGGAATTGGGCTTGGGCGAGGCGAGGACGAAGTCGTTGTCGTCCGGGTTGAGGCCGGATCCCACGGGGTTGGTGCCCACGAATGGGGGGCGGTCGTCGCGAAACTCCTCGCGCCGCACCTCGCCGCCAAAAGCCAGCGACGCCGTATTGCCCCAGTAGCGCATGAGGGGACCGGAGACCCTGAAATCGCCGCTGGCGATGGAGGTATAGCCATTGCGGCGCCAGACTTGCACGAAAGTGTCCAACACACTCTTCGGATTGGTATAGGGGCGATCAGCCACGACGGCGTTGCCCGCCACGCGAAAGGTGTAGCCGAAAGGGTTGAAGGCCGTCGCATCGGTGCGCGCCAGCGCGTTGAGAAATGCCGATTCGCGGATGGCGTGCGCCGAGATGTCGGAGACATAGGCTTGGGTATAGAGCGCGCCCGTCTCCCAGCTCCAACCATCGAAAATCTTGCCGCGCAGGCCGGCAACGCCCCGATAGATGCCAGAGCGCACTTCGACATCCTCCGCTCCGTTTTCCACCAGCGAAAGCGCCAGCAGCGTCGTCGTCTGTGGCGTCCCGGTGAGGCGGGCGGTGCCATCGGCGTTGGGCGCGCCCGTGGGCGAGTAGAAGCGCGAGCCGTAGGGATTGTAGGGATTATCGACGGAGAGTACGCCGAGTCGATCGGCCGTAGGCGCATTGAAGTTCACCGGCTGACGCAAGAGCAGCGTATCGGAGTGGTAGAACGAGACGTCGACAAAGGCCGTGATCCGGTCGCTGATGTCGTATTCGAAGCTATTGAACCAGTTCACCCGCTCCGTCTTGCTCTGGCCGAGCGTCTGGTACTCGGTGATATTGAGGTAGAACTCGGGATTGGCCGCTCGGGTCGGAGCCGTCGTCGTCAACGTCGGTGTGCCGGCGACGGGGCGGAAGTAGTTGGTCGCGGTGCTCGCGCCGACGCGGAAAGTCGGCCAGATGCCAACGCCTCCGCGATCGTCAAAAGCGCTGCCCAGCACATTGAAAGGCGCTGGCGCGAGGGAGGTATGGTTCGCATTGCGCGTGCGATCGCGATCGGCGTAAGAGAGTTCGTTGCGCCGCATGTAGTCCGCGGTGGTGAGGTAGCGGCCCCTGCCCTTCGCAAACTCACGGCCATACGTCAGAGTCCCCTGGTAGCTCTGGCCGCCGCCGTGCTCCGGCATGCCCACCCGCGCGCGCAACTCCGTGCCGCGAAAGTCCCGCCGCGTCAGGTAATTGATCACGCCCGACACGGCATCGGAGCCATAGATCGCCGAAGCGCCATCGCGCAGCACATCGATCCGCTCCAGCCCCTGAGTAGGGAGTTGGTTCACATTGACGTAGGAGGCGAGCTGCCCGGCGTCGGGCGACGTCGCCGGGTGCGGAGCCAGGCGCCGGCCATTGAGCAGCACCAGGGTATAGCTCGCTCCCAGGCCACGCATGTTGATATTGGCATTGTCGCCGCGGGAGTTGGCGCCGCCGCTCGTAGACTCATTGAGCGGCACATTGGTGATCTGAGGCAGCGCGGTGAGCAGCTCCACCGGAGTGAGCGCATTGCGGCTCTCGATCATGTCCTGGCTATATACCGTGACGGGCAGGACCTTCTCGATGTCGAGACGCTTGATGTTGGAGCCGGTGACGGTAAACGATTCGAGCTTCACCGTTTCCTCGGTGGCCACGGAAGCGGCCGCAGGGGACGGGGTGGGAGCGGTCTGGGCAGTTAAGCGCGCCGAAGCGGCCAGCGCGAGCAGCGCGGTCGCCGCCAGCGCGGTATGAGAACGAGCGGGGCGTGATGTATCCATGGGCTTGGTCTAGCGGGCGATCCCTGACGCCAAACCTGCTTCCGCACGTGGCGGCAAAGCAGGGCCGACGTCGGGTCTCGTTGGTGTTGTTGGTGTCCGAACCTCTGTTCGGTTGGGTGGTAACTAACGCAACCGCTATACCAAACGACCATGAATTGCACGCATGTTGGCGTGCAACACTACGAACAGGACAACTACCCAGCCTCAACGTAACCAGCTTGCGCCTGCTAGTGCACCTGAGTCTCCATCTCCTCCGTATCAGTGCCCACCCGCCGCATTGGTGCGGCGCGGATCGGCGAGGCCGGTGAGCGTGCCATCGGCATTGAACTCGATGGCGTTGATCCCGCCAAAGTAGCGGCCGGTGCCCGCCGGCTCCGGCAGGTTCACCCGCCAGCCACGCTCACGCAGGGCCTGAGCTTCACCGTGGGGGAGCGACTGCTCCGCCTCAATGGCCTCGCCCTCTTCCCGGCGCAGTGGAGAAAGAAAATGCAAGCGTGTATCGCCGATGGCCTCGGCCAGCGGTCGGCCAAAAGCGAGCCGGTCGAGCAGCGCCTGGAGCAAAGCGGTAGGTATGCGACCCGCGCCGGGGATACCAATCGCGAAGACCGGCTTTCCTTCGCGCAGGACAATCGTCGGCGCGATGGTGCTGCGTGAACGCTTACCAGGGGCCACGTAGTTGATCGACTTCGCATCGCTAAACATGAAGTTGCTCATCGAGTCGTTCATCACGACGCCGGTACCCGGAGGGACGACGCCTGCGCCGAAGTGCAGGCTCTGGGACTGTGTGGCGCACACGATGTTGCCGTGGCGATCGGCAACGATGAAGTGTGTCGTGGCTGCCATCGGGTTTTCATAGAATGGCTCCTCAGCCATTGCCATTTTCTTCGGCTTCGCGGCGGGCTCGGCGGCGGCCTTCTTGCGGATCTCCGCGATGGACTCTGCGCTCATCAGTTTATCGAAGAGCTCGCGTGACTGCGGCACATCGGCGACCGTGCGCGAGACATGCGGAAATGCGGCGCGCCACACACGCGCGATCCTGTCGATATTCGCCGCCGTGCGCAGCGGCCCCTCGAAACGCTCATCCTCGAGCGCTTTCATAATCGGGAAGAACAAAGCCGCGCCGCTCGTCGGGGGTGGGCCCGCGAAGAGCGTGTGTCCGCGGAAATCCATTTTTACCGGTTCGACGATCCGCGCGCGGTAGTCGGCGAGATCCCGCAGCGTGAGCAAGCCGCCGTTTTTCTCCATCGCGGCGACTATCTTCTCGGCCACGGGACCGCGGTAGAAGCCATCGCGCCCCTTTTCAGCCAGCGCCTCCATCGTCCGCGCAAGGTCTTCATTGGGCAGCAAGGCGCCGATCTCGGGCAACGCGCCCTTGGGGAGGTAGAGGCGAGCGATCTCGGCGTCACCACGGCGTAACTTCTTCTCCTGCTCGGCAAAGAAATCGCGCGTCTTGGGAAGGATCCGGAAGCCCTCCCGCGCGAGCGAGATGGCAGGCGCGATATTGTCGCCCCACTTGCGCACGCCCCATTTCTGATGCGCCTGCCAGAGGCCATCGGCCAGCCCGGGCACGCAAATCGAGCCGTAGCCGTAGCTGCGATCCTCCTCAGGGCGCTTGAGGTAGGCGGCGACATCGAGAGAACCGGCGGCATCCATGCCATCGATAGCATAGACCTTCCCTGTCCTGGCTTCGTAATAGAGCATCATCAACTTTCCACCCAACCCTGAGCCGTAGGGTTCGGCGACGCCCACGGCGAGCGACGTGGCGACGGCAGCATCGATCGCATTACCCCCGGCCTTGAGTACGGAAACTCCGGCCTCCACGGCCTGCGGATGAGCGGCGACTACCATGCCGTGTGAAGCCGTGACAGGATCGATCTGCACAGGGGTGGCGGCACTCATGGCAGCCGCGGCGATGGCGAAATAGAGAACAAAACGCATGGATGAAAACATGGACTGGCGCAGAAGGGTGGCGAAAGGAAAAGCGACGTGCGAGGGCCGTGGGCGGGAGATCAGTACCCCGCCGCGGCATTGGTACGGCGAGGATCGGCAAAACCGGTGAGTGTGCCATCGGGCGCGATTGCGATGGCGTTGATCCCGCCGAAGTGCCGACCTGTGCCCGCCGCCTCGACACCGCGAACTCGCCAGCCAAGCGACGTCAGCGCCCTGGCCTCTGACTCGGGGAACGAGCGCTCGACTTCCCATTGATTGTTGGCCTCCGCAGAGGTCTCAGGGGTGAGCAGGTGCCATCGGGTGTCGCCAATGGCATCGGCCAATGGGCGCTTGAAGGCCAGATGATCGAGCAGCACTTGCAGCAGCGCGATGGGGATGCGCTGCGCGCCGGGCACGCCGATCGCGAGCATAGGTTTGCCGTCTCGGAGCACGATCGTAGGCGAGGTGGTGCTCCGCGCGCGCTTCCCGGGCGCGACCATATTGACCGCTTTCGTGTTGGAGACGCCAAAATTGCTCAGCGTATCATTGAGCACGATACCCGTGCCGGGCGCAACGACGCCCGCGCCGAAGTGAAGTGAAGTCGACTGCGTGCAGCTGACGACGTTGCCTTTCCCGTCGACCACCACAAAGTGCGTCGTAGAGGCGGCCAGCGGCTCTTCATCATAGTCGAGCTCGAGCGTGCGCACCGTCTCGGGCGACCACGCGGCAGAGCGCGGCGCGAGGCCGGCCTTGCGCCGGATGTCGGCGATGGACTCCGACGAGAGGAGTAGCTTCGCCTCCGCCGCAGCTCCCGGCACATCGGCCACACGGGCGGAGACCAGCGGCTGCACCTGCTGCCAGACTTTACCTACCTTGTGCAAATTTTCAGCGGTGCGGAGCGGGCCCGCGGCCCAAGTCTCGGCCTCGAGCGCTTTAAGGATCGTCGCGTACAGCGCGACGCCTGAGGTGGGCGCGGGGCCGCCCACAATCTGGTGGCCAAAGACCTCCGTCGCCAATGGCTCGACGATCCGCGCCCGATAGCGTGCGAGATCATCGGCCGCGATAAAGCCCCCGTGCTGCCTGGAGCCAGCGACGATCGCCGCGGCGATGGTACCGCGATAGAATGCTGCCGCACCCTCCTTCGCGATCAACTCAAGGGAGCGGGCAAGGTCTTCGTTGGCGAGGCGAGAGCCGGCCAGAGGGAGCTTCCCATGGGGCAGATACCATTTCGCAATTTCGGGATCTCCGCCACGCAGTTTCTTTTCCTGCTCGGCAAATTGATCCCGCGTTTTCGGCAACACGAGAAAGCCCTCTCGCGCGAGCTTGATAGCGGGGGCGAAGTTCTCCGCCCAAGGCCGCGCGCCCCAGGTGCGGTGCGCAAGTTCGAGGGCGGCGGGCAGGCCCGGCACGAGCACAGACGTCCAGCCGACGCGGCGCTCGTCGCGCGAGAGCCGGCGCACTCGCTCCACCGCAAGCGAGTGGGGCGCGGCGTCCAGACCGTCCACGGCGTAGGACTTGCGGGTCGCAGCGTCGTAATAGATGAGCACCAGCTTGCCACCAAGGCCGGAGCCGTGCGGCTCAGCTACGCCGAGCGCGAGCGAAACTGCGATGGCGGCGTCGATGGCATTGCCACCCGCCTTGAGCGTCGAGACTCCGGCGGCGGCGGCCTCAGGATGGCCCGCTACGACCATGCCATGCTGAGCGGTGACCGGCCGGAGCGGCACGGGCACCCCGGCCCGGAGGCAGACAGAGATCGACGCCAGCAGGGCAGCCGATGTGACGAGAAAGCGGGGCAGGGAAACCATGGGAGCGAGGGCCAAGCAGGAGACCGCGCGGGCGACAAATGAAGACGGCGCGTCGAGGAGAGCAACGCGCCGTCGCGGGGGTTTGATCGGGGACAGAGATATCCGCCGCGTCAGCGCTGACGCGGCGGAAGCTTTTAGAATCGCTTGGTGAGCTGGCCGTAGAAGGAGCGACCACGCGGATTGGTGGCGGCACCGCGACGGTAGCCATAGTCCTCGTCGGCAATCGGCGGCTCGGCGTCGAAGACGTTATTCACGCCGAAGCGGATCGACATATTGGAGAGCAGCCGGGCGTCGCGACGGCGGGGCAAGGCGTAGTCGACGTAGGCGTTGTGATTGACGGCCGACGTCACCAAATAACGGTAACGGCGCACCCCACCGGAATCAACGTAGCTCGAAATATAGTCGGGGCGGCCTAGCGCTTCGTAGACCTCGGCCGTAGTGGATGCGCTGGTATCGACAAATCCGCCGTAGTACGTGGCAAACCAACCCGCCGTCCAACGATTGATGCGATAGGTGAGGCCCAGATTACCGCGCACGCGCGTGCGGCCATCGCGATTGATGTTGTTGACCTTGGCTGCACCCGGCTGGTCCTCGGTCTCGAAGGTGAGCAGGTACGTGGCATCTCCGCGCAACGTGAACTGGCCGTACGGCTTCTTCGGCAGGCGGAACTCGAAACCGACATCGATGCCCTCGGCCTCGCGGCCAGCGAGATTGACGTAGTCAGTCACGATCGAGCGCACAGAGCCTACCGGAGCACGCTGCTGGGCTGCGGGCCGGGTGGCATTGAAGGCGTTGTAGCGGCTGATGTCGTCGGCAGTAAGGGCCGCGCGGACGACTTGGGGATTGCCAGCGTAGGCATCCGTGCCGCTGCCCAGGTTGACCTGAGAGATCGGGGTGCCGGCGGCGAGGGCCTTTTGCGTGGCGGCATCGAGCAGCTCTTCGTCGCGGAGGAGCTGGGTCTCGGCCGTCACATCGTCGATCACATCCCGCAGCTTGATGCGCCAGTAGTCCACCGTGATCGTGAAGTCGCGATAGAAAGGCAGCGACACCGCGATGCCTCCGGATATCGAGCGCGAGCTCTCCGGCTTGAGGTTGGCATTGCCCTGACGGAATGTCGTCGGAGCGGCATTGGAATCGACGTTGAGCCCCGTCACATCCGAGCGATACGGATCGCTGACGCCCGAGCTGGTGCGCTGGAGCGGCGTGGTATTGGTCTGGACCAGATTGGGTGCGCGGAAGGAGCCACTGACCGAGGTACGCGCCACGATCCAGGAATTGGGCCGATAGCCGAAGCCAAACTTGGGCTTGGCCGTGCGACCGAAATCAGAGAAGCGCTCGATGCGCCCAGCGACCGAAAGATCGAGCGCCTTGACGCCGGTGAAGGCATTGCGCTGGCCCACAATCGGCACGAGCACTTCACCGAAGGCGGAAGCGACCGTGCGATTCGCATAGAGATTCACATTGGGACTGAGCGCGATGAAGTCGTCCTCGGCAGGGCCGAAAAACAGATTGGTGGGATCGTTGGCATTGCCATTGAAGGGCACATCCGCGGGGTTGCGGCCGGCATAGGGCGGGCGGTAATCGCGGTACGACTCCCAGCGGATCTCTGCTCCGGTGGCGAAGCCGAGCTCTCCGCCAAGAAAGTCAAAATCGAAGGCGCGGCCACTTACCTTGGCATCCCAGCTCGCAAGCTCGGTGCGACCTTCGCGCACGAAGTTATCGTAGAGCGATGCCGTCAGCGTCTCAGCATTGCTGAAGGGCCGGTCGACCTGAATCAGGTACGGATTGGTGGCATTGGCCTGCGGCACCAGCTTGAAGCTGTAGCCGAAAGGATTGAAGGCCTTCGCCGGATCGGACTCTCGGAGGGCCGCACGCAGGCGGCTCTCGCGGATGGCAAACTGCTCCTCATCGCGGGTCTTGTTGCGCCCGTAGAGCACGGCTGATTCCCAATCCCAATCCCGCGCAAACTTGCCGCGGAGGCCCGTGAGCCAGCGATAGGCCTCGGTCGTCACCGTGATGCGGCGCGCCTTGAAGTCGCTCGGAATGACTCCGGTCGAGGCAGCGATCAGCACATCCGCGGGAGTACCGACGAGACGCGGAGTGCCGTCGGCATTGTTGGCCCCCGTGGCATGGTAGAAGCGGGACCCGAAGGGGTTGTAGGGATTGTCGGCGCCCACGTAGATGTTGTGGTCGACAGCCGCATCGGTCGCCGTCGGCTGGCGGCCCGTGATGGACACGGCCCGATAGCCCATGAACTCGCTGAAGAGGCGCGCGCCGGTGGCCAGCTCGTGATTGAGCGACAGCATGATATTCATGCGATCCGTCTTGGGCAGGATCGGGCGGTACGCAGCCGGGTTGTAGTACCAGCCTTGGGTGGTATCGTCGAGATTGTGGGAGGGCAGCGTCTGGCGGAAGCCCACAGAGCCATCGGCCAGCGGGATCGGATAAAAGACGCCCGCCGTGCTTGTCGTCATATTATTGCTGCCTGAGGCAGTGACGATGCCCCGATTGCCGGTGGGGCGGGAGCCGATGAACGTGCCGGAGGCGTCAAAGGCACCGCGCACGAAATTACCGAAGTTGCTCGAGTCGCCGCTGAGTCGGTTGTCGAAATCGTTGTCGATCACCGTAGCGCCGGCGCTATCGACGATCGGCACACCGTTCCAAGGAGCCGGCAGATTGCGCGTAACGCGCACATCGGGATTGCGCGAGAACTCGCGCTGGCTCGCCAGAAGCGGATCGCGATGGAAGTAATCGAACGTCACGAGCAGGTTGCTCTTCCCGCCGTTGAAGTTCTCGCCGTGGGTGATCTCGACGTTGCGCTCGTTGGCGCCGCCATGCTGGGTCACCATGCCGCGGAGGCGCAGCGAGAGCCCGTCGTACCGTGTGCGAGTGAGCGTATTCACGACACCCGCCGCGGCATCGGTGCCATAGATCGCGGAGGCTCCATCGCGAAGCACTTCGAGGCGCTGGATGGCCGAGGAGGGGAGTTGATTGATATTGGTCGAGAGGGAGGGCACGCCGCTCTCGGCCTGGCTGATCGGGTGCGGCGGGAGCCGGCGGCCATTGAGCAGCACAAGCGTATTGCCGGAGCCGATACCGCGGAGATTGATCGAGGTATTGTCGCCGCGCGCATCGGCGCCGAGCGAGTTGCCCTCATCGAGGGTGATGGGGCCGCCGATGGAGAGCGTGTCAAACAGCTCGGCGGGCGTGGAGACCGCGCGCAGGCTGAGATCGTCGGCGTCCAGGATGCTGACGGGCAGGATCTTCTCTTCGTCGAGCCGGCGGATATTGGAGCCCGTCACGGTAAAGGCTTCCATCACTTGGGCTCCGTCTGGATTGGCGGCCGGCGCGGTGGGTGCCGGCGCGGGCGCAGTTTGGGCGAGGATCTGCCCGGAGAGCGCCAAGGCAGAGGCGAGCGTGAGCGTCACGCTGGGTTTGAGCTTCATGGTGGTGTCAGGTTGATGCTGGTGCTTGGAGAAATCAGGGGCGCTGGCGGCGCAGCACTTGGCCGGGCCGGTCTCCCGTTTCATGGCGGCCGTTGAAGACGGCGCGGCCATTGACGAAGACGTGGCGCATACCTTCGGAAAGTTGGTGAGGTTTGTCGTAAGTAGCACGGTCGCGGACCTCGGCCAGATCGAAAATCGCGAGATCGGCATACGCCCCGGGGCGGATCGCACCGCGGTCGCGCACACGAAACACCGTGGCGGGCAAGCCAGTCATCGCATGGATCGCCCGCTCGAGCGTAAGCACCTTCTCCTCCAGCACATAGCGGCGCAGTACGCGCGGATACGGTCCATATGAGCGCGGGTGAGGCACACCCTCGCCAAAGGGCACGAGCTCCCCATCGGAGCACACCATCGTCCAAGGCTGGACCATGAACGCGCGGATATCCTGCTCCGTCATATTGAACGACACGATCGAGGCGCCACCTGCGACGATCATCTCGATGGCAGCATCGATGGGAGCGAGACCCTTTTCGAGCGCGATGTCATCGAGCCGGCGGCCTTCGAGCGCAGGGTTGGCGGCGTGTTTGCGGATCTGGATATTACGCGCGCCGGCGCGGCGTTCCAGATTCTCGATCATCTCCCTGCGGATGCGCGCGCGCTGCTCCGGCTGGGCGAGCCTCCCCTTGAGGGCGCCCACCCCACCCTCCTGCGCCCAGGCGGGCACGAGCGCGGCGGTGAGCGCCGTCGCGGAGGCCTCATAGGGGTACTGGTCGGCGAAGATCTCCACGCCCTCAGCGCGAGCCGCATCGATGCGGCGGATGATCTCTCCCGACTGGCCCCAAACCCGGGGACCAAGGACCTTGATGTGCGTGACGATCCCAGGGAGCCGAGCCTCTCGCGCCACCCGGATCACTTCGTCGATGGCCGCGACGACGCCGATCGTGTAGTCCGCTTCATCACGCACATGGCTGGTGTAGAAGCCGTCGTACTGCGCCACGATCCTGGCCAAGGCGATGTGCTCCTCGGTCTTGGAAAACGTACCCGGCATGTAGAAAGGCCCTGCCGAAAGGCCAAAGGCGCCATGGTCGAATGCCTTCCGCACCAGCTCGCCCATCCGGGCGAGCTCTTCCTCGTTGGGCGCTCGATCCGCGCTTCCCAGCACGGCGCTGCGCACGGAATTGTGGCCGATGAGCTGCGCGACATTCACACGAAGGCCCGCGCGGTTAAACTCGCGCCGCTGGGCTTCGAGGTCAGTCGGCCCGCCTCCATCAGGATTCACAAACACCGTGGTGATGCCTTGAGTGAGCAGGGCAAGCGGAGGTGGCACCGCCCGGCGCGCGAGCTGTGGGCCCGCGTGCGAATGGCCATCGATGAAGCCCGGCGAGACATACAAGCCCGTCGCATCGATAAGCGTCTTGGCCTTGGCATCGCCAAGCCTGCCCACCGCAACAATGCGCTCCGCGGTGATGGCGATATCGGCATGCACCCAAGGCGTGCCAGTGCCATCGAGCACTCGGCCGCCCCGGATCAACACATCGTACGTCTGGGCGTGCGCGCAGACGCTGCCGCCCAGCAGAAGCAGGGCCGAAAGAAACCGGGACGAGGTGCGAAGCCACCAAAACACGCGCCGCGATTTGAGCACTCGTTATGCCACGAGGCAATTCACGCCGCCGCCCAGCGTAAAATTACTCCTTCAATCGAAGGCGTGGACATTTTTGCAACCACGGTGGCCGCAGAGTCCACCGCTACGCTTAGCGTAGAAGTGTCGCTCCGCCGTCGATATCGTACGCGGAGCCGGTAACAAACGACGCTTCGTCGGAGCAGAGGTAGGCCACCAGGCCGGCGATCTCATCCGGCTGCCCCATGCGGCCGATCGGCTGCGCCGCGGAAAGCTTGGCAAACATCTCCTGCTCCCGACCGGGATAGGTCTTGGCAATGAAGCCGTCGACAAAAGGCGTGTGCACGCGCGCCGGGCAGACGCAATTGCACCGCACGCCCTTGTCCACGAAATCGCGTGCGACCGAGAGTGTCATCGTCAACACCGCGCCCTTGCTCATGCCGTAGGCAAACCGGTCGGCCAACGCGATCTTGGAGGCGATCGAAGCGAGATTCACGATCGCGCCGCCGCCAGCCGCGAGGAGCTTGGGCACGCCGAAGTGCAAACCGTGATAGACGCCTTTCACATTGACCGAGTAGATGCGGTCCAAGTCCTCCGGCTGCGTACCCACGACATTACCGACGTGAGCGATACCCGCATTGTTCACGAGGATGTTTAGCATCTCGAGCTGCGCGAAAGCGGCGCGCATCGCGCCGGTGTCGGAGACATCGGCCGCGATGACGCGCGCCGCTCCACCCGCCTCCCTGATCTGAGCGAGGACTGCCGCGCCCGCATCCTCCCGGGCCTCGAGGATCGTGACGTGTGCGCCCTCGCCCGCGAGACGCCGCGAGATGGCGGCGCCGATGCCGGAGCCGCCGCCGGTGACGAGCGCGTACTTGCCTGCGAGACGTTGGACGAGTGGGGTCATGCGCTGCTCACGATGCACCGCTGACAGAGTCCCTCGCGATAAAAAATTCAGGGCACCCCGTCAGACCCCAAAGCCGGGGCGATACTCCTTGGTGAGAAACTGATTGGCCGAGGCGACATTGGTGACCTTCATGGCGGCCGAATCCCACTCGATCTTCCGCTGGGCACGGATCGCGACATTGCTGAGCAGCACCATCTCCGTCAGCCGCGCAGAGTAGTCGAAATTGGCGCCAGCGGGCGTGCCGCCCTTGCAGGCCTCGGCCCACTCGCGGAAGTGATCGCCATTGGGGATGCGCGGGATGGTCTTGGCCGGCAGCGAGGGCGCAAGCTCCTGCATCCTCGTCTCCGGCACGATCCGGATGGTGAAGTAATTGGCATCGGCCATCACAGCGGCCTTGGAGCCGACGATGAACGTGCTGTTATCGGGCATATGCCGGCCTTCCTCGAACCACGGCCCAAGCGCAGGCCGCATCGAGCCATCATACCACTTCCACGTGAGCGCCGGGCGGCTGCCCTTCGCGGCGAATTCATACGTCACCACCGAAGCGGTGGGGGCGCTGATCGCGGTGGCATTTGCACTCATGGCCTCGACGCTCACGGGAGCATCAAGGTCGAGCGCGTAGAAACCGCCATCCATCTGGTGACAACCCATGTCACCGAGCGCGCCGGTGCCAAAGTCCCAGAAGCCTCGCCAGTTAAACGGGGCGTAGGCGGGATCGTAAGGCCGCTGCGCGGCGACACCGAGCCACACATCCCAATTGAGTGACTTGGGCACGACGGGGATGCGTGTGCTGTGATCGGGCGCGGTCTTCACGCCTTGGGGCCAGATCGGGCGATTTGTCCAGCTATGGATTTCGCGCACCTCGCCGAGGATGCCGGCTTGATACCACTCCCGGAGCAGCCGGGTGCCCTCGGCCGCGTGGCCCTGATTACCCATCTGGGTCGCGAGCTTCTTCTCACGCGCGATCCTGGCGAGGATGCGAGCCTCCTCGACGGTATGCGCCATGGGCTTCTCCACAAAGACGTGCTTGCCCAGCGCCATGGCGACCATCGCGATGGGGAAGTGCATATGATCGGGCGTGGAGATCGTCACCGCATCGATATTGCTGCCCACCTTGTCGAACAGTTGCCGGTAGTCTTGGAACCGGCGCACCGCCGGATGGCTCGCAAACGTCTTGGCGGCACGCGCCTCGTCCACATCCGCGAAGGCCACGAGATTCTCGTGCTTGAGTGCTGCGACGGCGTTGCTGCCCCGGCCGCCGACCCCGATGCACGCGATATTCAGCCGGCTATTGGGCGAGACGCCACCCTGGCTGCGCATCACGTGAGGAAAGGCAACCGCAGCCGTCGCGGCCAGCGCAGTCGATTTTAAGAATGTCCGGCGGGTGGGATCGGGGGTGCTCATGAACGGGTACAGCAGCTTGCCTACCCGGGCCCGCACAGGAAAGCCGAATTCACCGAATGGTTATTCCCCTCAGGCGGTGCGGGTGGTCGCGGGCTCGAGCACTTCGCAGGCGGCGACCTCAAGCACGGGATCGCTGAGGTAGCGATGCGCGCCGCCTTGAAACTGGAGGGCGATGCCGAGCGCGAGCGCCCGAGCCCGCGCGCGATCCAGGCTCTCACGCGCGAGGTGGGGCGAAGGCGACTGCCGCGCGCACGCATCCGAAGATCCCTGGCCGTCGGTCTTCGTCGGAAAAACACCGGGAGGAAAGGCCGAGGAGAAGATCGCGCCATCCACGCCAAGCTCCGCAGCCAGCTCCACAAAGGCCGCGGCCTCCGCGATGTTGTCCTCCACGAGAGTCATGCCGATGTAGATCTCCAGGGAGCGTCGCCAATGCACCCGGCGCTCCGCACACATCGCCTCGATGCCGCGACGCGAGTGCAGAAGGTCGCCACCACGCAACCTGGCGTACGTCTCGGGCGTCGCGGCATCGAGGGAAAAGCAAATCTCCTTGAGCCCGGAATCGAGCAGCCTCCGAGCGGAGTCAGGGCTGGAGAGGTAAGCGCTGGAACTCGCGCGGATGAATAGATCCTCACGGTCGGCGTAGTGCTGTACCAAGCGCCAGAAGACGGGGGCGAGGAGAGGCTCGCCCGATCCGCCCGCCACGACACGCGCCGCGGTGGCGACAAAGGGAAGCAGCCGCTCGAAAATCGAGAGCGGCATGTGCTGCGTCGGCCTCCCGGGCACGCCGCCATGCGGCAACGCAGCCTCGCGGAGCGACGAGACTGCAGCGACCTGCAGCACGATATCGACCGGCTGGGATCGCAGCCGGGTGGCCCAGCGCGCGCGCTCCAGCAGGGCAAGGTTTGCATTGCGCACGGCGGCGCTGGCGGGAAGCTCGTGCCGCGAACGCAGGTGAAATTCGCGCCCCTCGAGCTGGCCCTGCCTGGCGTAATGCTCAAAACCGGAAGCGAAACGCCACCTGCGCACCGCCTGCGCCACATCGGGGTAGCGATCGAGATACCATTCCTCGTCGAAAGCCTCCGCCAGCTCGTCACCAATCAGCGCCCGCGGCTCGAGCGGCCCAGGCGCCCGCAGCCGCTGCTGGTGCGGACACTCGCAGGATTTGCACACGGGATGCACCCGGCCCGAGAGAATCGAGGCCCGGAGGGACTGCATCGTTTCGCCATTCCAAACCTCATCGGGATCCTGCTCGCGCAGATTACCCACCGACCCGGCACCGTAGCCGCACGGCAGCACGTCGCCCCGATCCGTCACCACCATCGAGTGCCAGGGCAGATTGCAGTTGCGAACGCTCATGCTCACCCGGCACGACAACCATGCCCGCAAAACCCGCTATCGCATCTTCAACAGAATTTGAGGTAATCCACCAACGCTGGCCCAAAACCGGAGGCCTCCCTCATTCCGCCCCGCGGGCTGCGATCTGCGCCAGGCCGGCCTGAATATCGGCCTCCGCCAGCCAGCGGCCGCGCACCATCACCCCCGCGCGCCTGGCCACATGCCCGAGATCGTCCAGCGGATTGCCACGAAGGAGCACAAGATCGGCGCGCTGCCCGGCGGCGACGGTGCCAAAGGCATCCACTTGCCGATAGTACTCGCCGACATTCTTCGTCGCCGACTGGAGCACGGCGAAGTTCGACATGCCCACCGCGCGCATCGCCGCCAGCTCGCGGTGGATCGAAAAGCCCGGCACGCTGTACTGCTGAGGCGCATCGGTGCCAAAGATGATCCGCACACCCCCATCGTGCAACGCCTTCAGGAGCACCTTGCGATTTTCCGCGATGCGGCGAGCCTGCTCGCGATTGAAGCTGGGGCTGGCCTGGCGGGCGGCGTAGCTCCGCCTCCAACTATCGCGCACCGCGCGGGGCATGTACTTGAGCTCTGGATACGCCTCGATCTGGACTGGGTCCAATGCGCCAAGGATCACCTCCCACAGCGGCATGGTGGGCACCACCCACACGCCCGACTCCCGGGAGAAACTCACGATCTCAGCCAGCTTTGCGGGATCGATCGGGCCATCCTTCGCCGCCAGGTGCTCGAGATATCCATCCAAGTGATCCACCGTGCGCTGGCCCTGCTTGATGCACTCCACTAGGCCCACCTCGGCCGGGATATGGCCGGAAAACTCGATGCCCACCTCTTTCGCGGTTTTTGCGAGCGCGGCATAGACCGGGGGCTTGATGCCAGGGTGAATCTTGAGAAGATCCCAACCCTCGGCCTTCTGCGCCCGCACTCGATCGACGGCCGACTGAGGCGAGGGCACCGACTGGCCGCTGAAGCTGGGGCCGGCGAGATAGAGCGTGGGCGCGATGATCTCGCCTTTGCGGGCCCGCTCACGCCACTCGAGCTGGCCGGCAAAGCCCTGCATGCTGCGTACGGTCGTCACTCCATTGGCGACGAAGAGATAAAACACGTCTTCGAAATACTGCTTCGACGAACCGAGCGGCGGATTGTGACCGTGCAGCTCAGCAAGGCCAGGGATGAGAAATTTCCCGCGTCCATCGATCCGCTGCGCGCCCTCCGGCACGCGCACGCTTGCCACGGGCCCGACCTCCACGATGCGATCGCCCTTCACGATGACAGTCTGGCCCGTCAGCACGCGCTCGGTATCCATCGGCAGCACCGACACGTCGACAAACGCCACCGAGCCGGACGCCGCGGCGAAGGCGAAAGAGAGGCCGCAAAGAAACCCGAGGGAGAGGAGAAAGCGCGTCATCCCTCCAGTGAAACTCAAACGCGCCGGAGTTCAACGTCGCTGCGCCGGAGGACGGCCCGGCCGGGCAACCGCGCTCGCGGCCCTTACCTCCCAGTCAGCTCCACCACTACCTCGCGCAGATCGCGCAGCGTCTTCAGGGAGAAGAGTCGGCCTGTATTGGCCGGGAGTTTTTCCACATGCTCGGCTGCCCAGAGGTACTGATAGGGCACGTGCGCCCCTGCGCCACCGAGGGCCAGCACAGGCATGATGTCGGACTTGAGCGAATTGCCCACCATCAGGAAACGCGCGGGCTCGATCTGATGGCGGCGAAAGATCGTCGTGTACGTCCCTTCATTTTTCTCGGACACGATCTCGATGCCGCTGAAATACGCCCCGAGGCCGGAGGCTGCGATCTTACGCTCCTGGTGGAGCAAGTCCCCTTTGGTGATGAGGATCAGCCGGTGCTTCGGGGCAAAATCCGCGAGCGTCTCCTGCACTCCCTCAAGCAGCTCGATGGGATGCGCCAGCATCTCGCGCCCGAGCGCAATCAGCTCCTGAATCTCCTGAGGACTGATCTTCCCTTCGGTGAGCTGGATGGCTGTCTCGATCGCGGAGAGCGTGTAGCCCTTGATACCGTAGCCGTAGAGATCGAGGTTGCGCATCTCGGTCTCGAAAAGCGTGCGATCGACGGTGGCCGCATCATGATACTGAGCGAGCCTGGCGCGGTAGCGCTCATGGGCACGCTCGAAGATGATTTCGTTGTGCCAGAGGGTGTCGTCGGCATCGAAGCCGATCACGAGTTCACGATTCGCCATACCCTCACTCAAAACCGCCGGCGCCCGTGCGCAACCAAAGTCGCGCACCGAAGCGCGTCATCGGGAGGTGAGGTGCCAGCGGCGGCAAATCGGGCAAAGATAGGCCGAGCGTCGCCGCTCCGTGCCCGTGAGCGCCGCGGCATCGAGTGCATCTCCCTGCGAAGCGTAGCGTCGCTTGCTCGTGCACATGCGCTGGCGTTCCTCTCGCGTGGGCTTTTTCATGAAGGGGAAAAGAGACGTTATGGAGAAAGCTGTGCGGGTCGGAAAGGTTTCAATCTGCGCTGCTTCCGAAATACCCGAGCCTCCGTGAAGGCAAAGCCGTTTGCGAATCTGCCATTACGGCTAACGTGGTCGAAAGGAGAACGTGTGCCGCAGCCTATCCGCAAAATACCTTTCCGCTCGTTGCAGGGGCGCGCCGCTTTCGCCTCGGTGCTGGGCTCGTGCGCCTCGTGGCACTGCCCCTGCGGCCACCCGGTCGCGCTCCAAGGCCGCTCCGGTCCGCCGAGCGGGCCTACGCCCGAGACGATCACGGCGTGCCCTCAGTGCCGGCGTACGTACTTCGTGATCCCGCAAGACAAGGAGCACGGGCCGCCGATCGAAGTCGTGGAGCTGTTTCAAGCTCCGCCGGCGGTGGCGCCGGGTGAGACGACTGCGGCGAAAAACTGACGCTTCAGACTCGCACTCGTGCACCTAGGGGCCGTCGCGGCGCGGTGGGGCATCGCCCTCGGCTGCGGCTGCCTCGCGCTGCCGACGCGCGGCAGCCATATTGTCGACGAGATTGGGGTAGCGGCGGCCCGCGGCTTTTGCCCGGCTGCGGGCCCACGCGATGCTAGCCGGCGTGAGCTTGGTCGAAGGCGCGGCATCCGGCGCGGGTTTTTTCCAGGGCGCGGTCATGATTGAGAGCAAAGTTCCGGGTGGGCTGCGCCGAGTCGATCCCGAACTGCGGCGAGGATCTCGAAGGAGCGCACGCGCGCCGCGTGGTCGTACATCGCCGTGTTGACCATCAATTCGTCGACACCGGTGCGTTGAAGGAAGGCCGCGAGCCCCCGCTCCACCGTGTCGGGCGCGCCCACGATTGTCTCGCGAAAGGAGTGCTCCACCATCGCCCGCTCCGGGGCCGACCAATGCCCCGCCATCGAGTCCACCGGGGGCGGCAAAGGAGTCGGCCGGCCTCGCCGCAGCGCGACAAAGCTCTGCTGCAACGACGTGAAGAGCCGGGCCGCCTCCGCATCCGTGTCGGCCGCGTACACGCCGATGCAGGCCATCGCGTGGGGCTTGGGCCAGCGCGCCGAAGGGCGGTACTTCTCGCGATAGAGCGCGAGCGCCTCCTCCAGATGGTCGGGCGCAAAATGCGAGGCGAAGGCAAACGGCAAACCCAGCGCCGCCGCGAGTTGCGCGCTAAAGAGGCTCGATCCAAGCAGCCAAATAGGCACCTCCGTACCCACCCCCGGGACAGCGTGCACCGCCTGTCGGGCCGAAAACCCCGCGCCGGCAGGACGCGGCGGCCGGAGGTAGTTTTGCAGCTCCACGACATCCTCGGGAAACGTATCTGCGCTGGTGCTGCTGCCGCGCCGCAGCGCCTGGGCGGTGAGCTGGTCGGTGCCGGGCGCGCGACCGAGTCCCAGATCGATGCGCCCCGGAAAGAGCGCCGCCAGCGTGCCAAACTGCTCGGCGATCACCAGCGGCGGGTGATTGGGCAGCATGATGCCGCCCGAGCCCACGCGGATGGTCGAGGTGCCCGCAGCCACATGAGCGATCACCACCGAGGTCGCGGCGCTGGCGATACCCGGCATGTTGTGATGCTCGGCCAGCCAGTAGCGACGATAGCCCAGCCGCTCCGCATGCTGCGCGAGATCGCGCGAGCGGTGGAGCGCGTCCGCAACATCGCCGCCCTGTACGATGGGCGCCAGATCAAGGACCGAAAACGGTATCATGCCGCACCGTGCGCGACTTTCGCGATTTCGCCAGCGTGGAGCTCGCACAGCGAGGCGCTCGATTCAGGTAAAACAATCGCACCCTACGTATTCTTTCCAGTTGCAGGTTTTTTCAGTCTGAAAATTTCAATTCCCTGCATGCACGATGTTCGCTCGAAATGGGCTTGGCCGATCCTCGGGATCGGCATCGCCGTCCTCTATTATGTGACGGGGCGGCTGTGCATCACCATTTCGGCCGAAGTAGCCAATGTGTCGTGGGTGCTTTATATACCTGCCGGCCTCTCGTTGCTGACCTCGCTGTTTTGGGGAGTGCGGGTCGCCCCGGCTATCTTCGTGGGAGAACTGGGCATCGCTCTCGCGGATAAACTCCCCCTCACCTCCAGCCTGCTGATGGCGGCGGGCAACGGCCTCGATGCGGCGCTCGCGGGCTGGTGGTTTTACGATCGCCTCGGCCGCCGGCTCGAGCTCGACCGGCTGACCGATGTGGTACAGCTCATCCTAGCAGAGCTCCTTCTCCTCCAGCCCTTCGGCACCGCCATGGGCATGCTCGCCCTGGAGACTGCGGGGCTCTTGAAGCCCGACCAACTCTGGTCCGCCGCCTCCGCTTGGTACGCGGCCAATGTGTTTGCCCAATTCGTCACCGTCCCCGTGGCCATCGCTTGGAGCCGGTGGCGCCGCCCCGTCACCCAGGCCGCCGACTACGGAGAACTCGCGGCCCTGACGACCCTCACCCTCCTGGTGGGCGCCTTTGGGCCAGGCCGCTGGGCAATCTCCGGGCTGCCACTGCCGGTCGCCTTGATCTGCGCTTTCCCGCTGCTCGTCTGGGCCGCGGTGCGCTTCGTGCCCTCGGTGCCTGTGACGCTCGGCAGCGTGCTGGGGCTCTTTGCATTCGACGCGGTGCTCGCCGGTGGCGGCCCGCTGCGCGATCAACCGCCGGCCGAGCAGATGTTCTACCTGAATGTCTTCATGGGCGTGTGCCTCGCGACCGCGGTCTTTCTTGCCGCCGCGATGGGCCAGCAGCGGCGCTTCGAGGGCGAGCAGAAGCAACTCATCGACCAGCTCCAGGAAAAGGCCCAGCACGTCCGGCGGATGGAGGAATTTGTCACCTTCTGCGCCTGGACCGGGCGGGTGCGCTGGAACAACGATTGGATCTCCGTCGAGCAATTCCTCCGCGAGCGCTACAATGTGAGCGTGAGCCACGGCATCTCCGACGAAGGCCTGCAAAATCTCCTCAAGGATCTCCCGCCCGACGCGAAGAAAGATCTGCCGCCGCCTCCGCCCGCTGGTTGACGAGGCTGCGCCTCACTCGCGCCGCTCGAGCTGGCTCGCATCGAGCACGGCTTCGAAAATTCTCCGCCCGTCGCGATTGATCCACTCCGCGCGCAGCGTGGCCACCGGCTGCGTGCTATCGGCGGTGAGTTTCATAAACACCCACGGTTCGGCGGCGGATTGCACCACTGTGCGAGAGGGCGGCCCCAGCTTGGGCAGCACGCGATCACCCAGCGGCGATACGATGAATTGATGGAGGTCATAGCCGACCTCGCGCTTGGTCGGGTACTTCATGTGCCGCGAGACATGGATATCGCCACCGACGAGGACGACGCCGGAGATCCGATTCTCACCGATCCAGCGGTAAAGCGCGTCGCGCTCGTGAGCATAGGTGCCCCACGCATCGCTCTCCGTCGACCCGGCTTTGCCATCCCAGATGATGCCCGAAGCAAGCACCTTAAAGGTGGCAGTGGAGCTGCGCAGGCCTGCCTTTAGCCACTCCCATTGCCGCAGGCCGATCAGCGTCGGCTGGGTCGGGTCGGCCCAGGATTTCTCCGTTTTGGAGAACCAACGCGTATCGAGGACAAACACCTCCACCGGCCCCCGGCGAAAGCGCGTGTACACGCCCTGCCCGTCCTCACCTGCATTCAGATTTGGTCTGTATTCCACAAAACCCTGCCGCGAAAGCTCCTTGCCCGGCAAAGTGCCATCGGAGTCGTTGCGCCCAAAATCATGGTCATCCCATGTGCCCCAGAAGGGTATCTGCCGAAACGCCGCCGCGAAGCTCGGCGCGCTCGAAAAACGCCGGTAAGCCCAGCGTACCCAGCGCAGCTCCGTGGTGTCGATGTAAGGGGTGTCGCCCAGAAGCACCATCCCATCGCGGCACTCCGCCGCGATCTGCGCCCAAACCGGAGAGTCGGGGTAGTCGGCGCACGAGCCAAAGCCGAGCGATACCTTTGCCGCCAGCTCGGCCGGAGGAGGCACACGCAGCGTCAGCGGCTCCAGCGGGTGGCGGCTGTCCGCGGGTGGCTCGAACGTCACCCGGTAGTCCGTCGCGGGTTTCAAACTCGCGAGCTTCCAATGCAGCGTCCAGTCCGCCTCTGCTTTCGCCTCCGCGGTCGCGCGCACCGTGTGGCGACCATCCATCGAGACCGCCCTCGCGCGGTACGTGCCACGCTGCGGCACGCGTGCCCACACGATCGCCTCGCGATCGCTGAGGTGGCCGATCAGCGGCCCCACTGCGGCGCTCTCCGGTGCGGGCACGGCCGGTAGCACAAATGCCCCCTTCGCCCTCACCGCCGGCGCCGTGTCATCACGCACGGCAGCGAGGACATTTGCGGCCGACACCTCGCGACTCTCGAAGCTCCGCGCCGCCAGCGCGCGTATCTGCCTGGCCGTGAGCTCGACGTCGTACACGGCGAGATCGTCGATCCATCCGTCCCAGTCCGACCCGCTCCCGATCCGATTGGTGCCGATATGCAGACCACGAGCGTACTCGATCCGCGCCCCCTCTGGGATCACGATTTCCCGCTCGAGCTCCCCGCGCACGTAGAAACGGATGCGCCCGGCCGGCCCATTCCACACGACGGCGACATGCTGCCACTCGCCCACGGCGACCGGCACGATGCCAGGAGTGACTCGGGTGTGCTCCGGCCGAAGCGTCGCCGGTGTCGATGCCTCCGAAGTCGGCGCTTCGGAGTACATCCGGTAGTCCAATGTGCGAAAGCGAAATGTCGCCACCTTTTTGCCCGCCACCGTGCGCGCCCCGAGCCCGAAGGACGAGAGCGTGGGAAATGTCTCGCACACCAGATTGGTCCCATCCATGCCATCGCCGCCGATATCCTGCAGCTTGAACCATCCTGCCACACACAGCACGCCCGTACCGCCCTCTCCCCATAGAGGATTTTCCACCGCCACGTAACCACGCTCGCTCGAACGCCGCCCGCTGGTGATCCGCAATGCTCCGCCCCCCACGTGGGCCGCACCCGCAGTGCGATCGATCGACACCAGCGCCCCACCGCGCGGCTCGCCGCCATAGCTGGGCCCATTGACCGAGCTCGAGTAGTCCACGTCAAACGGCCAATGAGCGATCAGCCCCCGGCCCTGCGCGGCCTGAGTAGACGGTGTTCCAAGCGCCAGGCTGCCCGCGATTGCCAGCGCCAGCGAGGCCGGGAGGATGCGACGGGGTATCATGGTCAAAAGCGTCCGCTCACGCCCACACTGATGCGAGTGCCAAACGATTCCGCAACGACCACGCGCTTGCGATCCTGGCCGCTATAGTAGGCATCGGGGAACGCGTTGAAGGCATTGTTAACGTCGACGAAGAACCGGAAGCGCCGCGAGAGCTGGTACTGAGCGTTGAAGTCCCACAGCCCCACCGAGTCCAGCCTCTCACGGAGGCGAGGGTCCGCATTATACACCGTGAGGTAGTCGCTCTGGTAGTTGTAGGATGCCCTCACTTCGAACTTTCGCCAGGCATACGACAGCCCGAAATTGAAGTTCTCCGGTATGAAGCGCAGGAGGTCGTCGGCACCATCGGCATAGCTGCCCTTCGTCGTGATGTGCGTGTAGTTCGCAAAGGCCGAAAGCCCATCGAACGGCTTGGGCAGAAAGCGGAACTGCTGCGAGTAGTTGAGCTCGAAACCCTCCACCGTGGCCGTGCCGAGATTGCCGCGCGTATCGAGATCGAAGCCCGCGTAGGGGCCATCGGGGATCGACGTAATCTGCCGGCTGATGAAGTCTTTGATATCTTTGTAGAAATAGCCCGCCGATACGACACCCGCCGGCTCGAGGTAATACTCGAGGGAAATATCGTAGTTGTCGGAGTACTGGGGCTTCAAGTTGGGATTGGCCTGACGCACGGTGCCGTTGGGCCCGGCATTGGGATTCACCGAGGTGGTGAGGTAGAGATCGGAAAATGCGGGGCGCGTGATGCCGCTCGAGTACGCGGCGCGCGCCACCAGATTGGCCTTGGGCGAGTAGCGGAGGATCAGGTTGGGAAAATAATTCCGATACCCGCCCTCACGCGTCACCTGCCGCACGTTGGGCTGCCGCGGATCGTCGAGATCGCCGCGCACCCGCAGCTCGGTGTCTTCCATGCGAACGCCCCCGAGGACCGTCACCGGGCCGATGCGGCCCGTGCCCATCGCATATGCCGCCGCTACGTTTTCCCGGATGTCGTTCGAAGCGCGGACTTGGGCTCCCATATTCTCGGTAAACGCGGCGGGATTGCTGTCGTACTCGGCGCGCGCCTTGAAGTAGTCGTATTTTTCAAACGCGAGGCCCGTGGCGCCCTTGAACACCGCGTAGCTATCTCCGTCCTTTCGAAACGCTCCGATGCCACCGGGCCCGGTATAGGCAAACTCGCGGTCGAAGAGATTGTTGGTGCGGTTCTGCTGCCGGAAGTTCACCCCGGTTTTCACCTTCACCGGAAAGCGCAGGCCAGAGAGACGCTTTTCATAGTCGAGGGACGCCGCCGCGATCTCATCTTCCATGTGCTCAGGCTCCGTGAACAGTGTGCCCGTCCAAAGCGCCGGGTCGCTGCCCGGCCCGATGTTGGGGCCGTAGGTCTGAGTCACATAGGGCCGGGAGGGGTCGCGACTGGTATCAATCCCGATGCCCACGCGGCGATTGGCGACGGCAGAGCCGGTGGTGAAGCGGACATTGAAGCCCTTGTAATGCTCGTCGTACGTAGTGGGGTTGAAGCTACCCTTTGCCCAGAGGGTCTGGTCCCCGGCCAGCTTGAGCTTGCCGCCCGCCTCGAAACGATACTGCCACGACTGGCGCTCGCCGTCAGCGTTGTTGTTGGCGATGTTGGGCCCGAGAAACTCGGTGTAGCCCTCATCGAAGCCCGGCGCGATGCCGGCCACCTGGTTCGATGTGCTGCGCGGCTGCACACCGGCCTCGGTCTGCGCGCGGCTCACCAGGGCATAGTCGGCGATGCGGCGGCTATTGGCCGCGGTGATCGTCACGCTATGCCTGCGCGAGTAGTAGGAGTAGTAGGTATGGGAGAGGCTGAGAAAGAGATCCAGCGAGGCAGAGGGCCGGTAATCGAACTTCAGGCTGGCGCCCGCGCGCTGCCGGGGCAGTTCGTCGTCAAGCAGCGCGAGTTGCGTGATCTTGGCATCGAAATCCACGTGCCGCATGATCGCGCGATCACGAGTATTGTCGGAACCGCTGTAGCTGGCGATGAATGCCATGCCGAGCTTCTCGCTCGCGCCTGCCTTCGTGAGATAGCTCAGGGAAGCGGTGGGCGCCCATTTCCGGAGGCGGTAGGTATTGATGTTGCCACCAGCACGGTAGGTGAAAACGGGATTCTTGTAGTCGAGCGCGGACTTGGTGACCAGGTTGGCGGCCCCGCCGATCGCATCGGCCGATTGATCGGGCGTGAGCACTTTGTGCAGCTCGATCTCCTTGATGAATTCCGAAGGGATCTCACCGACCGAGACGGCGCGGTCGCCCTGGGGATTGGAGCCCGCATACGCCGCCGCCATGCGCGTGCCATCGAGCGTGACGCTGCTCATCTCCGACGGGATGCCGCGGATGTTGATACCCACGATGTCTCCCGCCGAAGAGATCGTGCCTACCCCAGGCAGCTTTTGCATGAAGTTTCCGATGTTGCCGTCGGCGACATTGCCGTAGGCATCCGTCGAGACGACGTTCACGACATTATCCGCCTGGTGCTGGCGCGTGATCGCAGCCGCATTTCCCTCGCGCGTGCCAGCCACAGTCACGGCCTCGAGCTGCACCACGTCTCGTTGCAAGGCGACCGCCAGCTCGGCGACGCGGCCGACGCCAACTTCGACTTTCTCCTGCTTGGGCAACAAACCGGTGTAGTCGATCCGCAGCGTGTACGTACCGGGCGCCACGATGGGGAAGCGAAACGCGCCCGTGCGATCGGTGAAGGTCGTGAAGCCCGTCTCGACGAGCGTCACTTGTGCGCCTTCGAGATAGGCATCGGTGCCGGCCTGCCGCACCGATCCGGAGATCGTGGCAGCGCCGCCTACCGGCTGGCCGGAGGCGACGAGGGAAAAGCTACAAGCGAGGAGAAAACTGACAAGGGTCAGGAACAGGCGGCCGTCCGAGCGGCGAGGATACAGGGAGCTCATGGGGTTGAAGCTTATTGCTTTTAGATGCCATTTTATTGGCGTTAGAGAAACTTTGCCGTGACGATGCCCCTCGGTGCGAAGGTCGAGGCGGCTGCTACCAGGGAAGCGAGAAGGTCTTCACCGTGGTCATGAACTTCATGGCTTCAGTGACGCCTTCCTTGATGCCGAGCCCGCTATCCTTGATCCCGCCAAAGGGCGAAAGCTCGAGGCGGTAGCCAGGGACCTCGTTAACATTCACCGTGCCGGCACGGATGCCCTTGATTGCGCGCGTGGCGGCCTCGAGTGATTGCGTGACGACGCCGCTGGAAAGCCCGTAGGGGGTGGCATTGGCGAGGGTGATGGCATCTTCGAGATCGCGAATGGCAAAGATAGGCGCAAGCGGCCCAAAGCACTCCCGCGTCGCGAGTCCTGCCGAGCGGGGCACATCGGCGAGGATCGTCGGCTCCAGCAGCGCGCCGCGACGCTGCCCGCCAAGCACCACTCGCGCCCCGGCGGCGACGGCCTCACCGACCGCGCCTTCGAGCGCACGCGCCGCCACCTCGTCGATCACGGTACCCACCACCGTGGCCTCATCGGCAGGATCGCCGCACAGGTAGCCGCGCGCCTTTGCCACGAATCGCTCCGTGAAAGTCGCCAGCACGCGCTCGTGCACGAGAATGCGACGCACCGCGGTGCAACGCTGGCCGCTGTTGCGGAAGCAGCCTTCGCAGGCGAGCTTGGCCCCGAGGTCGAGATCGGCATCTTCGAGCACGAGTAGTGGCGAGTGGCCGCCGAGTTCGAGGCAGGTCTTCTTGTAGCCCGCCGTGGCGGCGATTTCGCGCCCCACTGCGGCGCTGCCAGTAAACGTCACAAGCTCCACCCGCTCATCGCGAATCAGCGGCCGGACGACCTCGTCAAGCTCGCCGAAAACCACGCTGAGCAGCGCCCCGGGCAGCCCCGCCTCGTACAGCAGTTCCGCAAACTTCACCGCGGTGAGCGGAGTCTTGTCCGAGGGCTTGAGAATCGTCGGCGCGCCGACAGCGATGGCGGGAGCAAGCTTGTGCGCGACTTGGTTGAGCGGGTGGTTGAAAGGTGTGATCGCCGCCACGAGCGGCAACGGTTCGCGCGTGGTGAAAATCTTGCGCGCCTTGCCTGTCGGCGAGATGTCGCACGAGTAGACCTGCCCGTCATCCCGCAGCGCCTCCATTGCCGAAAACATCAACACATCGCACGCGCGTCCCACCTCGTAGCGCGTCTCGCGCAGCGCCAGCCCCGACTCGCTCGTGATCAAGCGCGCAAACTCCTCGCGCCGTGCCTCCAGCAGCCCGCGCGCGCGTGTGAGTATCTCGCTCCGCTGAAAACGCGTGAGCGCGGGCGCTCCGGCAAGGTGCCGCGCGATGGCCTCATCGAGTTGCGCGCGGTCGATCCGGCCCACTGAGCCGACGACCGCCCCGTTCCAGGGATTCCTTACCAGGATTCGGCCGCCGTTGTCGGGAGCGGCTTCACCAGCGATATAACTCGGGAGATCGAGCGTCATAGCGAAGAAGAGGGAGTGTGTACGGCGACCACTACGGTTTCACTGCCACGCGGAGCCACTCCCTCCGCTGCGCAAGAGCGAAGGCATCGTCGAGCCGCTCCAGCGGCAGCGGCGGGCTCACCAGTTTTTCGTAGGGATACTTACGATACGTCTGCGCCAGAAGCGCCAGCGCTGCCTCGAGGTCGCGGGGGGCGTAGTTGTGCGCGCCGCGGATGTGCAGGCACTTTTTCACCACCTCCTCCCCGGTCAGCTGCAACGCCGTCTCGGGGTGCACCATGCCAGCCCATATATAGTGGCCGCCGGGCCGCAGTGCCGCCACCCCCTGCGGCACCGCCGCCGCCACGCCCGCCACCTCGATCGCGAGGTCTGCGCCATCGCCGCTGACTGCGCGCACGCGCTCCGCCGCTTCCTCGGCGCGCACCGGGATGCCGCCAAACTCCACCACCAGCGCGAGCCGCGTCTCGCTCACGTCGCTGCAAAAGACGCGCTCGACCCCGCGCTCGCGCAGCAGCGCACAGGCATAGAGCCCAAGCAGCCCCCCGCCTTGCACCAGCGCCACGCGGCACGGTGCGGGCAGTCCGTCCAGAAAACCCACCACCGTGGCCGCCGCGCAGTTGGCCGGAGCCGCCAGGGCATCGCTCAATTCCTCCGGCACCGCATGGATCGCGGTGCCGCGGCGGAGCACGATGTGCGAGGCGTAGCCTCCATTCAGCCCTGAGCCGCTCGCGAGCGCGGCGTGGCCATACTTGAAGAGTTCGCGGCACTTTTGCGGCAGCCGGTAGTCCGTGCAGGCCGGGCACTCGCCACAGCTATCGGCCAGCGTCCACGTCACGCGCTGGCCTGGCAGCACGCCCGCACGCGCCGTGGCCAGCACACGGCCCACCGCCTCGTGGCCCAGCACGCTCGGCGTGGGCGCGCTCCGCCGGCCTTCGTAGGTGTGGAGGTCGGAGCCACAGATCGTGGCCAGCAACACCTCGACCAGCACCTCGCCCGGCCCAAGCGTGGCGGGCAATGCCCGCTCCTGCAGTTCAAAGGGGCGGCCGGGGCCGCGGAAGAGTTGGACACGAGCGGTGCTCATCGGCGGATCAACAGAGCGACTGCGGCGCTGCACGCCGCGAAGATAGCTACGAGGGGAAATACCAGCGCGGTGTTCTCCACGCCCGTGGTGCCAAAGGGATTGTGCTGGATCGCCCAGCCGATCATCGGCTCGCCGAGCCCGGCCATCGCGTAGGCAAAAAAATTCATCACGCCCACAGCCGTGCCAGTCCGCGCCCGACCGAGCAGATCCGGCGCGAGCGCCCAAAAGGTCGATTGCGGGCCGTAAGCGAAGAAGCCGCAGAGGAACAGCAGCGGCAGCGCGAGCGCGTGACCCCTTGGCAGGAAAAACATGCCGAGCGCCATCACCATCGCCAGCCCCATGAAGGCCGCGATCACGCCCGAGCGCCGCGCATTGCAGAAGCGGTCCGAAATCCAGCCACTGGCCAGCGCGCCCAGCGCCATGCCTACCGGCAGCCCGATGCTGATCCACTTGTTGCCCGCGCTGCCCGAGAGGAAATGCACCGGCACCCAGACCAGCAGGCCATAGCGTGCGGAGTTTTGAAAGCCGATCGCCACGCCCGCGAGCAGCAGCCGCCCGCTGCCCAGCGCCGCGCGATACCGCTGCCAAGCAGTCTCCCCACCCGGCTCCCTCTCCACCGCTGCGGTCGGCTTCTCGTCCTGGAGATCCGGATACCCCAGCGCCGACGGCCGGTCGCGGGCCACCAGCCATACCACGATGCCGCCCAACAGCATCAGGATCACCGGCAGACGGAAGATCCAGCGCCACTCCAGGTGCAGCACGTCGATCACCACCAGGGAGGTGACAAACGACAGGACAGACGAAGACCCCGCCGCGAGCACGAAGAACCCAAAGGCCCGGCCGCGCTCGTGCGCTCCCCACCAGTTGGCCACGAGCCGGCTGCCCGGCGCCCACCCCATGCTCTGCGCGAGCCCATTGCCACCCCAACTCACCAGCAGACTCTTGAAACCGGTGCCGAAACTCGTGACCCAGTTGAGCGCAAACGACGCCGCCGCCCCGAGCATCATCATCCGCCGCCCGCCAAAGCGGTCGCCCAGATTTCCGTTGATAAACTGGCCCACCGCATACGCCCACAGCATCCCAGCGCTCACCCAGCCCAGCGCCTGCTTGCTCAGCCCCAGCTCCTGCTGGATGCCTGGGATCGCAAAACCGAAGGTCTGGCGCCCCGTATAGTAGAACAGGTAACAAAACATCACTGCCCCGAGCATCCGCCACTGCGTCCGCCGAAAGCGCGCCGCATCCACGGACGCGGCGGAGGTGCCCTCCAGTGCTGCGGCAGGTGCCGGGGTCATGACGCGAGGGGTACGGTGTAGGTGGGCATGCGACGGCGCCAGAGGGCGATGACTCAGTGCGTGCCGTTGCAGACAAACTCGAACAGGTCGAAATTCCGCAGGTCACCCTCCACCCGCGCCGCGTAGGCTGCATTCAACGGCTCGCTGAGCAGGAAAGGTACGATCTCCTCGTACCGGCCGCCATGCGACCGCAGGCCCTTCTCCACGGCCTTCAGGTCGTGCCACTCGGGCGTGCGCCCGAGCACCACATCGCGCCCGCTGGCCACCACCAGATCGCCTGAGCGATCCGCCGGCAGCTCGAGCACCCGCGCCGCCACCTCCCGGTCGTACACTTCCGTGATGCCCACCCTCGCCTGCAGCCACTCGCGCACCGTGGAGAGCGGCGCGCTCGCCGGCACATGCACTTGGGCAAAGGAGCCGAGCGCACCGTGGTGCACCACGTACGGATCGGTGATCGGCAGGATCACTCGGAAGCCCGTGCCAAACTGCGTGGTCAATTCGCTTTCGAGAAACACGACATTGGGCGAGCCATCTGCCTTGCGCTTGGCGTTCATCCCATGGTCCGCCGTCACGCCCACCACTGCGCCGAGCTCGAGCAAACGGCCGATCTCCGCATCGATGCCGGCGTAAAATTCCAAGGCCCCCTGCTCCGCCGGCGCAAACTTGTGCTGGATGAAATCCGTGGTCGACAGGTACAGGAAATCCGCCAGCCCGCGCTCCAGCAGCGCCACGCCTGCCTTGAGCACATAGATGGAGGCATCGCCGCTGTAGATGTGCGGCGTCGGGCCCACAAGCCGCTCCACCTCGTCAATGCCGTGCGTGGCCTTGGCCGCGCTCTTCGCCTTCTCCGACGAAAAGGCGATGCCGCCCTCCGCGATCAGGCCACTGGCGAAGATATCGCGCAGCTTTTCCTTCGCCGTCACCACGGCCACCCTGCGCCCCGCGCGCTGCGCGTGCGGGAAGAGCGTACCCACTCGCAGGAAGCTGGCGCTGTTCATCATCACCTCCTGGCCGCTTGCGGTATCGTAGAAGAAGTTACCCCCGATCCCGTGCTCGCTCGGCGGCACCCCGGTGACGATGCTCGAATTATTGACGTTGGTGAAGGTCGGCATGGCGGCCCGCGCCAGTCCCCGCCAGCCCGCCACGCCCAGCCGCTGGAGGTGCGGCATCAGCCCGCGCGCCATCGCCGCGTCGAGATACTCGTCGGCCGAGCCATCGAGGCAGATCGCCACCACCGCACGCGCCGGCGGCGTGTAGGTGCGGCCATTAACGGTAAAGGAAGTCGCTGAGATCGTAGCCATGAGGGGTGAGACCGGCGGATCTCCGCCAGAAAGCACCACCCCACGGCCAGGTTTCCCGGAAAGCAACATATTTTGCCATAAAACACAAATTTGTTTCCCAAAAGAAACAATGTCGTAACATCACCTCGCGCTCTGCGGGCGCTTACAAACTCCCGGTAGGGGGCTGAAATCCTGCGCGACTTCTGCTATAACCGGTGTGGCAACGGCAAAATCCTGCCTCTCACCTCCCCTCTAAATCGATGACTTCTTTCCCTGCCCTCATCGCAGGGCGACCCGGCGATCCGCCGCCTCGCCGATGTACGGACGCCGCCTACCCCGGCCTCCTCTATTTCCGGGCTATTTTGCGCTCCGCCGCGGCAATCCGCCGGAAAATTTTTGGCCGAGGCCGACTTCGCTCCGCTCTGGATTCCGCCTCCGGGCTGGCTATCCCGCTCACTGCGCCCGCTCCAGGAAGACGCACAGCACACGCGCCTCCTTGTCGGTCACGTTAAACACGCGATGATCGGTCTCCGCGTCGAAATAGAGCGCATCGCCTTCAGACAGGCTCTCCACCTTCCCATCGAACTCAAACTCCACCCGCCCCTTCAGCACGATGAGGAACTCCTCCCCTTCGTGCGGCATCGCCTGCTGGCGCCCGCCGTGCGGCGGCACCACCAGCTCAAAGGGGTCCATCGTGCGGTTGGCCCGCGCGTGCGCGAGCGAATGGTACACAATGTTGCTACCGCCGTCGCCCGCACCATCGCGCTCGATGGTCTTGCGCTGGTTGCGCCGGACGACACAGAGCCTGGGCTTCTTGTCGAGGCCCTCGACCAGCTCCGACATCTTCACGCCCAGCGTCTCGCACAGCTTGGCGAGCGTGGGGAGCGTGGGCGTGACGCGAAAGTTTTCCACCTTCGAGAGCAGGCCCTTCCCGAGCCCCGACGCCGCCGAGACCTCGTCGAGCGTCATGCCTTTGGCGGCACGGGCCGCGCGGATGCGTTGCGCAAGTTCGACGAGGTTCATGGCGGCGGTGGGTACGGAAGAGGGTTACTTCACGATCAGGCTCTCACCCGTCATCTCGGCCGGCTTGGGGAGGCCCATGAGATCGAGCACGGTCGGCGCGATATCCGCCAGGCGGCCGCCCGAGCGCATCTGGGTCTTGCCCGCGACGAAGCCCTCGCCGATGGCGAAGACTTCCACGAGATTGAGCGTATGCGCGGTGTGTGGGCCGTTGACCGTGGGATCCCACATCTGCTCCGCGTTGCCGTGGTCGGCACAGACGACCGCGCGGCCGCCCACCTTCTCGATCGCGGCCAGGAGCTCGCCCACGCCCTTGTCGGTCGCCTCGACCGCCTTCACCGTGGCGGGCAGCGATCCGGTGTGGCCGACCATGTCGGGATTGGCAAAGTTGACGACGATGAGGCCGTACTTGCCGCTCTCGATCGCCGCCTTGGCGGCCGCGGTGACCTCAGCGGCAGACATCTCGGGCTGGAGATCGTAAGTCGCCACCTTGGGGCTCGCCGGGCACGCACGATCTTCGCCGGGGAAAGGATCCTTGCGATAGTTGTTGAAGAAGAAGGTCACGTGCGGGTTTTTCTCCGTCTCGGCACAGCGGAATTGCGCAATGCCCGCGTCGGCCACGACCTTGCCCAGGATGTTCTTCAGCGCCTCGGGCTTGGGAGACACGACGTGCACCGGCAGGCCAGCCTCGTACTCAGTCATCGTCGCGTAATAGAGATCGAGCTTGGGGCCGCGATCGAAGTCCTTAAAGCCATCCAGCACGAAGGCCTTGGTGATCTCGCGCGGGCGATCGCCGCGGTAGTTGTAGAAAAGCACCGCGTCGCCGTTGGCGAAAGTCGCGAGCGGCTTGCCATCGGCGCCGACGATCCACGTCGGGGGCACAAACTCATCACCCTTCTGCGAGTCGTTGAGCGGCTTGTCGTAGTAGGCCTGCACGGCGGCGGCGGCGTGGGGGGCGGTCGCATCGGCCTTGCTGCCAGCGAGCATGTGGTACGCCTTGCTCACGCGCTCCCAGCGGTTGTCGCGATCCATCGCCCAGAAGCGGCCGCAGACGCTGGCGATCGTGCCGAGGCCGATCGCGCGGCACTGCTCGTCCACCTGCTTCACGTAGCCAAGTCCACTCGAGGGCGGCGTATCGCGGCCATCGGTGAAGGCGTGGATAAAGACCTGGCCAGGCTGGAGCCCATCTTCCTTGGCTTGACGGAGGATGCCGTAGAGGTGCTCGAGCATGCCGTGCACGCCAGCGTCGCTCACGATGCCCATCAGGTGCAGACGAGAGCCGGGGCGGCTCTTCACACGCTCGATGGCGGCGCGCCATACGGCATTGGTCGCGAGGCGCTTTTCGGAGAAGAGTTTGTTCAAACGCACGAGTTCCTGGTCGACGATGCGGCCCGCGCCGATGTTTTCGTGGCCGACCTCGCTATTGCCCATCACGCCATCGGGCAGCCCCACATCGAGGCCCGAGGCCGCCACGAGAGCTTTGGGATACTTGGCCTGCAGCGCGTCATCACACGCCTTCTTCGCCTGCGCGACGGCGTTGAACTTATCCTGCGAGGGATCGGGATTCTTGCCCCAACCATCGCGGATGACGAGAAGGACCGGCTTGCGTGAAGTGCTCATGGAATAAAATGAGCCATAGCCTCGCACGCTTCTTTCCGCACGTGCAAGCGTGCAGCCGATAGCACCGCACCGGAGGCGCCCTCGGGGTGTAATTACCCATGCCGTCCATGGCTCAAAAATCCTCCCGCCGTGTCGATAATTGGCAACGAGGCTGCTAACACTCCCCACGAGTCGGCAAATCCTAGCTCCCAACCGAAAGGCACGAAGCGATGTCCCTCATCATTCGAGACCAACTGGTCAACCCGCCCACCTGGTTCGCATCGTTTAGAGACCTCACGCTGTATTGTCACATTTTCCTGCGCGCCGAGATCGTCATCGAGTCGGCAGACCCCGATCCCTACTATCGCTGGATGCGCCAGCGCGGTGGGATGGACTTTGTGGAGGATTTTGTCAGGCCCGGCACCGAGGACGGCGTCCGCCTCGATATCGAACCCAACTATCCCCGGTCCGTCATCACCGACCGCATCGCGCCTGAAAATCTCCACCGGCTCATCGCCCAGCTCAAATTCTGCGGCGGCCTGGCCTGATCGCTCCCTCTTCGCGCTCCTTTTTTCCCCAGACTCTCGCTCCTCCCGTGCGGCTCCGGCCGCACGAAAGAGCGAGAGTCCCGGGGCAGAATGCGTCGCTAATCGTTGTACCGACGCATCCGATCGCGCGCCTCGCTCGTTTGACTTCCGGCCAAACTTCCAGAGGAATTGGCCGCTCCATGTCGTCGAAACGCGCCGTCCTCCTGCTCAATCTCGGTTCTCCCGACTCCACCTCGGTCCCCGATGTGGACCGCTACTTGCGCGAATTCCTCGGCGACGAGCGGGTGATCGATATCCCGTCGTCCCCTTTCCTCCGCCGCCTCCTGGTCGGCGTCATCATCCGCAAGCGCGTCAAGGACTCGGCCCACGCCTACTCCACGATCTGGACCGAGCAGGGCTCGCCACTCATCCTCACCAGCAAGGCTGTGCAGCAGCTCCTGCAGAAGAAGACTCCCGTGACGGTGGAGCTGGCGATGAACTACGCCAACCCCTCCATCCCCGACGCGCTGCGGCGCCTCGCCGCCGCGGGCATCGAGGAGGTGCTGATGTTTCCGCAGTATCCGCACTACGCCATGTCGAGCTGGGAAACCGTGGTGGCCAAGGTGCGCCGCGAGGCGGCCGCGATCGCGCCACAGATGCGCTTCGCGGTGATCCAACCCTTCTACAACGATCCCGACTATATCGCCGCACTCGTCGAGAGCGCTCGTCCCTACCTTGCTCAGCCGCACGATCATCTGCTCTTCAGCTACCACAGCATCCCCCAGCGCCATCTGACCAAGGCCGACTCTTCGAAGTCGCACTGTCTCCAGTTTGCCGATTGCTGCACCACCTGCTCGCCCGCGCACGCCACGTGTTACAAGGCCCAAGTGACTCAAACGACGCTGCTCTTTGCCAAGCAGGCCGGCCTCGCGCCGGACCGGTGGTCGATCGCATTCCAATCCCGCTTGGTCAACGAGCCTTGGCTCGTGCCGTACACAGACCACGAGTTCAAGCGACTCGCGTCGGAGGGTCGCAAGCGCATCCTCGTCATGACGCCTGCCTTTGTCACCGACTGCCTCGAGACACTCGAGGAGATCCGTGTGCGAGGCGAAGAAGAGTTCAAAGAGGCCGGCGGCGAGTCGTTCACCCACATCCCCTGCCTCAACGATCATCCAGCGTATATCGATTTTCTCGCCAAACGTCTGCAAAACTGGCTTACTGACGGTCGCGTGTGAACGATCCCGCTTCCCCGTCCGCCGCCAATTCCACCGCCCACTCCGCTCCCGCCGATTTCTGCGCCGTCCTGGTCCTCGACGCGCAGGGCCGGATCGTAGCTGCGAATACCTCTGCGCGCACACTCTGGCAGACGGTGGAGGGAGAACTCGCCGGCGAGCATCTCGCTTCGCTTTTCGCCTTCGAGATCGTCTCGAGCGACCCTGATTTTCTCGAAGCGCAGTGGGAAGTGCTCGTCGGCAGCGCGCTCGACCGCGAGATACCGCTGAGCGCCCAACCACGGGAGGGCGCTCCCCTGCTCGTGCGGTTGCGGCTCGAAAGCTCTCTCGGCGGAGCGTCGGGCTACATCGCCACGATCCGTCCGCCGGCGGCGCCAAGCAACTCAGGGGCGAGCGCCGCGGGCGACGACATCGCTGCCAGTCTTCGTCTCCTGGCCGAAAAGGGCTCGGTCGGCTTCTTCGATCTCCAGCTCGCGACCGGGCGGGTTCTATTCTCGCCCGCCTGGAAAAAGCTCCTCGGCTACGCCGCGAGCGAATTGCCCGATGCCCTTGAGACGTGGCACCGGCTCATCCACCCCGATGACTCCGCCGCCGCGCCCGACAAGCTCGCGAAAAAGCTCCTCGCCGCGACGACCGCGAGCAATCCGGGCATGGCAGCCAGCCGGCCTTTCAACGTCGAGTTTCGCATGAAGCACCAGCGCGGCCACTGGGCCTGGATCCAGTGCGTCGGCGTGCAACTCATTTCCGGCGGCGAGCTCCAGCGCGTAGTCGGCCTGCACCTCGATATTTCCGAGCGCAAAGAGCTGGAAGATGCGCTGGTCGCCAACGACGCGCGCCTCCAAGACCTCAGCGGGGCAGGCCCGCTCGCCGCGTTTGAGCTCGATTTCGTCAACGAAGCATTTTGGTACTCGCCTGCCTTCGAGAGCCTGCTCGGCCATGATGAAGGCTCGCTGCCCTCCAACGCCGCCTCGTTTGCCGGCGCGCTACCGCCGGAAGAGGCGTCGATCGGCGTAACCGAGTGGTTCCTCTCCCGCGCACCCGGCGAGAGCACCTTTGTGGAGGCCATCAGGCTACGCAGCAGCGATGGCAAGCCAGTACCGGCACTTCTCGGCGCACACCGCAGCATCACCCGGAAGCGCGAATTGACGCGGGTGGTGGGTTTTGTGTGCAAGCTTCCCGCCAGTATCGGATCCGCCCATGCCGAAAGCGGTGGCCTGCCGCTCGCGCTCGCCACCGAGGCCTTCGGCGCGCTCGCGGAGGCTGTGATCCTCGCCGATGCCCGTGGCAAAGTCGTATTTCTCAATGCGACCGCGCTGCGGCTCCTCAAGATTTCCGGCGAGGCCGCGCAGGGCCAGCCGTTGGGCGATATCTTCCGGCTCGTCAATCGCCAGAGCCATCGCCCTGCCAGCGACCCGATCGACCGCGCGCTCTCCGCCGATACGCCGCTGCCGCTCATCTCCGAGGATGCCCTCGCGCCGGCGAAAGACGGCGAAGCGGCGCAGCCGGTTGTCTGGACAGCCCGCGTGGCGAACGGCCCCGATGGCAAGGCGCAGGGAGTGGTGATCGTCTTTCGCAATCCCGACGAGATGACGCTCTCGCCCGAGGAACTGGTGAAGGCCAACCGCTTCGAGTCCCTCGGCCTACTCGCCGGCGGCATCGCCCACGACTTCAACAACCTCCTCACAACGATCCTCGGAGCGCTATCGCTCGCCAAGGACAACCACGACTACACCGCGCTTGCCGACGGCGAGAAGGCCTGCATGACCGCCAAGGGGCTCACCAAGCAGCTCCTCTCCTTTGCCAAGGGCAGCGGCGGCACGCAGACGGTCTGCGCCTCCAGGGATATTCTCGAAGACTCGCTGAAAATCGCCGCCGCCGCCGCCACCGCCGATATCGCGCTCGAAGCGGCGCCCGATGTGGAGCCGGTGCAGGTGGACCGGGCGCAAATCCTGCAGGTCTTCCAGAATCTCATCGTCAATGCGCTTCAGGCGATGCCGCCGCCGCCGCACAAGCCTCGATTGCAGATCCGCGCGCGCAACGTCGCACTCGCTGAAGGCCAGGTGCCGGCGCTGGCGGCCGGGGACTACGTGGAGTTTGAAGTGCGCGACAACGGCACGGGCATCAAGCCCGAGCACGTCGAAAAAATCTTCGATCCGTTTTTCACCACCAAAAAACACGGCACCGGCCTCGGCCTCGCGACCGTGCTTTCCATCGTGCGCAAGCACGGCGGCCAGCTCGGCCTGGATACCCAGCTCGGCGTCGGCACCGCCTTCACGGTCTACCTGCCCCGCGCCGACAAGCCCGTCGAGGCGCAAGCCCGCCGCGCAGCCGTCATGCGCTTTGGCACGGGCCGCATCCTGTTCATGGATGACGATCCGAAAATCTCCCAGCTCACCGCCTCGATGCTGCAGAGCCTCGACTACAAGTACGACCTTGCGACCAACGGCGAGGAGGCCATCGCGCTCTACAAGCGCTACCTCAACATCGGCCGGCCCTACGACGCCGTGATCATGGACCTCACCGTCATCGGCGGCATGGGCGGTGAGGAGTGCTTCCACGAACTCAGGAAGCTCGACTCCGACGTGCGCGCCATCGTCGCCAGCGGCTACGACAACGACGAGATGTGCCGCCAGTTCCTCGACAAAGGCTTTTGCGGCTACCTCACGAAGCCATATCGCGTGGGCGATCTGGGGCGCGTGCTGAAGACCGTGCTGGGCTGAGGCACGGCATCGATAGACTGCGGAGGCTCCAGCGACCTCAAATTTCCTCGCGCGTGCCTGCCTGCCACGCGCACACTGTCGGCCCCTCGCGCCCCTCCCCATCATGAAACGACTCCTCCCCGCGTTGTTCTCGCTCGCGCTTGCCGCGCCCACCTTTTCACAGACCGCCAGCCCCGCCGCCACCCCGGTCGTCTGGGAAAATCCCCTCAAGCAAGCGCTGCGCGCCGGCAAGCCCGTCGTCGGCATGACGGTATCGGTCCCGAGCGCCGATGTCGTGCTGCAGGCGGCGCGCAGCGGCTTCGATTTTGTCTGGATCGAGCTCGAACACAGCGGGCTCTCGCTCGAGAGCGTGCGCAACATGGTGCTCGCCTCGCAGGGCACGCCGCTCATCCCCATCGTGCGCGTGCCGGTCAATGAGCTTTGGACGGCCAAGCGCGCGCTCGACTCGGGCGCGCTCGGCATCGTGTTTCCCTTCACCTCCACACCCGAGCTCGCCAAACAGGCCGTCGATGCCTGCCGTTATCCTCCGCTCGGCAAACGCGGCGCGGGCGCCGGCCTCGCCTCGCTCCGCTGGCCCGCCCCGCAAGGTTACGCCGAGTTTGCCGACAAGAACGTGCTCGTGATCATCATCATCGAGGAGAAGCGGGCCGTGGATAACATCGAAGCCATCCTCGATGTGCCGGGCATCGACGTGGTCTTCGTCGGGCCAAACGACCTTTCCTACTCCTACGGCGACCGCGGCCGCCAGACCGACCGCGTGAAGGAAGGCATCGCCAAGGTGCTCGCCGCCGCCAAGCAGCGCGGCATCCCCGCTGGCCGCACGACGGGGGTCGGCGACATCAAGGCCAACATCGCGCAGGGCTTCCAATTCTTCCAAGCCTCAAGCGAACTCGGCTTCATGGCCGCGGGCGCACGGCCCTTCCTGGAAGCCGCGGGCAAGACCCCGCCGGACACGAAGAACCGCCCGCTGTATTGAGGCCACCGATCCCGGCGCACCGAACTCCCGCCTCCCTCTGTACAAGCTTGCCTGATACAGCTATAATTTCTCCTGCCATCACCGCTCCCGCCCTCCCGCCCATGAAGCTCCTCCGCGCCTTCGCCGCTACCCTGCTCCTGCCCGCGCTCGCCCTCGCCCAGACGGCGCTGCCCGCCAAGAAAGTCGTCTTCACCTCCAATGCCCGCCTCGGCGAAAACGAGATCCGCGATCTCCGCGCCGCCGCGCCGTCGCTCAACATCGTTTTTCCCTCGCGCGAGAACCTCGCCAACGAGTTGGTCGATGCCGACGGCGTCGTGGGATCGCTCAATCGCGCACAATTCCTCAGTGCCAGGAAGCTCCGCTGGTGGCAGATCACCTCCGCCGGCGTGGAACACGCACTCAGCGGCATCCCTGAGCTGCGCGACAGCCCGGTGACGGTCACCAACATGAAGATCGTGCAGGGCGTCGAGATCGCCGATCACGCCTTTGCGCTGCTCCTCGCGCTCACGCGCCGGCTCGATGTCGCGATCGAGGATCGCAAGACGGAGACCTGGCGCAGCCTCGCCAACTACGGCCCGCCACTCGAGCTCCAGGGCAAGACGGCCGTCATCGTCGGCGTCGGCGGCATCGGCATGCAAATCGCCGTGCGCGCCAAGGCCTTTGGCATGACGGTCATCGGCGTCGATCCCAAGGATATCCCGTACGCGCCGCACCTCGATCGCACCGTCTGGCCCGACCGGCTCGACACCGTGCTGCCCGAGGCGGACGTGGTCTTCATCTCCGCGCCGCACACCCCGGAAACGGACAAGATGATCGGAGCCCAGCAGTTTGCGAAGATGAAGAAAGGCGCGCTCTTCATCGCAGTATCCCGTGGCAAGATCTACGACAACGACGCCCTCGTAGCCGCGCTCCAAAGCGGCCGAGTCGCCGCCGCCGGCCTCGACGTGACCGAGACCGAGCCGCTGCCGAAAGGCCACGCACTTTGGAAAACCGGCCGGGTAATCATCACCCCGCACATCGCCGGCCGCTCGGACGGCGAAGGCGCGCGCTACTTCGAGGTCTACAAGGAAAACCTCCAGCGTTTCGCCGAAGGCCAACCGCTTCGC
Source organism: uncultured Opitutus sp. (assembly GCA_964480585.1). Lineage (GTDB taxonomy): Bacteria > Verrucomicrobiota > Verrucomicrobiia > Opitutales > Opitutaceae > ER46. The sequence continues at coordinate 36,987 of CAYZPV010000006.1, read as the reverse complement.
CACACGGTGGACAAGCAGAAAGGGTATTAAAGCAGGCGGGCCAGTGACCCGCCCTACTTATCAGCCCTTCAAAAACCGCTCGATCCGCGCCTGCACCTTGGCTTTGCCGAGCATGCGGAAGATCGCGGTGATGCTCGGGCCGGCATTGGTGCCGGTGAGCGCCAAGCGCGTAACGGCCTGGTAGTCGCCGAAGCCAAGGCCCTTGTCGGTCGCGAGCTTCTTGATGCCCTCCTCGATGGCGGTATCGCTCGAGAAATCCATCGCCGGCAGCGCAGCGACGATCTCGGCGAGCCGGGCCTTGGGGTCGCCCTTCGCCATCACTTTTTCCTTCACCTTGGCATCGATGGTGAAGTCCTCGGTGAAGAAGTACGCAGTGTAGGCACCGAGGTCGTCGACCGATTTGATCTTGGGCTGCGAGAGCAGCATGATCTCCCGGAAGTATGCCGCGTCGGCCATTACGGCCGCGCCATTGGGCTGTGTCGCGAAGTAAGCCTTGGCGAGCGCGATGAAGGTATCCGCGGGCTGCTCCAGCAGGTACGTCATGTTGAGATGCGCGAGCTTCTTGCCGTCGAACTTTGCGTTGGATTGATTGACGGCCGGCAGATCGAAGAGCCGCACGATCTCTGCGATCGGCATCTTCTCGCGGTCATCGCCGGGATTCCAGCCGAGGAGCGAGAGATAATTAACGAGCGCCTCGGGTAGGAAGTGCCGCTGGCGGTACTCCTCGATGAGGGCGCCCTTGTCGCGCTTGCTCATCTTGCCCTGGCCCATCTCGGGCGACTTCAGGATCAGAGGGATATGCGCGAAGATCGGCGCCTGCACGCCAAAGCCCTCGTAGAGGCGGACGTGCTTGCTCGTGTTGGAGAGGTGGTCCTCGCCGCGGATGATGTGCGAGACCTTCATCTCGATATCGTCGACGACATTGACGAAGTGGAAGACCGGGTTGCCATCGGAGCGGAAGATGACGAAGTCCTCGTCTTCCATGCGCTCGACGCGGCCACGGATCTTATCGTCGATCACCACGGGGTCTGACTTCACCTTCTCGACCTCCTTCTTCCGGTGGTCGTCGAAGACACGGTAGCGCTCGCCCAGCATCTTGAACCACACCGCGCCGTCCTTCTCGTAGGCGCGACCGTTATCGAGGAGCTTCTGGAGATACTTTTTGTAGATGTCGTCGCGCTGGCTTTGGCGATAAGGGCCGTAGCTGCCGCGCTCGCCAACGCCATTGGGATTTGGACCCTCATCCCAATCCATCCCGAGCCACGTGAGGCTGTCGTAGATGAGCTTGAGAAACTCCTCGCTGTTGCGCTCCTTGTCCGTGTCTTCGATGCGCAGAATGAAGGTGCCGCCGGTGTGGCGGGCATACAGCCAGTTGAACAGCGCCGTGCGAGCGCTTCCGATGTGGAAGAACCCGGTGGGACTGGGAGCGAAACGAACGCGGACTTGTGACATGAGCCCGGCAGTTTCCGCGAAACCGGGCGGCGCTGTCAAAGGCGCAAACGCCCTGCGGCGGCCTTGGATCAGCCGCGCAACGTGTCGCATTTTTATTACGAATATTCGCTCGCAACCCGCGGGCTGCCGGCGCGTCCTGCCCGTCACAATCGTGCGACTTGTGTCGCCCGCCTTGACCGCTCCTCCACGCTTCCGCTTCCTCGTCCCATGTCGCAACCGCTGTTCCCGCTGCAAAACAGTGCGCTCCTGAGTCGCCGCAATTTCATCGCCGGCACCGCTTCGTTCGCCGCCGCCGCGCTGCTTTCGACATCGCGCCTCAAGGGCGCGACCTCCGAGGCTCCCAAGCTCTCCGCCTATCCGTTTACCCTCGGGGTGGCTTCGGGCGACCCCACACCCGATAGCGTGGTGATCTGGACACGCCTCGCGCCCAAACCGCTCGAGCCGGGCGGCGGCATGCCCGCCGCGCCGGTCGTGGTATGGTGGGAACTCGCAGAGGACGAGAAATTCAGCAAAGGCGTGCGCTCCGCGACGACCCTCGCCAATCCCCACTGGGCGCACTCGGTGCACGTCGAGGTTGAAGGGCTGCAACCGGACCGCTGGTACTGGTATCGCTTCCGCGCCGCCGGCGAGACGAGCCGAGTGGGTCGCACGCGCACGATGCCGCCGATCGCCTCCTCACCGGAGCGACTACGCTTCGCATTCGCCTCCTGCCAGCACTACGAGTCGGGCCTGTTCACCGCCTACCAGCACATGGCGAAGGAGGACCTCGACCTCGTCGTCCACTTGGGCGACTACATTTACGAAGGCGCAGCGCGCGACGGCAACGTGCGCAAGCACAACAGTCCGGAGATCTTCACGCTCGACGATTACCGTGCCCGCTATGCGCTCTACAAGATGGACCCGCACCTCCAGGAAGCGCACGCGATGGCGCCGTGGATCGTGACGTGGGATGACCACGAAGTCGTGAACAACTACGCTGGCGACATATCCGGCAGGCCATCGACGCGGGAAGACTTCCTGAAGCGGCGCGGCGCGGCTTACCAAGCCTATTTCGAAGCGATGCCACTCCGGCGCAACACACAGCCCAAGGGCCCGGACATGCTCCTCTATCGCCGCCTCAATTTCGGCCGACTCGCGACCTTCAACGTGCTGGATACGCGCCAGTACCGCACCGACCAGCCCCAAGGCGACGGTCGCAAGCCGTGGAACGATATCCTCCTCGATCCGGCCGGCACCCTCATGGGAGCCAAGCAGCGAGACTGGCTGCTCAGCAATCTCACGCGCTCGCGCACGGACTGGAACATACTCGCGCAGCAAGTGATGATGGCCAATGTCGATGTGACCATGGGCCCGGCCGTCGAGTATAGCATGGATCAATGGCCCGCGTACGAATTTGAGCGGCGCCGGGTGCTCACGCATTTCCGTGAGACCAAGGTCAAGAATCCCGTCGTGCTGACGGGCGACATCCATACCAACTGGGCCAACGAACTCTACACCGACTTCGATGGGTCACAGGGCAAGTCGGTCGGCGTCGAATTTGTGGGCACCTCGATCGCCTCGGGAGGCGACGGCGAAGACATGCCCAAGGGGCGCCGGACAACGCCGGACGAGAATCCCTGCGTGAAATTCCTTAACGGAGACCGCGGCTACGTGCGCTGCGAAGTCACGCCCAAGCAGTGGCGCACGGACTACCAGATTGTACCCTATGTCACGCGCCCCGGCGCGCCGCTGAAAACGCGAGCGAGCTTCGTGGTGGAAAGCGGTACGCCCCGGCTCCAGAAGGCCTGAGAAAGCGCGCCATCCCGAGAGCGCCTCTCTTCAACGGCCCAGCGTGCGCATGGCTTGCGGAAACACCGCGACAAGGCCGGTGTGCGGCTGCACGTCGGCGGTGTGCATAACGAGATACGCGGGGCGAAAGCCGTAATCGGGGCCCAAGGTAGCAGCGTAAGCGACCGTCGCCACATCGCGCAGTGCGGCGGGCCGGGGCGATCCCAGGACCACCACCGCATCGCAGCGTCGCGCCCGCAACCGCGCGGAGGCTTCGGAGACTCCCATATTCTCAGACGCGACAACCACCTCCTCGCGCGCATCCAACCTTAGGAGGGCGGTGAGACGAGCCTCCACCTGGGAGCCGAGCCGAGCCGCCTCATCCGCCCCGTGCGGAATGACAACGGCAAGGCGGACCACGCGCATCGGGGCCTGCGGCGGCTCGCCCCCCTGCCAGGGAAGCGAAAATGCCAGCGCAATGCCGAGCGCGATCTGCACATTCATCCTCTCTTGATCGGATCGCCCTCGCCCGACTTGAGTTCCGATACGCTGGCTTCCCCGGATCGGGTGTGCCATCGTGGAATTGATGCAGCCGGCCTCGAATCAGCCTGAATTTTGGAATCCCCGCTACACAGCGGGCACCACCCCATGGGACCTGGGTCGCGTGCCGCCAGCGCTGGAACGCTACCTCGCAGCCCACCCCGGACGCGGCGCGAGCGCCCTCATCCCGGGCTGTGGCTCAGGCTACGAAGTCGCAGCCTTTGCCGCCGCGGGCTATGCGGTGACGGCCATCGACTTCAGCCCGCCGGCAGTGGCGCGAGCAAAGGCGAATCTTCCGCCCTCACTCGCAGAACGCGTCGTCGAGGGCGACTTTTTCACCTATGATTTTCCCTCCGCACCGTTCGATATTGTCTACGAACGGACCTTTCTCTGCGCCCTCCCGCCCTCGCTCTGGGCGACGGTGATCGACCGCACAGCCGCGCTGCTCAAGCCCGGCGGCACGCTCGCCGGCTTGTACTTCTTCGGCGAGAAGACGGACGGGCCGCCGTTCGGACTCGAGCCGAAGGAACCGGAGCGGCTGTTTGCCAGGCGCTTCGTGCTAGTCGAAGACGCAATCGTGAACACCACGGAATCGCTGCCTCTTTTCGCCGGTCGCGAGCGCTGGCAAGAACGCCGCAAGGCGCAGTAGCCCTCGGGCGCCGCCAGCTACAACAAACCGTCCCGTTTCCAAGTAGTAACCATTCGGTTCACTTCGCCTTGCGTGGACGGACAGGCCGCCTTTCTAATGCGGAGCGATGACACTGCGCCCCCTCCTTTCGCTCGCCCTCGCGGCCAGCCTGCCCGCTCTCGCCGCCGCCGACCTCAAACCTCTCCGCGATGCCCTGACGCTCCACGCGCCCTTCGACGGCAAACTCGACGCCACGTTTTCTCGCGGAGATGCCACCGCTTATATCGCCAAGGGCAATGCGCCCAAGGGCCAGCCGCCCGTCGCGCCCGAGGATGTTTTTAAGATTGTGCCAGGCGCCGGCAAATTCGGAGGCGCGCTGCACGTCACGAAAAAGAATCCCCACAAACCTTACTACAAAGGGCCGGGCGTCGTGGACTACAAGACCGCCAACTGGAGCGGCAGCGTCTCCATCTGGCTGAGGCTCACTCCCGACGAAGACCTCGAGCCCGGCTACTGCGACCCCGTGCAGATCGTAGGCGGCGACACGAAGAAAGGCTTCATGTTTCTGGAGTGGTCCAAGGACGAGACGCCGCGCGAATTTCGCTATGCGATCCGGCCGCTCTTCGAGATCTGGAATCCCAAGGGCCAGGACTGGGCCAAGATGACGGATGCGGAGCGCCCGATGGTAAAAGTGCAGCCGGGCCCCTTTTCACGCACGCGCTGGACGCACGTCGTCTTTACCTTCGACAAGCTCAACGCCGGCAAGGCCGGCGTGGGCAAGATGTACCTCGACGGCAAACTCGCCGGCACGCTCTCAGGCTGGGATCTCACCTTCGGCTGGGAGGCCGAGAAAGTGCAACTGGTGCTCGCTGCCGCGTACGTAGGCCACATGGATGACCTGGCAGCCTTCAACCGCGCACTCACCGAGGCAGAGGTGAAGCAACTCTTCGAACTGAAGAACGGCGTCGCCGACCTAAGATAGAGCGAGCCCAAACGCTGGGCGACAGGGCAGGCACTCGCGATCGCCCCGTCGCAGCCTCAGCGCTCCGCGAAGAGGATGCAGATGGGCACCGGCACGTTGATGACGCCCTTGGTCTGATACGTGAGCTGCCCGGTGGCGGCGTCGACCTTGTGGACCGAGACGGTGTTGGAGTCCTGCCCGCCTGCGAGCAGCCAGCCGCCATCGGGCGAGAGGTTGATGTTACGAGGAAAGGCGCCACGCACAGGCTGCACCTGCACGACCTTGAGCGACGCCGCAGCGTCGCGCTGAAGGACAGTGACCGTGTCATTACCGCGGTTCGACGTGTAGATAAAGCGACCGCTGGGATGGACGAGGATCTCAGCGCCGGAATTGTGGGTCTCCCGGGCCTTCACGTCCTCCGCCAGAGTCGGCACATCACTGAGGAGCTTGGTGGAGCCCGTCGCAGCATCCCATGCAAACGTGGTGACGCTCAGCGAGAACTCATTGAGGAGATGGATGAATTTACCATCAGTGGAAAAGCGCATGTGCCGAGGGCCTGAGCCGGGAGCCGCGACCGCATAACCATGGAGCGCGAGCGACGGGCCCGCGAGGTCGACACGATAGATCACGATGCGGTCGTTGCCGAGATCGGGCACGAGCGCGAAGTTGCCATCGGGTGAGAAGCCCGCCCAGTGCGCGCGCGGCTGCGACTGAGGCGGTTTTACGCCTGAGCCCTTGCCCTCGTGCTTGACGACGGTGGCCTTGCCAAGCCTGCCTTCGGCATCGAGCGGGAAAAGCGACGTAGAACCGCCGCCATACTGCGCAGTGAGGAGAAACTTGCCCGAGGGATGCACTGCGATGTGGGCCCCGCCGCCATCGCCAGTGGGCATGGCGTTGATCACCTCGAGTTTGCCCCCGGTAAGGATACGATAGCCGATGGCACCGCCGCCCTCGACATTGGCCACCGCGTAGAGCTTATCACCCGAAGGATGCAGGGCGAGAAAGCCCGGGGCCCGCACCTCTGCCACAAGGGCGGCCTCGGAGAGCTTGCCCTTCTCGGTGTCGAACATCGCGCGGTAGATACCCTTGCTGCCGCCGCTCGCGCCAGTGCCAAAGTAGACCGGCACGCTCGCCGCGATCGCCAGCGTGCTGCCAAGGATCGCGAGCGCCGCCATTTTCATCCCGGGGATTGGATTCATAGCCACAGGCGTAACACGCCACGCCTCTTCGCCAAGCCGGAAGCGCGCGATGAATAGTTATACCCCTGGAAATTTGTTCGCACCGAAGTAGGCCACGCCCCGGAATAGAGTTGGCCCCACCCCACTTCCCCTCATGCGCTTTTCACTTCGCATCGCCTTTGCCGTCGCCGGCGCACTTGCCCTCTCGCTCGCCAGCCGAGCCGCCGCCGCCGAGCGACCCAACGTACTCTTTTTCTTCTGCGACGACCAGCGTGCCGACACCATCGCCGCCCTGGGCAACAGGCACATCAAGACGCCAAATCTAGACCGACTCGCCCAGCGCGGCGTCGCCTTCAATCGCGCCTACATGATGGGCGGCCTGCAAGGAGCGACCTGCGTGCCCTCACGTGCCATGCTCCTGAGCGGCCGCTCGCTCTTCCGCATCGACGAGAAGCTTCTGCGCGATGACACATGGCCCGCAGCCTTTGGGCGCGCAGGGTACACGACCTTCCTCAGCGGCAAATGGCACAACGGCGAGGCCTCGATCGCGAAAGCCTTCACCCACGCCCGCTCGATGCTGGTCGCCGGCATGGCCGACCCGCTGAATGCCGACCTCAGCCATCTCGAAGACGGCAAGATCACGCCCCCCAAACGCTCCAAGGAGCACATCTGCGCCGTCTTCGCCGACGAAGCCATCGCGCTCCTCCAAGGCAAGAACGACAAGCCCTTCTTTTGCTACATCCCCTTCGATGGCCCTCACGATCCGCATATCGTACCGGAGGATTTTCCCGTAAAGTACGATCCGGCCACGATGCCGCTCCCAGCCAACTACCTCCCGCAACATCCATGGGACAACGGGCACATGCAGAATCGCGACGAGTCGCTCCTACCCTGGCCGCGCACTCCGGAGGCGATCAACACGATGAACGCCGAGTACTACCGCTACATCACTTACCTCGACGCCCAGATCGGTCGCGTGCTCGATGCGCTCGACGCTTCGCCGCACGCAAACAACACCTACATCGTCTTTGCCGCCGACTCCGGAGTGGCCCGAGGCAGCCATGGCCTGATCGGCAAGCAGAACATGTATGAACACTCGATGCGCGTGCCGCTCATCGTCGCAGGGCCCGGCCTGGCACAAGGGAAAACCACGGAGGCGATGTGCTACCTCTTCGACGTGCTTCCCACGCTCGGCGCGCTCTGCGGCATCAAAGGACCCGCAACCAGCGAGGGCATCGACCTCACCGCCACGCTGCGCGATCCGGCCAAGCCTGCCCGCACTACCCTGATGTTTGCCTTTCGCCATGTGCAGCGGGCCGTGCGCGACGAGCGATGGAAGCTCATCCGCTACCCTGAGATCGATCGCACGCAACTCTTCGACCTGCAGAACGACCCGCAGGAGACGACCAACCTCGCGGCGCGCCCTGAGCAAGCTCCACGCGTCGCCGCGCTCACCGAGGCGCTGCGCGCCGAGATGGAACGCTGGGACGACAACCTCACCTCGCTCACCGCGGAGACCGTAAAACCTGCAGACTGGCGCCCGCTAAGCGCTGAGGAGCTTGCAGCGCAAAACGCCGCAGCAAAGAAAGCCCGGAAAAAGAAAGCGTAGTCGCGAAGCACAGCCCCTTCCCCACCGCGCGAAAAGACGCACCGCGAAAGCGGTGGAAAAGGCGTGCTCCGGGCCCGACCCCGGACATGCTGCCATTTGCAGCGCGCCTCACGACATCATGAAGCTTCCTCTTTTATTCCGCGGCCTCCTCGCTCTTCTCGCCCTGGCCTCGCTCAGAGCCCAGCCAGAGGGTACGCGCCATGTCTTCACCCTCGCGGGGAAGCCAGGCCAGGCCTTCAATCCACCTTCGGACGGCGTGGGCGGGGCGGCGGGGTTTTCGCTCCCCGCGGGCGTGGCGGTGGCGCGCTCGGGGGACATTTTTTTCTGCGACAGTTATAACCAACGTGTCTGCAAGATCACTCTGGCCGGCGTGGTCACGACCATCGCGAGCGGCGCGACCACGGGCGGGCTCGTGCAGAATCCCACCGGTATTGCGGTCGACGAAGCGACGGGCGACCTCTATGTGGCCGACTGGGGCACCTCGACAATACAACGAATCTCCCCACAGGGCGCGGCAAGCATCATAGCCGGCGCACGCGCCTCCTCCGGCTACCTCGACGGCGACGGCGAACTGGCACGCTTCAACTACCCGCGCGGGGTCGCGCTGCTCGGCGACTATATCTACGTGACCGACAGCGGCAACCACGTGATTCGCCGCATCCACAAGACGACGCGTATCGTTTCCACACTGGCCGGCGCAGCGGGATCGCCGGGGCTGGCTGCCGGACTCGGATCGATCGCGCGCTTCTCACAGCCTTGGGGCATCGCTATCGATCCCACCGCCGTCGGCGGTGGGATGGTGGTGACCGATGCAGGCAACGGCGCGATCCGGCGCGTCACGGCCGGAGGATTTGCCGGAATCCTGACCACTGGCCTCGTGCAGCCCACAGGCATAGCGGCGGACGCCACCGGCACACTTTACGTGGCCAATACCTACGCGCACACCGTGGACAAAGTCACCGAAGACGGTCGACTCTCCACCCTCGCAGGCACAAGGGGCGAAGCCGGGCTCGTGGATGGCCCGGGGCCCTCCGCTCGATTCAACAGGCCCAACGGCCTCGCCGTCGACAGCAGCGGCCGTATCTTCGTGGCAGATACAGGAAATGCGGTGTTTCGCGTGATCGTACAGCCGGCGCCCGTGGTCATCTCCGGCTCATTGGCACCGGCCAGCGCAGAGCCCGGCGGAGCAGCGGAATTTGGCCCCGTCGCCTATACCTCGCCCGTAGCACCCACCTTTCAATGGCTGAAGGACGGTGCGCCCATCGCCGGCGCAACCGGGCCCACTCTGCGCATCTTCCCCGTGCAGGCGGCCGATGCAGGGGAGTACACCCTGCGCCTCACCACCGCGTTTGGCACCCAATCGACCAATGCCGCAAGCCTCGTCGTGCGTACGGCGCCTGTGCTTAGCGCGTTGCCGAGCGCCCAGACGCTTACCGCCACCGATGGCACACGGCTCATCGTACATGCGTCCGGATCGGGGCCGCTGGCTTATCAATGGTACCGCGGCGGCGTGCCCCTGGCCGGGGCGACCTTTCCAGTATTCACTGCTACGCTGAGCGGCCTGTACACCGTGGAAGTGAGCAATGCCTTTGGCCGCACCCGAAGTACGGCAATCGCGGTACTTCCCGCAAAGCGACTCGTCAATCTCTCCGCGCGCGGCATCGTGCGGGGCACCGCACAGACGATGATCGGCGGCCTAGCGGTCTTCTCGGAAGACGGGCGCGACAAGACATTCCTCATCCGCGCGGTGGGGCCAGGGCTCGCGGCATTTGGCGTTACCAGCAACCTCCCGCACCCGAGCCTCACGGTATTCCGCGGCACGGTGCCGATAGCGGGCAACACTCAATGGAGCACCGGAGATGCCGAGCGCATCGCAGCCGCCGCGCGAGAGGTCGGCGCGTTTGCGCTAAACGCCGGGAGCGCCGACGCCGCGCTTCACGCCACGCTCGCACCAGGGAGTTATACGCTGGAGGTCTCCGGCCTCAACGGCGCGGAAGGCTCCGCGCTCCTCGAAGTCTACGAACTCGCGAGTGACCTGGGTCGACTCGTCAACCTTTCCACTCGTGGCACGGTAGCGGAGGGCCGACCGCTGACGGCCGGCATCGTGGTACGCGGCTCCGCCCCTGCGAAACTGCTCATCCGCGCAGTCGGCCCAGGGCTCGCGCCCTTCGGCGTGACCGATGCGCTCTCCTCGCCTCGCCTCACCCTCTATTCCGGCAGCGTGCAGACCCACACCAACGCAGGCTGGAACACGGCCACCTCTGCCGCCGAGATCGCGACCGCAGCTGCGGCAGCGGGAGCCTTTGCCCTCGCGCCAGGCAGCCAAGATGCTGCGCTACTCCTCACGCTCCCACCCGGCAGCTACACTGCCGAAATCACAACCCGGGGCGGGAGCGGCACGGCACTCGTAGAGGTGTACGAGGTGCCGTAAAACGGAAAGCCCGCCGATCAACGGGCGGGCTTGGCGAAAACCTGCTTACTTTTTCGTACCGGCCGGCAGGCAGGCGCCACAGCCGTTGACGAAGAAGTCGTTGCCCTTGTTATCAACGAGGATGAAGGCGGGAAAGTCCTCCACCTCGATCTTCCACACGGCCTCCATACCGAGTTCCGGGTACTCGAGCACTTCGACCTTCTTGATGTTATCCTTGGCCAGAATCGCGGCCGGACCACCGATGCTACCGAGGTAGAAACCGCCGTATTTCTTACAGGCATTGGTGACCTGCGCGCTGCGATTGCCCTTGGCGAGCATCACCATCGAGCCGCCGTGCGACTGAAACTCGTCGACGTAGCTATCCATGCGGCCGGCGGTCGTGGGGCCGAAGGAGCCCGAGGCGTAGCCCGTGGGGGTCTTGGCCGGGCCAGCATAGTACACAGGGTGATCCTTAAGATACTGGGGCAGACCCTGACCGGCATCGACGCGCTCCTTGAGCTTTGCGTGGGCGATGTCGCGCGCGACGATGAGAGGGCCGCTGAGCGAAACGCGCGTGGTCACGGGATACTTGGCGAGCTCGGCAAGGATGTCGGCCATCGGTTGGTTGAGGTCGATACGCACGATGTTGTCGTCCTTCAAGGTGCGGAGATGGGCCGGGATGAAACGGCCGGGATTGGTCTCCGTCTTTTCCAGGAAGACGCCGTCCTTCGTGATCTTGGCCTTGATGTTGCGATCAGCGCTGCAGGAGACACCCATCGCAACAGGACAGCTCGCGCCGTGGCGCGGCAGGCGAACGACACGTACATCGAGCGCGAAATACTTGCCGCCGAACTGGGCGCCGAGGCCGGTGGAGCGCGCGATCTGAAGCACCTTTTCCTCCATCGCGAGATCGCGGAACGCGCGACCATGCTCGTTGCCTGTGGTGGGCAGAGCATCGAGGTATTTTGCCGAGGCGAGCTTGAGCGTCTTCATGCATGCCTCGGCGCTGGTGCCGCCGACGACGAAAACGAGGTGATACGGCGGGCACGCCGAAGTGCCGAGCAGCGGCAGCTTGTCGGTGACGAATTTCTCGAAGCTCTTCGGATTGAGGAGCGCCTTCGTCTCTTGGAAGAGATACATCTTGTTGGCCGAGCCGCCGCCCTTGGCCACAAAGAGAAACTCATACTTCATGCCCTCGGTGGCCATGAGATCGATCTGCGCAGGCAAGTTGGTGCCGGTGTTGACCTCTTTCCACATATCGAGCGCGGCAGTCTGCGAATAGCGGAGGTTTTCCTTGGTGTAGCAGTCGTAAATCCCCTTGGAGAGCCACTCGGCGTCGTTGGCGCCAGTCCAGACCTGCTGACCCTTCTTGCCCAGTACGGCGGCGGTGCCGGTATCCTGGCACATGGGGAGGATGCCCTGTGCAGCGATCTCGGCATTCTTGAGCAACGTGAGTGCGACGTAGCGATCGTTTTCGGAAGCCTCGAGGTCGTCGAGGATCGCCGCCACCTGCTCGAGGTGCGCGGTGCGGAGCATAAAAGAGGTATCGTGAAAAGCCTGTTGCGCGAGAAACGCCAGTGCCTCGGGAGCGACCTTCAGGATCTCCTTGCCCTCAAAGGTCGTCGTGCTGACACCCTCTTTGGAGAGGAGGCGATACTCAGTCGTATCGGGACCGAGCGGCATGGGGTCTTGGTAGCTGAAGGCAGGCGTGGGCATAGCGAAAAAGTGAAGGCGCCAACGTAAAACTCGCTTCCGCCCGTTGGCGAGGCGCGAAGCGACGCAGCAAAATCGCTACAGAGGCCGCCCTTCGCCGCTAATCGCAGGCGTCACTTTGCAGCCATCGAGCGCACGACATCGTGGAAACGAGGTAGATCGGCCGGCGTCACGACCTCGCCGGGTGCACGCCCCCAGCCGCTTGCACTGGGCCAGACACCGCGAGTGAGAAATCCTTCAAGCACGGTGGCGATCCCGTTTACCTGCAGGTAATCCTTCTGCTCCTTTTCCTCCCGCACGCCGCTCACGAGTGCAGCGGGGATGGGGCTGATGGCGCCGCTGGAGATATACGCGAGGTCATTGAGATGCACGAAGGGGCGCGCATCCGCCAGGGTAGTTGCCGGACGGGCGGCCTCGCCCCTGAGATAGCGGATGTAGTCGAGATGATTTTCCCACAGCGCATCGAAGGGCTCGAGCGGCTCTTTTTCGATCCGCCCGTCGCTCCAACGGATCTCTAATGAGCTGCCAACGGAGTAGCGGAGGACGGCTTTGTCGCAGAGGACGGTCTCCACGTGCGTGCTCGGTCCAGCGCAGGCATGGGACACGGCGAACCGCAGGGTGATGCCGGAGGCTGTATCGGCCTCCACGAAAAACGTATCCGCGCCCTCGATCGCGTGCGCACGATAGAGCTCCGCGCGCACAGCAGCAACGCGCACCCAACTCAGGAGCTCGGGAGAACCGGCCCAGAAGAGCGCATTGTGGACGAAGTGCGCCATGGCATTGCCAAGACACGAATCGAGCACGATGCGCCCATCGGCCGTAAAGAGCCGCCCAGCCCAGTTATTGCGCGCAAAGTACTCAGCCGGGCGCGGCCAAAGCGCGCTCAACGTCGCGCCACGAATGGCGCCAAACTCGCCATCGAGCAGCCTCTGCTTCAGCGAGAGGCGTGTCTTCTCGATGATAAAATTAAAGCCGACGACGGAGGATTTCCTGGCCCTCGCATCGGCCGCGATCATCCGATCGAGCTCGGCGTAGTCGAGGGTGGGCGGCTTTTCCATGTACACGGGCAGGCCGTAGGCGACGGCCGCGGCATGCATCTCGGCGTGGAGTTGGATCGGAGTCGGGATGACGACCATATCCAGATTGGGATGGCAGGCATCGAGCATCGCCCGGTAGTCCGTGTGGACTTGCACGCCTCGCGCCGCGAGTCGCCAGGCCTGCTGCTCGCCGACGAAGATCGTCGCATTGGGATCGCACGTGCAGATCAGCTTGGCATGGCCTTTTTCCTCGAGGCGGGCGATGGCTAGATGGTGCGCGGCAGCGAAGCCTCCCATCCCGATGATTGCGATGCGGATGGGTGGCTTCACACGATTTTGAGCTTCGGCAGGTCCTGCCCATCGATCAGGCCGACGGGCCGGCCGCGGCGATCGACCACGATGAGATCATCGATCTTGTGCGCCTCGAAGAGCCGCAATGCATCCACGCCAAGGGCGTCCTCGACGATCACCTTGGGGCTGCGAGTCATGAAGGTGGAGACGGGCTTTTGGAGGAAATCGGGCCCCGTGAGCGCACTGCGGCGGAAATCGCCGTCGGTGAGGATACCGGTGAGCTTGCCGGTCTTGGGCGCGATGAGGGCGATGCTGCCACTCTTGGCCTTGGTCATGCGCAGGATGGCATCTTGGGTGGTGACGCTCTCGGGAGCGACCGGCAGCCGGTCGCCGCTACGCATGATATCGCTGACGCGGAGGAGGAGCACGCGGCCGAGATTACCCGCAGGATGGTACTTCGCAAAATCGTCGCGAGTAAGGCCGCGCGCCTGCATCAGCACCATTGCGAGCGCGTCGCCGAGCGCCAGCGCCGCCGTGGTGCTCGCCGTGGGCGCGAGCGCCAGCGGGCAGGCCTCGCGCGGCACCTGGTAGAGGAGGCGATAGTCGGCGTTGCGCGCGAGATCGGACTGCGGCGTGCTGGTAAACGCGACGAGCTTTACCCCAAAGCGCTTGAGCACCGGCACGAGGCGAAGGATCTCCTCCGATTGGCCGCTATTGCTCATGAGGATCGCCACGTCGCCCTCCTCGACCAAGCCCAGATCGCCGTGGAGGGCCTGAGTGGCATCGAGGAAGCAGGAGGATACGCCCGTGCTGTTGAAAGTAGCCGCGATTTTTTGAGCGATCGGTGCATTCTTGCCGACGCCGGTGAAGACCAGCTTACGGCCAGCACTGCGCGCGGCGTCGATCGCCCGCACTGTGTCGACAAACTCCGCGCCGAGGTGCTTCGCCGTCTCGCCCAACGCCGCGCGCTCAATCTCGATGCAGGAGCGCGCATGGGCGAGGATGGTTTTCGGAGAGAGCGCCATTTAGAGTTTGAGTCGCTGGAGCGAGGCGCGGAATTTAGGGGCAACGACCCGTCGTTCAATCCCATTCCCTCCGTCATGACCCGCCAATTCTACTTTGCCGCCGCCGCACTCATTGCGTCGTTCTTTGGCGCGGGGTGTGGAGAGCGACGAGTCACAACCATTTCCGAGACGGATGAGCCGTTATACGCTGAGGCAGTGGCGCTCAACAACGGGCACCGCTACGGCGAGGCGCTCGCTTCCTATCTGAAGGTAATCGACAAGCGCGGTGAGCTCGGGTCGCCCGAGTCGCATCTCGATGCAGGGGTGATCTATCTCAACCACATCAAAGACCCCGTACGCGCCTACTATCACTTTGCCCGCTACCTCGATCTCAAGGCCAACTCGAGCGAAGCGCCGAAGGTACGAGGGCTGCAAGAAGCCGCGCTCGTGCGCATCGCGGCCCGTTTTCCCGGCTTTCCCGCGGATGGGCAATCGGGCCGGCTCGCCAATCCCGAAGAGACCAACCGCCTTCGCCGGGAAAATGAGGAACTGAGAGCCGAATTGCAGACCCTACGTGGCTACGCTGCCAACCAAGCGCCCCGAGGCCGCGCTGCAGTGGTACTGCCAGAGGGCAGCCTGGGCTCCAACACCCCGCCACCCGAGGTAAAGATCGAAGGGCCTTCCTCGACCACGGCCGCCAATCTCTTTCAGACGCAGCCACGCCAGACCCTGCCTCAGCCCGTCGTAAGGCCGCCTGCGCCGCAGTCGCAAAAGGCGACCGTCCAACCGCGCTCCGGCGCAACGCCGACGCAGGCCCAGACCATGGCGAACCGGCCCTCCGGTCGCACGCATACGGTGAAGCCCAAGGAGACTCTCTACGGTATCTCGCGCCAGTACGGCGTGAAAATGGAAGATCTCCAGCGCGCCAACGGCCTGACCGCAGCGAGCAGCCTGCGCGTGGGCACCGTGCTGAAGATCCCGTAAGCAGTTTCAGTCTTTGGATTTGAGTGCCTTGGGGCAGGGAGGAAACTCTCGTCTCCGAACTCAAAGCGCCCCACTCGTTTCCCATGCCCCGCACGTCCCTGCGCACAGCCGTATTCACCGAGTCCCTGATCCGCGAGATGTCGCGCGTCGCCGCCCGGCATGGCGCGATCAATCTTGCCCAAGGATTTCCGGATTGGGATCCGCCCGCCGAGCTCGTGCAAGCAGCGAAGGATGCGATGGACACCCATCGCCATCAATACGCCGTCACCTGGGGCTCGCCGGAACTGCGCGCGGCCCTCGGCGCCAAGCTCACTCGCTTCATGGGCGTGCCTGTGGACGCCGACCGCGAACTCGTCGTCACCTGCGGCGCGACGGAGGCGATGATGGTCGCGATGATGACGGTATGCGACCCGGGAGACCGGGTGGGCCTCTTCTCTCCCTTCTACGAAAACTACTCGGCTGACGCCATTCTCACAGGCGCCCAGCCGGTGCTCGTGCCGTTGCACCCGCCGACGTACCGATTCGACCCCGACGAGCTACGCAAAGCATTCGCCAGCGGACTCAAGGCCTTCGTCCTTTGCAATCCCTCGAATCCCTGCGGCCGTGTCTTCACCCGCGAGGAATTGCTCCAGATCGCGGGACTCGCCGAGGAGTACGACGTGTGGATCCTCACCGATGAGGTCTACGAGCATATCGTCTTTCCCCCGCACCAGCACACGTATTTCTCCACACTGCCCGGCATGGCGAAGCGCACGCTGATGTGCTCGTCGCTTTCGAAGACGTTTTCGATCACCGGCTGGCGGCTCGGCTACGTCCACGCAGCGCCCGAAGTCATCGCGCAGGCGCGCAAGGTCCACGATTTCCTTACCGTAGGCGCCGCCGCGCCCCTGCAACATGCCGTGGTGACTGCGCTCAATTTTCCCACGAGCTACTACGATAGTCTAGCCGCCGAGTACGCCACGTCGCGCGACGTATTGCTAGGCTACCTGGACCGCACGGGCCTCGACTACACACGGCCTGAGGGCGCCTATTTCGTGATGATCGACATCTCCCGCTTCGGCTACGCGAACGATGTGGAGTTTGCCCACTGGATGACGCGCGAGATCGGCGTCGCTCCGGTGCCCGGCTCGAGCTTTTTCGCGCCCGGCGAGAATCGCTACGTACGGCTCAATTTTGCCAAAAAACCCGCCACACTTCACGCCGCCGGTGAGCGGCTGCTCAAGCTCACAGCGAAATGAGGCGCGGACCGAGAGGGGGTAAAGGCGCGTCGTCGATGGGCACACCGAGAGTGTGACGAGGCCAGACGCCCTGCGGCGCGCGGGCTGCGGTGTGCGCCATTCTCGACTTTGGTTGCGACCCCGCCGGACCTCCGCAATTTGTGCGGAGAAATGACACCCGCGTATCGCGCCCATCTCGAAAAAGCCCTAGCCGACATCGAGGCCGCCGGTCTCTACAAGCGCGAGCGCATCATCGCCACGCCGCAGGGAGCGCAGGTGGGGGTGGCCGGGCGCGAGGTGCTGAACTTCTGTGCCAACAACTACCTCGGCCTCTCCGCCCACCCTGCGGTGATCGCTGCAGCGCACGCTGCACTCGACCGCTGGGGGTACGGGCTCT
The DNA here is from genome assembly GCA_964480585.1 of uncultured Opitutus sp. GTDB lineage: Bacteria > Verrucomicrobiota > Verrucomicrobiia > Opitutales > Opitutaceae > ER46. Next base: position 19,799 of record CAYZPV010000006.1, on the reverse strand, counting down.
CGTCGGTCCGCTTTATCTGCGGCACGCAGGAAATCCACAAGGAACTCGAAGCCAAGCTAAGCGATTTCCTCGGCACGGAGGATACGATCCTCTATGGCTCGTGCTTCGATGCCAACGGCGGCGTTTTCGAGACGCTCCTCACCGCCGAGGACGCAGTGATCTCGGACGAGCTCAATCACGCCTCGATCATCGACGGCATACGCCTTTGCAAGGCACAGCGCTACCGCTACAAGAACTGCGACATGGGCGACTTGGAAGCGAGGCTCCGCGAGGCCGCCGAAAAAAAAGCGCGCTTCAAGCTCATCGTGACGGACGGCGTCTTTTCGATGGATGGTTTTATCGCGCCCTTGCGCGATATCTGCGACCTCGCGGACAAATACGACGCGCTGGTAATGATCGACGACAGCCATGCCGTAGGCTTCATGGGCAAGACCGGGCGCGGCACGCACGAACACTGCGGCGTGCGAGAGCGCATCGACATTATCAGCGGCACTCTGGGCAAAGCCCTCGGCGGCGCCAGCGGCGGCTACATCGCCGCCCGCCAGCCGATCGTGGACCTGCTGCGCCAGCGCTCCAGGCCGTATCTTTTTTCCAATACACTCGCACCTTCCATCGCTGCCGCCTCGATCGCAGCGCTCGACCTCCTCGCCCACTCCACCTCGCTCCGCGACACTCTCGAGGAAAACACGCGCTATTTCCGCGCCGGTCTTGACGCTGCCGGCCTCACGCTCAAGCCGGGAACTCATCCCATCGTCCCAGTTATGCTCGGGGACGCCGCGCTCGCCCAGCGCTTTGCCGCAAGGATGCTGGAAAAGGGAGTATACGTGATCGGCTTCTTCTACCCCGTGGTGCCGCAAGGCGCCGCACGCATCCGCACCCAAGTGAGCGCTGCGCACAGCCGCAAAGACCTCGACCTGGCGATCCGGGCCTTTGCCGAGACGAAAGGCGAGCTCGGGCTCTGAGGAGCAGCGCGCCTCGAGGTCGCTCTCCCGCAGGCCTCATAGGTGTCGCTTCGCGGCGAAACCTAGTTCATCAGAAACCCATGCCCGCCGCACTCTCCGCTGCCACGCTACGCCGCCTCGAAAAAGCCGCCCGCGCTGCGGCTGAAGGCTCGTACTCCCCCTACTCCAAATTCCGCGTCGGAGCGGCCATTCTCACCGGCTCGGGCAAGATTTTTTCAGGAGCCAATATTGAGAATGCCTCCTACGGTCTCTGCAATTGCGCCGAGCGCACCGCGATCTTTACCGCGGCAGCCGCCGGAGAACGCAAACTGCGCGCCGTCGCCGTGTACACACCGACGCCGACTGCGACGATGCCGTGCGGCGCCTGCCGGCAGGTCATCAACGAATTCGGCCCGCAAGCCATCGTGGTAAGCGTGTGCGACTCAAAAGATCGGATCGAGACCACGCTCCCAGCGCTTCTGCCCGCCGCCTTCGGCCCTGAGGATCTAGCCTAAGGAGAGTAAATCTCCTGCCATTTAGTGCTCGTGCTGACCGGTGAAGTAATCGCGCACGTGCGCGGCGACTTGGTGACGCGGCACCTCTATCTCGCTGCGGTGCGTGAGATCGCGGATCTTCACCACGCCCTTGGCGACTTCGTCGCCGCCGTAGATAAGCGCGAGCTTGGCGCCTGACTCCGCGGCCGCCTTGAGCTGCTTGCCGAAGGCGACGTCCTTCATCGGATAATCGACGCGAAAGCCCGCTGCACGGAGGGCGTGAATATCGCCAAACGCCGCCAAACGCTCCGAAGGCCCGCCGATCACCGCATAGACATCGGGCGCCTGAATAAAATTCGGCGTAAGGCCGCGCTGTTCGAGCAGGAGCGCAAACGTCATGTCCCCGATTGCGAAGCCCACAGCGGGCAGCGCAGGGCCACCCAACTTTTGCACGAGATCGTCATAGCGGCCGCCGCCGGCGAGCGCGCGGAGCTCGCCCTTGCGATCGAACGCTTCGAAGACGAAGCCTGTATAGTAGGCGAGGCCGCGGACGACTCCAAGATCGACCTCCACGAAACGTCCGAGCCCCATGGCATCGAGCGCACCGAGGAGTTTGCGCCAGTCGCCTAGCCGGCTGGTGAGCTTTTCGCCGAGCGAAGAAAGTTTCTCTTCGAGCGCGGCGAGCGACTTCACTTGGAGGAACTCGAGGATCTTGACCTTCAACTCGGGGTCGAGTGCGCCGTGAGCGTCGGTGTAGCCCTTGAAAGCGTCGTCACCATACTTTTCGTACTTGTCGATCGCACCGAGCACGCTGCGCGCCTTGGCCTCGTCGAAGCCGAGCGCTTCGAGATAGTAGAACCAAAGATTGCGATCGCTCAGGCGGACGTAGAAATCCTGCTCGGTGAGGCCGAAGGAGCAGAGGCACTGGATCAGCAGCGCGATCAGCTCGATCTCAGCCTCGGGGCCAGGCTCGCCGAAAATATCGGCATTAAACTGGAAGAAGCACCGGCCGCGGCCCTTCTGCATCCGCTCGTAGCGATAAAACTCCGCGATGCTGAACCACTTGATCGGCCGCTTGAGTGCATTGGCCTTGGCACCCACCAAGCGGCAGACCGTCGGGGTCATTTCAGGCCGCAGTGCGACCTCGCGGCCTCCCTTGTCGGTGAAGGAGAAAAGCTGGGCCTCGATTTCATCACCAGACTTGGCCTTGTAAAGCTCGAGCGGCTCGAGCACCGGGGCGTCGTACTCCGAAAAGCCAAAGGTCGTAGCCGTCTGCCGCCAGAGTCGGAAGATATGATTCCGACGGGAGAGGTCTTCTGGATAAAACTCACGGAAACCGGGCAGGGTCTGAAACGAGGCCATGAGGTTTGATCGTGGCGAACCAGCCCGAGGGCGCGCCACTCAAAAAGTAGCCTAGGACAAGTCAACGACATGGAGATGGCGGCCTCTTTTGTACTTAAGGGCAGCAGAGGAGCACAAAAAAGCGCCCTGACGCGGCGGTGACCACCGAGTCGGGCGCGTTTGCCCCAAGCTAACTAACCGACGAAGTTATGACACCTCGTCGCCGTCGTCGTCATCATCAGCGGCGGCACCCGCAGCGGCGGGAGCGCTCGCCTGCAACTTAGTGAGATCCAGCTTCTTGAGCTGCTGCTTAAGAATCTTGCCGGATTTAAACTTTACGACAGCACGTTGCGGGATAACGACTTCTGCTTCAGGTTTATTGGGATTGCGACCGATGCGTTGCTTGCGCACCTGCACTTCCAACACCCCGAAGTTACGAAGCTCCACATTGCGGCCATTGGCCAGGGCTTTCTGGATGATGTCGAGCGTCTGTTGGACGGTGTCGACGATCTGTTTCTGCGGGAAACCCGATTTGCGATAGATTTCCAGCACGATTTCGCGTTTTGTCAGGTTAGACATGGGGGGTTCTCCTTTTCTCCTTTTTGGCTGATTTATGAGTGTGCCGATGTTTCTCTGAAGCCGGTTAAATTATTTGCAGACTTCTAATTGCGTCAACCCCTTATGACCGATTTGCCACACAAGCGTTCCCTCTGTTACAGGTATCCGAAATATGCCTGATCCTGTTGCCGTAAATTCGATGTTCGGCCGCATCGCGTACCGGTATGATATCGCGAACCGGCTGCTTAGCGGCGGCATGGATGTCTGGTGGCGCAAGCGCTTGGTGGCCAAGGTCCGCCGACAATCCCCGAGTACCCTGCTCGACTTGGCAACCGGGAGTGGCGACGTGGCCTTCGCGCTCTCCGACGGGGCACCGTCGCTGACGCAAATCACCGGCATGGATTTCTGTCAGCCGATGCTAGATGAGGCGGAAAAAAAGAAAGCGGCGGCGCAGCGTTACGGGCAGGTGACATTTCGCCAAGGAGATGCCCTCGCCCTCCCCTTGCCCGATGCGAGCTTCGATGCGGTGACAATTTCATTTGGTCTCCGGAATCTCGCCGATCGCGAACGCGGTCTCCGCGAGATGCGCCGGGTGCTGCGGCCGGGCGGGCGACTCTATGTGCTCGAGTTTTCCCAGCCATACCGGTGGTTTCGGCCGTTATACTACTTTTACCTTTCGAAGATCCTACCGCGTGTGGCCGGGGTGGTTACAGGCGACAAGGGCGCGTACGATTACCTCAATAGTACGATCTCCACCTTCCCAGATCGTGCGGCGATGTCGGCCGAGATCACACGCGCGGGCTTCTCAACCGTGAACGCGAGCGGGATGACACTCGGTATCGTCGCTCTGCACGAGGCCGTAAACTAGGCGAAAAGCGGTCTCGCAGAGCTAAATTGAATCAGCTAAACGATTTCCCACAACCACAAGTGCTCTGCGCATTGGGGTTCTTTATCTCGAAGCCCTTGCCGTGCAGGCCATCGTCAAAGTCGATGGCGGAGCCGCTAAGGTAGGCGAGGCTGGTGGGATCGATCAGGATTGGCACGCCTTCGCTCTCCAGCCGAGTATCGTCGGGCTTGGCCTCGTCGAAAGACATGCCGTATTGAAAGCCCGAGCACCCACCCGACTCGACCAATACACGGAGGAGCTTTTCCGGTGCATTCAACTCGGCGTGCATGGAGCGCACCTGCTTGGCGGCGCGCGGCGTCAACGTGATCATGCGCACCAAAGTACGAGCGCGAGAGCGAGTGTCAAACGGAGGTCTACCGCGGGCCGCCATACCGCCGAGACATGCATGGCAAACTCAATCGACACTGAGTTGTAGCAAATTCCGGGCCGGAAAAAAATCTGCACGCTTGCCAGCGCGAACCGTGCCACCTTTCCTCGGCCCCCGGTGGCGTCGATCAAACACATTTTCAACGAGCTCCACTATGAGATGGTGCGCAAGCTCGCTGAGGGCGGCATGGGCCTCGTGTATGAGGCGGTGCAGCTCGGCGCGGGAAATTTCCGCAAGGCCGTCGCCGTAAAGCTCATCCGAGAAGAGTATTCGGCCATCGAAGAGTTTCAGAAGAACTTTATCGGCGAGGCCCGGCTGGTGGCGGACTTGATCCACACAAATATCGTCCAGACGTATCATCTGGGCCAGACGGGCGGACAATACTTCATGGTGATGGAGTATGTGCGAGGCGTGCACCTCGAGCAGTTTCTGGATCAGCACCGCAAGCTCGATCGCCAGATCCCCGCCGACCTAGCGGCCTTCATCATCTCGCGCATCGCCCGCGGGCTCGCCTACGCCCATATGAAGTGCGACCGCGAGGGTCGGCACTTGAATATCGTACATCGCGATATCGGCCCGAAAAACGTGCTGATCGCATACGAGGGCGATGTGAAGCTTACCGACTTCGGCATCGCGAAGGCCCTCGACCTGATGTACAACGAGGAGGGCAAGGTGATTGCCGGCAAGGACGAGTACCTCTCCCCCGAGCAGGCCAGCTACGCCATCACCGACGCGCGCGCCGACCTCTTCCCCTTGGGTATCGTGCTCACGGAGCTGCTACTCGGGAAAAACATTTTCCGCTCTTCCGACCGCGCCCAGTCGCGCCGCAATATCCTGACGATGCCGATACCGAAGTTTTCCACGCTTCGGCCCGACATCGATCCGAAGCTGGAGGCCATCATCCAGCGCGCACTCCAGCGCGACCGCGACAAGCGCTATCAGTCAGCCTATGACATGCTGACAGACCTAGAACTCTACCTCTACAGCGATCGCTACGGCCCCACCAACGAAAAGCTCGGCGTTTATCTCAAGGAGCTGTTTGGCGTGCGCGATCCTGTCGTCCCATCGCTTTCTTCACGTCCCCCCATCTGAGATGAACCTGCACGAAAGGCATCCATATGAGCGGGCCCGGATTTAGCCAAGACCTACGCCAGCGGCAGACACAGTCGCTGGTGCTCGCGCCGCAACTGCGCCACTCCCTGAAGATTCTTCAGGTGGCTGCGCTCGACCTGCGGTCGGTGATCCAAGAGGAGCTGCAGAGCAATCCCACGCTCGAAGAGCTACCGATGGAAGGCGTGAGCCTCGACAAGCCCGACGACGGCGGCGAAGGCTCGGAAGGCAGCGAATCCAGCGGCGGCTCCACAGGCACCGAGGTAGGCGACTCATCCGAGACGGTGGCGCCCATCGACCACTCCGACTCGAAGCGAGACGAGATGGACTTCTCGAAAGACAAGGAATTCGAAATCCTCGGCAAACTGGATGAGGATTGGCGGGATCATATGGCCAGCGTGGGCGGCGCTCAGCCCTACACGGCGGAAGATGCCGAACGGCGCCAGCACTTCTTCGACTCGCTCGTGAGCGAGACATCACTGCAGGAGCACCTCATGCAGCAAGCCGAGTTGGCCGATCTCTCGGTACAGGCCCTGGAAGGCATGCGGCATCTTGTAGGCAGCCTGGACGACCGGGGATTCCTAACCCAGACGCCGAGCGATATCGCGCTCCAGACTGGCCTGCCGCTCGATGCCGTGCAGGAGGCGCTGAAGCTTCTGAAGACTTTCGATCCTCCGGGCATCGGCGCGAAGGATCTCGGCGAGTGCCTCGTGCTCCAGCTCGCAGCCAAGGGGCGTGGCGGCTCGCTCGCCTCGCGGATGATCCGCGACTATTTCGACCTGCTCACCCGCCGCCGCATTCCCGAGCTCGCGCGCAAGCTCGGCGCCGACGCCGAGGACGTGCAATCGGCCATCGAGGAAATCGGCAAGCTCGACCCCGCGCCAGGCCGTCGCTTCGCCGAGGACAACAACCGCGTCGTCGTGCCCGATGTCACCGTGGAGAAGGATGGCGAGGAGTGGAAGATCAGCCTCAACAGCGACTACATCCCGCGCCTGCGCATCTCGAGCACCTACCGAGACCTCATCGCCAAGGGCTCGCTCTCCAAGGACGAGCGAGACTACCTCCGCGAGCGGATGCGCTCCGGCAAGTTTCTCATCGACTCCATCGAACAGCGCCAGCGCACGATCGAGCGCATCACGCGCGAGATCATCAATGCGCAGAAGGAATTTTTCGAAAACGGCGTCTCAGCGCTGAAGCCGCTCACGATGACGCAGATCGCCGACGTCGTCGGTGTGCACGAGACGACCGTCTCCCGGGCCATCGCCAACAAGTACATCCGCACGCCGCACGGCGTCTTCGATTTCAAGTACTTCTTCACCCCTGGCTACCAAGCCGACAGCGGCGCGGCCGTCTCCAATACGAGCGTGAAAGAGATGATCGCCGACCTCATCAACATGGAGGACAAGGGCGCCCCGCTGAGCGATCAGGAACTCGTGGCCAAGCTGCAGGAAAAGGGCATCAAAATTGCCCGCCGCACCGTCGCGAAGTATCGCGAAGAACTCGGCATCCTGCCGAGTAATCTGCGGCGGGACTACAAGTAGGCCGGAGAAATGCCTATTCGAGGCAGGGAATCAACAGACGGACCAGCCAGCACCAAAGTCATCCCGCGACTGAAGCCGAGACGCGTTTGCCAGCGGCAGTCGCAAAACGACCGAAGGCTTTCAACTACCGCCATTGGGCAAACTTCCAGCAAGGGATCGTGGCTATGCTAGTGGCGCGCTGGGCTCGATGCGGAGGCTGAAACCAGAGGCCGTATCGGCGCCGGCGCGATCGACCCACGCGGCAAAGGCGATCATGCCTGCGTTGTCGCCGGTGTGCTTAGGCTGGGCGGCGAAGAAGGGGATGCGGGCTCGCTTCGCTTCAGCTTCGAGCGCGGCGCGGAGAGGCTTGTTGTTGGCCACGCCACCAGAGAGACCGAGACTGCGGTACGCCGCGCCACCGGCGACCTCTTCGCGCAGGCGGAGTGCGGCGCGGGTCTTGCGCGTAAGCGCATCGATCACAGCTTGCTGATAGCTTGCGCAGAGATCGGGCAGGGCGCGCTGGATATCCTCGGCGGACATTTTCTCGAGCTGGTAACGCAGCGCGGTCTTGAGGCCGGAGAAGCTGAAATCCAGCTCGTCGCGGCGACCGATGCCGCGAGGGAAATCGAAGGCCTCCCTGTTGCCCTGCGCCGCGAGCTTCTCGATCAGCGGGCCGCCGGGATAGCCGAGGCCGAGGAGCTTTGCGCCCTTATCGAGCGCTTCGCCAGCGGCGTCGTCGCGCGTGGAGGAGAGCACCGTGAGCTTCTTCAGGGCATCGATGGTGAAGAGCAGGGTATTACCGCCGGAGACGATCAGGCCAAGGTGGGGCAGGAGATCGGCGAGTCGGCCATCGAATTGTTCCGGCGCTTCTGCGTGCAGCGCGATGAAGGGAGACCAGACGTGGCCGCGGAGGTGATTCACGCCAGCGACCGGCACGCGCAACGCGAGGGAAAGCGATTTGGCGGCAGCGACCCCAATCGCGAGACAGGCCGCAAGGCCAGGGCCGTGGGTGACGGCGACTGAGCTGAGCTGCGAAAAATCCGCCGTCGCGCGAGCGCGCTCAAGCAGCGGCGCGAAATTGCGCAGGTGCTCTCGCGTCGCAAGATCAGGCACCACGCCCCCATGCTTCTCGTGGAGCGAGATCTGACTGTGGATCCACTCGCCAGTGAGTCCGCGCGCGGGGTCGAAAAGGGCGACGGCAGTTTCATCGCAGGAGCTTTCGAGCGCGAGGATCATGGGAACGGCTGCCTTTCAGCAGAGGGCTCTGACTGGAGGCGCGGTGCTCTCACCGCGCAGGAAGGCGTGCACGCAACTGATAGCCCGCGCGGCGGGGGCGCACCCGCAGCTCCATCAATACCAGCCTCCCACTCCTCGCAGGCCACCCTCATTGGGAAACCCGGCCTCCCATCGAATTGTCGAAAAGTCGCACGCCTTTAAGCATCGCGATCGCCGTCTCGAGCTGGCGATCCGGGATAGGATCGAAGCCGAAGCGCTCCTTAAACTCCTTCGCGTCGGTGATGTCGGGCCGGGCGCGCTGGCGGGCGAGCTTGGTATCCTCCTCCGGAGTCATCACGACTTCCACATGCGGTGCAATACCGCGCTCGTGGATCGTGGCTCCACTCGGCGTGTAGTACCGTGCGGTGGTGAGGCGCATACCCTCGCCGCCCTCGAGCTTGAAGACCGATTGCACCGAGCCTTTGCCGAAAGAGCGTTCGCCAACGATGATCGCACGGCCCGTATCCTTGAGCGCGCCGGTGACGATCTCGGCGGCACTGGCGCTACCGGCATTGATGAGGACCGCCGTGGGCACCGTAAGCGGCTTACCCGCGAAATCTGAGCGAAACTCTTCCCGGTCCTCGGGCTTTCGTCCTTTGGTGAAGACGATGAGCTCACCTTTTTTGAAGAAGGGCTCCACGACCTCCACAGCCGCATCGAGCACGCCGCCGGGGTTATTGCGGAGATCGATGATGAGACTGGTCGCCCCTTGGGTGAAGAGGTGATCGAGTGCGGCAAGAAACTGCTCGGCCGTGTGATCGGAAAACTCGGTAAGCTGCACGTAGCCAATCCCGTCATCGAGGAGGCGGGTGCCATTTACACTCTCGATCTTGATGATCTCGCGAACGAGGGTGACGGTGATCGTCTTCTGAGTCGAAGGGCGGAAGAGGCCGACGGTGACGCGAGTTTTTGGCTTACCGCGGAGCTGGCTCACGATGCCATCGGCATTGCCGGTGATTTCAACCGGCTTGCCATCGATGCTCACGACCTCGTCGCCGCGCTGCACGCCCGCTCGCTCACTGGGGCCTCCCGCGAGCGGGGCGATGACAACCACGCGATTATTGCGGGTCTCCACGCGCACACCCACACCACCAAACTCACCCGTAAGGTCTTCCTCGAACTCCTCGTTATCCTTTTTCTCGAGAAATTCGGAGTGAGGATCGAGGGACTCGATCATGCCATGCAGGGCATTGCGAGCCAACGCATCGTAGGCCACAGCCTTTTCGTCGACGTAGTTCTCATTCACGAGCTTCATCACGTCGCGCACATAGGCGTTGGCTTTTGACTGCTCGCGGCTGGGAAACAGATTCCAGGCCGCCGCCACCCGCAGGCTGGCGACCGTCAGCAAGCCGCCGAGCACGATGCCGGCGAAAAGGCTGAGAATCCGTTTGAACATGCCGCCTACTGTGGGCATCGGCTGAGGTTTGTAAATGGGTTCGTCAGCCATCCAGTCCTCGTCGCCGTCGCCCGAGTTCCTCGCCATCTTCCGCGCGCAAGCGGATTCCGGGGGAGCGATGACATTTGAGCGATTTATGGAGCTGGCGCTGTATCACCCGGAGGTGGGTTACTATCGGCAAGCTCGGTCGCGTGTCGGCTACGGCGCCGGGACAGATTTCTACACCGCGAGCACAAGCGGGCCGATCTTCGGCGAACTTGTGGCAGCGGCGTGCGCCAAGCGCCTCCGCACCGCGGGTCGCGACCCGGCCACGCATACTTTCGTCGAGATCGGAGCAGAGACGCCGTCCGGGATCCTCGCGGAGGTAGGGCACCCTTTTGGCAAGGCACTGACGCTGCGACTCGGAGAGCCGCTCACCCTAGAGGGAGACTGCGTGGTCTTTTCCAACGAGCTTTTCGACGCCCAGCCCTGCGTGCGCACCATCTTCCAAGACGGCGCTTGGCACGAACTAGGGGTGCGAGAGCAGGAAGACGGACTGGTGGAGACCCGCCTCGGCCCATTTGCCGATCCCCTACCCGCTCCCGAAGGCTACGTGATGGACCGCCCCCTGGCTGCAGCACGACTGGCGGGTGAAATGGCAGCCCAGCCATGGCGCGGGCTCTTCGTGGCCTTCGACTACGGAAAAACTCACCAGCAACTCCGTACCGAGACACCCGCCGGCACCGCCCGGGCCTATCATCGCCACATTCAGTCCAATGACTTGCTCGCACATCCCGGAGAGCAGGATCTCACATGTCATATCTGCTGGGATTGGCTGGAGGACGAGTTGACCAAGGGGGGCTTCGGCACGCCTGCGCTCGATTCGCAGGAAGCCTTCTTCATCCGCCACGCGGGGGAGTACATAGCAGCCGCGAGTGCGGCTGACGCCGCCCACCTCACCAAACGCAAGTTAGCCCTTCTCCAGCTCTTGCACCCGGGCCAGATGGGCCAGAAGTTTCAGGTGCTCCACGCGTTGAGATAGAGGGGGTTGCGAAACCACAAATCAAGATGTTGGCGGAGGCTGTTCATCTTTGTCAGATTCCCCTTGATTCCCCAAATTCGTTCTCTACGGTCGACCGTTCAACCAACTCGAATCACCATGGCCAGAATCTGTGCAGTCACCGGTCGCCGTCCCGTTAAGGGCTCGATCATCAATCGCAAGGGTCAGTCCAAGAAGAGCGGCGGTATCGGCACGCACGTGACGAGCATCACCAAGCGCAAGTTCCGCCCCAACCTGCAGCGTATCCGCATTAAGACCGCCAATGGCGGCACGAAGCGCGTGTGGGTCTCGGTCAAGGCCATCAAGGCCGGCCTCGTCGAGAAGGCCTAAACGCCTACGCTCGAACAGCATCCCTTTTGAACCCGCGGTCGCAAGCCGCGGGTTTTTCATTGGGTAGTTTCCGTGCGACCGGCAGGCGCAAATACGCTTCATCTTCGCTTCCGCCGCCTATATACCTTCGCCTCGTTTGGCCCACGCCGCTTCAGCTAACGTGAAACCTACCACCTCTGCGGTGGATGCGAGCATCGATCAAAAGGTCGAAGCGGAGATGACGCGCCTGATCTACAGGGCGGCAGGATTTGGGCTATTCTCCAACTTCGTCCTCGCGCTTGTGCTTGTCGCGGGCACCTACACGACGCATCCCCCGAAGCAGCACCTGATCTGGCTATCGAGCATCCTGGCCATCTCGGCACTGCGCTGGCGGCTCAACATCGCCTTTGCCCGCGCGCAACCGCCGCCGGAGGACCTGCCACGCTGGCGCAATCGATTTCTCCTGCTACTGATAGCGGCCGGGCTGGCCTGGGGCCTCGCCGGCTGGTTTTATTTCCAGCTTTCGGCATTTCTGCCCTCGATGTTGCTCGTCGTCATCATCGCGGGGATGAATGCCGGGGCGGCACGATCTCTCGCCTCCGTGCCCGCATGCTACAACGCTTACGTCGTCACCACCAGCGCGCCATTGCTTGCACGGTATCTGACGCTTTCGCCGCCTGACTGGCTGCTTGCGCTCGTCACCTTCACCTACGCTCTCTTCATTCTCAATACAGCGAAGCTCCATCACGCCGATCTCAGGCAGCTATGGAGGCTGATCTACGAGCACGAAGTGCTCGTCACCCACCTCAGCCAAGCCAAGGAGCAAGCCGAGGCCGCCAGCCGAGCGAAGAGTGAGTTTCTCGCGACGATGAGCCACGAGATCCGGACACCCATGAATGGAATCATGGGAATGCTGCAGGTACTCGAACACTCCCCCCTCACAACTGAGCAGAAGGCCCAGGTCGGCATAGCCACGGGCTCAGCGGACACGCTGATGCGGCTCCTCAACGACATCCTCGACTTTTCCAAGATCGAGAGCGGCAAGCTCGACTTCGAGAGCGTGCCTTTCCCCCTGACGACCGCGGTCACCGAAGTCGTGGCGCTGCTCCGCGCACGGGCGGCAGAAAAGAGGCTAGATCTGATCCTCGATCTCCCAGCGGAAATCCCGAGCCATGTCGTCGGCGACCCCGTGCGGCTCAAGCAGGTGCTCCTCAATCTTACGAGTAATGCGATCAAGTTTACGGAACGCGGACACATCGCCATCTCAGTACAAGTCCAGCAACGCACCCTGGAAGTAGCCACATTGCGCTTTAGCGTGCGCGATACCGGGATCGGCATGGACCTCCAGGCCCAAGCCCGCCTTTTCCAAGTATTTTCCCAAGGCGATAGCTCGATGACACGCCGTTTCGGCGGGACGGGGCTTGGCCTCGCGATCTCCCAAAAGCTGATCAACCGCATGGGCGGCCGCATCAGCGTGCAGAGCACGCCCGGCAGCGGCTCGACCTTCAGCTTTGACCTGACGCTCCCGCTAGCCACCCCGCCGGCGCTTCCGCGGCCCGCCGCTGGTATCGAGACTCCGGATACACTGCACGGCCGAGTGCTCGTCGTAGAGGACGATCGGGTAAACCAGCGCGTGATCGACTTGCTACTGAAAAACTATGGGCTTCAGAGCACCATCGTCGCAGACGGCGCCTCCGCAGTCGAGGTAGCCGTATTCGAGCACTGGGATGCAGTACTGATGGACTGCCAGATGCCGGGCATGGATGGCTTCGAAGCGACCAGGCAGATCCGATCCCGCCTGCAAGGCCGGCCCCTGCCGATTATCGCGCTCACCGCCAATACCATGTCGGGCGATCGCGAAGCCTGCCTAGCCGCCGGCATGAACGACTTTGTCGCCAAACCCATCCGCCGCGAGGAGCTACGCTCCTGCCTGGAGCGCTGGCTCCCAAAAAAAACAACCCAGTAGTACTCCCGCGCGCTAGAGCGCCACGCTCGCACCAAGCCGCCCCGCCCCCAGCGCGGGGCGCGCTAGTCACAGCGCGCGAAAGACCACGGCGGCATTTTGGCCGCCAAAGCCCAGGTTATTGCTCAACACGGTCCTTACCGTCGCCTTGCGGGCGACGTTGGGGACATAGTCGAGATCACACTCGGGATCAGGTTCGTCGAGGTTGATCGTGGGCGCGATCGTTTGAGTCTGGATCGTCTTCACCGAGATCACCGACTCGATACCGCCCGCAGCGCCGAGGAGGTGGCCAGTCATCGATTTAGTGGAGCTGATCGCGACTTTGCGGGCGTGGTCGCCAAAAATCTTTTTGATGGCGAGGGTCTCGAACTTATCGTTGTACGGCGTGGAAGTGCCGTGGGCATTGATGTAGTCCACGGACTCCGGAGCAGCGCCCGCGCTCGCAAGCGCCCGCTTCATCGCCATCGAGAGCCCCTTGCCCTCAGGATCTGGCTGGGTGATGTGAAACGCATCGCACGTCGCAGCGTAGCCGGCGAGTTCGCAGTAGATGCGCGCGCCCCGGGCCTGCGCATGCTCCAGAGACTCCAGCACGAGGACACCTGAGCCCTCGCCCATGATAAAGCCATCGCGACTCCTGGCAAACGGGCGGCTGGCAGTCGACGGGGAGTCGTTGCGCGTGCTCATAGCCTTCATCGAGCAGAAGCTCGCATAGGCGAAGGGCGTGATTGCCGCTTCACTGCCGCCGGCGACCATCACATCGACATCGCCGCGGCGGATGGCATGGGCCGCCTCCCCGAGCGCGTGCGTACCGGTAGCACAGGCCGAGACGACGCCGAAATTGGGACCGCGGGCACCGATCTCGATGGCAAAGAGACCGGAGCACATATTGCCGATCAACGAGGGGATGGTAAAAGGAGAGACCTTGCGCGGGCCCCGCTCAGCCAGGACCTTGAGTTGAGACTCGTAGGTGTACATACCGCCGATACCAGAGCCGATGATCACGCCCACTCGGTCGGCATCTTCCTTGGCCATATCGAGGCCTGAATCGGCGAAGGCCTGTTTTGCGGCAACGAATCCGAAGTGGGTGTACCGATCGTTGCGGCGCGCTTCCTTGGGATCCATGTGCTGGGCGGGATCCCAGTCGAGCACCTCGGCGCCAATCTGGCTGGCGAACTCCGAGGGATCGAAAAGGCTGATCCGGCGGACCCCGCTCTGGCCTGCCACCAAGGCAGCCCAGAACGACTCGACGTCATGCCCCAGCGAGGTGACGGCACCGAGGCCGGTCACCACCACACGGCGGGAAGAGTAGGAAGTATCCATGCGACAAAACGAACCCCTATCCCAAAAAACAAAAAGGCGTTCTGCCAGATATTTCCACGAGGGAAATCGGCAGAACGCCAAAAGTAGCGAAAGCGTCGTTTAGGACTGGCCGGCCTTGGCCTTGATGTAGTCGATCACTTGGCCGACGGTCTGGAGCTTTTCCGCGTCGGACTCGGGGATCTCGCCCTTAATCTCGTCTTTGAACTCCTCTTCGAAGGCCATGATCAGCTCGACAGTGTCGAGAGAGTCCGCGCCGAGATCGTCGAGGAAGGAGGCCGTCGGCGTAATCTGCTCTTCATTAACATTGAGCTGATTGACGATGATCTCCTTGACGCGCTGTTCGATGGTTTTTTGGTCAGCCATTTGCGTAAAATTAGACAGGGAAAGACGTGTCTGCGGAGGCTTCACATCGCCATGCCACCGTCAACGTTAAAAACTTGTCCAGTAATGTAGCCAGCCTCATCGGAGCAGAGGTAGGCCGTGATATTGGCGATGTCGGCAGCTTCGCCAAATCGTTTCAGTGGCACGGCTTCCAGAATCTTAGCCGAGGCCTCCGGATTGTTGACGAACTCGGTGGTCATATCGGTCTTAATGAAACCAGGGGCGACGGCATTGACGGTCACGCTGCGGCCGGCGAACTCGCGGGCGAGGGTCTTGGTGAGGCCGATCATACCTGCCTTGGCGGCGGAGTAATTGGCCTGGCCGGCATTTCCCATCACGCCGCTTACGGAAGTGATGTTGACGATACGGCCGAAGCGAGCCCGCGTCATCGGGCGACCGAGCAACTTACAGAAGTGGAAGCAGCTCGTGAGATTGGTCGCGATCACATCATTCCAATCGGTCTCGCTCATGCGGAAGAGCAGGCCGTCGCGCGTGATGCCAGCATTGTTGACGAGAATATCGATCGTGGGAAACTCCTTCTGCAGTTCCTCACAAGCCTTGGCCACGGCTGCACCATCGGCTACGTCGACCGCCAGAGCCTTGGCTTTGCCGCCGGCGGCCACGATCGAGGCTGCGACCGCACCACACGAATCAGCGGACTTGGAGACGCAGATGACGGTGACGCCGTGCTTGGCGAGCGTTTCGGCGATGGCCTTGCCGATGCCCCGGCCTGCGCCGGTGACGAGAGCGGTGCGATTGGTAAACGTAAGCATGAGGAGGTTAAGCGTAGCGAAGTGCGGGTAGTAGGTAGCGAGGAGAAAATACAGCCCTGCCCCGCGCGCAAGTAGCTCGGATGCCCGGTGCTGGCTACGGGCTATTCGCTACCTCAAGCTTCAATACACGTCGCGCTGGTAGCGCTTATCCTTCTTCATCTGCTTCACATATTCGACCGCTTGGGCCGGCGTCATGGCACCTTCAGCGGCGATGATATCGTGCAGGGCGGTGTCGACGTCCTTAGCCATCCGCTTGGCATCGCCGCAGACAAAGAAATAGCCCCCGCCCTGAAGCCACGCCCACAGCTCCTTGGCGTTTTCGCGCATGCGATCCTGCACGTAGACCTTCAGGATCTGATCGCGGGAGAAGGCGGTGTCGAAGCGGTGGAGCTGCTTCTTATCGAGAAACTCCTGCCACTCCTCCTCGTAGAGGAAGTCGGTGGCCTTCTTCTGATCGCCAAAAAAGACCCAGTTGCGGCCAGTCGCTCCGGTGTGGACACGATCCTGCAGGAAGGCGCGGAACGGTGCGATGCCAGTGCCGGGGCCGACCATGATGCA
Source organism: uncultured Opitutus sp. (assembly GCA_964480585.1). Classification (GTDB taxonomy): domain Bacteria; phylum Verrucomicrobiota; class Verrucomicrobiia; order Opitutales; family Opitutaceae; genus ER46. Next base: position 3,547 of record CAYZPV010000006.1, on the reverse strand, counting down.
GTCCTTGGAGCCGTCTTCGGGGGGGCCGAAGTGCGAATCGGAGACAAAGACATTTACCGGCGTCGAACCCACGACCGCACGATCGGAAAGGAACGTGGAGCACACGCCTACGCGCTCGCGGTTGTTGGTCTGGTAGCGCACGATCGCAACGGTGAGGTGCACATCCTGCGGATACACCTTGCCAGACGAGGCGATAGAGTAGAGGCGCGGCATGAGCTTGCGCAGGTGATCGACAAACTCCTGGGGAGTAAGCTTTGCGCTCGGATACTCGGCGAGAAGATCGACGAATTCCCGCTCCTCGAGGTACTGGTTGAGGAGGTCCTTGGACTCGGGTGCCAGGAGGCCGGTGAGCTTGGCCTTCTCGTCGGCATCGGCAGCTCTGGCGGCTAGGGTATCAACGATCTTCTTGGTCGGCTTGGCGAGCGCGAGCCGATCCGTCAGCGCTTCACGTAGCGAGATAGGCGCCGGGAGCTTGAGCATCGCTGGCGAGACCAATTCATCGCCCGTGGCACCAAGGTGCTGGAGGATCTCAGCGACGTCCTCCGCGCGATTGACAGGGAAGACCCCCAGTGAGTCGCCGGCCTTGTAGTGGAGGCCGCTGCCGCGCAGATCGACGACGAAGTGCCGCGTCTCTTTGGCAGAACCGGGCTTGTTCAGCAGGCGATTCTCGGTGAGCTTTGCCGGGAAGGGACGGTCTTTCGAATAGGCGGAGGCAGGCGCGTCGGCGGACATATGCCCTCAAAAGAAATCCAGCCCTGACAAAACGGAAAGGCGGAAAGATGTCATCGCCACCTCATTTGGCTTTTGCTTCATTGGCCCGTTCCTCAGTCTAATACGTTTCGCCATGGAGCCCGTACGAGTCCAAAAATTCATCGCCGATGCCGGTGTGTGCTCACGCCGCAATGCGGAAGCGCTGATCGTGCAGGGTGAAGTCTACATCAACGGCAAGCCTGCGACGCCCGGCCAGAAGGTCACACCCGGGGTCGACAAAGTCACCGTAAGCGGCAAAGTCGTGCGCACTAGCGCGCAACCCCGCATTACCGTCGCGGTAAACAAGCCGCGAGGGCTGGTCTGCTCCAACGACGACCCGCACCATGCGGCCACTGTCTTTGAACTGCTGCCGCGGGAGTTTTCCAAGTTTCGCTTTTTCTGCGCCGGCCGGCTCGACCTCGATAGCGAAGGGCTGGTGATCCTCACCACCGATGGTGATCTGGCGCATCGACTTATGCACCCCTCCAACGTGGTGGTAAAGCGCTACCACGTCACGCTGAAGACCCAATTCACCGCAGCCCGCCTGCCGCAGCTCATCCGGGGCGTATTCATCGAGGGCGAGCGGATGAAAGTGGAGCGTGCTGCGCTCATCAATCCCGACGCCGCACACCTCTCGTACGACCTCGATGTGCATATGCACCACGGCAAAAAGCGCGAGATCCGCCAGCTCTTCTCCGCACTTGGCTTCGATGTGAAGCGCCTGCGGCGCTACCAGATCGGCGCCCTCCAGTTGAAGGGAATCCCATTGCGAGCGGGGAAACTACTTTCTACGAAGGAAGTCGAATCGCTCTTCCGCAGTCCACGCGTGCCCCGCGCCGCCTTCGAGGCGTATGCCAAGCCCGCGCCGGCCGATGCCACCTCCTCTTTTTCGATCGATGAAGATTAAACTCCCCGGCGCCGTCGCGCTGCTCCTCGCTGCCTGCCAGGCGGCCTTCGCCGCTCCGCTCGCCTCCACTACCGCCGTCCACACGGGGCCCAACGTTTCCTCGCCCACTATCACGACGCTGCCCGCTGGCACGGAGCCCACTCCGGCTCCCGGTGCCTTGGCCAATACGCCGGCCGGATGGATGGCGGTCGAGCTTCCGGGCCCCTTCGAAGTGTACGTCGAAAAGAAGGATCTCGCCAAGAGCCTCGATGTAAAGCCGGGCGTACCCATGCGACTCAAGCCGGCGGCCGAGGGCGCCGTGCTCGCCGTCGCCGAAAAGGGTGACAAAACCGAGATCACCGGGCTCACGGGCCGATGGACGAAGCTCAAGCTAGAGAAGAAACTCACTGGCTACATTCAGGTCTCCGCCGTGCCCGGCTATACGCCGCCGATCGCGACCACTCCTGCACCTGCCCCCGCTCCGGCAACTACGGCTCAGCCTGTGCCTGCACCGATGTCGCCCGCGCCTGTCTCACCGGGCGTTTATGGCTCGGCGGGTGGCGGCCAGGCGGCTCCGATGCTCAACCTCGGCGATGGCGGCTCCGCCAGCCTGCCCCGCCAATTTGCCGGCACGTTTGTTTCCACGCGCCGCCCGTTTGCCCCTCGCCGCCCCTACGACTACGCGCTGAATGACAACGCCGGCAAACGCTACGCCTACGTCGATATCTCCAAGCTGCTTCAGACCGACCAGATCGAAAAGTACGTCAACCATCAGGTCGTCGTCTTTGGCACCGCCAAAGCCACCGCGGATGGCAAGGAATTCGTGATTCAAGTCGAAACGCTGCAACTCCGCTAACGCTCGCACACCCGCAAAATCGCCGCGGTGCGCGAAAGAGGATTTTCCTTTTCGTGTATTTCGTGCGTTTCGTGGCTTCTTTTTTGTATGGAATTGATCGACGGAAACCAAATCGCGGCCGCCATCGTCGCGGAACTCACTGCTGAAGTCTCCACTGTCTCCGGGCGCAAGCCCTGCATCGCGCTGGTGCGCGTGGGCGACGATCCCGCCTCGGTATCGTATGTGAAGAAGAAGGAAAAGACGGCCGCTGACATCGGCATCACCAGCCGCATCATCCTCCCGCCCGTCACGATCTCGCAGGCCGATCTCTTCAAACTGCTCGACGAGCTCAACGCAGATCCGACCGTCGATGGCATCCTGGTGCAATCGCCCCTGCCCAAGCATATCGATGAAGTCGCCATCTTCCGTCGCGTATCGCCGGAGAAAGACGTCGATGGCTTCAACACAATCAATCTGGGCAAGGTGGCGCAGGAGGACGAGACGGGCTTTGTGGCGTGCACTCCCGCCGGCATCATGGAACTCCTCGCCCGTAGTGGCGTCGACCTCAAGGGCAAGCACGTCGTCGTGCTCGGGCGCTCGCTGATCGTGGGCAAACCTGTCGCGCTCCTCGCGCTCCAGAAGAAGGCCGGCGCCAATGGCACCGTGACCATCTGCCACTCCGCCACCGCCAATCTCCCCGCCATCACCCGCCAGGCCGACGTGCTGATCGCAGCGATCGGCCGCCCGGAGTTTGTCACTGCGGAGATGGTGAAGCCTGGCGCGGTCGTGATCGATGTCGGCATCAACCGCGTACCCGATGCCACCAAGAAGACCGGCTACCGACTCACTGGCGATGTGGCGTTTCAGGCCGTCGCGCCACTTTGCAGCAAGATCACGCCTGTGCCGGGCGGTGTCGGTCCCATGACTGTCGCGATGTTGCTGAAGAACACCGTCAAGGCGTTTCGCCAGCGCGGCGCGCAGTAGCTTGCGCCGCGCGCGGGAAACCGCTTTTCTTTGCCGTCAATGGCCGCCCCCTCGATCCTGGTCGTCGATGACCAACCCATCAACGTTCAGCT
>CAYZPV010000005.1:0-190882 GCA_964480585.1 uncultured Opitutus sp. | reverse complement strand
AGGTCGGCAAGGTCACCAAGAAGCAGCTCCTCGAGATCTACAATATCAAGAAGGCCGACCTTAATGCCACGACCCCTGAGGCCGGCATCAAGGTCATCGCCGGCACTGCCCGCAACATGGGCATCGAAGTCGTCGACTAATCTTTTTCCGGGCGAGGGGAGGGGATTCCGCGCCTACTGCGGGTTTCAACCTATTGCCCGGGCACGAAAAACATACTCAGCGGGAGTCCCCCCGGACGTCTGCACCGCAAGGAGTCAACATGGCAAAAAAGCACAGCAAGCGCTATAACGCCGCCGTCAAGGTGGCCGATCTGACCAAGGACTACGCGTTGAAGGACGCGGTCGATATCTTGGCTAAATTCCCGAAGGCGAAGTTCGACGAGACTGTCGAACTCTCGTTCCGCCTCGGCGTAGACGCCACGTCTGGCGAACAAAACGTGCGTGGCACGACCCCGTTGCCCAATGGCTCCGGCAAGAAGGTCCGCGTGATCGTCTTCACCGACGATCCGCAGAAGGCCCTCGCCGCTGGCGCCGATGAGGCCGGTCTGGCCGAGCTCATGAAGAAGGTCAGCGATGGCTGGCTCGACTTCGACGTCGCGATCGCGACGACCGAGGCCATGAAGCAGGTCCGCACGCTCGCCCGCGTCCTCGGTCCCAAGGGCCTCATGCCCAACCCGAAGGCCGGCACCGTCACCGACGATGTCGCCGCTGGCATCAAGGCCGTCAAGGCTGGCCGCGTCGAATTCAAGATGGATAAGACGGCCAATATCGGCGTCGGCGTGGGTAAACGGTCTTTCACCCCCGCTCAGATCCTCGAAAATGCCGCTGCGGTCGTCGAGGCCGTCGGTCGTGCCAAGCCCAACACCTTCAAGGGTGGCCAGTACATCAAGTCCGTCACGATTTCCTCGAGCATGAGCCCGAGCGTGAAGGTCGCTTCCACTGAGTTCTCGAAATACTGAGGAGCCCGACCATGAGAGCTGAAAAACAATATCTGATCACCGAGGTCGATACGCACCTCAAGAAGAGCGATTACGTCATCCTGACGAACTTCTCGAAAGTGACCGTCGCCGACACCGCCGATCTTCGCAAGAAGCTCGCCGCGGAGAAGGCCGAGTTCCACGTCGTGAAGAACAGCTCGCTGAAGGTCGCCGCCAAGGCGCTCGGGCTCCCCGAGTTCGACGCGGCCTCCCTTGCTGGCCCGACGGCTATCGTCGTCGGTGGCAAGAACTCCGCGGGCGTCGCCAAGGTGCTCAAGAAGTTCTTCGACGAGAAGCAAAAGCTGGAGATCAAGGTCGGCGTGCTCGACAAGAAGATCGTCAGCGCCGCCGATCTGAAGAAGATCGCCGATCTGCCTCCGTTCGACGCGCTCCGCGCCCAGTTCCTGGGCCTGCTCACGAGCAATGCTGCTGCGTTCGTCCGCGTTCTCGACGCCAAGGTCAAGAAGGAGTCGCCTGCGGCTCCCGCTGCCTAAATCCAAAACCTTTAACCAAAACCTTTTTCTGGCGGCCCGCGTTTTCCGTGGTCCGCCAGAGAATCCAAAAATCCAACGAGGCAGGCTAGGGGATACGTCTCTTAAACGCGTTTCACTCTCGAAACCGCTAACCTGCCCCAGGAAAGTAGTACCATGAGCACTGTTACCAAGGATCAAGTCATCGAGTGGCTCTCGAGCCAGTCCGTCATCGATCTCGCCGCGCTGGTCAAGGACCTCGAAGGCAAGTGGGGCGTCTCCGCCGCCGCTGCCGTCGCTGCTGCCCCCGCTGCTGGCGGTGGCGCCGCCGCCCCGGCCGCCGAAGCGCAGACCGAGTTCACCGTTATCCTCAAGGATGCCGGCGCGAACAAGATCGGCGTCATCAAGGAAGTCCGCGCCATCACCGGCCTGGGCCTCAAGGAAGCCAAGGACCTCGTCGAGGGTGCCCCGAAGCCGGTCAAGGAGAACGCTCCCAAGGCCGAAGCCGAGGACATCAAGAAGAAGCTCGAGGCCGCTGGCGCCAAGGTCGAGCTCAAGTAATTCGCCGAAGATTGGCGGTATTTATCGCACAACTTCCGATTTTTTCGAGACAGGCCGCGCTCGTGCACGGCCTGTCTTTTGCCTTTTCTTTATTTCCTCGTTCTTTCGTTAGTTTCCGTCCGCGACGCGCGTACTGAGGGGTCTCGCGCGTCTTTTTTGTCTCCTCACTCTTTCACCGGGAAAATCTCATGGCCGACCGTAACCACACCGAACGCGCTAACTTCGGCAAACTCCGCGAAGTGATCCAGCCGCCGAATCTCATCGAGATTCAGATCACCTCGTACCTCGACTTCCTGCAGAAGGGCATTCCGGAAAAGCAACGGAAGCCACAGGGCCTCGAGGCGGTTTTCCGCGAGGTCTTCCCGATCCTCTCGTATGACGAGCGTCTGACGCTCGAGTACGTCTCCTACACGCTCGGCGATCCCAAGAATAACGAGCTCGAGTGCCTCAAGGAAGGTATCACCTACTCGGTGCCCCTTTATGTGAAGCTCCGCCTCCGTGAGGAAGACTTCATCAAGGATGAGGATATTTACATGGGCGAGATCCCGATGGTCACGGAGCGCGGCTCCTTCATCATCAACGGTGCCGAGCGCGTCGTCGTCTCCCAGCTCCATCGTTCGCCTGGCATTGCCTTCGAAGTCACGCCGCATCCGAACGGCAAGCCTCTCCACTCTTTCCGCATCATCCCCGACCGCGGTACTTGGCTGGAAGTGCAGTTCGACAACAACGATCTGCTCTACGTCTATCTCGACCGCCGCCGCCGCCGCCGCAAGTTCCTGATCACCACGCTGCTTCGCGCCATCGGCTACTCGAGCGACATCGATCTCCTCAATCTCTTCTACGAGATCAAGGATCTCAAGGTCTCCAAAGCGCTCGACATGGAGAATGTCTCCACGCTGGTGCTCGTCGAAGACGCCATCGACGCCCAGAAGGGCGTCGTGCTCGCCCGCGCCTTTGAGCCCCTCACCAAGGCCGTCGTCCGCACTTTTGAGAAGCACGATATCACCACCCTCCGCGTGATCGATACATCGGTCGACGAGGGCGCGATCATCCGCGCGCTCAAGAAGGATCCGACCCGCAACGAAGAGGAAGCGCTCAAGGAAATCTATAAGCGCCTCCGTCCGGGCGAGCCGCCGACCACGGCCAACGCCAAGGCTCTCCTCAAGCGCCTCTTCTTCGATCCCAAGCGCTACGACCTCGGCCGCGTTGGCCGCTATAAGGTCAATCAGAAGCTTGGCCTCAAGGCCGATCTCGAGCAGCGCATCCTCGAGAGCGCCGATATCACAGCCGCCACCAAGTATCTCGTGCGCCTCAAGAAGGGCGTCGGCGTCGTCGATGACATCGATCACCTCGGCTCCCGCCGTGTGCGTACGGTCGGCGAACTCCTCGCCAATCAGTGCCGCGTCGGCCTGAGCCGCACCGAGCGTCTCGTGCGCGAGCGCATGACGATGTACGACCAGTCGGTCGACTCGATCACCCCGCAGAAGCTGATCAATCCCAAGGCGCTGACGACCGTCATCCGCGATTTCTTCGCGCGTTCGCAGCTGTCGCAGTTCATGGACCAGATCAACCCCCTCGCCGAGGTCACGCATAAGCGCCGCCTCTCTGCGCTCGGGCCTGGTGGTCTCAATCGTGAGCGCGCGGGCTTCGAAGTTCGCGACGTGCATCCTTCGCACTACGGCCGCATCTGCCCGATCGAGACCCCTGAAGGTCCAAACATCGGCCTGATCAACTCCCTGTCGACCTACGCGCGAGTGAACGAGTTTGGCTTTATCGAGACGCCTTACCGCGTCGTGAAGGAAGGCCGCGTCACCGACAAGATCGACTACCTCACTGCCGACCAGGAAGAGGGCAAGGTCATCGCTCAGGCCAACGCCGAGATCGATGACAAGGGCCACTTCATCGGCAAGGTCACCGTCCGTCAGGATGGAAACTTCCTCGAGGTCCCGCCGGCCGAAGTCCACCTGATGGACGTCTCGCCCAAGCAGGTTATCTCGATCGCTGCGGGTATGATCCCCTTCCTCGAGCACGACGACGCCAATCGCGCGCTCATGGGTGCCAACATGCAACGCCAAGGCGTACCGCTGCTGCAGGCCGAGGCACCCTTTGTGGGCACCGGCATCGAAGAGCGCGTCGCTCGCGACTCGAAGATTGTCATGGTCGCCGAAGAGGCGGGTATCGTCGCTTCCGTCGATGCCAAGCGCATCGTCATCACCAAGGACGGCGAGCTGCCCCGCAATCTCAAGACCGATCCGAAGAACCACGTTTTCGTCTACGAGCTGCGTAAGTTCATGCGCTCGAATGCCGGCACTTGCTTCAATCAAAAGCCGATCGTCAAGCTCGGCCAGAAGATCAAGGCCGGCCAGATCATCGCCGACGGTCCTTCGACCGATCAGGGTGAAATGGCCCTCGGCCGCAACGTGCTCGTCGCGTTCATGCCGTGGAACGGGTACAACTTCGAAGACGCCATCCTGATTTCCGAGAAGGTGCTCAAGGAGGATATCTTCACCTCGATCCACATCCAGGAATTCGAGGTCACCGCGCGCGACACCAAGCTCGGGCCGGAAGAAATCACCCGCGACATTCCGAATGTCGGTGAGGAAGCCCTCAAGAATCTCGATCACAACGGCGTCATCCGCGTCGGTGCCGAGGTCAAGCCGGGCGACATCCTCGTCGGCAAGATCACCCCGAAGTCCGAGACCGAGCTCGCTCCTGAAGAGAAGCTCCTCCGCGCGATCTTCGGTGAGAAGGCTGCCGATGTGAAGGATACCTCCCTGATCGTCCCGTCTGGTGTCACCGGCATCATCATGGACGTGAAGGTCTCTTCGCGCATCGACAATCAGGAGGAGAAGCTCTCCCCCTCCGATCGCCGCCGTCAGGCCAAGCAGATCCAGGAAGAGTACAAGACGCAGATGGATAAGCTGCGCGAAGGTCTCACCGAGGCCCTCTCCAACATCCTCCTCGGCGAAAAGATCCCGCTCGATGTCATCAACGGCGAGACCGGCGAAATCATCATCCCGGCGAACCGCAAGATCACCAAGACCCTCCTCCGCAAGCTCGCGGCGGTCTCCAAGCACGTCCAGATCGATCCGTCCCCGGTTCGCATCAAGATCATGGAGATCATCGGCTCGTACCAGACCAAGTTCGACGAGCTCGAGACGGATCGTGAGCGCAAGATCGGCTCCATCGAGGCGGGCGAAGGCTCGGCCGATGGCGCGATCAAGCAGGTCAAGGTCTACATCGCCACGAAGCAGAAGCTCGAGGTCGGTGACAAGATGGCCGGCCGTCACGGCAACAAGGGCGTGATCTCCAAGATCGTGCCCGAGGAAGACATGCCGTTCCTCGCTGATGGCACCCCGGTCGACATTCTGCTCAACCCCCTCGGCGTACCCAGCCGTATGAACGTGGGTCAGGTGCTCGAGACGCACCTCGGTTGGGCCTGCTCGAAGCTCGGCCTCAAGGTCGCCACGCCCGTCTTCGACGGCATCCCCGAGAAGAAGGTCCGTGAGTACCTCAAGGAAGCGAAGCTCCCCTCCACGGGCAAGAGCACGCTCTTCGATGGTCGCACCGGCGAGAAGATCGACCAAGAGGTCGTAGTAGGCTTTATCTATATGATGAAGCTGAACCATCTCGTGTCGCATAAGATCCATGCGCGCGCGGTCGGTCCGTACTCGCTCGTCACGCAGCAGCCCTTGGGCGGTAAAGCCCAATACGGCGGCCAGCGTTTCGGCGAAATGGAAGTGTGGGCGCTCGAAGCCTACGGCGCGGCGCACACGCTCCAGGAACTCCTCACCGTCAAGTCCGACGACGTGCAAGGCCGCACCAAGATCTACGAGTCGCTCGTCAAGGGCGACAACACCCTGCAGGCCGGCACGCCGGAATCGTTCAACGTCCTTATCAAGGAAATCCAGTCCCTCGGTCTGGATATCAAGCTCCAGAAGCGCGATGCCCTGAGCTACGGCACCTGAGCCACAGCGCATCCCGCATACCTTTAATAAAATAATAGGGAGATATCATCATGATTCAACCCAACGAGACCGGCGCCGTCACGCGCAACGAAGCCCGCGAAGCCATTGGTGAAGAGGGCGCTATCTTCGACTGCGTCTCCATCACGGTCGCTTCCCCTGAGACCATCCGCAAGTGGTCGAAGGGCGAGGTCAAGAATCCTGAGACCATCAACTACCGCACGTTCAAGCCCGAGCCGGGTGGTCTTTTCTGCCAAAAGATCTTCGGTCCGGTGCGTGACTACGAGTGCGCCTGCGGCAAGTACAAGCGCATCAAGTACAAGGATGTCGTGTGCGATCGCTGCGGCGTCGAGGTCACGATCGCCCGCGTCCGCCGCGAGCGCATGGGCCATATCGAGCTCGCCGTGCCGGTGGCTCACATCTGGTTCCTCAAGTCGATGCCGAGCCGCCTCGGCCTCCTCCTCGATATGACCGCGCGCTCCCTCGAGCGCGTGATCTACTACGAGAACTACATGGTCATCGATCCGGGCAAGACCCCGCTCGAAATGAAGCAGCTTTTGACCGACGTCGAGTACCGCCAGGCCCTCGACGAATACGGTGAGGACTCCTTCGTGGCCAAGATGGGTGCCGAGGCCGTCCGCGACGCCCTCGTCAAGACCGACATGGAGGCCACCGTCGCCGAGCTGCAGGAGCAGATGCGCGCGACCAAGTCGAAGCAGATCAAGAAGAAGCTCTCGAAGCGCCTCAAGGTCATCCAGGGCTTCATCCACTCCAAGAGCCGTCCTGAGTGGATGGTGCTCGAAGTCCTTCCTGTCATCCCGCCGGACCTGCGCCCGCTCGTCCCGCTCGAGGGCGGCCGCTTCGCGACCTCCGATCTCAACGACCTCTATCGCCGCGTCATCAACCGCAACAACCGTTTGCGGAACCTGATGCAGCTCAAGACGCCCGATGTGATCATTCACAACGAGAAGCGCATGCTGCAGGAGGCCGTAGACGCCCTCTTCGACAACGGCCGCCATGGCCGCCCTGTCACCGGAGCCGGCAACCGCCCCCTCAAGTCCCTCTCGGACATGCTCAAGGGCAAGCAGGGTCGCTTCCGTCAAAACCTTCTCGGCAAGCGCGTCGACTACTCCGGCCGCTCCGTCATCGTCATCGGTCCCGAGCTCAAACTCAACCAGTGCGGTCTGCCGAAGAAGATGGCGCTCGTCCTCTTCGAGCCGTTCATCATCCGTCGCCTCAAGGAGCTCGGCTTCGTGCACACCGTCCGCGGTGCGCGCAAGATGATCGAGAAGAAGTCCCCTGAGGTGTGGGATATCCTCGAGGAAGTTACGAAGGGCCATCCGGTCCTCCTCAATCGTGCGCCCACGCTGCACCGTCTCTCGATCCAGGCTTTCGAGCCCACGCTGATCGAGGGCGAGGCTATCCGCATCCACCCGCTCGTTTGTACCGCCTACAATGCGGACTTCGACGGCGACCAGATGGCCGTGCACGTACCGCTCTCCCTCGAGGCGATTCTGGAGTGCAAGCTCCTGATGATGGCGACGTCCAACATCTTCTCGCCCTCCTCGGGCAAGCCGATCCTCACGCCTTCGCAGGACATCGTCCTCGGCGCGTATTACCTTACCATCGAGCCGCGCAAGAAGCCGGAAAAGGGCGTCCATGTGCCGCTCTTGAGCGGCCTCCAGGAGGTCCTTTACGCCAAGGCCGATGGCGCCCTCAAGATGCACGACTGGGTCGAAGTGCCCAATCGTGACTTCGGCAAGGACACCGTCTTCGGCAACAAGGAGAAGAAGGTGATTCGCACGACGGTCGGTCGCGTGATCTTCAACCAGATCTGGCCGCTCGAGCTTGGGTTCATCAACTTCCCCGTGCCGAAGGGCAAGCTGGGCGACCTCATCCTCAATACCTACAAGATCGCGGGCAATCAGACCACGGTCGAGACCCTCGATAAGCTGAAGGAGCTTGGTTTCCAGACCGCGTTCCAAGCCGGCATCTCGATCGGTATCGACGATATGATCATCCCCGATACCAAGAAGGAGATCGTCTCCGAGTCCCGGAAGAAGATCGCGGAGGTCGAAGGCCAGTTCAATAAGGGTATCATCACCGACGGCGAGCGCTACAACAAGGTGGTCGACATCTGGACGAGCGCCACCGATCAGATCGCCAAGCAGGTGTTCTCGAAGCTCGAGAACAACGATGGCCGCAACGAGGTAAACCCCGTGTACATCATGATGGACTCGGGTGCTCGCGGTAACAAGCAGCAGGTGCGTCAGCTCTGCGGCACCCGCGGCCTCATGGCCAAGCCCTCCGGCGAAATCATCGAGCGTCCCATCCTGTCCTCGTTCCGCGAGGGTCTCACCGTCCTCGAGTACTTCATCTCCACTCACGGCGCCCGTAAGGGTCTTGCCGATACGGCGCTGAAGACTGCTGACGCCGGCTACCTTACCCGTAAGCTGTGCGACGTGGCGATGGATGTCATCATCGCCGAAGACGATTGCGGCTCCCGCGATGGCGTCTGGAAGAAGGCGATCATGGAAGGCGACGACGAAATCGTGGGCCTGAAGGAGCGCATCATCGGCCGCTTCTCTTCCGACGACGTCATCAACCCGATCAACCCCTCCGAGATTCTCGTCGGTTCCGGCGAGCTCATCACCGAGGAGATCGCCACCAAGATCGACGAGGTCGGCATCGAGCGCGTGAAAGTCATGTCGCCGCTCACGTCCATCTCGCCCGGCGGCATCGATGCCAAGTCGTATGGCATCAATCCCGCGACCAACAAAGTTGCAAAGATTGGTGATTCCATCGGCATCATCGCCGCGCAGTCGATCGGTGAGCCCGGCACGCAGCTCACGATGCGCACGTTCCACATCGGTGGCGTCGCGACCGGCGGCTTCAAGACGCCTGAGCTTCGCGTGAAGGCTAGCGGCAAGGTCAAGTACCGCGGCCTTCGTCTCGTGGAGACGGCCGACGGCGGTGCGATCGTACTCAATAAGACCGGCACCATCCAGGTGCTCGATGCCGACGACAAGGAGCTTGAAGTCTACAACATCGTTGTCGGCTCCTTCCTGCACGTCGCCGACGGCGAGAAGATCGAGAAGGGTGCCGTCCTCGCGCAGTGGGATCCGTACAACGTGCCCGTGCTCTCCGAAAAGGGTGGTACGCTCGCGTTCAAGGACACCATCCCCGGCGTCACGGTGAAGCGCGAACTCGACGAGTCGTCGGGCCGCATTGCGACGGTCGTCATCGAGCACAAGGAAGACCTCAATCCGCAGATCGAAGTCCGCGATGCCAAGGGCAAGCCCCTCGCCGCGTACTCCATCCCGGTCGGCGCTCAGATCGTCGTCAACGAAGGTGATACCATCGCCCCCGGCGCGCTGCTCGCCAAGACGCCCCGTCAGGCCTCCAAGACCAAGGATATCACGGGTGGTCTCCCTCGAGTCGCCGAGCTCTTCGAAGCTCGTCGTCCGAAGGACGCCGCCGAGATGTCGCGCATCGATGGCATCGTGTCCTTCGAGGGCACCGTCCGCGGCAAGCGCAAGCTCGTCGTGAAGAACGATGAGACCGGCCAGGAAGAGGAACACCTCATCGCGACCGGCAAGCACATCGTCGTGCAGCCGGGCGACGTGGTCCACAAGGGCCAGCACCTCACCGAAGGCGCCGCCGATCCGCACGAGATCCTCGAGATCCTCGGGCCCTCCGCGCTGTATGACTTCCTCATCTCGCAGGTGCAGGAAGTGTACCGCCTCCAGGGCGTGACGATCAACGACAAGCACATCGAGATCATCATCCGCCAGATGCTCCGCAAGGTCCGTATCACCGATCCGGGTGACACGGAAAACTTCTGGGGCGAGCAGGTCGATCGCGCCACGTTCCTCGCGGAAAACAAGCGCATCGAAGAAGCTGGCGGCAAACCCGCTGAGGCCGAGCCGATCCTCCTTGGCATCACCAAGGCCTCCCTCGAGACCGAGAGCTTCATCTCGGCCGCGTCCTTCCAAGAGACGACCCGCGTCCTTACCGATGCCTCGACTCTCGGCAAGATCGACCTCCTGAAGGGCTTCAAGGAAAACGTGATCATGGGTCACTTGATCCCGGCGGGCACCGGCCTGCCGACGTACAAGAACCTCAAGATCACGCTGCCCTTCGGCGCCGAGCTTCCTGAGGATCCGGTTCTCGCTGAACCCGCCGCCGCAGCCCCGGCTCAGCCAGCTGCTAGCTGAGGCGCCTGCGAGATCGAAAAACTTCAAAGCCGCGGACGAAAGTCCGCGGCTTTTTTCTGCCGAGATTACACCGTAGCGAGCCCCCGATTGCTGCGAGGTCGACTGTAGCCTTGCTACCTGCGTTCTGGCGCAAATCTCGCGAGCTGAAGTTGTGCGCTCTGGCCGGCCTGCAGGTTTTGTAGCGCGGCAATAGTCGCCGCCGGCAGTTTGCCGCGGGCACGCGCCTCCGCGATGGCGGCGTCTGTGATGAGCGCGACGCGCGGGCTGGTCTGTGCGCTGCGAAACGCCGCGTGCTCGGCGCTCGATATCGCAGTGCCGTCTATCGTTTGGTGTGCGCCTGCCCGCTCCGCGGAGAATCTAGCCTGCACCAGAAGTGCGGTGAGCTCCTTGGCGTGCTCCCCGGTCAGCGGAGTCGCGGTATGGTACATCCGGGCGGCGAGCTGGTCGACGAGACGATTTTCGTTTGCGTGGCTTTTGTATTCCCTGAGCCGGAGAAAGGTATCCGACCCTAGGATACGCTCTACTTGAGCCAGCGAATGATTGTCGGCTGCGGCGAAAAGTTCGCTGAAAGTGTCTCCGCCAATTCGTCTCGCCCGCGCCTCGAGCAGCGTATTGGCATAGGCCGCGGCCTCCGCCTTTATCGCTTCCACCTTGTCCGGTGGGATCCTTTCCATCGTGAAGAAGCGCTGATCATCGCTCCACAGTTGTTGCACGATCTGGTGTACGAATGCCGGTCGGAGCCCGGGGTTGGCCAGCACATGGTCGATCTGTGCCAGGAGTTCCTCGATGGAGGTGGGCGGAGTGGCACGACGGGTATCGGCGGATGTTTTCAAGGCCGTCGCAGGGGCTGCCGCGGATATGCCGGTAGGGCTGCTGATTTGATGCGTGGCCAGCTCTCCCGCTCCGCCAGCGGTCGATCCCTGGAGCCGGGCGCGCAAGGTCTGCGTTTCCTCGCGCAAAGTCCGTTGCTCGTCCGCCAGCGATCTCGCTTTTGCCTCTGCGCGGTCGTGCCGCTGGCCATTGTAGAAAGTGCCGCCAATGCCCGCGATCGCGAGCAGTGACAGGGTGCCGACGGCGATTTTTGATGCGTTCATACAAGGGAGAATGAGAAAGAGTGTGGTTGTGCCACCCCCGGTGACTGAGCCTGCCAGCGCGGCTGTGGCAATCGACGTGGAGAAACCTGCCGCATAGTTGCCGCCGTACAGCGTGCCCAGTCCTTGGGCGAGGATGGCGGCACTTGAGCGGATGCCCCTGCGCGATAGCTGAGTCCGGAGTTTTTCGAGCGCGCGGTTGCTCCTTTGGCGCGCGGCGTCTTCCCCGAGCCCAAGCCTTGTACCGATTTCCGCGAAAGTGAGACCTTCGAAGAAGCGGAGGAGGATGGCCTCCTGGTCTTGCGGCCCGAGTTCATCGAGCAGGCGATCGAGCAGGGGACGTACTGCCGTCCAATCGGCATCCGCTACATGTCTCTCGTCCCGTTCTACCATCCACGCTCGTTGCTCGCGCTCTATGCGACGCTGCTCGCTACGCACACGCTGAAGCGCGGCAAGATGAGTGGCACGCAACAGCCAGGGTGCCAGCGTGGCGCGGCCCTCGAGTGTCTCGGCCTTTTTGGCGAGAGAGAGGAAAACGTCCTGCGCCACTTCGCGGGCGAGCGTGCTATTTCCCCGAGTTTTCCTGAGCGCGCTTGCGTGCACGAGAGGGAGGTAATGCTCCACCAGTGCGCGGAAGGCCTCCTCTGACCTACTCGAAGCGTATCGCCGCAGCGTGTCTGCCGGGTCTGTGGGTGGCATTCAGAAAGATATCTGCCGCACGTTTGCCAATCCGAACAAGAATCGACACTACGCACGCAGTTTTTCCCTCAGGTAAATGTCCGGCTGCCGTGAAAATAGGCCTTGCGTAGCGCTCTATGGCTGCCCATGTTTCCAGTCCCTCCCGCCAAAACCGAATGTAGAGCCTAGCTCCATTTGGTTTTAACGCCCGCTCTTCACCGAGCGGGCGTTTTTTTTGCAAGATTGCGCGTTTGTTCACGACGCACATGCTCTATCTGAGTTCGGTTTCTCCCGCATGCTATCGCGTACGCTTTCGTTCCGTTCCTGGCTCCTCCGCACTGCGATTGTCGGTCTATTGACGATGGGGATTCTCTTTGCCGCTGCGTCGGAAAAGACGGATCCGAAGCGTGAGTACGAAGCCCTCCTAGCGCTCAGCAAACTCAAGGCCCCTGAGGCTGTGCGCGCAGACGAGGTGGCCAACGCCAATTGGTTCCTCGATCAGCACGTGCGGCTACATGCGCGGGGGTCGATGTTTCTCGAGCAGCACTCCACGCACCCATTGAGGTGGGATGTTTTGGTGTTGTTGCGCTATGGCGGAGAGATGCAGGTGAAGGTCTCGCGCAGCGGCTTTCGCACCGTGCTTCCCACGCCGGAATCGAAAGCCGCGTGGGATGCTCGTTATTTCCCGCGCTTAAAAGCATTGCTGGCGTCGCGGGACGCTAGCCCATCGGCCCGGCGTGAAGCCTTGCGGCACCTCATTGATCACACGGGTCGCCACGCGCTCGCGCATCCGGCCGAGGCCGCTACCGCCGCCGTCGAGGTGCGTGGCTGGCTCGACCAGCACGAGCGCGAGTTCCCCCGCTCTTCCTATTTGCCTTCACTGAGCCACACTTACATCGCCCTGCTCGACGCCACGGCCCCCGATAAATGTGTGGCGTATCTTCAAGAGCTTGAGCAGCGCTATCGTGGCACCGATCACCTCGATCGTCAGATGCAGCAGCTCGTCGCTGGCCGCAAGCGGGCGCTCGCCGCCCAAGCGCTACCTGTGGATGACCTGTGGGCGCAGCTTGGTGCGTTCGACCCGGCCTTTGGCGACCCTGTGCGCTATCGGGGCAAGGTCGTCCTGATCGGTCTGGGTCCCGTTACGTACGGCACATTTACCGAGCGCCTGGCAGACTATCACGCGCAGTTTGCCGATGCCGGATTGGTGATTGTGCAGGTGGCTTCGCGCAACAGCGCCCTCGGCCTACCTTCGGAGCTGGAGCAACGACGCGATATGGAGAAGATCGTCGCTATCCGCCAATGGCCGTGGCCCGTCCTTTGGAACCCCACGTCCCATATGGAGATCGCCAAGCAGTGGGGGCTCAACTCCATCCCCGCATGGCTGTTGATCGGTCGGGATGGGCGCTTGGTTTCAGACCGTGCAACACCGCTGGCACTGAGTATTCCTCGTGAGCTTGCCCGGTCGTCAGCCCCTTAATTGTAGCGATAGCGCGAGAAGCACGAGGTGAGGGGAGTGCATTCCCGTAAATTAGAACGATCTCTGAAATGCCTCGCTAAGAACCGGGAAGTTTGGGCCCAACGCGACTTCGCGCTTGAAGTCTGGCTGGAAAAACCAACTATCGCCCGTCCTTCTGTCAGTACATCCGCGTTGTCGGCCTCGGCCGGTGGACGCTTTCAACTCGTGACACCGGCCAACGACCTCGGTTTCGCGACTCATTTCACTTTTTGCCAGAATGTTCTTGCCCGACATTCTGCACAAAGTAGCGTCGTCCCCTTTTCGTCACTTTCCACTCGTAAGTTTTATCCATTTCGTATGCCGACAATCAACCAACTCGTGCGCAAAGGCCGCCGCAAGGTGACCGCCAAGTCGAAGTCCCCGGCTTTGGATGGCAACCCGTTCCGTCGCGGTGTGTGCGTGCAGGTCATGACCCGCACGCCCAAGAAGCCGAACTCCGCTATCCGTAAGGTCGCGAAGGTTCGCCTCACGAATGGCAACGAAGTCATCTCTTACATCCCCGACGAGGGTCACAACCTCCAAGAGCACTCGATCGTGCTCGTGCGCGGTGGTCGTGTGAAGGACTTGCCCGGCGTCCGCTACCACATCGTGCGCGGCACCCTCGATGCCACCGGCGTCGAAAAGCGCCGTCGCTCCCGCTCCAAGTACGGCGTCAAGCGCCCGAAGGCCAAGTAATCAACCGTTCTTTTTTAAACCGATTTAGCCATGTCACGTCGCCACAGAGCTGAGAAACGCCAGACCGTTCCGGACGCCCGCTATAACAGCCCGCTCGTTGCACATCTCGTCAACGTCATCATGAAGAGCGGCAAGAAGAACATTGCCCAGCGTATCGTTTACGGTGCGTTTGAGAAGGTCTCCGAGAAGCTGGAGAAGGGCGACCCCGTCGACCTCATGCTCGGTGCGCTTGAGAATGCCCGTCCCCGCCTCGAGGTGAAGAGCCGCCGCGTCGGTGGCGCCACCTATCAGGTGCCTGTCGAGATTTCGTACGAGCGCCAGGAGTCTCTCGCTCTCCGCTGGATCGTCGATGCAGCCACCGCTCGCAAGGGCATGCCCATGAAGGAAGCCCTCGCGGCCGAGATCATCGATGCCTACAATAATACGGGCACCGTCGTGAAGAAGAAGGAAGACACCCACAAGATGGCGCAGGCCAATCGCGCCTTCGCTCACCTCCGCTGGTAATTCGGCCAGTCCTAAGCATCCTCGCTCATGTCTTCTGCTACAGCACCGGCTCTTACCATCGTCACCGACAAGGCCAAGGTTTCCGCGGTCAACTCGAAGGAGCGTCCGTTCCCGCTCGAGTGGACCCGTAATATCGGCATCGCCGCGCACATCGACGCCGGCAAGACCACCACCACCGAGCGCATCCTCTTTTACTCCGGCGCCGTCCATAAGATGGGCGAAGTCCATGAAGGCACCACGGTGACCGACTGGATGGAGCAGGAGCGCGAGCGCGGCATCACCATCACCGCCGCCGCTATTTCCTGTGCTTGGAATGCCTCTTGGGGCCCCTGGAAGGGCATCAAGCAGCGTATCAATATCATTGATACTCCCGGACACGTCGACTTCACCGCTGAGGTGGAGCGCTCGCTCCGCGTGCTCGACGGCGCTGTAGCCGTCTTCTGCGCCGTCGCCGGCGTGCAGCCCCAGTCGGAGACCGTCTGGCGCCAGGCCAACAAGTACAAGGTTCCGCGCATCGCGTTCATCAATAAGATGGATCGCACCGGCGCCGACTTCTTCCGCGCCGTCTCCGAGATGCGCGAGAAGCTGAAGGCCAACGCGCACCCGATCTTCATCCCGATCGGCAAGGAAGAGAATTTCACCGGTCTCGTCGACCTCGTGCAGAATGTCGCCTACAGCTTCGAAGAGGCTGCCGACGACCAGCTCGGCCTCAACCCGACGACGATTCCGATCCCGGCCGAGATGGCCGCTCAGGCCAAGGAATACCGCGACAAGCTCATCGAGGCCGTTTCCGACTTCGACGACGTCATTGCTGAGAAGTACCTCGGCGGCGAAGAGATCACTGTGCCCGAGCTCCTGCTCGCCGTGCGCAAGGCTACGATCTCCCTCAAGTTCACGGGCGTCGTCCCCGGTTCCGCCTTCAAGAAGAAGGGCGTTCAGCGTCTGCTCGACTGCGTCGTCAACTATCTCCCGAGCCCGATCGATGTCCCCCCGATGCAGGGTCAGGATAGCGATGGCAAGGAAGTGGCCGCGATCGTCGACGACAAGGCGAAGATGGCCGGTCTGGCCTTCAAGCTGTGGAACGATCCTTTCGTCGGTCGTCTCGTCTTCTTCCGCATCTACACCGGCATCCTCAATAAGGGCACCGCTGTTTACAATCCCCGCACCCGTCGTAGCGAGCGCGTTTCGCGCCTCGTGCTCATGCGCGCCATCGAGCGCGAAGAAATCGACAAGGCGTACTCGGGCGATATCTGCGCCGTCGTCGGCGTGAAGGATGTCATCACGGGCGACACCCTGTGCGACGAGGATTTCGACATCCGTCTCGAGCCGCCGTCCTTCCCCGAGCCTGTTATCTCCATGTCCATCGAGCCCAACTCGAAGGGCGACCAGGAGAAGATGGGTACCGCGCTCCAGCGCCTGGTGGCCGAGGATCCCACCCTTCGCGTCAAGACCGACCCGGATACCGGCCAGACCATCCTTGCCGGCATGGGCGAGCTTCACCTCGACATCATTCGCGATCGCATGAAGCGCGAGTTCAAGGTCGAGGCCACTGCGGGCAAGCCGCAGATCGCTTACCGCGAGACCGTCACCAAGGCCGCCGAGGCCGAGGGCAAGTTCATCCGCCAGTCCGGTGGTAAGGGTCAATACGGCCACGTGGTCGTCAAGCTCGAGCCGAACGAGAAGGGCAAGGGCGTCGAAGTCATCAACGAAATCGTCGGTGGCGCGATCCCGAAGGAATTCATCAAGCCCGCGACGGATGGCATCCTCGAAGGCGCGAACAATGGTGTCGTCGCCGGTTATCCGGTGGTCGATGTCAAGGTACGCATCGTCGACGGTTCCTTCCACGAGGTCGACTCCTCGGAACTCGCGTTCAAGATGGCTGGCATCTTCGGCTTCAAGGAAGCCATGAAGAAAGCCAACCCCATCCTCCTCGAGCCGATCATGGGCGTCGAAGTCACCACCCCGGAAGACTATCAGGGCGACCTGATGGGCGACATCAACCGTCGCCGCGGTCAGATCCAGGGCATGGAGAACAAGGCCGGCGCATGCATCATCAATGCATTCGTCCCGCTCGAAATGCTCTTCGGTTACGTCACCGATATTCGCTCCCTGTCCAAGGGCCGCGCCAGCGCCGGCATCACTCCGTCGCACTTTGAGCAGGTTCCGAATTCGCTCCTCGCGAAAATCGTCGAGACCTCCTCGAAAGCTCCTGCCCGCACTTAATCCTCCGTTCTTTTTTCGCCATGAAAGGCCAACGAATTCGCATCAAACTTCAGGGCTTCGACTATCGCGTGATCGATCAGTCGGCGCAGGACATTGTCGAAACCGCCAAGCGCTCCGGCGCCCGCGTCTCCGGCCCCATCCCGCTGCCCACCCGCATCGAGAAGCTCTCCGTCAACCGCTCCCCGCACGTCGACAAGAAGTCGATGGAGCAGTTCGAGACCCGCACGCACAAGCGCCTCATCGACATCATCGAGCCCACCGCTCAGACCGTCGATGAGCTCAAGAAGCTCAACCTCCCTTCCGGCGTCGATATCACTATCAACGTCTGAGCAACCAAAACCACTAACCCGTAACTCGAAGTCATCCGCACCCGGATACCTTCACTCTACAGTTAGCAGTTGCTTGTGTGCCCCGGCTCCTCCGGGGCACCGCCAAGCCCCCGCTAAAGTAGGTCCGTTAAACGGAAAACCATCCACCTACCGCTTAGCCTATGATCTCTGAAATTCTAGGTAAGAAACTCGGAATGACGCAGGTGTACGACGCGCAGAACGCGCTCGTCCCCGTCACCGTGGTCGAAGCCGGACCCTGCGCAGTGGTCCAGGTCAAGACCGTTGAAAAAGACGGCTACAACGCCGTTCAAATTGGCTTCTCCCAAAAGAAGGAGAAGAACACCTCCGCTGGTGAGCTTGGCCACGCCAAGAAGGCCAATCTCGAGAACGCTCCCCGCGTGCTCGCCGAGGTCCGCCTCACCGAGGCTTCCAAGCTCAAGGTCGGCGACGTCGTCAATGCGACTTCGTTCACTGAAGGCCAGCTTGTTGACGTCATCGGCGTCACCAAGGGCAAGGGCTTCCAAGGCGTCGTTCGCCGCTTCCGCGTCGCGGGCGGTCCTGCCTCGCACGGCTCCATGTTCCACCGCCGCATCGGTTCGATCGGTATGCGCCAGACTCCTGGCCGCTCGTGGAAGAATCAGGCCATGCCTGGCCACATGGGCGCTGAAAAGCGCACGGTGCAGAACCTCCGCATTGTGAAGGTCATCGCCGACAAGAACCTCATCCTCGTGAAGGGTGCGATCCCCGGCGCCAATGGCGACGATGTCATCGTCCGCACCGCGATCAAGGGCCAGTGGGCGCTCCCTGCTGCTCCCGCTCCCATCGCCGAAAAGGCCGCCAAGGCCAAGCCCGCTGCCGCCAAGCCGGCCGCCAAGAAGTAAAGGAGACGCCCAGATATGAAACTCAAAGTTTTCTCTACTGACGGCAAGACGAGCTCCGAGAAGGAATTCTCGAACATCCCCACCTTCGAAGGCGACAAGGGCCTCCAGGCGGTGAAGGAAGTGATCGTCGCCATCAATGCCAACAATCGCCAAGGCACCCACTCCACCAAGACCCGCGGCGAAGTCCGCGGCGGTGGCAAGAAGCCGTGGCGCCAGAAGGGCACCGGTCGCGCTCGCGCCGGCTCCATCCGCTCCCCCCTGTGGGTCGGCGGTGGTGTCGTGTTCGGCCCCAAGCCCCGCGACTACTC
This sequence comes from uncultured Opitutus sp., assembly GCA_964480585.1. Taxonomy (GTDB): domain Bacteria; phylum Verrucomicrobiota; class Verrucomicrobiia; order Opitutales; family Opitutaceae; genus ER46. The sequence continues at coordinate 172,485 of CAYZPV010000005.1, read as the reverse complement.
GAAGAAGATCAACGCCAAGGTGAAGGCTCTCGCTTTCAGCCGCGCGCTCTTCGATCGCGCCAGCGCCGGCGAAATCGCCGTCATCGAGGCCTTCGATGCCAAGGCCACCAAGACCAAGGCCGTCAATGAGGTCGTCAGCCGCATTGCTCCCAAGGGTCGCGTCCTTCTCGTCGACGCTCCGTTCGCCGCCGAGACTACCCGCGCCTCCCGCAATCTCGAGCGCGTCACCCTCCAGGAAGCCGCCAAGCTCAACACGCTCGATCTCGCCCAGTACGCGACGATCATCGTGAGCTCCAAGGCCCTCGATACCATCCTCGCCCGCGTCAACGGAGGTAAAAACTAATGCAAGCCGACAAGATCCTCAAACTCGTCCGCCTGTCGGAGAAGTCCAACAAGCTCTCCTCCGAGCTCGGCCAGTACACCTTCCAAGTCAGCCTCAGCGCCAACAAGCACCAGATCGCCGAGGCGGTTGAGAAGACCTTCAAGGTCACCGTCCGCCGCGTAAACACGCAGGTCTACCGCGGCAAGAACAAGCGTTCCCGCCAGGGTCGCCCCACGGTCGGCTCCGACTACAAGAAGGCCATCGTCGTCCTCAAGGCCGGTGACAAGATCGAGCTCGTCTAAGACGCGCCGCCCAAACCACGGAGATAATCCACCATGGCTCTCAAATCGTTTCGTCCCCTCACTCCCGCCGGCCGCTTCACCTCGCTGAATCGCTCGGAGGGTCTCTCCAAGAAGCGCCCCGAGCGTGCTCTCACCGAGCCGCAGAAAAAGACCGGCGGTCGCAACTGCTATGGCCGTCTCACGTCGCGCCATCGCGGCGGCGGCCACAAGCGCCTCTATCGCATCATCGACTTCAAGCGCGCTATCCTCGATAAGCCCGCCACCGTCGAGGCGCTGGAGTACGATCCCAATCGTTCCGCCAACCTCGCCCTCGTCGCGTACGCCGATGGCACCAAGACCTACATCCTGGCTCCCAAGGGCCTGAAGGTCGGTGACTCCATCTTCGCGTCCGACAAGGCGACGACCAACGACTTCAACGTCGGCAACAACTTCCCGATCGCGATCATCCCGCCGTCGACCCTCGTCCACAATGTCGAGCTCGTCCCCGGCCGCGGCGCCCAGATCGCTCGCGCCGCTGGCGCGGGCCTCGAGGTCGTCGCGATCGAAGGTGATCGTGCGACCCTGAAGATGCCCTCCGGCGAGCTTCGCTTCGTCAATGCCAAGTGCCGCGCCACCATCGGCGAGGTCGGCAATGGCGACCACAACCAGCAGTCGCTCGGCAAGGCCGGTCGCTCCCGCTGGCTCGGCATCCGCCCGACCGTCCGCGGTATGGCGATGAACCCCGTCGATCACCCCAACGGTGGTGGTCAGGGTAAGTCCAAGGGTGGTGGTGGCCGTCAGCAGCTCGTCTCCCCGTGGGGCCAGCTCGCCAAAGGCTTCCCGACCCGCCGCCGTTCGAAGCCCTCGAACGCGCAGATCATCGTCCACCACAACGGTCGCAAGCCCCGCGGCCAGAAGTAATCCAGCCCCTTACGTACCATGGCACGTTCCATCAAAAAGGGTTTCTTCGTCGATTACCACCTCCTCGAGAAGATCGAGAAGGCGGTTAAGACCGGCGCCAAGAAACCGATCCAGACCTGGTCCCGCCGCTCGACGATCACGCCCGATTTCATCGGCCACACGTTCAGCGTGCATAACGGCAAGGCCTTCATCGCCGTCTACGTCACCGAGAACATGGTCGGGCACAAGCTCGGCGAGTTCGCGCCGACCCGCGTGTTCAAGGCTCACGGCGGCATGACCCGCAAGGAGATCTAACGCCTGCCCCGCGCAGGCGTGATAGCCGAACGACAGCAGCCGATGACCACTCATCGCCAAATCTCCCGTCGCCTCTGCGGCCTTCGTGCCGCATTGCTGGGCCTTGGCTTGGCTATCGGCTATCCGTCGTCGGCTATTGCAGCGGCTCCTGCCGCTGCGGTCGTCTCCATCGCCTCGGCCGGCGCCGCCGACCTCGTCCTTCTGGACGGTGGATTCGGTGCTGGCCTGCGTGAGGGCATGGTCTGCCGCGTCACCCGCGGCACCACCGAGCTCGCCGAGGTCCTCCTCGTCGAGCTCAGGCCCACCTGTAGCTCAGCGCTCATTTTGAGCCTAGCTCCCAGGCAGTCGATCCGCGCCGGCGACATCGCCTCCATCAAAGTTCTTAAATCTTAACTCAGTACATTAACCCAAAGGGTAGGGGAGTGCGTCCCTGTGACGCGCGCCCACTATCGCCGACCGCTCCCTAGGAAGTCGGAATCCTCAGCAATACCATGGAAGTTCAAGCCCTCACTCGCTACGCGCGGATGTCCCCTAAAAAGGTCCGCGAAGTCGCCCGCACCATCCAAGGCCGCAAGGCTGCGGAGGCAGTGGAATTCCTCGAGCTCGTGCCGCGCAAGTCGGCCCGCCTGATCGCCAAGACGCTCAAGAGCGCGATCGCCAACGCCGAGAACAATAATAACCTGTCCGCGGACTCCCTTCGCGTGAAGAGCGCGATCATTGAGAACGGTCCCGTCCTCAAGCGCTTCAAGGCTGGCGCCCGCGGTACCGCGATGCCCCGCCGTAAGAAGATGTCGCACATCAAGATCGTTCTCTCGGACGGCAACACCAACGAATAATACACCACTTCCATGGGCCAAAAAACAAACCCGATCGGCTTTCGTCTCGCCGTCCGTCGCAACTGGCAGTCCCGCTGGTACGCCAGCAAAAAAGATTTCGGCAAGCTCCTCGCTGAGGATCAGATCATCCGCTCCAAGCTGATGGAGAAGCTCAAGCAGGCCTCTGTGCCGCGCATCTTCATCGAGCGCGCGTCCAATCGCGTGCGCGTCAAGATCTACACCGCTCGTCCCGGCATCGTCATCGGCCGCAAGGGCCAGGAGATCGAGAAGATCAAGGAAGAGCTCGCGAAGCTCACCGGCAAGGAGATCCTCCTCGACATCCAGGAAGTGAAGAAGCCTGAGATCGAGGCCGCTCTCGTCGCCGAGAACGTAGCCCTCCAGCTCGAGCGTCGCATCGCCTTCCGCCGCGCCATGAAGAAGGCCGTCGAAATGGCCATGGCTCTCGGCGCCGAGGGCATTCGTATCCAGTGCTCCGGCCGCCTCGGCGGTGCGGACATCGCTCGCCGCGAGTGGCAGCGCAAGGGCCGTGTGCCCCTGCACACCCTCCGTGAGAATATCGACTACGGCTTCGCGGAAGCGCTGACCGTGTACGGCAAGATCGGCGTCAAGTGCTGGATCTGCAAAAAAGAGTCCGACAACAACTGATCCAGTACTGGATAACCTTACCTAGGAGATCACTCCCATGGCTCTCGCTCCCTCCCGTACCAAATACCGCAAGACGCAGAAAGGCCAGCGCGCCGGCAATGCCAAGCGTGGCAACACGCTCGCCTTCGGTGAATTCGGCCTTCAGTCGCTCACCCGCGGCCCCATGACCGGTCAGCAGATCGAAGCTGCCCGCGTCACCATCTCGCGCCACCTCAAGCGCAAGGGCAAACTCTGGATCCGCGTCTTCCCGCACAAGCCCGTTACCAAGAAGCCCGCCGAAGTGCGCATGGGTCAAGGTAAAGGCCCCGTCGAGTTCTACGTCGCCGTCATCAAGCCCGGCGCCATCCTCTTCGAACTCGCTGGCGTGCCTGCCTCCATCGCCAAGGAGGCCTTCCGCCTCGCCGATGCGAAGCTCCCGTTCCACTGCCGCTTCATCCAGCGCGACGGTACCGCGGCCTAAAACCGAAACATCGATAAACGATACCGTCATGACTTCCAAAGAAATCCGCGAACTCTCGCCCGCCGAGATCACCACCAAGATCCGCGAGACCCGCGAGGCCCTCCTCGTCGACCGTCTCAAGAAGGAGACCGGCCAGGTCGAAAAGACCCACACCATCCGCGTACGCCGCAAGGACATCGCGCGCATGGAGACGATCCTCAACGAGAAGAAACGCAAAACCGCCGCCGCCTGAGGCCCGGCCCTAAATACGTACTAACATGTCTACCGCATCCGAAGGCCAGCGCACCACGCGCAAGACCCAGGTTGGCTTCGTCTCGAGCCGCTCCGGCGATAAGTCCATCAAGGTCACCATCGCCTACAAGACTCCTCATCCGCTCTACCACAAGGTCGTCAATCGCCAGACCGTCCTTCACGTCCACGACGAGAAGAACGAGACCACCGTCGGCGACAAGGTAGAGGTCATGGAGACCCGCCCCATCAGCCGCCTCAAGCGCTGGCGCGTCGTTTCCGTCATCCAGAAGGCCGTCGCGGCCGCTGGCGCCGTCAGCGAGACCGATGTCGCTGCCGCCGTCCCCACCAAGACCACCAAGGCCAACGAAGCCGCCAACGCGGCCTCCGAGCCCAAGGCTTGATTCCCTCTTAACCACTAAAATCACCGAAGGAGTCACGCCATGATTCAACTCCGTTCCATTCTCGAAGTCGCCGATAACACCGGCGCCCGCAAAGCCGCCCTCATTCAGCGCATGGGTCAGCAAACCGATACCGCCCATGTCGGCGATATCGTTACCGTGCACATCAAGGAGAGCACCACCGATGCCACCGTGAAGAAGGGCGAGGTCGCCAAGGCCGTCGTCGTTCGCACCAAGGCCCCGGTACGCCGCGCCGACGGCAGCTACCTGCGCTTCGATTCCAACGCCATTGTCATCATCGATGGCACCAACAATCCCCGCGGCACCCGTATCTTCGGGCCCGTCGCTCGTGAGCTGCGCGCGAAGAACTTCATGAAGATCATCTCGCTCGCCCCGGAGGTTCTCTAAAATGGCCCAGAAATTCCACGTTAAACGCGGCGACCAAGTCGTCGTCATCGCTGGCTCCCAGAAGGGCAAGTCGGGCAAGATCCTCGAGATCGTCGCCGGCAAGCAGCGCGCTCGTGTCGAGGGTGTTGGCCTCATCAAGCGCCACCTCAAGAAGTCCCAGGAGCACCCGCAAGGCACCATCGCCGAGCGTGAGGGCACCATCGCCCTCAGCAACCTGATGCTTCAGGCGACGTTCGACGCTTCCAAGCGTAAGAAGGCTACCGCCTAAGCACTTAGGTTTTTTTCGCAAAGCGCGCTTGCCTTCCGGTAGGCGCGCCTGCGTTACTGAGCGCTTTTCCACACACATTCCATCACTCTACGCCTCGCGGTCGGTAATCGCGGGCATATCAAAATGAGCAGCAATTACGTTCCCACTCTCAAGAAGCTCTACGTCGAGCAGATCGCCGCCGAGCTGGTTAAAAGCCGCGGCTACAAGAATAAGCATCAAGTGCCGAAGCTGGTGAAGATCACCCTCAATTCGGGCATCGATGCCGACGCCGATAAGAACCAGATCGCCGACGTCGCTCGCGATCTCGGTGCCATCGCGGGCCAGAAGCCCATCCTCAATCGCTCCAAAAAGGCGATCGCCAATTTCAAGCTCAAGCCCAATCAGGTCACCGGCTGCAGCGTCACCCTCCGCGGTAACAATATGTGGGAGTTCCTGTACCGCCTCCTCGCTGTTGCCCTCCCTACCATCCGCGACTTCCGCGGCGTCCCGACCAAGCTCGACGGCCAGGGCAATTACAGCCTCGGCGTCACCGACTTCACCATCTTCCCCGAAATCACCGTGGAAAATGTGAAGAAGCAGATGGGCCTCGATATCACCATCGTCACCACCGCTAAGACTGACGACGAAGGCCGCGAGCTCCTCAAGCTCCTCGGCATGCCCTTCCGCCGCACCGAGTCCACCTCCGCGCCGAAGGCCGCTTAATTTAATCTCTCTCTCGCCATGCCGAAGACTTCCGCCATCGAGCGCAATAAGAAGCGCATCGCCCTCGTCGCCAAGTTCGCCGCCAAGCGCGCCGAGCTGAAGGCCGCTCTCATCAATCCCAATACCACGGACGAAGAATTCTTCGCCGCTTCGAAGAAGCTCCAGAAGCTCCCGAAGAACTCCTCCCCGGTTCGCGTGCGCAACCGCTGCTCCCTCAGCGGCCGTCCCCGCGGCTACAACCGCAAGTTCGGCGTCTCCCGTATCCAGTTCCGTGAGCTCGCGCTCCACGGTAAGATCCCGGGCGTCACCAAATCCTCCTGGTAATCTCTTTGGCCCACGGGGGTCGGATATGACCCGCGCGGCCTAGCTAAACCTACATCCACCATGACCGATCCGATCAGTGATTTCCTCACGCGTCTGCGTAACGCCTCTAAGGCGCAGCTCGCCGAATGCGTGATCCCCCACTCGAAGTTGAAGGAGAGCGTCGCCGCTATCCTCACCGCCGAGGGCTACGTCTCTGGCCACAGCAACAGCACCGATGCGCAGGGCCACAAGACGCTCGTCGTAAAGATGAAGTACGTTGATGGCGCGCCCGCCATCACCGGCCTCACCCGCGTCTCCTCGCCGGGCCGCCGCCTCTACTTCCGCTACACCGAGATCCCGCGCGTGTTGAACGGCCTCGGCATCAGCATCGTCTCGACCTCCAAGGGTCTGATGAAGGACGCCGACTGCCGCCGCAACAAGGCTGGCGGTGAACTCCTCTGCAACGTTTGGTAATCGGCCGCGCGCCGCTACCACTAAGCCACTTTAAAAAAATGAGCCGCATCGGCAAACAACCCGTTTCCATCCCCGACAAGGTCAAAGTCACCGTCACCGGTGAAAAGGTCCTCGTCGAGGGTCCCAAGGGCAAGGTCGAGAAGACCTTCGCGCCTGTCGTCAAAGTCACCGTCGCCGACAAGAAAGTCACCTTCGCTCCCGCCGACGAAACTCGCTTCGCCAAGGCTATGTACGGCACCGCTCGTTCGATCGTCGCCGGCATGGTCAAGGGCGTCACCGACGGTTACGTCAAAGAGCTCGAGATCCAAGGCGTCGGTTTCAAGGCCAATCTCAAGGGCAGCCAGCTCGACCTCGCGCTCGGCTACTCCCACCCGATTGTCATGGATATCCCCGCTGGGATCAAAGTGACCGTCACCGACCAGACCAAGCTCAAGGTCGAAGGCGCGGACAAGCAGCTCGTCGGTGCCGTCACCGCCGAGATCCGCGGTTACTACCCGCCCGAGCCCTACAAGGGCAAGGGTGTGCGCATCGTCGGCGAGCGTGTTCGCCGCAAGGAAGGCAAGACCGTCGCCTAAGGAGCCCACACATGAGCAGCAAAACCATTACCAAGTCCCGCCTCCTGCAGAACCGCCGTTGGCGCATCCGCAAGAAGGTCGTCGGTACCGCCGCCCGCCCGCGCCTCGCCGTCCGCTTCACCACGAAGCACGTCTACGCTCAGGCCATCGACGACGACGCCGGCAAGACCCTCGTATTCCTCTCCAGTCTCGATGCCGATCTGCGCAAGCAGGGCAAGCTCGGGGCCAATATCGCCACGGCTAAGACGCTGGGCGCTGCCTTCGCCGTCAAGGCCAAGGCCGCCGGCATCGAGTCGGTCGTATTCGACCGCTCCGGCGCTCCCTACCACGGCAAAGTAAAACAATTCGCCGACGCCGCGCGCGAAGGTGGCCTCAAATTCTAAAAACAGCATGAGCACCGAGAATTCTCCCGCCCCGGAAAACACCGCGCCCGCCGCCGCCGCTCCTTCGGAAGCGCCGGTCCGCGAGCAGCGTGGTGAGCGCGGCCCCCGTGGTCGCGGTCCCGGCGGCCCTGGTGGCCGTGGCCCCGGCGGTCCCCGCCGCGATGGTCCTGGCGGTCGCCGTGATCGCGATCAGAAGCCCGAGGGCGATGGCCCCACGATGATCGAGAAGGTCGTCTTCATCAATCGTTGCGCCAAGGTCGTCAAGGGTGGTCGGCGCTTCTCCTTTGCCGCTCTCGCTGTCGTCGGCGACGGCAAGGGCAAGGTCGGTATCGGCTACGGCAAGGCCAATGAAGTGCCGGATGCCATCAAGAAGGGCACCGCCAACGCTCACAAGCACCTCGTCAACGTGAAGCTCAAGGGCGACACGATTCCGCACGATGTGCTCGGCGAGTACGATGGCGGCCGCGTGATGCTCAAGCCCGCTTCCCCCGGCACCGGCCTCATCGCCGGCGGCGGTGTGCGCGCGGTCCTCGAAGCAGCGGGTGTGAAGAACATCCTCACGAAGTCGATGGGTTCCTCCAACCACATCGCCGTCGTGCACGCCACCCTCGAAGGCCTCCGCAAGCTCCGCCTGGCGGAAGACATCGGCAACGTCCGCAAGACGGCCTGATTTTTGAGTTAAGGCAGGGCGGGCCCTCGCGTGGCCCGCCTTCCTTTTCTCTCCCTCATTTTTTTAATCCGAGTCGCGCTCCGCCGATAGTGCGGTGCGCGGCGCATCATTAGGAATGCTATGAAACTCCACGAACTCAAGAACGTCCCCGGTGCCGTGCACCGCAAGAAGCGTGTTGGCTGCGGCGAAGGCAGCGGCCACGGCAAGACCTCCGGCAAGGGTGGCAAAGGCCAGACGGCCCGCTCCGGCGGCTCCATCCGCCCTGGCTTCGAAGGCGGCCAGATGCCCCTTTACCGTAAGCTCCCCCACCGCGGCTTCAATAATTACAACCACCGCGTGGAATTCGCCGTGGTCAATGTTGGCGATATCGCCGCCCTCGATGCCAAGATCACCGAGGTCAACGCCGAAGTGCTCGCGGCCAACGGCCTCATCCGCGCCGATGTCAAGAGCCTCAAGGTTCTGGGCGAGGGCGAGATCGCTCGCTCGGTGAAGATCACGGCCGCCAAGTTCTCCGAGTCCGCCAAGGCCAAGATCGAGAAGGCCGGCGGTCAGGCGATCGTCGCCTGAGCCCGAAAGTATTGTCGATGGGGGCCGGCCGGTGTCGGCCCCCGGACAAGCCTGCGCCGGCTTGTCCTCCCTCCAGCGTGAATCGGCAGTTGGCAACCGGAATTCGGTAACCCTACATCTCACCTCCCGTGTTTTCCGCCTTTACGAATTCTCTGAAGATCCCGGAGCTTCGCTCGCGTATCATCTATACGCTGTCGTTGCTCTTCGTGTCGCGCGTCGCGTCGATTATCCCGCTCCCGGGTATCGACCCCTATCCGCTGCAAAAGTTCTTCGCCGATCAGGCCGCCACTGGCGCCGGTAATCTCATCGGTCTCTACAATATGTTCACGGGCGGCGCCCTTACCAAGGGTGCCATCGCTGCGCTCGGCATCATGCCGTATATCAGCGCCTCGATCATTTTCCAGCTTATGACGGCCGTCGTCCCGGCCCTCAGCCGCCTCCAGCAGGAGGGTGACGTCGGTCGCCAGAAGCTCACGCAGTACACCCGCTACGCGACGGTGATCATCTGCGTCATCCAAGGCACGTTGCTCCTGCTCGCTCTCCAGAATCCCGGCCAGCTTTTCCCAGGCTACGACGTGGCCCAGTACGGTCCTATCGTGATGACCGAGAAGTGGACCTTCCTCATCACCTCCGTCATCTTCATGACCGCTGGCACCATGCTCCTCATGTGGCTCGGCGAGCAGATCACTCAGCGCGGCATCGGTAATGGTGTGTCGCTCCTCATCACCGTCGGCATCTTGGCCGATATCCCGGGTGCGGCTCAGCAGACATGGAGCCTATTCTTCCGTCCCGTCGGCACCGGCACCAGCCTCACTGCGATGCACGGCGTCGTGATGATCGCGATGTTCTTCATCGTTACGATGGGTATCATCGCTGTCGTGCAGGCCCAGCGCAAGATCCCGGTCCAGTACGCTAAGCGCGTCGTGGGCAATAAGGTCATGGGTGGCCAGAGCTCCTTCTTGCCGCTCAAAGTCAATTACTCGGGCGTCATGCCGGTGATCTTCGCCAGCGCGATCCTTCTCTTCCCGCAGCAGATCCTCTCCTGGATCGGCGCGCACTTCGAGCTCAAGTTCCTCCAGGAGTTCGCCAATAACCTCCTCCGCGGTCACTGGACTTACTACACCTTCTACACGATCCTCATCCTTTTCTTCAGCTATTTCTGGGTGTCGGTCATGTTCAAGCCCATCCAGATCGCCGACGATCTCAAGAAGTACGGCGGCTACATCCCCGGCGTCCGTCCCGGTGAGCCTACCGCGCAGTTCCTCGATTTCATCATGACCCGGCTCACGCTCGCCGGTGCTATCTTCCTTACGATCATCGCGGTCATGCCCGATGTGCTGCTGTTCGAGCTCGATGTGCCCACCCGCATCGCCTATTTCTTCGGCGGCACCGGCATGCTTATCACTGTCGGCGTCATCCTCGATACGATGCGCCAGATCGAGACCTTCCTGCTCCAGCGCCACTACGACGGCTTCCTCAAGAAGGGTCGCATCCGTTCCCGTAGCGCTACGCCCGGCCAAGGTGCCAGCACTGAGGCCCTCCCGCAGGAGGCCGTGATGAAGATCGCTCTCCCCATGGCGCTGCTTCTCGTCCTTGGCGTGGGTATCTGGGCCTACAAAGCCTACCTGCGTTAAGAAAATTGTTCTTTACTCTGACTGCGGTGGTTGGCACAAACGACCCTTTCGCGGGTTTTGGCCCCGCCACCAAAGCCAAGCTGGTTCTTCTCGGTTCATCGGATTCTCACCAAGCTCTGATGGACCGGGCCCGTTCTTTGAATATTGAGCACGTCTCTCCGAATCGCCTGAAAGGTCCGGAGATTTCGCGCCGCGCGGTTTCGGCCGCTGCGGAGGAAGATCGCCTGCTGGCGCTGCTGCGCCGCTGGTTCTTCGCGCGCAAACCCGATGCGGGATTTGTCCTCACCGACTTCCCGGCTACGTTGCTCCAAGCCAAAGTGCTGGATGAATGGCTCGATGCCCGCGATGAGACGCTCTACGCTGTCGCCGCCGGGCCCGGCTCCCACGAGCCTGTCACCCAGCACTATCGCACCCTCGGCCTCCTCTGGGAGCCGAGCCCCTCCGCGACATCATGACGATCCCTATCAAAACCAAAGAAGGCATCGCCAAGATGCGTGAGGCGTGTGCCGCCGCTGCTACCGTGCTTGAGAAGCTCAAGCCCTTGGTAAAGCCCGGTATCACGACGCAAGACTTGGAAGAAGCCGCGCGCGACTGGATCGCCCGGCTCGGAGCCCGCAGCGCCTGTTACGGCTATCAGCACGGTTCGAAGCGCTATCCTGCGCATACCTGTATCTCGGTTAATGACGAGGTCGTACACGGCATACCTTCGTTTAAGCGCATCCTCCGCGACGGCGACATCGTCTCGCTCGACATCGTTGTCTGGAAAGATGGCTACGTCGGCGACAATGCCTTCACCGTCCCTGTCGGCTCCCTGAGCCCCGCCAATGAAAAGCTGCTTCGCGTGACGCGTGAGGCGCTCGATCTCGGCATCAAGCAGGCGCGCGTCGGCAATACCATTGATGATATCTCCGGAGCCATTCAGGCCTACGTCGAAGGCAATGGTTTCAGTGTCGTCCGCGATATGGTCGGCCACGGAGTCGGAGTCGCGATGCACGAACCGCCGGAAATCCCGAATTTCCGCCAGCGCGGTCGCAGCCCGACGATCAAGCCCGGCATGACTCTCGCCATCGAGCCCATGGTCAATGCCGGCGCTTACAAGACGAAGACGCTCTCAGACGGGTGGACGATTGTGACGGCGGATAACTCCAATTCCGCACACTTCGAACATACCGTGCTCACCACCGAGCAGGGCCCCGAGATCCTCACGATCCCTCGCCCCGCTTAAACCCATTTTCCCGATCCGCTCCGGCGGTTCTCCCAACTCTCAACACATAACTCTCAACTAGTATATAACACCATGCCTCGTCTCCTCGGCGTAGAAATCCCCGCGAAGAAGAAAGTCGCGTATTCCCTCCGTTACATCAACGGCATCGGGCCCACCCGTGCCGACCTGCTCGTCAAGGAAGCCGGTCTCAATCCCGACATGCGGGCCCAAGACCTCACCGAAGAGCAGCTCAACAAAATCCTCCAGCTGATCGCTGAGCACAAGTGGGTGCTCGAGGGTGATCTCCGTCGCGAGATCGCCGGCAACTTGAAGCGCCTCCAGGCCATCAACTGCTACCGTGGTATCCGCCACCGCCGCAGCCTCCCGGTCCGCGGTCAGCGCACCAGCACCAACGCCCGCACCCGCAAGGGCCCCCGCAAGACCGTGGGCGTCACCAAGGCGAAGGAATAATCGATCCGTAGGGATTGAGGCAGTGAGGGATTAAGAGAAAAGGGCACAGTCCCCCGATCTCCCCTCCGCCAAAACCTCACTCCCTCATCCTCACTCCCTCAATCCCTTTACTCACATGGCCGAAGAAAAGTCCGCTCCGAAGAAAGAGAAGCCCGCGAAGGCTGCCGCCGCTGAAGGCGCTGCTCCTGCCGCTGCCCCCGCCGAGAAGAAGGCCAAGGCCCCCAAGGCCGCCAAGCCCGCCGACGGTGCCGCTCCTGCTGCTGAAGGCGCCGCTCCCGCTGCTCCCGCTGCCGAACAGAAGACCGTCGAGATGGTGCATGGTGTGGCCAAGCAGCCCACCGCTGAAGACCTCCTGAAGGAAGAGCTCGGCGCCATCAAGGTCCGCAAGGCCAAGGGCTCCAAGAACGTCACCTCTGGCGTCGCCAACGTCCTTGCGTCGTTCAACAACACGATCGTCTCGATCACCGACCAGAAGGGTGCTGTCATCGCTTGGTCCTCCGCCGGCAAGTGCAACTTCCGCGGCTCCCGCAAGTCCACCGCGTACGCCGCTCAGGTCGTCGCCCAGGATGCCGCTCGCAATGCCATGGCCCACGGCCTTAAGGACATTGTCATCCGCGTCTCTGGCCCCGGCCTAGGCCGTGACTCCGCCATCCGCGCCCTCCAGGCCATCGGCCTCGAGATCGTCTCGATTGTCGATGTCACCCCGATCCCGCACAACGGCTGCCGTCCGCGCAAGCGCCGCCGCGTCTAATCCGCACGGTTCACCGATCCTCAACTCTTAGCACTTTACTACAATGGCTCGTTATACCGGCCCCACCACTCGCATCAGCCGTCGTTTCGGTCAGCATCTCCTCGGCTCGGGCAAGGCGCTCGAGCGCCGCAACTATCCTCCTGGCCAGCACGGCCCCAAGCTCCGTCGCAAGCTCTCCGAGTACGCTGTCGGCCTCAATGAGAAGCAGAAGCTCCGTTATATCTACGGCCTGCTCGAGCGCCAGTTCCGTCGCGTCTTCGAGAATGCCAAGAAGGAGCGCGGCGTCACCGGCGAGCGCTTCCTGCAGCTCCTCGAGACCCGCCTCGACTCCACCGTGTACCTCCTCGGCCTCGCCAAGAGCCGCGCCGCTGCCCGCCAGTTCGTCAATCACGGGCACATCCGCGTCAATGGTCACAAGGTCGACATCGCCAGCTACAATGTGCAGCCCGGCGACGAGATCGAGGTCAAGAACACCCCGGCCTCCCGCCAGCTCGCTACGCGCTGCCTCGAGGAAAACCGCATCCGCAATGTCCCCGGCTGGCTCACCATGAACGCCGAGACGTTCAAAGCCACCGTCGTCCGCCTCCCCACGCGCGAGGAGATGACCCAAGACGTCAACGAGCAGCTCATCGTTGAATATTACTCGCGCTTCTAAGCGCGACTTGCGTAAACACTCCAAACGCTCAACGTCAGAACTCCCTAGTCTATGCCAAAACGTCTCGGAAAGTTCGAACTGCCCAGCAAACTGACCAAGGTCGAAGAAGGCGCCACGTCGACTTACGCCAAGTTCATCGCTGAGCCTTTCGAAGCCGGTTATGGCCATACAGTTGGCAATTCGCTCCGTCGCGTCCTCCTCAGCTCGATCGAGGGTGCGGCTATCTCCTCCATCAAGATCGACGGTGTTAATCACGAGTTTCAGTCCATCGACGGCGTCGTCGAGGATGTCACCGACATCGTCCTCAATCTGAAGAAGATCCTCATCGTCTCGCAGAAGCGCGAGCCGATCACCCTCCAGATCCGCGCCAGCAAGCAGGGCGCTGTCACCGCGGCCGATATCCAGGCCGATGCCAATATCACCATCGTCAATCCCGAGCAGGTCATCTGCACGCTCGACTCGAAGAAATCCTTCGAAGCCGAGATCGAGATCAAGACGGGCCGCGGCTACTACCCCGGCGAAGCGAATAAGAAGGAAGATCAGCCCATCGGCGTCATCCCGATCGATTCGCTCTTCTCTCCGGTCAAGCTCGTCAAGTACTCCGTCGAGGCCACCCGCGTTGGCCAGATCACGGATTACGATAAGCTGATCCTTGAGATCTGGACGGATGGCCGCATCACGCCGGACGACTCCCTCAAGCAGGCTGCGTCCATCCTCAAGCATCACCTCGATGTCTTCGATCGCGTCAGCGAGGAAGCCTACGAGTTCGAGAACCAGCAGTCCGAGGTCAGCGAGGAGCAGAACAAGCTCCGCAAGCTCCTCAACATGTCGGTCAACGAAATCGAGCTCTCCGTCCGCGCCGCGAATTGCTTGAACAACGCGAATATCACCACCGTCGGTGAGCTCGCGATGAAGACCGAGCAGGAAATGCTCAAGTACCGCAACTTCGGTAAGAAGTCGCTCAACGAAATCAAGGAGAAGCTCGAAGCCCTCGGCCTTTCCCTTGGCATGAAGTTCGACGAGCGCCTCCTCGACACGAAGAAGGAAGGCTGAGGCCAGTTACGATTTACGATTGATGGTTTACGACCGGGCAAATCTCCCGGTCGTAAATCCGTCTCTGCTTCAGTCGTACTTCGTAAATCATAAATCGTAAATTCACTTTGTCCTTCGCGCCGTCCGCTGCCGCTCAACGCTGCGACCGGATTGCCGATCGGGGGACGACCTTAAAACACACATCCAATGCGTCACAATAAGCATCGCGCCTCCCTTGGCGTTACTCGCGAACACCGCGAAGCGATCATGGCCAACATGAGCGCCTCGCTCATCCAGCACGGTCGCGTCCAGACCACCCTTACGAAGGCCAAGGCGCTTCGTCCCTTCATCGAGAAGGTCATCACCAAGGCCAAGAAGGCCGCGGCCAAGACCGACAAGAAGGACGCGCTTCACCTCCGCCGCCTCGCCATGGCCGACGTCCGCGACGTTGCTGCGGTCGAGAAGCTCTTCACCGAGCTTCATAAGGAGTTTGCCAACCGCTCCGGTGGCTACACCCGCATCTATAAGCTCGGCGCCCGCCAGAGCGACGCTGCGGAGATGGCCCTCATCGAGCTCGTGAAGGCCGATGATCCCGGCTACAAGAAGCAGAAGAAGACCCCCGCCAAGAAGGGCAAGGGCAAGAAGGCCGCTGCTCCCGCCGCTGAGGCCGCTCCCGCCGCCGAGGCCCCCAAGGCCGACGAGGCGAAGAGCTGATCTCGCTGCCAAGTCAGTTTCTCAAAACGCGCCGGAGCGATCCGGCGCGTTTTTTTTTTTTATCCTCTGCGCCCACCCATTCCCTTCGACTCCACGCCTCGTGGGGCCCTGGCTGCTCGCCCCACCGTAGCCGCCCGTACCTCTTTTTTGATGCGCTGGCAAAGCCGCTGCTTTGGTGGCTATGTTTGCCGCTGTCCGCTCCTGCTTGAGCTTTCGCGGTTACCCATGGCATGATCGGGTATGGCCGTCTCCTCTCTCGCAGCTCAGTCGGAGTTGCTCATTCGCCGCCCCGCTTTGGAAGTCTACGATGCCTTCGTGTCCCCTCGGCAGCTAGCTCGCTTCTGGCTCGCCAAGGCCAGTGCCCCCCTTGCGGTCGGTAAGAAGGTGCGCTGGCATTTTCCGGTGCCGGGCGTGAGCGATACGGTCACTGCCAAGGTGCTGGACCCCGGTCGCCGCATCGTGGTGGCTTGGGGCTCCGATGGCACTGAAACGGAGTGGACCTTCGCCGCGCTCACCCCAAGGCAGACGCACGTGCGCATCACGCAAACGGTGAAAGCCCCGCCCGCGCAGCGTGCCATGGCTGCCATTGGCGGCACCGAAGGTTACACCCTCGTTCTCAGCGACCTGAAGGTGCTGCTCGAGCACGGGTTCCGATCCGGCATCGTAAAAGACAAGGCTGCACTCGTTGTGCGTCAGATGGCGGCCAGTAAGTAGCAGGCGCAGACCTTTTCAGGCGACATGGTGTTGCCGGGTGCCATGGCGGCCCGCAGCGTGCCCGTCATCCCGATATGATACGCGAGACGCCGCGCCTGAAGAATTTGGTCAAGGATGAGTACCTCCGGCAGCGCCTGGAGCCTCGCCCTGGTGATCGCTATTACATTCATCTCGCCGATCTGCGTGCGGCCATCGAGCGAGTGCGCAATCGCGAGCCGTTGCGCATCCTCGATTACGGCTGCGGCGGCTCTCCCTATCGTACGCTCTTTGCGGCCAGCGCCTACCACCGCGCCGACCTGAAGGATGTGCCGGATATAGATATCGCCTTCGACGACGACTCGCGCATCCCCACCGTCGCCACCGGCAGCTACGACCTCGTGCTCTCCACCCAGGTGCTCGAGCACGTGCGCGAGCCAGCAGCATACCTTGCCGAGGCTTACCGCGTCCTTGCGCCTGGCGGGCGGCTCATCCTCACCACGCACGGCACCTTTCCCGACCATGCTTGCCCCTACGATTACTATCGTTGGACGGCCGACGGCCTAGCCTTGGCCGTGTCGCGTGCGGGCTTCCGCGTCACCGGCGCTTACAAGCTCTCCACAGGCCCGCGCGCACTGGTGTTTCTCATCTCCGAGCACCACTCGGAGCTGCTTGCTCCGGGCTGGTCGCTTGGGAGCGTGTGGCTACGCCTCTTCCGGGCGCCGTTTCGCTGGTGGTTGCCCGGCATCGAGCGCTTCTGCGACCGGGCGTTCGCCCGTCACCAGATCGTTCCCGCTGCACAGCCGGGCAGCTCCGCTCTTTACGTCGGCACCATGATCGAGGCCGTCCGCGACTGATCCTCTTGGCCCGGTGGCCGTTTATTTCAAAGGGTGCCCGTTTACGGACGCGTAGTAGTTATCGCCTGGCTTGATGGAGCCTGCCCTCACGATCTCGCCCGTCGCGGCGGATTTGTAGATGGCGCTGAGCAGCTCAAGTGTCCGGCGAGCCTCGGGGCCGGAGGTGAGGGGCCGCGTGCCAGCGTCCATGTTGGCGACAAAGGCGTTGAGCTGCGCGCCGTGGGTCGAGCCGACATCGGGAGGCGGGCTCTGCCAGGCTTGGAGCAGACCCTCGTCGTGGGCGCCGGGGGCTAGGGTGAGCTTCCAGTTATCCCGCGCATAGCTATAAAGGTGCGTGAGTTCCACAGTGGCCTTCTGGTAGTCGAGGCGGATGTAGGTCTCCTGCCGCGGACTGAGGGCGCTGTTGACGATCGAGGCGTGCACGCCGTTGGCAAAGGTCACGATCGCCATCGAGATATCTTCCACCTCGATCTGGCGGTCTGCGGTGCGGGCGATGGCGCGCACGTCACTCCAGTCACCGAGGATGTGGAGGAGATGGTCCATGGCGTGGATGCCGAGGCACATCGTCGAGCCGCCGAGGGCCTTGGCCCACGTGCTGCGCCATGGCGCGGCATAGTAGGCGGCATCGCGATACCAGAGCGTGTTGCATACCGCCACCAGGGGCTTTCCCAGCAATCCGCCGGCGGCGAGATCCTTGAGGTGCGCCGTCGACGAAGCGAAGCGCATTTGCACGACGCAGCCGGTGTACTTGCCCGTGCGTTTCTCCGCGGCTTCGATCTGGTCGAGCTCGGCGAGCGAGCCGCAAAAAGGTTTTTCACACAGCACCCATGCCCCCGCTTCCATTGCCGCGATGCTCATCGGCGTGTGCAGGTCGGGCGGTGTGGCGATCAGCACCAGATCGGGCTGCGTAGCCCGCAGCATCGCTGCGTAGTCCGGAAAAGTCGCGGGGATGCGATTGCGATTGGCAAACTCCGCTACGCGGTGCGCGTCGATATCCATCGCGCCGACCAGCTTTACGCGGCCATGCGTGGCTTCGACGGCGCGCACATGGGCGTCGCCGATGCCGCCGGTGCCGGCGAGCACGGCGCGATAGGTTTTGGGAGCTTGCGTCATGCGCCCAACCTCAACGGGCGCCGGCGAGTTGGACAATCTTTTCTCCAGTGAGCCGTTTTTCAGGTGATAGACCGTGCGGCGTCTGATTGCCGAAGCGCTGGGCGTACTCCTTGAATTTCTCCTGCGTCGCTTTGACGAAGTCCTCCGTCGGCCTCGTTTCGCCAAAGAGTGCCATCATCTCGGGCAGCCACCGGTGGCCGTAGCGCACGTGGTTTTGCTCATCGTTGCGGTCAAAGGCGAGCAGCGTGTCGGCCTCAAAGTCGTTGAGCTCCCGGATGCGATCCATCACGGTTGCCTTGGTCGGGAAGCTCCCGGCCTCAAACTCCATTGTCATCATCGCGTACCGCTCATGTGGCGGCATCTGCACGAGGATGTTGTAAAGATCGAGCGAGTGCTCGACGGTCATCAGGTCCACCCCGAGCTTGGGGAGCTGGCGGTAGCCGAACTGGCTGTGCCGAGATTCGTCCCACAGGTGCCGCGCCAGGTCGTGGTGCAGATCGAACGGTGCGTGCGGGGTATCGTAGAAGACCGTCGCCAAGTAGTCGACGGCATCCATCTCCATCATGAGCCAGACGTAGACCATGAGGCGGATCACGCGAGCATCCGTCTTGGGGTCCACGAGCCACGGGCGCACGATGGGCGTCTCCTTCGGATCGTGGCTAAAGACACTCGAGCACGTCGGGTACTTGCCCCGGTTGCAGGTCGCAGGGTGAGTGTAAGGGCGGCTGGCGGATTCGAGGCGGAAGGTTGTCGGCAGCGGTACGCGCGTGCTCTCCCCGAGCAGCCCGCCAAGGTCGCTGACAAGAGCGGCGAGGTGCGCTGCCCATTCCGACGCCGAGGCATCGTTGGCCACGGGCAGAAATGGAGCGATCTCGCGCGCATGCCGTTCCTCGTCCGCGATGAATTCTTCGACGAGCTTCTTCGAGGGCCAGTCGGCGAGATGGTCGGTGACGCGCAGGTAGTGGCGGTAGGCCTGCAGCAGCGCGGGCTTGAGCACCCGATAGAAACCGCCGAGCGCCACATAGGCGTCACTGGGCATCACGGCCTCGTTAAACAGCGTCCTCAGAGTTTCACGCACCACTTCGCCGCTGCCAAAGCCGCTCAACTCGCGCCCCCGCTCGCGGAGGAAGCGCGCATGGCCTGCCGACTCCCAGACATGCTGGCACAGCAGATATTTCAGCTCCGGCTCACCGACGCGGTAGATCAGCGTTGTCGCCGTGCGCACAAACTCGCGCTCGACCTCGAAAAGGATTCGCTGCAGCCGCGCCATATCCTGCACCGCTGCCATGCGGCCGGTGGTGGAGGCGGGGGAGGTGGGAGCTTGGGAGGAGGAGGGGGCAACCATGTCAGGTATTCAGTTTCGTCAGCGTTCGTACTCGTGGTCGTGCTCTTGATCGACTCTTGGACGTGCGATCAAGGGCACGTTGGCAAAACCGGCGGCGGCGCTCAGCAAATGCGGCCCTTTTTGCCCGCGAGCGTGTGGCCAGGAGGATTGGCGCCCACCCAGCGTTCATCGATCGGCTCGCTGGCGCGCTGATAGCGCGAGTCGCTCGAGATGCGAAGTCGGTTGTCGCTACGATTGTCCAGCGAAGCGTGCACGACGAACATGCCGAAAGTGATGAAGTCGCCTGCGCGGAATTCCGTCGTGAGCCAGCGCCCGCCGAACTTGTTGCGGATCACGGGAGGATTGTGGGAGAGCGTGCCGCTGAAGGTCCACTTGCCCGCCTTGGCGTTGGCGGCGTCCTTCGGCTTGTTTTCGCAAAATGCATCGACGTCGCGATAGACGTAGCTCTCGAGCAGATCCATGCGCTTGTGCGATCCTTCGAGCACCATCAGCCCGCCCAGCTCAAACGAGATGTCTCCATAAGGCACCCAGCACGTCATGTGGCCGTGCGTGCCTCGGCCCATGTAGGGGAGATCACAGTGCGGGTTGGTCCCCTTGCCGGGCCCGATGGCGCGGAGCCAGGTAAAGTCGTAGTGCCGCACGTCCTCGCCGTAGAAGCGCTTGTAGAAATCGATCACGCGAGGGCCGTAGAGTAGGTTCTGCACGTGGGCGTTGTTGTTAGTCAGCTCAGGCTTGAAGACGTAGCCGGAGCCAGGCTTGCACACCCCGTCGATCGCGGGATGCGCGGGATCGAGCACGCCCGCCGCAGCCAGGCCATCGGTGAGGCTGGCCCGCGCGGCCAGGACTTCGTCTCGATCGAGATATCCCCGCATGTAGAGGTAGCCATCCTCGGCCAGCCGGCGGCGCAGCTCCCCCACATCGTCCGCCGCGTCGCTGGAGTCGCGGAGCAGGCCGACCTTGTCGTCGTCCATGTCGAGGGCGTGGCCAAAGGAGTAGAGCTGGGGCAGGGCGGCAACAGTGCTCATGGTGTGCTGAATCTACACCGGAAATGAAATCCGCAATAGGGTTGAAATGGGATAAAGTATGTAAAAAATGGTAGAGATGCCCACGTCACCTGGTTTTCGTGCCGAACCTTGGTTGGAGAGTCCGCTGCGTACCGTAGTGGGCGACTTGGAGCTCGCCGGGCTCCTGTGCAATATCGAAGGCATCTCGCCCAAGGCTATGCGTGTTTTGGGAAGCTTCGCGCTTATCCTCATGGTCTCGGGCGACGGCTACTATCGCGATGCCTGCGGCCTCGATGCGCCGCTCGCGCCCGGCGATGCGGTGCTCGTTTTTCCCGATCTCGCGCACGCTTACGGGCCGGTCGCTGGCGGAGAATGGACGCAGCTCTACTTCGTTTTCTCCGGCCCCCAGTTCGACCTCCTCCGCCAACGCGGCCTGCTGGTGCCCGAGCGGCCGGTGTGGCGATTGGGTGCGCCGGACTACTGGCAGCAGCGCCTTACGGGCGTGCTCCGTAGCGAGCCGCTGGTGGCGGCGGGTGCTGCGTTGCGGGCGCTGGGGCGCTTCAGCGAAGTGCTTTTGGAGATGATCGCGTCGGAGCGCGAGCGTACCGAGTCTCCAGCTCGCGAGGTCTGGCTGGAGCAGAGCCTGCGACTGCTTGGCGACCGCAGTGCCAGCGGCGGATGGGCATCGCCGCAATCGGTCGCGCGTGAAGTCGGGCTAAGCTACGAAAATTTCCGCAAGCGTTTTGCCGCCTTTACCGGTGAATCACCCGGTCAGTTTCAAAAACGCCGGAGGCTCGAGTGGGCCTGTGCGGCGATCTATCAGAACGGCCACACCACCAAGCAAATCGCCGACGAGCTCGGCTTCTGCGACGAGTTTCACTTCGCCAAGGCCTTCAAGCAGGTGGTCGGCACCACGCCGGCGGAGTATCGTCGCCGCGTCCGGGGGCGCTGAATTCGCTCTACGCAGGTGTGCGTATAGGCGGCCGGTCCGCAGGGAGATAAGCTGGGGCGATGAATACTCGTCGCTGGCGCGCGATCGTGCATGGCTTGGTGTTTACGATGGCCATCTCCGGCGCCGTCTCGGCTGCCTCCTTGGTGAAGGGGTCGCGCTGGAGCGAGGAGGATATCCTGAAGGCACTCGACCAGAAGGCGTCGCCCGCGGATATCGCCATGGCAATTAAGCAGGACAAGGCGGACCTCTACGACAAGACGCTCATCCGCCTCCGCAAGCGTGGCCTTTCGATGAGCGACTCGCTGATGATGGAGGCGATGCAGCACGCTCGTCCTGGCGCAGGGCCTTGGGCAATGGAGATCGTCAAAGCCGAGGTGGTCAGGCGTCGCCAGCAAGTGAAGCCGCTCCCCAATCCTGTCGACTCTCCGGAGCTTCGCGGGAGGGCGAAAGCAGGCGACCCCGCCGCGATGCTTGAACTCTACTACGCCTTCATCACGGCGCAGAAGACGGACCCCGCTTTCCCCACACTACTCGCCGACTCCGCCAAGGCGGGTTACGCTCCAGCAGCCCATGCGCTCGGGGCCGAGCGTGCGAGCGTCGGTGGCAAAAAAGAGCTCGTCGATGATGCTCTGGCCGCGGCCTACTTCCGCCGATCCGCCGAGGCCGGCGATCCGGAGGGTGCCTATCAGCTCGCGATGGCTTTCCAGTACGGCAAGGGTGTAGCGACCAACTTTGCCGCGGCTGAACATTGGTTCCTTCAAGCCGCTGCCCGAGGCTGGGATGGCTACTACATCAAGTCGATGTCCGAGGGGGCGCTGTATAAGCTCTACAGCTACACCATCACTTCCGCGGACAACGAGGCCTCCGCCCGCTGGGCTTTGGAGATGATTCGGCGCGGGGGCGAACTCGCTGCCAACGCCAGGGAGACACTTGAGAGCGAGTCCGCCTACGATCGTATCCGTGCTGCGATGGCCGCCTTGTCACCTGAAGTGCTGCCGCTTGCGCCAGCCGAGCTCGCGCGGCTGGAGGCGAGTGCTAGGGCTGGCGATATCCCTGCGGCGCTCAAACTTGCTACTGCCTATGCTGGCGGTCGCGGTGTGCTGCAAAATGATGCGCTTGCCGTGGACTATTATCGCCGCGCTGCTGACAAGGGGAGCGCCGAGGCATGGCTCTCGCTGGCGGGTCACTACCATCGAGGCACGGGTGTCACTCGCAGCCACCCGCAGCGCATTGCGGCTCTCACCAAAGCTGCCGAGCTCGGCTACACGGGAGGCTGGCGCTTGGTCGGCGATGCCCACGGTGCTGGGGATAGTGACCTGAAGATCAAGGGCGACGATGCGGCCGCGTGCACAGCCTACGAAAAAGCGGTGGCGGCTGGCGATGCCCATGCCGCCTCTACGCTTGCGTATAAATACAAGCATGGCTTCGGGGTGCCGAAAGACGAGGCTAGGGCGGCCGCGCTCTTGAAGCAATCAGCTGAAGGCGGCCACCGGCCCGCGATCATGACGGTCGCGTCCGACCTCATGAAAGCGAAAGATTTCGCGGGAGCGACAGTGTGGTATCGCAAAGCCATCGCGACAGGGGCCGATGCGACTGCCCGTAGCGGCCTCGCCCAAGCATTGTCCAAATCGGGCGGAAACGCGGAGGCGATTCGACTTTGGCGCGAACTGGCGACGGAGATGCCCACTGATGGCTCTTATTGGTATTTTCTCGGATCTGCCCTCGAGGCGGAAAAAGACGTACCCGGCGCAATCACGGCGTACGAGAGGTCGGCGGCGATCAAATCGGAGCGCAACTTCTACCGCGATTTCGCCGGCAAGCGCGCCACGGCCCTCAAGGCGGAGAACGATCCCGACAGCGTGCC
The DNA here is from genome assembly GCA_964480585.1 of uncultured Opitutus sp. Lineage (GTDB taxonomy): Bacteria > Verrucomicrobiota > Verrucomicrobiia > Opitutales > Opitutaceae > ER46. The sequence goes on along the minus strand of CAYZPV010000005.1, from coordinate 149,461 downwards.
GGCGCTCACCGCTCGGGCAGAGGCCGGTGACGTTGCGGCCATGGGCAAGCTAGCGCAGAAACTCGCGGCTAGCGATCGCGCGGCTGCGCTCGGCTGGATACGCAGGGCCGCCGACAAAGGCGAGCCGCGCGCGATGGTGTCGATGGCGCTCCAGACCTATCCGACCGACAAGCCCGGCGCGATCGAGTGGCTGAAGAAGGCCGTCGCCGCTGGCGACCTTGAGGCCAAGCTGCGCCTCGCTGGCATGATGTTTCAGGGTGCCGACATGCCGAAGGATACGACAGGTGCGCTGGCGCTGATGAAAGATGCCGCAGATGCGGGCTTTCCTCCCGCGCAGTTCGAGTATGGTCGCGCGATTCTCGCCGGAGCTGCGGGCGCCGTGATGAGTCCCGCGCAGGGCGCCGCGCTCGTGCAAAAAGCGGCGGAGGCCAATTTTCCCGCGGCGCTCGCCATCATGGGCGAGTTGCATGAGCGCGGAGTCGGCGTGTCCAAGGACGACGCGAAAGCGCTCCAGTTCTACGAGCGTGCGCAGAAGCTGGGAGTGCAGCAGGCGGCTCCAGCGGTGCAGCGGCTGCGCGCGCAGATGAAGAAGTAAGCCCAGCCTCAGCCAGCCCAGCCTTCGGGCCAGTTGGTCCCTGGCGCGGGGCGCCAGAGAATATCGCGGTCGATGCGGGGTTTGCGGTGGCGGTACTTCTCCATCAGGCGGATCTTGGCGCGCAGGTGCTCGCCTAGATTCTCGCCGTAGATGAAGGTGTTTTCCCCGCTGCCGGAGACGACCATGAACTCGGTGAGCGAAGTTTCGAAGTGCTCGAGCAGCCCGCGCGTATTGGCCAGCTCGATGTCGATGGATGCCTGGAGGAATCGTTCGTGCTTACGCTGCTCCGTCGCGGTCTTGGCCGCGAGGTAGCCGTATACGCCCGAGCACCATGCGGCGACGCTGCGCAGCGTGGTGGCCCAGTGGCGGTAGCCACGGAGGCGATCGCGGAGATCGGTGAAGACTGCCGCCGCCTGCGCATCGTTGGCGGCCTTGGCGAGCGCGGCGGCCACGAACTTCTCGGCGCGGGCGATGCGCGGGAGGAGCTTGCCGTCGAAGCGCGGCACCATGCGGTCGGCGGCCTCGTGCGAGATAAGGGTGAAAAGCACGTCGCGCCCGAGGTCGTTGACGCCGGGGTTGTGATGTTGGAAGCAGCCGTGGCGCTCGTAGTAGAAGCGCTCGTTTTCCGGTATGGCCTCGATATCGGGCACGAGCGGGCGGTCCCACGTGCGCTGCCAGCAGAAGCCGAAGTGGCAGAAGAGCGGCACGATCGGCTGCCAGGTGACGGCTTCCTCAAAGAGAGCCCAGGCTGCGGCCAGTGCGGGGCCATGCTTCGGGCCGACGAAGCGCATTGCCTCATCGATGAGCACATCGTCGATGGAGCGCTCGGGGGTGAATTGCGCGGCGCGGATCGCGGCGGGATTGGGCCAGTAGGGGGCGGCGGTGGTATTGGCGAGGCCACCCATCGCGCTCACCATGGAAGCGCCGATGCCCTTGAGCTGCGTGAGCCGTGCGTGAAGCATTCGCGGCCAGGGGATGCCGATGAGCGGTTCCTGGTTCCAGACCGGGCCCGGAGCGTAGGTTAGAATAGGCTCCACTCCTTGGGCTCGTTCCTTGGCGAGTTCACCCTTTTCCCGCCCGTCCATCTGGCAGTGGAACATGCCGCCAGCAACGCTCGTCTGATCGGCGTAGTGCGGATGCGAATACGGCAGCGTGTAGCCGCGCGCGAGCATCGAGGGGCCTTCCCAATGGATGCCTCGCCCGAGCTCGGCCTTGAGATGATCGTGCTCCACCTTGAAGGGCTCGATGCGGAGGCTGAGCTTGAAGCCGGGATTTATCTTGGCCGCTGCTTCGCGCAGGTTGCGCAGGAAGCCGCCGATACTCTTGCCCGATGCCTCGGCGATTTTCTCGTGGCTGCGCCACTCGCGGATCATGAAGGGGCCGCCATTGCGCCCGACGTAGAGCGAGGCCGTGTGCTCGAAGCCGCCGCCGCTATCGTTGGTCCAGATCGACATGGCGTCGAGGTCCGGCACCGCGCGCATCATGGCTTGCACCGCTTCGCGGTAATGGCGCTGCACGATCGGGTGATCCTGGGCGAGTGTGTACCGAGGGAGACGCGAGCGGAAAGGGTGGTCGATCCGCGCGCCGCGCAGCGTGGGATACTTTTGGAAGAAGCGCTCGGGGAAGCTGCGCGGTTCGTAGAGACACACGCTGGGCTTGAGGCCGTATTTGCGGCCGAGGGCCGCCAGGCTGCGGAGCCGCGCGAGATTGGCGTCGAGATACTGCGCGGGCCACACACCGCGGGTCAGAGGAGTGTCGATGAAATGGCTGAATCCAGGACAGTACGTGTAGAACTGCGCGTAGTACTCGCCGGGGACCGAGTCCTCATAGGGGAATGGCGCGGCGAGGCTATTGACCTCCACGTGGGTAAAACCGGCCTCGGCGAGCGTGGTGACGTACTGCTCCGGGCAGAACTTGCGGTTGGAGCGCCAGTACTGCGCGAAGGAGCCGTCCCAGATCGGGCGATTGAGCACGAAGCTCGCCGGCAGCAGCACGCCCTTGGCGAGGAGCTTGGCCGGAAAGGTGGGCAGGAGCCGGAGCGCGGCGAAGAGGAACGAACTGTGGCTGGCAAGGACTTCTCCGGTATCGTCGTTCTGGACACGCAGCCAGATCCAGGAGTCAGCGCGCGTCTTCTTTGGCGGGCTGGCATCGACGCCCACGAAGAGCGCAGACGCGCTGCGGCGCCCGGCTTTCACCGTGGCGCCGAGCTGGCGAGCCAGCTCACTGGCGGCGGCGATCTCGGCCGAAGTGGCGTTGGTCGCGTGGACGACGGGCGGGGTGGGCAGGGTCTCAGCCATAGAGTTCGCGGCCGATGCGCTCGGCCTCGGCGTGTTGCGCAGGAGGGAGTTTGGCGGTGAAGGGCCACTTGGCGCTTTGGGCGAGCTGGCTCACGAAGGGATGCACGGCGCCTAGAAGTTGCTGCACAGGCACCTCGGAGACGTTTTCAAGCGTATCGTGGGGGCTGTGGTGCTGCCAGCGGCCGCCGGGAAAATTGACGCGCATGAACCACAGCGACGGTATGCCGACCCGGTTGAAGGGAAACTGGTCGGAGAAGGGGCAAAGCTCCCGCTTCGCGTCGACATCGAGCCCGTGCTGCGCCAGACGGTCGATCGCGTAGCGGGCGAAGCGCTCCTCGCCCGAGACAAACATCCACCAATGGCCGAGTGGCGAGGAGATGCTGTCGAAGTTGACCACGAGACCGATATCGCGCGCCGTCGGCCGATGGCGGGCCACGTACGCCGCCGAGCCCACCGAGAGCTGCTCTTCGGTGCCGAACGAAATGAAACGCACGGTGCGGCGGCGCCGTTTGCCCGCAAGCGTACGGGCGAGGGCGAGGAGTGCGACGACGCCGGAGGCATTGTCGTCGGCGCCAGGGTTGCCGCACTGGGTGTCGTGATGCGCGGTGTAGACGATCGCGGGCAGCGAGGGATCGTCGCCTGGAATTTCGGCGACGATATTCTGCGACTCGGCCTCGCGCAGGTCGAGCACGCTGCGCACGCGCAGCTGGCGCACACCCTCGCGTCGCCAGCGCCAGGCATCGAGATAGGGTACTGCGAGAGTGGGCGGCATCCCGTGGGCGCGCGCCCAATGGGGATAGACGCCATCGTTCTTCGTCCACTCGAAAGGCAGGCGGTCGTCGATGTGCACGACGGCGAGCGGCTCCGCGGCGACGAGTCGTTTGTGCACCGCGACCTCCGTGGGAAGCGGGCCGAAGACCATCGCTATCTTGCTGCGCAGCGAGCCGCGCGCGATGCGGCGGCCATTTTCAGGCAGCTCGAGCCACACGAGCTCGCCGCTCACGGCCTTGCCGCCGGGGGTGCCGGGCGAGCCGACGAGGGCGGTGGCGTCGACGCGGTTCCAGCGTGCGCCCTCGCGGGCGTGCACCTCCACCCGCGCCCGCCGCAGGCTCATGCAGGGAAACGACTCGATCGCGACATGCTCGAGCCCGGCGGAGAGGAAGCGCCCGGCGATGTAGTCTGCGGCTTGGCGCTCGGCAGCGGTACCGGCGCGGCGCTCGCCTATGACGGCGCAGAGCGCCTGCCAGTCGCGCCAAAGCGAGGCGGAGGGAAACGGGGTGGACGGCATGACTTTGAGGGTGCGTGCGCGAAAAACGTCGCGCAGCGCGCCCGAGCACAATCGAGCGATGAGTTGCGCTGCGAGTCCTTTTTCTCCGATAACTGCACGACCTCGCCCCATGAAAATTTCATTTGGTCTCCGTTTTGTTTTTGCCGCCGCGGCACTGATCGTCGCCGCTCGGGCGCAAGTGCAGTCGCCCAAGGTGCATATCGCGTTGGTCGGCGACTCGACCGTGACCGACGCCGCAGGCTGGGGCGCGGCCTTTGCGCAAAAACTGAAGCCTGGCATCACCTGCACCAACAAGGCGCGCGGCGGCGCGAGCACCAAGAGCTATCGCGAGGGCACCAAGCTGTGGCCAGAGACGCTCGCGCTGAAGCCCACGCACGTCCTGATTCAATTTGGTCACAACGACATGCCGGGCAAAGGCCCGGAACGTGAGACCGATCCCAAGACCACCTTCCGTGAAAACCTCGCGCGCTACGTGGCCGAGGCTCGCGCCATCGGGGCGAAGCCCATCCTCGTGACATCCGTAGTGCGGCGCACCTTCAAAGACGGCAAGCCGGTCGATCTCCTCGCGGGCTATGCGGATGGCACGCGCGCCGTCGCCGCTGCCGAGAAGGTCCCGCTGATCGACCTCCACGCCAGCAGCCTCGCGGCCATCACCCAACTGGGCGCGGCGGGCAGCGCGGACTTTGGCCCGATGAAGGACGGCAAGCGCGACAACACGCACTTCTCTCCGTCGGGCGCAGGCTGGGCTGCCGACCTCGTGATCGCGGACTTGAAGCGCGCGGTGCCGGAGGCGGCGGAGTGGTTCAAATGAAGCGTGCGATGAAAACGGTACTGGCATTTGGGCTCGGGCTGATGGCGGCCGCGTGGCAACACGCGGCGGAGGTGGAGCGCGGGTTTATCGCGTTGTTCGATGGGCGGAGTTTCGCGGGGTGGAAGCAGGCGGGAAATTGGGTGATCGAGGACGGTGCGTTTTACCGCAAGGCGAAGGGCGGCGACCTGACGTACACGACGGCCAAGGTGCCGGATGATTTTGAGCTGCGCTTCGAGTGGAAGGTGTCGAAGGGCTGCAACAGCGGCGTGTACTATCGCCCGGGGCAGTATGAATATCAGGTTTTAGACAACGTGAATAGCCCCTATGGGGAAAATCCACGGCAGAGCGCCGCCTCGCTCTTCTTCGGCGTCGCGCCATCGCGCGACACGACGCGGCCGCTGGGCGAGTGGAATGAGGGGCGAATCGTGTGCAAGGGCACCGTGATTCAGCACTGGCTCAATGGGGAGAAGGTGATCGATTTCGACTACACCGATCCGCGGTGGAAAAAAGAGATCGAGCTGCTGCACATTCGCGGCGCCGACCTCAACGCGAGAGGCGCGCTGCTGAGACTGCAGGACCATGGGCAGGATGTCTGGTTTCGCAACCTGCGCTGGCGCGAGATCCCCGCGGGCGAGAAGCTCGAGCGCCATGTGCTTACGCCGATGCCGGTATCGGCGGAAGCGCTAAAGAAAGAGGATGCGCGCGTGGCGGATCTGCTGAAGGCGAAGGCGGCGAAGAAGAAGTGAACCGAATCAGCGATCCTTCCCGTCGGTCAGCCACTCGAGGTTGAAGCGTGCGAGGGTAAGCGAGGCGTAGGGCCAGTCGGTGCGCTTGCTATTGGGGCGGGTCGCGCCGGGTTTGCCGCTTTCGTAGAAGCAGAGGAGGGTGCCATCGGGCAGGACGGCGAGGTCGCTGTAAGCGCTGGGGCCCGGCTCGAGGGTCTTGTTGACAGGCCAGGTTTGGCCATCGTCGTAGCTGAGTTTGACGGAGAGGTTCTTGCGCGTGCGGCGGTCGCCAGGTTTTGCCTTCGCGGCGGGGCCGTCGGCATCGAGGGTGTGCGGATTGGAGAAAAGCAGGCGGGAACGACCGTCGATCGAGGAAGGAAAGGCAACGAGGCTCGACATGCAGACGGGTTCGAGCAGGGCGGGGTCGAAGACGGGCTTGGACCAGCCGCTGGCACCATCGGGGCTGATCGTGACGGCCTTGCGGTCGGGCTTGGAGCGGGTGCGGGCGTGCATCAGCACTCGGCCATCGCTGAGCTCGGCGACGATGTTTTCGCTGGTGCCGGAGGTTTCCTTGTTGTTGGGCATGGCGATGGCGCCGCGGTGCCAAGTCTTGCCGGAGTCGTCGGAGTAGATGGTGGCGCCGACGGCGTTGGCGTGGGGGCTGCCTTTGGCAGTGGCGAGCCAAAGCGGGATCACGAGGCGGCCGGTGCGGAGCTGGATGCCGTGGCCGGGGCCGGTGGCGACGACGCGCCAAGGCCATTCGGGGCGGAACTTGTCGAGCGCAGCGGTGATTTCGACGGGCGCACTCCACGACGCGCCGTCGTCGCTGCTGCGCGAGTAGAAGACGCGCATGTACTCCACGCAGTAGACAAAGTGCACGGAGCCATCGCGGTCGGCGATGAGCATGGGGTTATTGACGGTCTGCTCCTCGGGGCCGCCGATGTCTTTTTTGGCAGCGTGTTCGTAGAGGACGGGATTGCGCGGGAGACGCGGACCGGAGTGCGCGATCTGACTGGCGGGAGAAAAGGTGCGGCCGGCATCGGTGCTGCGGCGCAGGTGCGTCTCGATCTCGCCCCAGTCCTGGCCGCTGAATTTGCGCGCTTCACAGTAGGCGAGGATCGTGCCCTTGGCGGTGACGACGATGCCCGGGATGCGATACGAGACGTAGCCGCCGGTGTTTTCGGTGAAGAGATCCTGGCGCTCCATGAGTGGCGCGGCGTGAAGGGCCAGGGGCAGCACGAGCAGGGCGAGAAGGACGAAGGGGCGCATCGGGGCCGAGATGCTTGGGGCAAGCGAGTGCGAGGGAAACGAGGCGGGGGAGGTTCTTCGAGGAGACCAATCCCACCACATCAGCCGGCGCGGAGATTGAGGGCTTTCACATCGGCGCAGCCGGGGAGTTTGCGGATGCGCTCGACGATGCCTTCGCGGTGGTGGAAGAGCTCGTTGCGCACGACGGAGTGCGAGGCGATCACCAGCAAGCGATTGCGCTCGATACGGACGGGGTGCGAGTAGGTGGCGTTGGCCGCGCCTACGAGTTCGCGCCAGTTTTCACGGATCGTATGTTCGGGGGAGCTGCGGCCGATCTGATTTTTCTGGAGGAGGTCTTCGATCAGCGCCGCGAGTTCGACGGTGGGGCGCTTTTTCGACTTGGCCGGCTCCCCGGTGGGCAAGCGTCGCAGATTGCCGACGAGCTCCTCGGCGAGTTTGCTGAACGTATGCGGTTGGTCGGCCACGGGGAAAAGTGAATGCGGAAGACGCGCGAACGCACGCGCACCTCGGATTATTTTAGCGCGGGTGGGTCCTTGCGGCGCTGGGCCTCGAAGAGCCGGCTGTAGCGGACGAAGGCGCCGAAAGCGGTGGCGACGGCGATGTAGAAGCCAGGGAATCCATCGAGGAAGCCGCGGCGCAGCACGTAGGCGCGGAAGAAGCGCCACCAGGCACGAAAGAGCGCAGTCGCAGCCGAGAAGCGCGTGCCGCGGGCCTGGTGCTGGCGGAGGAAGAGATCGGCAAAGGGATTGATCTTGGCAACGTGCGACGAGAGCGTGGGAAAGGAGTAGTGGTGCAGGTGCCCGGACAGCGTCGCGATCGGGGCGGCGCACTCGATCTTCTCATGCACGAACTGATCGCCGCCCCAACGCGCACGGTCGCGCCGGAAAAGGCGGAGGCTAAGATCGGGGTACCAGTCGCCATGCATGATCCAGCGATCGATGAACCAGACTTTTCTGGGGAAGCGCGCGCCCGACCAGGCGTCGGGATTGTTGGCGAAAAAGGCGGCGATGTCGGCTTGCAGCGCGATGGAGACTTCCTCGTCGGCGTCGAGCGAGAGGACCCAGTTGTGGGTGGCGAGATCGAGCGCGGCGTTCTTGGTGTCGCGGTAGCCTTGCCAAGGCAGGCGATGCACGCGCGCGCCCGCATCGCGAGCAAGCGACTCGGAGGCGTCGGTGGTGTCGTTGAGCGCGACGACGATCTCGGCGACCCAGCCGCGCACGCTCGCGAGACAGCGCGGGAGGTTGTGCGCTTCATTTTTCGCGACGATGACGACGGAGAGGGGGAGCGGGGCGGCCATGGCTAGATCTTGCCGACGAGAGAGCGGGGGATCTGGTAGAGATAGCCGCAGGAGCGCCAGGAGCGCACGAGGGCTTTCTTCGCCGCGCCGGTGCGGAGGACGACCACGTTGAGAAGTGCGAGGAGGGCGAAGCCGAGGGCTTTGAGGATATTGCCCACGAAGCGGCCGGCGAGATAGCCCTTGGCCCCGGGCAGACCAGCGCGGTCGATCACGCGCGAGCGGGCGGAGTCGAAGGCGTGGCGACGGGCGTAGCGAAACGTGGTGCGGCTCGCGGGCATCTGGTGCTTCACGGCTGCAGCGGGGGCAAACCATACTTCGAGGCCAGCAGCGCGGACGCGGCGGATCATCTCGCTATCCCCGCCGGAGAAGTAGTTGCCCGCCGCGCGGTCGAGTGCGGTGTGGAAGAGGCCAAGCTCGGTGAAGACCCACGCGGGGAACGCGAGATTGGCCCCCATGGGCGAGTGGCGCTTCTCGATCGGCCCGGCATCGGCACGGAAAGCCAAGGGCGCGTGCCACTCGCGCACCCAGTCGGGCAGGCCATCGGGGAAAACGGGAATCACCTCGCCGCCGACGGCACCGATATGGCGAGCACCGGCGTCGGCCAGAAGTGGGACGGCCATCTGGGCGAGCCAGTCGGGCTGGACGAGGATATCGTCGTCACCAAAAATGATGATTTCGCCGCGCGCCTCGGCGATGGCGCGGTTGCGCGCATAGTCCAGGCCCTGCTGCGTCTCCCGGACGTAGCGGGGGGCGGGGTAGGAGTGGGCAAACTCGGCTACGACTGCGGCCGTGTGGTCGGTGGAGTTATTATCGATGACAAGGATCTCGTAGTGATCCTTAGGGAAATGCTGTTGGACGATGCCGGCGAGTGTCTGACGCAAGAAGTCCGCGCGATTGTACGTCGGGATCGCGACGGTGACTTTGAGCGTGGGCTGGGACATGCGCGCGGAAATGGGAGGCGAGGGATGGGGTGGGGGCAAGGACAGAGGTGGGAGGGCTTGCGTCTCGGGCCAGGGCAGGTCAGAGACCTGCGCTACTTTTCAATCATGGCGTTTAAACACTGGCCCCTGGTGCGCGATGTGCGGTTTGCGCAGAAGTGCGGACGATTCCTGCGCGGCGCGCGGAAGCGGCGGCCGGACTTGAACTGGAACGAGTTCGAGCGGATCGCGCGGCACTTCAAGCAGGACGACATGGGCTCCTTCCCGGAGCGTGGCTATCTTTACCAACTCGCGAGCGATGCCCCGGCGCAGGCGCAGGTGATCGAGGTGGGCTCCTGGATGGGCGCCTCGACGTGCTTCCTCGCGGGCGGGCTCCGGGGCGAAGGGGCGAAGATCTACGCGGTCGACAATTTCCAAGGCCTTTCGACGTGCGGCGAGGACTCGACGTGGTACAATAACCATTTCAAGAAACTCGGGCACAACAGCACGCTCGATATCTTCAAAGCCAACTTCGCGGCGCTGGGATTTACCAATAAGAGCGAGCCGGTGGTGAGCGATTCGCTGCAGGCGGCGAAGACACTCGCGGCGCTGCGCGGGCAGATCGACCTGATCTTCATCGATGGCGACCACTCGTACGAGGCGTGCAAGGCTGACATCGTGGCGTGGTCTCCCTTTGTGAAAAAGGGCGGCGTGATCGCGTTTCACGATTTCGGCAGCCGGGCGGATGGCGTGACGCGAGCGATCTTTGAGGAGATCAAAGGCGGGCGTTTTGCCGAGATCGTGGGCGTGGCGGGGACGATCATAGCGTTTCGGATGTAGTCTACCCGAGACGCGGTGCCGACACAAGGGGGCACCGGGACTTTGTGGAGATGGCAGCGGGACGGGCGGGCGGTCGCGCGCCCGCTCAGTTCAATTTGGCGGCAATGGCTTCGTAGACCTGGTCGGTATCGAGCATGCGGACGCAGTAGCTACGGTAGGAGTCGCCAGGCACGCAGGGCATCGGCGCTTCGCGGCCGATGCAGGCGCACGGGAGCGGGGTCTGCATGATCGTGTGCTTGTCGCCGAGCGGGCGCCAGATGGTGGCATTTTGCGAGCTGAAGAGCGCGACGACGGGCGTGCCGACGGCAGCAGCGATGTGCATGGGGCCGCTGTCGTGGCACAGGAAGGCATCGAACTGGGCAAGCAGCGCGGCGAGACCGCCGACGGTCTTCGGGGCCTCGGAGATCACAATGTGCGTATTGGCGATGCGGCGGATATCCTCGATGAGCTTCTGCTCGCGCGGGCCAGCGGTGATGAAGACCTGCACGTCGAGCTCATTTTGCAGGCGATCGGCCACGGCGGCGAAGCGCTCGGCCGGCCAGATGCGATGCTCGCTGCGGCTGCCGGGATGGATGAGGAGCTTGCGACCGCCGGGATAAATGAAGCGCTGCACCTCATGGATATCCTCGGCGTGCGGCACGAGCCGGACCTCGCGGGAGGGGATCGGCACGCCGATGGCGGCGGGGAGTGCGAGGTAGGTATCCGTGATATGGTGCGAGTCGTAGAAGGCGTTGGTGACCTTTGCCGAGTGCGTGTAGAATCTGGGGTGCCGGAAGGGGATCAACTCGCGGTCGTAAGCGACGCGCACACGCGCGCCCGTGAAGCGGGTGACGAGGGCGGTCTTGTCGGTATTGTCGAAATCGAGGACGTGCGTGAATCGCGCGCGGCGCAGGATGCGGAGGAAGCGAAACCACTCGCCGAGCCTGCGAGGGAAGGTCAGGGCACCATCGACGTCGGGATTGAGCGGGAGGACGCCGGCATAGGCGTGCTCGGTGAGGACGGTGAGGTGGGCCTGCGGCCAGTGGAGCCGGAGGTTGCGCAGGACGGAGCCCAGCAGGACGATGTCGCCGAGATAGCGGCGGCGGATGATGAGGATTCGTGGAGAGCTACGCACCTAGGGGAGGAAGAGGGACCCAAATTTTGGACAGAAGGCAACGAAGAGCGATGCGGCCTTCGCTTCAGCGATGGCGGATACGACGACGGGGCCTTAGCCAGAGCCTTGCTGGCGGTCGAAGAGGGACTTGTAGAGGGGGCTGCTGGTATAGAGGGAATCATGGTCGCCCGTGGCGACGATGCGGCCTTCTTCAAAGACGAGGATCTTGGAGGCGTCGCGGATGGTGGAGAAACGGTGAGCGATGATGAGGACGGTCTTGCCGACCATGAGCTTCTTCAGCGCAAGCTGGATGGCGGCCTCGCTGTCGCTATCGAGGGCGCTGGTGGCCTCGTCGAGGATGAGGAGGGGTGCATTGCGGAGGAAGGCGCGGGCGAGGGCGATGCGCTGACGCTGGCCGCCGGAGAGGCTGCTGCCGCGCTCGCCGACGAGGGTCTCGTAGCCATTGGGCAACGCTGCGATGAAGTCGTGCGCGTAGGCATCGCGGGCGGCTTGCTCCAACTCGGCGCGGGTGGCATCGGGCCGGCCGACAAGGATGTTGGAGGCGATGGTGTCGTTGAAAAGCACCGCCTCCTGGGAGACGATGGCGATATTGCGCCGGAGGTCGGCGAGGCGCAGATCGTGGAGATCGATGCCATCGATCGTCACGCGACCTGAGGTGACCTCGTAAAAACGCGGGACGAGATTGGCGAAGGTACTCTTGCCCGCGCCGCTCGGGCCGACGAGGGCGCAGACGGTGCCGGCAGGGATGCTGACGGAGACATCGCGCAGCACCGCCTTATCCGATTTGTAGCCGAAGGAGACGCGCTCAAAGACGAGGTCACCGCGCGCGATACCTAGCGGCTTGGGTGTGGAGGGATCGGCGATGGTGAGAGGCTCGTGGAGGACGACTTCGAGACGATCGAGCGCGGCGACGCCGCGTTTCATCTCGTTATTGAGGAGGCCGAGTTTCTTGATCGGCTCGTAAGAAAGATAGAGCGCACCGATGACGGCGGCGAAGACCTCCAGCTTCACGCCATAGACGTAGGCGAAGACCAGCGTGGCTGCGATGCCTACGGCGGAGATCACCTCGATGGCAGGAGTCAGCGCCTGCGCATACTTCACGATCTTCATCTGCGAGGTGATGAGCTGGCGACAGGCGAGGGCGAAGCGGGAGGTCTCGCGCTCCTCCAGGCTGAAGGCGCGGACTTCACGAGCGGCGGAAAGATTTTCGGAGAAGTGAGCGGTGACATCGCCGAGCTGGCTCTGCATTTGTGCAGCGCGCTTGAGGACCTTGCGGCCGACATAACGGACAGGCAGCACGGTGAGCGGCACGGCGGCGATAGCCATGAGGACAACGCCGACGCCCTGCTCGGTGAACGCCTGAGCAATGAGGAAGCCGAGCGCGCCAAGGAGCTGCATCGGCTGCTTGATGCCGTCGTTGGCGATCAGGGTGAGGGTAAACTGGAGTTGCGCGGTATCGGCCAAGCCGCGCGAGAGCAGGTCGCCGCTGGCCCGGTTTTGAATGAACGAGAGCGGCAAGACTTGGAGTTTACGGAAGTACTCCAAGCGGATCGCCTCCAGGATACGGGTGCCTGCGAGCTGGGTATAATAGCTATTGCGGTAGCCGCTGAAGGCGCGAAGGAAGAAGGCCACCGGGATCGCCGAAGCGATCAAGATGACGGCGCCGAGCGGGGGCGGCGGATCTGAAAAGATCGGCGGAAAGACGTACTTGATGAGCGCCGGTACACCGAGGCCGCTGGCCGCCCCGAAAAGGGCCGCATAGAAAATCGCGGCCGCGATTTCGGAGCGGACAAGACGGAAGTAGCGGAAGTAGGGACGGAGACGGCGCATCAAAAGGCTGAAGCCGATAGGAAACGCGGCTCAGCCAAGTCGTTCCACCTCAATCTTTCGACGAGCGGACGTCGAGGGCATCGCGGAGGCCGTCGCCAAGGAAGTTGAGGGAAAAGAGCGTCCAGGAGAAAAGCACGGCGGGGAAGATGAGGAGCCAGGAGTACTCTTCCATCTTTTCCGCGCCATCCTTGATGAGCACGCCCCACGAGCTCATGGGGGGCTGCACACCGAGGCCGAGGAAGCTGAGGAAGGCCTCGAGGAGCATCACGGCGGGGATGGTGAGCGTGGTGTAGACGATGATGGGGCCAAGGATATTGGGCAGGATGTGGCGGAAGATGATGCGACGGCGGCCAAAGCCGAGCGAGCGCGCGGCCTCGACGAACTCCATCTTCTTGATCGCCATGACCTGACTGCGGACAATGCGGGCCATCGTGAGCCACTCGACCGCGCCGATGGCGACGAAGAGGAGGATGATATTTCGCCCGAAGAAGACCATCAGCAGGATCACGAAAATAGGGAAGGGCAGCGAGTACATGATATCGACGGTGCGCATCATGAAGGCATCGCGCTTGCCGCCGAAGAAGCCGGCCACGGCACCGTAGACGACACCGATGGTGAGCGCGACGAAGGTGGCCGCGAGGCCGACGCCGAGGGACACGCGACCGCCGAAGAGGAGGCGGGTAAGGAGATCGCGGCCCAGCTGGTCGGAGCCGAGCCAGTGGCTGGCCGAGGGCGGCGCGTACGTGTTGCTGAGATCCTGCTCCTCGTAGCCGTAGGGGGAGAGCCAGGGCCCAGCGACGCAGGCGATGGTGATGATGACCAGCGAGAACATGCCAAAGACGGCGAGCTTGTTCTTGCGCAGGCGGAGCCAGGCATCGTGCCAGAGAGAGGAGCCTTGCTCGATCTCAGCGGCAGCGACAGGGCCGTGGGGCGTGACGGTGGCGGGGGAGGACATTTGGGTTTAACCGCGAGGGCTCAGGCTTCGAGGCGGACCTTGGGATTCATCCAAGCCTGGACGATATCGACGACCAGGTTGAGCGCCATGATAAGGCCGGCGTAAAGAATCACCGTCCCCAGAACCAAGGTGTAATCGCGGTTGAAGGCGCTATTGACGAACTCGCGGCCGATACCGGGTATCTGGAAAATCGTCTCGATGACGAAGGAGCCGGTGAGAATACCGGCGACCGCCGGCCCGAGGTAGGAGACGACGGGCAGCAGCCCACCCTTGAGGGCATGGCGAGCAACGACGCGCACCTCGGACGCGCCCTTGGCGCGGGCGGTGCGGATGAAATCCTGATTGAGCACTTCAAGCATGCCGCCGCGAGTGAGACGCGAGATGGGGGCGGCATAGGCGAGGCCAAGCACGAGCGCGGGCAGGACACGATCTTCCATCGTGTACCAGCCCGAGGCATTGAACCAGCCGAGATGGATCGCGGCGACAAGCACGAGCAGCGGGCCAACGACAAACGTAGGAATCGAGATGCCGGCCATGCCGAAGGTGGATGCGGTGTAGTCGATCCAGCTATTGCGCTTGATGGCGGCGAGCGTGCCGAGGGTGATGCCAAGGACGAGAGCGACGCCGAGGGAGAGGGCACCGAGCTCGGCGGAGACGGGTAGTTTGTCGGCGATGATCTCGTTTACGGTGCGGTTGGGATACTTGAACGAGGGACCCAGATCGCCGCGGGCAAGGCTGCCGAGGTAGTCCAGATACTGCTGCCACAGCGGCTTATCGAGACCGTAGTGAGCTTCGAGGTTGCGGAGGATTTCGGGAGTGACGGCTTTTTCGGCGGTGAAGGGGCCGCCGGGGACAAAGCGCACCATGAAAAACGTCGCGGAGATGACCAGGAAGAGCGCGAGCAGCGACTGGAGGAAGCGCGACGTGATGAAGCGGAACATGTGGAGGGAGTGAGGGAGTAAGGGAATGAGGGAGCGAGGGAGCGAGGGGAAGAACGCTTTCTTCCCTCATTCCCTCGCGCGCTCGTTCACTAATTACTTTTCGAGCCAGATGTACTTGTACGGGTGGTTGTCGAGGAGAGTGGGATAGAGGCCCTTGACCTTGGGGCTCATGGCGAGCGGGCGGGTATAGTAATAGATCGGAATAACGGGGAGTTCATCGGCGAGGATGGCGTCCATCTTCTGGTAGATGGCGTAGCGCTCATCCTGGGTCTTGGCCTTAAGGGCCTGGTCGTGAAGCTGGTCGTATTCGGGGTGGCCCCAGCCGGTGTCGTTGTTGAGGTTGCCGCTCGTCCAGATCTCGAGGAAGACGTGAGGATCGACGTAGTCGGCGATCCACCCGCCGCGCTGGAGGTCGTAATTCTTGTTGTCGGTGGAATCGAGGTACACCTTCCACTCCTCGTTGCGCATCGTGATATCGATGCCAAGGTTGCGCCGCCACATCTGCTGGATGGCCTCGGCGATCACGCGGTGATTCTGGCTGGTATTGTAAAGGAGTTCGAGTTTGGGGAAGCCTTTGCCATCGGGGAAGCCGGCTTCGGCGAGGAGCTTTTTCGCATCCTCGAGCGTACCGGTGAGCTTGGCCTGGGGCGTGTAGCCGGCGATGCCCGGATAGGTGACGCCGTAGGCGGGGATCTGGCCGCCGCGGACGACATTGTTTACCAAGGTATCGCGATCGACGGCGAGGGCGAGGGCGCGGCGGACGCGCTTATCCTTGAGCGGGCCGCGGGTGACATTGAGGCGGTAGAAGTAGATGCCAGCGTACGGGTCGATACGGAGGGCCTGCGGATTTTCCCGGCGGTAGACGTCGACCTTGGCGATCGGGAGCTCGTACGTCATGTCGAGCTGACCGGTACGAAACATGCGCTCCTCCGTGTCCTGATTTTCAACGGGGTGGAAGTGGATCTCGTCGAGTTTCACCCGGGCGCGATCCCAGTAGTGGGGATTGCGCGAAAGGACGATGACCTGCTGCTGGCGCCACTCCTTGAGCTTAAAAGCGCCGTTGGAGACGAGGTTTTCCGGCCTGGTCCAAGCGGTGCCCTTCCGATCCATGCCCCCAAATTTTTCGATGACGTGGATCGGGACGGGATACCACGAGTAATGGCTGGCGAGGATGCCGAGGAGAAACGGAGTGGGGGAATTGAGCGTGACCTGAAGGGTGCGGGGATCGACGGCCTTAAAGCCTACTTCCGAGAAGTCCTTGATCTTGCCTTCGTTGTACGCCTTGGCGTTTTTTACGAAGTGAAGGAGATACGAGTACTCGGCGCCAAGGCTCGGCGTGAGCATGCGTTGATATGAGCGCACAAAGGTGGTGGCATCGATCGGCGTGCCATCCGACCACTTGGCGTCGGCGCGGAGATTGAAAGTGTAGACGGTGCCATCCGCAGAGATCGACCATTTCTCGGCGACGCCGGGCTCCGGGCTGAGATCCTTGGGGTTTTCGGACACGAGGCCCTCGAAGAGGCCCATGAGCAGCTTGTGCTCGGGGACGCCGGTGACGATTTGGGGGTCGAGGTCCTGCGGCTCCGAGCCGTTGCCGACGCGCCAGATCATGGGGCCGGAGGCAGCGGTAGAGGGCGCATCGCCCGCGCCAGCGGCGGACTTGGGGGTGGAGTCTTTCCTGCCGCAGCCGGTGAGCAGAAGGGTCGCGGCAAGCACAAACGCGAGCGAAGAACGTACAGGCATGGACTTAAAAGAGCAGGTGTTGCGCCGGGTGCAAGCGCACCCGGCAGGTGACCGAGCAGGGCACGGGGCGCGAGTCAGCCCGCGGGGAGGCTAATTTTTTCGGTCAGACCAACGCAGCCGAGCGCGGGAAAGGCCAAGATAGCCCGGAAATAGAGGAGAATTTTCAGCCAAGATTCTGGCCGCAGCCTCTTCGCGCTCGCGGATGGGGCGGACGTGGCGCTGCCAGTAGCAACTGAGCGCGCTCTTGCCCACGCTCACGCCAAACTCCGCGCGCACTCGCTCGGCCACGTCGGCGTAGGTACGCTCCTCCACGGCGAGCCAGACGAGCAGCTGCTTCTTCTGCTCCGGTCTCAAGCGCTCCAGCTTCGCATCGCCGCGTATCTTTCGTGGGGCTTTCATGGATTTTCGGCTTCTCGTGCTCTGAAGGTTTCGGTGGGAGAGCCCATTATGCCGGCAACTCGACAAAATGTCATCCCCCTACCGGGACTTTGTGCGCCGCACTGCGCGGGGAGCTGGGTCTCTCCGGCACTCAAAGCCGACCGCAGGGATCGGCTCGGAGTGAACCGCGTGGGAGGGATGGTTATTTAGAAGCGGCGGGCGCCGATGCCGGATGGGTGGGCGCGCCCTCGACCTTGAATGGGGCGCGGTTTTCGGCAGTGTCCGGGCGGGGGTGATCGCGCCAGAGCCACCGCAGCATTTCGGGGAAGATCATGCCGCCGTGTTTGCCAGAGTGGCTGCCGATGCCGAAGGAGTAGTTGAGGTCGTAGCCCTTTTCGGTGAGCGCGGCGACCATCTTGCGGTTTTGCAGGTACCAGTCGCGGTCGGCCTTGTAGGTGGAGGGATCGGCGCCGGGGCGGAGGCCCCGATTGTCGTTGGAGCCATCCTGGAGAAAGAGACGGAGGGGCTTCCTCTCGCTTTGCCGGATCATATCGGGGAGGACGTGGCCGCCGCGGAGATTGACGAAGCTGCCGATGGTGCTGAGGACCTTGGTAAACTGATCGGGGCGATGCCAAGCGACAACGAAGGCGGCGATGGCGCCGGAGCTCGCGCCCGCGATGGCGCGATCGGCGGGATTTGGGGAGATGTTGTACTGCTTGGTGATGACGGGGAGGAGTTCCTCGACGATCACGCGGGCGTATTTGTCGTCGAGGGAGTTGTACTCCTGCGGGCGGTTACTGCTGCGATCGCCCCAATCCTTGGCGCTGGCCTTGGGCTGGTCGGGCTTGCGGCCGGGATTGATGAAGACGGCGATCGTGACCGGCATCTCACGACGGTAGATCAGGTTGTCGAAAACGATCGGGACGCGGTAGTCCCCGGTGAGACGGTGCCAGGCCTGGCCATCCTGAAAGACCATGAGGGCGGCGGGCGTCTTGGAGTCGTACTGAGCGGGCACGTAGACGCAGTAGTCGTGGAGGGTGCCGGGGTAGGCCTGACTGGGAAGCTCGGACCACTCGGTGACCTTGCCCATAGGCACGCCGGCCTGCGGCTGCGAGTCGGGGCCGAGCTTGTAGATATCGTCGACCGGGGCGGCGGACGCGGTGGAGAGGATCGCGAGGGCGAGCAGGGTGGGGAAGCGCATGGGTGAGGTAGGATTGCGGGCGAGACGGAGTAAAGTCGACGCGGTAGCGTACAAAGTGAGGAACCGGGTGAACTGCGGCGGGACGGTGGCTGGTAACCCCGTCTCCCGCCATGCGTGCTTCGCAACTACTCGTCGCGCTCGCTGCTGCCAATCTCACGGTAGCCGCAGCTGCCACCGCGGGACAAAGAGTCCTCGCCATGCCTGCCACGTCGGCTCCGGTCACGCTCACCGTCGCTCCCTCGGGGCCGATCGTGGCAATGCCGGTAGCGCCCCTGCCGGGGATCTTTGCGCCCAGACCGCAGCGGATCGTCGTCGCCAGCGCGTCGCCGCGACGAGCGATTTCGCCCGAGATGACGGCCAAGATCGGAGGTGTGGTGCATACGGCGGTGGAAGCGCTGCCGCTGACGCCGACGGGGCGAGTGCAGCCGACCGTCGTATTCGCGACCGAGGACGAGGTGGTGCAAATGGAGCCGTATGTCGTGCAGCAGGAGAAAGGGGTCTCGCTGACGGAGCGCCAACTGCTGAACGAGAAAGGTTTTGAAGAGTGGGTACGGGCTAAATACCCGGGCCTTTCGCTGGGTACGCCGGTCGGTTTCAGGAAAGGCACGCGCGATCTGCTCGAGGATGACTTTGCCAAGGAGCGGCAACTGGCGCTGCGCGAGCAGGGTGTCTTTCTGGGCCTGAGCACGGAAAACCCGGCGATGGCGCGCAAGGCCTTCTACGAGGCCCGTACCCGGTACAATGAGCCGCGTTCACAGAACGGCACGCCCTTCAAGGAGCCGTCTTTCTAGGCCGGTGGGAGGATTGGAACCGGTAGGCCAGGCCGGGATTTCCGCTTTTCGGGTAGGTTGTTCGGACAAAATCACAGAACCTACCGTGGGTCGGCGGTTTCAGGGAGGCTGTTCCACTGTTACCCCAGCCCCATGCGTGCCCTGCTGCTTGTCCTTGCACTGGCGTCGTCCAGTTATGCGATGCTCGTCGCGGCAGAACCGGGCCCGGTTGAGAAGGCGAAGACGAGCGAGCCAGCATCGGCAACACCGGCGAAGGCCGAGATGAAGCTCACACTGGCACCCATCCACCCCTCGATCTTCGCACCCAAGACGCCCCGCATGCCGCCCCGCGATGCCGCACCGCGTACAAGGGCTATTTCCCCGGAAATGGCGGGGAGGCTCGGCAGCTTGGTGAACGAGGCGGTCGCGGCTCTGCCGGCACCGCCGCCCAAGTCCACCGAAGAGCACAACGAGGAAAGCGCCGATACGGTGCGGATGGACCCCTTTATCGTCGAAGACGAGCGGCCGCCGGATCTCAAAGAACGGCACATCCTCACCAAGAAGGGCACGGAGGCGCTGATGCAGAAACAGTATCCTGCCCTGCAAAAACTGGGGCCGATCCCGCTCTTCAACGGCATCAAAGAGCGCGAGATTCGCGAGGACGACCTTCGGAAGGAGCGGCGGAAGGAAATGCAGGAACTCACAGGCAAGGCAATGCCGCTGCCGCCCAGCGATCACCGGCCGCAAAACGGCACACCCTTCAAAGAATCGCAGACTCACAACCGGTTCTAACGCAGGGGAGAGCGGACAAATCGAAGCGCTGGCGCTTGGCGCGACGAGGACGGAGTGGGAAAGTGGTTTCCCCGACGCGATATTCGCGCTCGCCTGCGCGCCGCAGGTTTGCAGCGTGGGGGAAAATGACGACACCTTCCGGAACGAAACCCACTGTGGCAGCGGGTGCTCCCTGCCCCTGTAGCAGCGGCAAGACTTTTGGCGAGTGCTGCCAGCCGGTAATCGCGGGCAAGCGAGTACCAGCGACGGCTGAACAGCTGATGCGCTCGCGTTTCACGGCGCATGTGATCCACGATTTTGGGCACCTGCATCGCACGGACCTCGAAACAGCGGCGACGCCCTACGTGGAGGAAGCGCCCGAGGAACAGCCGATCGAATGGACGCGTCTCGCCATCAATGCGCATGAGCCGGGGGCAACGCCGGACAAAGCTTTCGTCGATTTTAGCGCCTACTACAAGGCAGGGGCGGGCGAGGCGGCGCTGCACGAGAAGTCGGAGTTCGTACGCAAGGATGGCGTGTGGTTCTACATCCGCGCGGTGCGCACCGGCCCGGCTCCGAAAAAGGCCGCGCCCAAGGTGGGGCGCAACGACCCGTGTCCGTGCGGCAGCGGTAAGAAGTACAAGCACTGCTGCCTGGTCGCCTGAGCCACCGCAGGCACTTCCCGTCAGAGGGAAATGGCAACGATAGACGGGGCGATTCGAACCCTTACTTTGGGTGGGCATTTCCCGGCGCGGGAATCGGAATAGTTCCCATGAGGTTGAGGTTGTAGCGGTAGTGGGGCGCGGCATCGTCGCACTCGCGGCATGCCGCCGGCCGTGCGCCGAACCCGCTTTCTCGCTCCAGCGATGTCATCCCTGATTCAGTTTTTCCGCAGTTCGGTCCGTCGTCGCCTCGTAAGCCTCGTGCTAGCGATCGCTATCCCGGCGATGCTGCTGGTGGGACTGCTGGTGTGGAAAACGTATCGCAACGAACGCGCCTCGGTGGGCCGGCAGCTGATGGCGACGGTGCGGGCGTTTGCCATGATCGTCGACCGAGAGGTGACGGAAAAGGAATGGCTGCTGCGCGGCCTAGCCTCGACCCGCTGGCTGGCGACCGGCGACACCCAGGCCTTTGATCGCAATGCGCGGCTGCTCGATCTGCGCACGGGCGCCTGGCTGGTGCTGCTCGACAAGGAAGGGCAGCAACTTGTCAACACGCGGAAGGAGGCCGGTGAGTCTCTGCCGAAGGTGGAAATCAGCGGAGATTTTCGCGCAGCGATGGACGCGGGTCGCAACTATGTCTCCGATCTGATCGTCGGCGGAATCGCGGAGCAACCCGTCGTCGTGATCGCGATGCCGATAAAGCGGGCGGGAGAACTGAGGTACATCCTCGCGTATGTGATGCGGCCGGACGGATTCACCGAGTTGTTGAACACCGAGCGATTTTCGGAAGGGGCGGTCGTCTCCATCCTCGATCGCACGGGCACGATCGCGGCGCGTCGACCCAATGGCGAACGCTATGTGGGGAAGAAGGCCATGCCGGATATCGTGGAGGCCGTGATGCAGCGCGAGGAAGGGATGCACGCCAGCAGCACCTTGGAAGGCGTGCCGGTACTGGCAGCCTATTCGCGCGCACCCATCTCGGGCTGGTCGGTGGCGGTAGGAGCGCCGGTGGCAGATCTCTATGGGCCCGCTCGCAACATCCTCTGGCTCGCGGTCGGCCTATCGGCGCTACTGATGGGCGTGGCCGTTTTCATGGCAGTGTGGACGGGCCGAGCGGTGGTGGGCGGGGTGGATGCGCTGGTGGTGGACGCCAATCAACTGGGGAGAGGCAAGCTGCCGGAGGAGCGGCCGCCGGGATTGCGGGAGACGGATTTTGTGGCGGATGCGATGCGCAAATCGGCGCGATGGCTCGAGGAGCGCGAACGGGACAATGTGCTGCTCAATGAGGCGCTGCAGCGGGAACTGGAGAAAACCCAACGGGCCGAGGCGGCGAGCCGCGGCCTGGCGGCGATCGTGGAGTGGTCTGAAGACGCGATCGTGGGCAAAAACCTCGATGGGATCGTGACGAGCTGGAACAAGGGTGCGGAAAGAATCTTCGGTTTCAAACCCGAGGAAATGATCGGCGCCTCCATCACCAAGCTTATCCCGACGGAGAGGCTCGACGAGGAAACGACGATCATTTCACGCATCCGGCGAGGAGAGCGGACAGAGCACTTCGAGACGATGCGCCGCCGCAAGGATGGCACGCTCATCCCAGTGTCGCTCTCGGTGTCTCCGGTGCGTAATGCCGAGGGTGTGGTGATCGGCGCTTCCAAGATCGCGCGCGATATAACCCAGCGCAAACGCATCGAGGCACAGCAACATGCACTCTACGACCTCGTGGCGGCGGTGAACCGGGCGGAGGCACTGCCGGAGATCTACGATGCCGCAATCGGGGCGATGCTCCGGTGCCAGCAAACGGAGCGTGCCTCCATCCTGCTCTGCGACAAGGAAGGGACGATGCGCTTCGTATCCTGGCGGGGAATCTCCGAAGCGTATCGCCAGAAAGTGGAGGGCCACTCACCGTGGGCCAACGTCACGGATGATCCCCGACCGGTGTGGATCGAGGATGTGGCAAAGGCCGATCTGGCGCCGGAACTTCGAGCGGCGTTTGTCGATGAAGGCATCCAGGCACTCGCATTTGTGCCGCTGAGGCACCAACGGAGGCTGATTGGCAAATTCATGGTGTATTACAGAGAGCCGCATGCCTTCACGGCGGCGGAGCTGCGGCCCGTGGAAACGATCGCGAGCCAAGTGGCATTTGCGATCGAGCGCCAACGCGGAGCCGAGGAGCTGGAGTCGCTCGTGGACCAGAGGACGGCCTCGCTGCGAGAGGCGGTGGCCCAGATGGAGGAATTCTCGTACAGTGTGTCGCATGACCTGCGGGCACCCACCCGAGCGATGTGCGGCTACGCTGATGCTCTCTTGGAAGACGAGGGCGAGAAGCTGACGGAGGCAGGGCGCGACATGCTGCGCCGAATCCTGCGCAACAGCCAGCGGATGGATCGACTCATCCAGGATCTGCTCACTTACACGCGCATCACCCGCCGTGAAATCACCCTGGAGCCCGTGGCACTGGAGAAACTGGTGCTGGAGGTGACGCAGCAATATCCAGACCTGCGCGCGGAAAAGGCGGATATCGTAGTGACGAGCCCACTGCCAGAGGTGATGGCGCACGAGCCATCGCTCACCCAAGTGGTTTCCAACCTACTTACCAATGCCGTGAAATTCATCCCCGCCGGCATCCGGCCGCGCGTGGAAATCAGCGTCGAGCGGCGCGGAGAGCGGGTGCGATTCTGGTTTGCAGACAACGGGATCGGAATATCGCCGGAAGTGCAGGGCAGGCTCTTCCGCATGTTTGAGCGCCTGCACCCGGAGCGGGGCTATGAGGGCACAGGCATCGGGCTAGCCATCGTGCGTAAAGCCGTCGAGCGCATGGGCGGCACGGTAGGCGTGGAATCCGATGGGCGCACCGGCAGCCGTTTCTGGGTGGAGCTGCTGCCCGTGCTTAATGAGACGACGCCGAAAGTGGAGCGGGCAGCGAACGGAGGGCTGCCGCATCTCAACTAGCGTGCAGCGCGCGCCCTCTCTCAAGCGGCGCTGCCTCACAGGTTTTTCCGAATCGCCTCGTACAACTTTTGCGCGGCAGGAAGATCGGGTCTCAGGCCGTAGCGTATCTTGAGACTAGTGCGATTTTTGCCCACCTCTTTGATTTTTACGACGATCAAGGTATCAGTCGCGTCACGGGCATTAAGCTCGGCCTCGATCACCTTGCGATCATCGCGGGTCTGGAAGAGATTCAGATCCTTGAGGCCGCGGACAGCGGCGGTGTGAACCGCAGCAAAGTCGCGGTCGACAAAGACCTGCAACTCTCCAAATTTGTATTCTCCCCGGGTATCGGGCGTGACTTGAACCTGAGTGCAGCCGGAGGCGGCGAGCAGCGTGCTGGCGACAAGCAGCATGGCTGCGATACGGGAGGTGAAGGAGCGGCGTAGCGTCTTCATAGCGAGGACCATGAGATTGCGACAAGGGGTGCAGAGAAAAAGTTCAGCCAGAATTCGCTGGCCTGGGCAGAGCGCCCCATTGCGTTTGGGCCAGAAATTTACCACTTTGGAGGGGTGAAGCTGGTAAAGAGTCAGATGAACGGCAAAGAGCATATCGTGTTGAAGGAAAATGCCTCGATGGATGATTTGCGGGTCGAGGCGGAGCGCATGCGCGCGCTGGGTTACGACCTGAAGGCGGAGGAGCGACTGGCGCGCTATGTGGCGACGCACAAATTTTTCCAAGGCCGCTTCCTGCTCTCATTGGAGACGGAGTAAGGCCATCGGCGGGAGGCGGGTGCGAGGATTGCGTAGCAGCTACCGATTGACTCACCGGAGTGGTGTCGCACAGTGGGGGTGGATGATGACCCCTCGAAGCCTGCTGAGCTCCCCCGGTATGCATGCTGTCTTGTGTCCGTTACTTGCGGCCCGGCTGGTACGGAAAGTTTGATCCAACCCTCTCGCGTCGTGCGCTTACCGTATTGGGTCATCCGCTTGATGCATCGGCAGAAGCTGTCGCGCCACCGGCTGCGCGGCACTTTTTTGCATCGGAGATTTGGCGACCGCATCCTGCACAAGGGGCTGTGGAGCCCCACGCGAGAGAGCCTAGCGCGTGCCTGGCTGCTGGGCTGGCCCATCACGGTGATCCCCTTTCTCCCCCTGCAATCGGTGATCGCCGTGATCGCCGCGCTCCTCGTGCGAGGCAACTTGCTGCTCTGCATCGCGCTGCAATTTCTTTCCACACCCTTCACCGCCCCGGTGCATTTGCCGGCCTGCTATCTCGTGGGGGAGGTAGTGCGAGGAGCGGATCCGAGGCATGTATGGCGCGAGGTGCGAGACAAGCCGAGCCTGCTGCTATCGGGGCACGCAGTGACCTCCCTGTACCTTGGCTCCGCCGTGATCGGCATCATCGGCGGAGCCTTAGGCTACGCGATCATCCGTAGCACGTGGCGAGACAAGCCGCGGCGCCGACGCGAGCCGTTTCCGGCCCCGCCCGGCGCTGCCAATGGAAGTGCGCCACCGTTTGGGGAGATTCCCGCCCAACCGGCGCAGTTGCGGCTGCCGCTGAAAAGCGACGAAGACAAGAGAGCGGAAGCGCGCGATGGCTTCTAAGCGAGATGGCTGCCGAGCAGGTGGCCGCTCTTGCCAGAAGCTTGAACCCTCGTCCTCGGCGCGAAGCCCCCTCGGCGGGAGGGTTTGATCGAGTTTAGCAAAGATAGATACCTGCGTGCAGGCGCATACCTTGCCGATAAAAAACAACCGCGGACAACGCCTTTAGGGCGCAATCCGCGGTCGCAGCTGACCGAGACGTCAGGCCGTGGTGATCTTGCGCTTGGTGTGGTCGTAGAACGTCTTCTTGCCCGTGTCGTAGGAGATCACGGCCATGAGGACGGCGACGGCGTGCTGATAGCCCGCGTCGATCGAGGCGTTGGGGGTCTTGCCATCGCGCATGCACTGGAGCCAGTTGAGCCAGTGATCGGGATGCGGGATGGGCGTGACCTTCTGCTCGCCGCGGATTTTACCATCGCGCTTGGGGCCGCCGGCGGCGCTGTAGGAGGGGGCGTTCCAGTTGTCGACGGCGAGGGTGCCCTTATCGCCGTAGAACTTGCGGCTATTGCCCGAGAAGTTGCCGAAGTTATTCGAGCTGGTGACGATGAAGCCCTCGGGGTACAGCCACGTGGCGGTGACGTTGTCGGGCGTGGTGAACTTGTTTTCGTCCTTCCAGTAGGTGACACCGCCCATGCACATGCACTCGGTGGGAAGGCCGCAATCCATGACGTAGTGCATGAGATCGAGGAAGTGTGCGCCCCATTGGGGCACCGGCCCCTGGCAGAATTCATAGTAGCCGTACCAAGCGGCGTACTTTTTACCGTCGAAGGGCTGCTTCTTGCCGTCGCCGATAAATTCCGCCCAGTCGACGTCGGACTCCTTCACCTCGCGATCGAGGTAGCTGTACCAGTAAGGCTTCTCGGAGTTGCGGGTCTCGTCGATGCGCGAGATCTTGCCGAGGACGCCGCTCTTCATGAGTTCACGGGCTCCGACGATGCCGGGGAAGCTGCGGAGCTGGGTGCCGACCTGGATGATGCTGCCGTTTTTCTGGGCTTCCTTGGCGGCGTCGTAGGCCTTGAGGAGCTTGTTGAAATCGGTGGCGAGGGGCTTCTCGACGTAGATGTGCTTGCCAGCCTTGGCGGTGGCCTCGAGGTGCGTGGTGTGCAGGTGATCGGGTGACGCGATCATCACGGCGTCGATGCCGTCCATCGCGAGAAGATCCTTGTACGAGACAAACTCCTTGGCCTTGTGGCCGAGGGCCTTCTCGACCGCGCCGTTGAAGGATTCACGGGAGCGCTTCCACGGATCGGCGAGGGCGACGACATCGAAGTTGGTCGTCTTGAGATGAGGGAGGATGCCTTTCTCGAAATGAGCGCCTTGGCCGCGATTGCCGCAGCCGATCTGGGCGATGCGGATGCGGTCGTTGGCACCGATGGAGCGGGTGCGCTCCTTGGCGGTAAGGAAGCGGGGGGTGGAGAGCGTCGCGCCGGCGGCGATGACCGTCGAGGTCTTCAGGAAGTCGCGGCGAGGGAGGGTGGGAGCGGGCGCGGGAGTCTGGTTGTTCATAAGGCGAGAATGCGATCCATATTGGTGACGATGCCTGCGGCCCATTCGGCGTCGGGCATATTGTTGGGGTGATAGGTGTGTTCGGCGATCATCCAGCCGGAGTACTTGATGGCATCGAGGGCCGCCATGACGGCTGGCCAGTCGCTATCGGCGGTGAGGAGCTCGGCGCCGAAGCCGGCGCGCGCGCCTTTCTCGGCGGCGAGCTTGCGGCTGAACTCCTTCACATGCACGGCCGCGATGCGATCGCCGAGGACGGGGATCCAGTGCTGGGGCCAGCCGGTATTGACGACATTGCCGACGTCGAAATGCCATTTTACCATGGGCGACTTGAAGCCATCGACGTAAGCGGCGGCTTCGAGTGGGCTGAGGAGGAAGGAATTCCAGACGTTTTCGATCGCGATCGCGACGCCGAGCTCTTCCGCGAGGGGGATGGCTTTTTTGATCTCGGCGACGGACCGCGTGTAGGCATCGGCGTAGGAGACGTCCTTGTTGACGATGCCGGGCACGAGCAGGACGGACTTGGCACCGTAGACCTTGGCATCGCGAAGGCCCTGGAGAAGACCTTCGAGGCCTACCTTGCGCTCGTTTTCACTGGGATGAGTGAGTGGCTTGGCCCAATGCGTGGCGATGACGACGCTGGGGATCTCGAGACCGTGCGCGTCGCGCGCGGCGAGCACTTCCTTTTGATCGAAGGCGCTTGGCACCTCGATGCCGTCGAAGCCCGCATCTTTGAGAAGCTTGAATTTCTGTTGAAGCGTAAGCGCACGGGCGCTCGGTTTATTGAGCGTGCCCAACATGAAGCCCTTTTTGAGAGGGCGCTTGGGCTTGCCGCCGGTGGTAGACCAAGCGGGGTCGGCCGATGGCTTGGGAGCGGCAGATGCCGGAGCCGCCTTCTTTTCAGCGGCGTTCAAAGCAGCGGGAGCGAAAGCGGCGAGGACAGCGGAGGAACGAAGGAAAGAGCGGCGATTCATAGGCAGCGGGAGAGAGGGAGTCGCGCGGGGCGGAAGGGGCGTCGCGCGCAGGGGAGGGTTTTGCCGCCACAGTAGAGAGTGGCGGCAAAAGAGAGAAGCGATTACTTCAGCTCCTTGATCGAGATTTCCTTGAACGACACGGGATCGCTATGGCCGGCGAGGCCGAAGTAGCCCTTGAGGCGGTCTTTGCCGGGGTGAGCCTTCTTGTCCATCACGGTGGCCATATCGACCTTGGTGAGGTCGGTGTCGAGGATGACGGTGCCGTTTAGCTCCACGCGGATGGTCGAGCCCTTGACGGTGACCTCCTCGAAGTTCCACTCGCCGATGGGGCGCTGATAGCCAGTGAACGCAGCAACCATGCCGTACACGGAGCCGTGCTGCTGGCGCGGATCGAGCTTCGACTCGGGCTTTCCGCGGTTGGCGTAGTAGTTTTCATCGATGATCTGGGACTCGGTCATGCCATCGTAGGCGGTGTTGCCAGTGCCCGGATAGCGGATCGCAAGGCCGTTGTTGCCGCCGGGGGGGAGCTTAAACCAAAGGCGAACCTGAAAATCGCCGAGCTCCTTGTTCCAGTAAGGAGTGCCGCTGCGCTTGTCGCGCCAGGTCATCACGCCGTCCTTGATGTCGATGACATCGGCGGGAGTCTTGATGGCGGGGATGGTCTTGGTGGCGGCTTTCTCCTCGATGCTCCAGCCGGAGAAGTCCTTGCCGTTGAAAATGGAGGTAAAGCCCTCTGCGCCCTTGCTGGCGAGGAGCTTGTTGGCCTCCTCGCCGCCGATCTCGCGGATGAAGATATTGCGCCAGTGCGTCGCGCCGCCGTGGGTCTGGAGCTGGATCGGGCCCTTGGCCGGGATCGGGCGGCGCTCCTCGGGCTTCAGCTTCTTGTCGGCCTTGTCGTAGTAGTTTTCGAGCAGGGCGTGATCAACGACGAGTTTCTGATTGAGCCAAACGCTCACGCGGGCACCGACCATGACGACGCGAAGTGCATTCCACTGGCCGACAGGGTTGTCGGCTTTGACGAGAGGATCTTTCCCGGGAGCGCCCTTGGCGTTGTTCCAGAGTCCGCCGGAGCCCTTGGCGTAGCCGACGTCTTTCTTATCAGGAATGGCAGTGTCCCAGATCTGCACCTGGGGCACACCGCGAAGGTAGACGCCGGAGTCGGCGCCGGGCGCGATCTTGTACTCGAGGCGGAGCTCGAAATCGCCGTAATCCTTCTCGGTGGTGGCGTAGCCGCCCTCACCGTCGTTGAAGAGCACATCGCCCTCAGCGCGCCAGTGGGGTTTGCCATCCTTGAGCTCGGTGAGGCTGGCAGTCCACTTCGCGATGAGCGCGGCGCGCTCCGCTTCCGGCAGTGAGAGGAGCTTGCGATGATCGTAGGTCGTGCCCCCGCGCCAGCCGGAGAGATCCTTGCCGTTGTAGAGCGACGTGAAGCCGGCGGGCGGCTGGGCGGCGAAAGCCGCGATGCCGAGGACGCACGCGACGAAGGCGAGCGAGGTGCGGAGGAGGGAGTAGGCCATGGAGAAAAAGACAAGTCGGGGAGGTAGGAAGTCACTAGATAGTTACTCGCGCACCGCAATCGGAATTCTTATGCAAGGCGGGGGATCGGCAAAAAAAAACGACGGATATGAAGATTGTGAATGTTGAGCGGTGCGGAGGCCGGCGGCGGAGCACGCAGGAGCGAAACGCAAGAGCGGAGGAAGTCACTGCGGTGAGCACTCCGAGCTTTCCATAAGGCGCGGCACGGAGCAATTTCCTCGTTTTCCCAACCCCGTCATACTCCGCATGAGCACCGTCTTCCGGGCCCTTGTCCTTGCCTACCTCTGCCTCTGCGCGTCGCTGCCCGCGAGGGCCGCCGCCGCAGCGTTTGCCTTGAAGGAGGGCGATCGCGTGGTATTTCTCGGCGATACGATCGTGGAGCAGGAGCAGTACCACGGCTGGGTGGAACTGATGCTTACAACGCGCTTTGCGGCGCAGGGCGTGACCTTTCGCAATCTGGGCTGGAGCGCCGACACGCCGGCGGGCGATTCGCGATTTGGCCTGAGCCTGCTACAAGCCGGTCGCGAACCGGCGGACGAGGGCTGGCGCAATCTCGTGAAGCAGATCGAGGAGGCGAAACCCACCGTGGTGGTGCTCGGCTACGGCATGGCCAGCTCATTCGACGGCGACAGCGGCCTGACGAAATTCCGCGCCGATTACCGCCGGCTGCTGGATACGATCGAGCGCGCGGCACCGGGCGTGCGCTTGGTTTTTCTGAGCCCGATCGCGCACGAGACCCTCGGTGCGCCCTGGCCCGCGCCGGCGGCGCATAACGACCAACTCGCAGCCTATGCACGCGTGATCGGCGAACTCGCGGGCGAGCGCAGGGGGGCATATGTGCCCCTCTACGATCTGACCCGTGCGCGCACCGGCGCGAAGCTCACGGCCAACGGCATCCACCCCACGCCCGCGGGCTACCGCGTGCTCGCCGAGCTGATCGAGGACACGCTCTTTGGCGGCCCCGGCGCCTGGCGCACAAGCGCGCACGTGGAGCCGCTGCGGCAGGCGATCCTGCGCAAGAACGAATGGTTTTTCCATCGCTCGCGCCCGGCAAACATGGCGTACATCTTTGGCTTTCGGAAACGCGAGCAGGGCAAGAATGCGACCGAGGTGCTCCAGTTCGACGAGTTCATCGCGGCCGAGGAGAAGCGCATCGCGCAGCTTCGCGCGCTCCAACCGGCGAATGTGCCGGAGATACCGCGCCGCATCGGCAACAAGGACGCGGTCTTCACGCCGCAGCCGCATCCGAAGTTTGAGGTGGCGGAGGGACTAGAAGTGACGCTTTGGGCGGAGAATCCGCTCTTGAACAAGCCGCTGCAGATGAACTTCGACCCGAAGGGCCGCCTCTGGGTCGTGAGTTCCGAGCTGTATCCGCAGATCGAGCCCGGCCAGGCGGCGACGGACAAGATCATCGTGCTTGAGGACACGAAAGGGGAGGGCCGGGCAGACAAGGCTACGGTGTTTGCCGACGGCTTGCTCATCCCGACGGGCATCGAGGTCGGCGACGGCGGCGCGTACGTGGCGCAGAGCACGGAACTCTTGCATTTCAAAGATACAAACGGCGACGGCAAGGCGGACGTGCGCCGCACCGTGTTGAGCGGCTTTGGCACCGAGGATACGCACCACAATCTTCATACCCTGCGCTGGGGGCCCGACGGACGGATGACGATGATCCAGTCGGTCTACACTCGCACGGATACCGAGACTCCGCACGGAGTGGTACGGCTGAAGGCCGGCGGCACCTTTCGCTTCGACCCGCGGACGGAGAAAATGGAGATCCTCTATCGCGGCCTGATCAACGGATGGGGCCACCAGCATGATGCGTACGGCCAGTCGATGATGACGGATGGGGCTGGCTTCCAAGGTGTGAGCTGGGGCGTGCCAGGCGCGACGTTGCTCACGCTCGCACCCGCGCGGAGGGTGATCGATAGCATCAGCCCCGGGCGTTATCCGAAATTTGCCAGCATCGAGCTGGTGCATAGCACGCTTTTCCCGGACGACTGGCAGGGAGATGCCATCACGCTCGACTTTCGCGCGCACCGGGTGGTGCGGTTCAAAATCGAGGAGCGTGGCTCGGGCTTTGTGACAAGGGAGATGCCGGACTTGCTTCGCACCACGGCGGATGCCTTTCGCCCGATCGATGTGCGGCTGGGGCCTGATGGCGCCCTCTACGTGGCCGATTGGAGCAATCCCATCATCCAGCACGGCGAGGTAGATTTCCGCGATCCCCGCCGCGACAAAGCTCACGGCCGCATCTGGCGGATCGCGCCAAAGGGAGCGAAAGCTCACCCGCGCTTCGATTTCAACATGATCGCCACGGCCGATCTCCTGGATCATCTGCGAGCATCCGACTCGTATGCGCAGCAGCAGGCGAGGCGTGTATTGGTGGAGCGCGGCGCGGAGAAGGTCGTGCCTGCCCTGGATGCGTGGACGAAGAAGCAGAGCACGGAGCGGGCAAAGCTCCGGGCATTGTGGATGTACCAAGCGTTCGACCGGGTGCCGGAGGCGCTGCTGACGGAATTGCTTGCCGCAAAGGATGCCCGCATCCGCGCCGCGGCCGTGCAAGCTCTGCCAGCAGGCGGAGATATCGGGCCGCTCGAGCGACTGGTGGCCGACCCGCATCCGAGGGTGAGGCTCGCCGCAGTGCGTGCGCTAGGCAGCCGCCACTCTGCCCGCAGTGCGGAGCTCGCGCTAGGCGTGCTCGCCAAACCGATGGACAATTTCCTCGATTATGCGGTGTGGCTAACGATCAACGAACTCGCGGAGCCATGGCTAGCAGCCGTGAAGAGCGGAGAATGGAAGATCGAGGGTCGTGAAAAGCAGCTCGAGTTTGCGCTGAAGGCGGTGGAGCCTGCCCAAGCCAGCGCCGTGCTGGGTCTCCTCGTGAGTAAGCAAGGCGGCGTGCCGCGCGATGGCTCGGGCCCGTGGATCGAGCTGATCGGCAGCGCCGGCGGCCCCGCGGAACTGCGCCTGCTCTTCGACCAGCTCCAGCGCAACGAGATCGGCGCAGAGGTGGCGCCCCGCGCCTTTGCTGCACTCGGCGACGCGGCAAGGCTCCGCAGCACCAAGCCCTCGGGGGAACTCGTTTCACTGGCGGCGCTGCTCGGCGCCAACGACGAAAAGCTGAGAGTAGCATCGCTCCAACTGGCCGGTGCCTGGAAGCTGGGAGCGCTGATCCCGCAAATCGTCGCCGTGACTACCAAGGCGGGAGTCTCCGGGGCTGAGCGTACGGCGGCTTTCTCCGCATTGCGCGATATCGGAGGAGCGAGGGCCATCACCGAGCTCAAGAAGCTCGCGGGCAGCGAGCTATCGCCTGAACTCCGTCGAGAGGCCGCCATCACTCTCGCGGGCTTGGAGTTGCCGACGGCGATGCCCTTTGTACTCGCGACGCTCAAGGCCACCACCGACGAAGCGCAGTCGCAGGCGCTCTGGCGGACGCTGCTCAGCATCCGGGGCATGAGTGCGCGACTGACCGCGGAGTTGGAAAAGACTGAACTGCCCCGCGACGTCGCGCGCGCCGGTCTCCGACCAGCGCGCGAGGGTACGCAGCACCAGGCGCTGGTGCCGGTGCTCCTCAAGGCGGCAGGACTTTCGCTCAGCAACGTGCAGCTTTCAGCGGCTGACATGCAGCAACTCGCCCAGGAAGCGCTCGCGAAAGGCGATCCTCGCCGGGGCGAGATGATCTACCGGCGCGCCGAGCTGGCCTGCGTGACGTGCCACGCCATCGGCGGCGCTGGTGGCAAACTTGGGCCCGACATGACGAGCCTCGGCGCCAGCGCGCCGGCGGACTACATCGTGGAGTCATTGCTGTATCCCAATGCCAAGATCAAGGAGGGCTATCACTCGGCCTCGATCTCGACGCGAGACGGGCGCGAACTCAGCGGGATGATCGCGAAAGAGACCGATACCGAAATCGTGCTTCGCACTGCGGCCAACGAGGATGTGTCGGTCCCAACGAAGGATGTCACCCGTCGCACGAGCGTGGGCTCTCTGATGCCCGCAGGCCTGATCGATGGTCTCGTGCCCGAGGAGCGACTGGACCTGATTGCCTTTATCGCACAGCTGGGCAAACCGGGTGAATTCGACGCCGCGAAGGGCGGGGTAGCCCGCGCCTGGCGGCTGTACTTGGTGCTTAGCAGTAATGAACATCTGGGGGTGGAGCGCGTGGTGCGCGGAGACTTCTCGCTCGCGGATTGGAAGCCGGTCTTCTCACTGACCAGCGGCACACTCTCCAAGGGCTTGATCGAGGCTCAGCATCCCAATCGCAACAACAGCCGTGGATGGTTTGCCGCGACGCGGGTCGAGGCGGCGCAGGATGGCACTGCGACCTTCAGCGTGGCAAATCCCTCAGGCGTAAAGAGTGCCTGGGTAAATGGCACCCTCGTGAAAGCAGGCGCGAGGTTTACCGCGCCGGTGAAAAAGGGGACAAATGTGGTGGTGCTGAAGCTAGACGACGTGGCGCCGCAGGATGTCGCGCTAAGGTCGGGCGATGTGACCTTCGCAATTGAGTAAGTGTGGGGAGCCCTACCGCACCAGAGATCCAAACGCCGAAGACGGCTCATTGAGAGAACGGCCCGGTGTTTGGAGCTTTGGAGTTTGAACATTCCCGCAGACGCCAGACCCTAGGCCACAGACGCTATTATGAAAATTGTCATCACTGGGGTTACACGCGGATTGGGGCGGGCATTGATCGATGAATTTATCCGCCTGGGTCACACTGTGATCGGCTGCGGGCGCAGTGGGGACGCGATCTTCGACCTGAGGATGAGCCATCACGCGCCACACGATTTCAACGTGTGCGATGTGGCGCTCGACAGCAAAGTCGCGATCTGGGCTGCCAAAGTGCTTGAAAACGACAGCTCGCCGGACCTGCTGATCAACAATGCTGCGATCATGAACCGCCTGGCGAAGACCTGGGAATTTGATGACCGCGAGTTTACCAAGCTAGTGGATGTGAATATCCGGGGCACACAGAATGTGATCCGGCACTTTGTGCCCGCGATGGTAGCGCGCAAAAAGGGCGTGATCGTAAACCTGAGTTCGGGTTGGGGGCGTAGCGTCGCGCCCGAAGTGGGGCCGTACTGCATGTCGAAATGGGCGATTGAGGGGCTTACCAAGGCGCTCGCAGAGGAGTTGCCGAGCGGCATGGCGGCCATCCCGCTCAACCCCGGCGTGATCGATACCGATATGCTCCGCTCCTGCTGGGCGGAGGGGGCAGGGAGCTATCCCAAGGCTGAGCAATGGGCGAAGCACGCGGCGCCGTTCATCTTGAAGCTTGGTCCAAAGGATAATGGCCAGTCGCTGACGGTGGGCGGGTACGAGGATTGAGCCCACGAGGTCGGTGAGCGCGGGTCTAGCCCGTACACACAAAAGGCGGTCGCAGATTTGCGACCGCCTTTGAGAGAGAGAAGTAGGAGCAGCCTCACACCGCGACTGGGAGATTAGGCGTGAAAAAATCCCACCACGGCCAGGTGCTGCTCCCACAAATGAACGAGCGGCCAAAGCCGCAGCCGATCAACGGCCCGCAGTCGCGGTGCCGGAAGGAAACTCGACGTGGCGCGTATCGCTCTTAGACCACGGAACCAAAAAGGGCAGCTCAGGAGCGCAGGGCCAAGAGCGACGCTCGAAGGCCTCGAGAAACTCCAACATACGGCGCCGGCGACGCTCGCGGCTGAAAAGGAGGGCGGTGGTTAGGGAAGAATCGTGCGGGGTTTGCATGGTGTATCACCAATAATGCATCGCTTGTGCCAAGCTTAAAATATTTCGTTATCAGTTGTCGTATATGATATTACGAAATTATGTGGATTGAGTCTTTGAGGTGGCCGCGGGGAAATTTCCCCAAGTCGGTGCAGGGCTTCGTGCGAAATAACCCAAGGTGGGCACCTAACTTGCGAGCCTGTCGATGGACGGGGGAGAGATGATGGGGAGGGCGACGGCGGGCGCGGGCGTTTCGCGAAGCTTGGCGACCATGAACTGCTGCACTTCCCCCAATGTACGGAGCTTGGTGAGTTCTTCGTTGGAGATCGTGACTTGAAGGACCTCTTCGGCGAGCATGACGACCTCCATCATCGTGAGGGAGTCGAGCGCGAGATCTTCGCGCAGGAGGAGGGAGTCGGAATCACCGTGAAGTTTGGGCCGGAGGTCGCGCTCAACGTAGCGCTCGATGACCCCGAGTACGATGGTGGGAATCTGGGTGTAATCGCCCGATTGGCGAAATTTACAGGCGGCGTAGTAAGTGGCGGGCGAGCAGCGCTTCAACGCCTCCCGCAAATCCTCATTGTCGAGTGCCATGGTAGTATCTGGGGAGTTCACTGCGTGTGCTTTTGATGACAACCGAGCGGCGGAAAACCACTAGTGAAACGCAGAAAAATCGGTAAGGGAGACGAAGACATTCGAATTACCCGACGCGCATCGGCGCGGGGAGTTTCGGAAAGTGCCCGATGGCCACGGTTCCCGACGAAGTTGCGAAATTTTTATGCGCAAACGGCCGGTGCGCTCAAGTGGTTGGGTGGGGCCAGCGGTTGTGTGGCTGACGGACCCACTCAGAATGTAGAGGTGAGGGAGAGTGAGTAGACGCGGCCGCGCCAGTCGCCGTACGTTTGCACTCCAGCACCCGAGCCGGCATTGGTATAGCGGGGAAAAGGCTGGGCGAAGAGGTTGTTGATGCGGACTTGCACGCGCAGGCCATCCGGCAACCACTTCACCCAGCGGCCGACCTCGCTCTGCACGAAGGCATCGAATTGCCAGTACGGCCTGATGTGGGCACGACCTTGGGCGGGTTGCTCGGCGAGAGGGAGGATGCGAGAGTGATAGTAGTGGCCATCGATACCAAAACCGTGGAGGCGGCTGGACCAGCCGGCGCCGAATTTGGAACGATAGCGGAGGATGCCGTTGCTGCCGCCTTCGGGTGCGTTGATCTCATCGACGATATTGGCGCCGGGCACCAGGAGGCGCTGGTACTTGGAAAAATAGAGCAGGCGACCGTAGAACTCCAGAGTGCCGCCGGCAAAGTCCGCCCAGGCGTAGTCCAGCGAGCCGCTCCAGTGGTGGGAACGACGCCACTGGGCATTGATCGCGCCGCTGACCACGCTCTCCACCTGACCGCTCCGTGGGTCGCCGGGCACGACGGGGTAGCGGCTGACGCGCTCGGGGAAGATGTGCTCGAGATTGAGAATATCCTGTACATCGAGGTCAACGACCTCGCCGGTCTTACGAGTATCCACAAAATCGATACTCGCACGCAGCTTGTGAACCTTGCCCGTGCGGTAGACGAGGCCGGCGGTCTGTGTGAGGGTGTCCTCGGGTAGCAACTCAGGATTGACGAGCACCTGCTTTTGCACCGGGTAGCGGCCTGCGCTCAGCGGGTCGTACACGACGGTGAGGTCGGGCGTGATGATCGGCACGCTCGGGCCGCCGGAGGGGAGCGATGTGCGGCTCATCACCGGGGCCGGGTAGCGACTCGAGGTGCTGACGCTGCCGCGGAGCGTGAAACCGGCGGGGAACTGGGCCTTGAGGGCGAAGGTGGGCGCGACGGCGGTCTCGTTGCTCTGGTTGGAGGCGATGTAGCGCACCGCCGCATCGGTATCCAGACTGTGGATCCAGCGCGGCAGCCATTTCTTCGGCAGCAGGGCACCCTGGATCTCGCCGAAAACGCTATAGCGCTCGAGCGTGCGGCCCAAATATTGGAGCGGCTCGATGGCGAGCGAGCCATCGGCGTAAACGCCGACGTCGTTATATTTTTTCAGCTGATTGTGGCGGTAGTCGGCGCCGATATTGAGCACGGCGCGGCCGGTGGGGAGGGTGAGGTCGTGGTTGGTGATGCGGACTGCTCCATCCATCGTCGAGTAGTCGCCGAGGGTGACAAAGCGATTGACGCCGCCGCGGTAGACTAGCACGCGATCATAAAACTCCTGCGGCGGCCCGTAGGCTTGGGTGTCGCGCAGGGGATTGTAGATGCCTTGGTCGACGAGTTCCTGCCAGCGGCCGAAGTTGGCACCGACGAGGCCGCGGTATTTGGCGATGTTGCGGCCGTACTGGCCATCGAGCAGCACGCGCCAACTTCGCGGGAGGAAGATGAGCGCGCTGAGTACGCCGGAGCCGAATTCGAGGCGTGCCTCGCTGTAGTTTTCGCCCAGCGCGGGGGCCATCTCATTGAGCGAGACGACTGCTTCGCTGGAAAAGGGATTGTAGGGCGAACCGGCTCGCAGGCGGAGATCGGCGGCCATCACATCGTAGCCGCGGTGCATCACAGAGCGGGTGTAGGTGCCATCGAAGCCGAGCTGGAGCCACGGGGTGGCGTCGAAGACGATGGAGGCAAAATAGGCCGACCGCTTCTGCTTGCGTCCGTAAGGGTAGTCCAGGCTTTCGGGCGAAGTGGCGAAGCCGCCGGACGGATCGAAGTAGGCGTAATTGCGCACGCCCTCGCGCCCCCTAAAAACGGCTAATCCGCCCTTGCCATCGGCACCGGGCGGAACGGAGGTCACCACTGCGGTCCCTGGACCGAAGAGCGATTGCTGCGGTGGCGGGGCCGCGCCCTCCTCTTCGGGCCGGGCCTGAAACCCGCGGATGTTGGGGGTGGCGCGATAGAGGGAGAGGTTGGGGGCGAGCGAAGTGGCGGACTGCCGCTGGCGAAAACCCAGCTCGCGCTCAGTCGGCGGAGTGCTGCGAGTGATGCTCGCGTTGAAGCGCACGCGCAGCGAGCCGCCGAGCAGCGTGCGGCTGTGGAGGATAGAGGCGGAGGATTGCGGCGCATCGTAGTCATCCATCGCATTGGTGTAAGTGACGGCGACCTCGGTAGCCTCGGAGTCGACGCCGGGGCGCAGCACGATATTGATCACGCCGCCGACGGCATTGCCACTATAGAGGGAGGCGGCGGAGATGGGGAGCACTTCGACCTGCTGCACAAGGCTGAGCGGGATGAAGTTTACATCGGGCGTCTGGCTGGCCGACCCGTCGTTGACCAGAGCCTCGGGGAGGCGGCGACCATTGACGAGCACGATGGTCTGGTCGGCGCCGAAGCCGCGGAGGTTGAGATTGGTGCTCCCGGCTGTGAAGGTCTGAGCAAGCCCGTTTTGCTCGGGTGGCTGCGTGCCGCCATCGGCATCGAGGATCTCGCGCTGGAGAAATTCGTTGAGGCTGACGACTCCGCTGCGCGCGATCTGGTCGCGGTTGAAGACATTGAAGGGCAGGGCGTCGTTTTCGGTGCGAGCGAGGTCGAGGTTGCCGCCGGCGACGCGCGGGGCGAAGAGCGCGTCGCTGCGGTCGAAAGGCGCGCGGCGCGTCCCGGTCTCTTTCACAAAAAAAGGCGCCAGCCGCGCGGGGTTACCGAGCGGCTGGAAGGTGAACGTGCCGAGGTCGATATCGGCGTCGGCGGCAACTTGGACGTGTCTGGCGTGGAAGGACTCGTAGCCTTCAAGGTTGGCCACCACGCGGTAGGTGTCCGGTGGAAGCGCATCGAAAGCGAAGCGCCCTTCCTTGTCGGTCGTGGTGCTGAAGCGGGTAAACGGGATGGAGACCCGGATACCCGCGAGTGCAGTGCCCTCAGGCCCGAGCAGTTGGCCGCGGACCGCGCCTAGCGGTTTTTCCGCGGAACTGACGATGAAGCGATCCGGGCCGGTGGCGCGGGCCTTGAAGCCTGTGCCTTGTAGAAGCCTCATCAGCGCCTCCGTGGGCTCGAAGCGGCCGGTGACGGGCCTCGACTGTACCTTGCGAAGCGCGTCGAACGGGAACAGTACTTGGATCTTCGTCTGCTTGGAAAAGGCAATGAGGGCATCGGAGGCGGCCTGTGCGGGGAGGTCGAACTCCACTGGGCCGGATGAACTGCGGCTGCCGCCGCCTTCACGAGAGGGCTCGCGGGCTTCGGCCGCATGGGTGGAGAGCGGGCTCAGGGCGAAAGCTGCTGCGCAGAAGGCGAGGAGCTTCGAACGGCGGGCCCAGTGGACCGCCGCAGACTGCCAGACGCGTTGAAGCATGGAGAAGGATTACCGCTTGGTCAGAGTCACAGTACCATGCGTATCCGTGGTGACTTTGACGTCTGGCATGTACTCCTGGAGCTGCTCGAAGAATCCATCGAAGTCGTCGATTCGGTGCATGCCACCGACCGTGTCTGCGGCGATCTGCGGATCGACCACGACGCGTTTGCCGTGGTAGCGGGCAAAGTGCGCTGCGGCCTCCTGGAGGCTCGTGCCGGTGAAGACTACATGACCCTCGCGCCAGGACAGCGCCGCCGAGAGTGCGGAGGCGTTGAGATTCCGGGTTCTCACACCGGCACCGCCGACGGAAAGCTGGTCGTTGGCAGCAAGGGCGTAGACTTCCTTGCTCTGGACCGGGCGCACCTGAACGGAGCCCTCGACAACTGTCACCTCAAGAGTGGTGGTGGAGCCGGGGAGGCCGTTGCGGACATTGAAGATCGTGCCCGTGACACGTACCGAGCCATGATCGGTATCGATGATAAAGGGGCGGGAGGCATCCTTAGCGACGGTGAAAAGGGCTTCACCATCGGCGAGGCGCACGCGGCGCTCCTTCTCGCCGTTTTCGAAGCGAAGATTGGTGCGGGCATTGAGCTCCACGGTGGTGCCATCGGCCAGCATCTGAGTGGAGCGCTGAGCGATAGCAGTGACGACATTCTGCACGCGGGGAGCAGGCTCAGGCTGCTGGACGTAGACGACTACGGCGATAGCCGCCGCTGCCACTGCGAGTCCCGAGAAAATCGGCAGCGAGAACCACCCCCGAGGCGCGCGGGGTGATTCCGGCATCTGGACTGCGCCCATCTCCACGAGCGCAGGGAGTCGCTCTTCGAGATCGGCGGAAAACTGGCAGTAGTCGGAGAGGGCCGCGCGGTGTGCGGGCGACTCGGCGAGCCAAGCATCGAGCTCGGCGCGCTCCCGAGCTTCAAGGACGTCGCCACCATCGAGCTTGGCCGCCCAGTAAGCGGCGCGCTCATCGATGA
Source organism: uncultured Opitutus sp. (assembly GCA_964480585.1). Taxonomy (GTDB): domain Bacteria; phylum Verrucomicrobiota; class Verrucomicrobiia; order Opitutales; family Opitutaceae; genus ER46. Next base: position 109,567 of record CAYZPV010000005.1, on the reverse strand, counting down.
GCGGGTCGTGACGAAAGGGGGACGAGTTCATTTGCTGGCCTCCTTGCTCGCATCGTAGGATGCGGTGGTGTTGCGGTGGCGGGCAGTCTCGGCGGGTAGGGCTGCGCGTAGCAGGCGCAAGGCGCGCACATGCTGTTTTTCCACGGTGCTGATGGCGATGCCGAGACGCTCGGCGATCTCGCGATGAGAAAGAAGCTCGACCTTGCGGAGAAGGAGCACGGTGCGACACCCCTGCGGGAGCTGCGCGATGGCATCTTCGAGGAGCTTTAGCTCCTGCTTGGCCATCACTTGCTGAGCGACGCCGGGGCTCGAAGATGCGGCGGTGTCGAATGCCGCGGAATCCGGTGAAATCGGGGATATGCTGCGACGCTTAAGGCGATTGATGGCCAGGCGTCTGGCGGTCGTATAAAGGACGGCTTCCGGCTGCTGATGCGCGGGATTGGGCTTTTGGGGGTCGGGGAAGACTCGGATGTAGGCATCATGGGCAACGTCGTGGGCCTCGGAGGTGTTGCCAAGGAGCCGGGTCAGGTAGCGGCGAAGCGGCGCGATCGTCGCCCGGTAAAGTGACGCAAAATCCCGAGGTGAAGGGGGATCTGAAGGTGGTGGCCCAGAGTCAGCCATGGTCGAGCAGAGTGCGGCGGTATCGGCCGCCGGCCCGGGATAGCTGGAGATGGAGGGAAAGTTGGCTTTCACGGCTACGCATGATGACAAACGGGTGCGGCGGACCCGCTATCGCGGTTTGGAAAAGTTAACGAAAAACGCTTCGTGGAGAAATCGGGGACGAGGCCTGGCTGAGGTTTGTTCCCTTTGGTAGCCCCCTGCGGATGCGTGGCTGAGGCGAGCAACTTGCCTTGTGTATTGTCAGGTACCCGCTCAGGCCGAGCAACCACATCGATATCACTAGCGAGGATGGAGTGCGTAGGCTCGGGCGACAAGGATTGTTTCCCGGCCGGTATCAGCCGACTGGCAGCAGGACTGCTCGTCTTAGCCCGGTCGAGGGGGCTTTACGCTGTCCCCCATCCGGCCATTGACATTCTCCCGGATAACCTGCTCTTCTGACCCTTCCCATGAGCATCCTCCTCGGAATCCTCACCTTCGTTTTGATCCTTGTGTCCGTCTTCCTCGTGCTGGTCGTGCTTGCCCAGAAGTCGAAAGATGGCGGCATGGGTGCAGCGCTTGGCGGCGGTGCGGCGGAAGCGGCCTTCGGCGCAGAGACGGCTAATGTCCTCACCCGAGCGACCAAGTATTCTGCCATCCTCTTTTTCGTCCTGGCATTCCTCTTGTACCTTGGCCGCATTTATGAGCGCAAGACGTCGGCGGCTGCTGGTGGTGCATTGCCCACCATCGCCGTGCCGGCAACGGCTCCGGCGACGACCGCCCCAGTCACTACGGCCCCTGCCGCCACGACTCCGGCGGTGACTGTGCCCGCGACGACCACGCCTGCTCCGGCGGCGACGCCGACGCCGGCTGCGCAGGAACCGAAGAAGTAAGGGCCGGTCTTACCGGTCAACATGGCGAAGATCGCCGGATATTTGACGCCCGCCATGCTACGGCGGGCGTTTTTCTTTTCCCTTGCTGCCGTGTGCACCGCTCCCGGCCTGCTGCAGGCTGCTCAACCTCCGGTAAAACCTCCAGCACTTTCCCAAGCGGGCAAAGTCGATGCGCAGGAGGCGGCCAAGATTCTAGAGCAATTTCGGCAGTCAGGCGTGCCAGGCCAGTATTATTTGGAGTTTGAATTGGTGGCATTGCCGCACCGCGGGGAGGAGCAGACTTTCCAGGGTCGCTACTGGGGTGCGCGTAATGAGCAGGGCGCGATCACGCGCGTGGAATTGACCGACGCTGGGGGCACGAAGCATCGCCTATTGCTGCAAAACGGCGAGCAGGGTGCGGTATGGCGTCTAGCGGCCGGCAAAGTTGCCCGGCTCGGCACGAGCGAGTTATTCCAGCCTCTCATCCCGGGGGTTGAGGTGACGCCTTTCGACGTGCAGATGCCATTCCTATACTGGCCCGAGGCCAAGCTGCAGAAGATCGATCGTGCGTATGGCCGACCTGCTAATGTATTTTTCTTTTCTGCGCCGCCGAGCTTTGCCGGCGGCGAGGTGGCGGCGGCGCGCGGATACCTCGACACGCAATATAACGCCCTCACCAAAACCGAATTGATGGATGGCACGAGCCGCGTGCTGAAGACGTTTTCTTTGCTCGGATTCAAGCGAGTGCAGGACCAGTACCTGCCGAAGTCCGCAGACTACCGCAACGAGCGCACCCGCAACAAAACTCGCCTCGTCGTCACCGCGGCCGCAGTGAAGCTCGATCTGCCGACCGCCACCTTTGACCCTGCGTCACTTACGCGCGATGCCGAACTCCCGGCACGCACCAAGATCCTGCCGCTCGAATGAGCCGAGCCGATGCGGTGCCGCGAGCCGTCATATTTGACCTCGATGGCACGCTTTTGGACAGCCTGCAGCTGGTGCTGGCGGCGATCACCCACGCGATCGAGCCCTACGGCGGCACCCGACCCACGCGCGATATCTTTGCCACGCTGGGTGGGCCTCCCGGCAAGTTCATGCCCGGGCTCGTTCAAGACCTTTCGCTCGTGCCTGAGGCTATCGCGCGAATGGAGCGCTACCACGCGGAGAACACGCATCTCATCCAGCCCTTCCTCGGCGCAGCGGAACTGTTGGATACTTTGCGAGCGCTCGGGGTGCGCGCAGCAATATGGACGGGGCGCGACCGCAAATCCACGGAGCTGTTGCTCGGGCGCCACGGGCTTACCGGGCACTTCACTACGGTGGTGTGCGGGGACGATTTGCCGAGTCACAAGCCCGATCCCGAGGGATTGCGCGAGATCTTGGCACGGCTGGATGTCGCGCCGGCAGAGGCGATTTTTCTCGGAGACGCGGATGTGGATGTCCTCGGCGGAGCCGCCTGTGGGGTGGATACTATTCTGATCCGTCACGAGCGGGAGGTGGAGAAGCATGTCCTCGCTAGCTCGTGGCGGCAGGCAGCGTCGCCGGCCGAAGCGTATGCGCTGGTGCGGGCGCGACTTGCCCAAATAGACGCGTTGCAAAACGAGTAGAAGACTAGGGGCGGTCGACCGAGGTGCGCGGCGGCGGGGAGGTAGCGTACCCATGAGGGGACTACATAATTTTGTTGCCGCCGAGCCTGCGCAAGTGCCTGCTAATGCCGTCTTCTGCCCCTTCAGCCCTCGTCGTTCCATGGCCAAATCAAAAAGCAAGGCTTCCGCCCCCCTCACTTTCGACCTGCCGGAATCGCTTATCGCCAGAATCGAAACCATCCGCCGAGGGCACGGCTTGGGCTCAGCTAGCGAAGTGGTGCGCACGGCCATCGAGGACTATGACTTCGAGAGCGCCAAGCCTGCGAACGACCCGCACCGTCAGATCTCCGTGCGCGTCACGACCGAGCAGCGTTCCATGCTGAAGCGTTACGCGCGCACGAAGAACGCATCCGTCGGTGAACTGCTCCGCCTAGCGCTCGAAGCGATGGCGGCGAAGGGCAAAAAGAAGAAGTAGCAGAGCCGCGGAGCGCGCCAGCGCTCCTCCATGTGGTACTGCGGCGGCCTTTGCAGGCCCGCCGCTTTTTTATGGGTGGAGCGCAGTAATCGGCGAATTCGCTGGGCGCGAGCGATCTGCCGGTTGCTGTGTTCAAAGTCCATCCGTGCGGGGGCTTGCCTTTCCCGGCTCGGGAGCCTTTCGTCGGGGGCGATTGTCCATGAGCAACCCTCCCGCGCCACTGTCCACCTGGGCCCGCAATGTATCGCCTTCGCCGACGCTTGCCGTCGACGCCAAGGCCAAGGCCCTGCAAGCAGCGGGTGAAGACGTCTGTGGTTTCGCCGCCGGCGAGCCCGACTTCGACACTCCCGAACATATCAAGGAGGCGTGCATCGCCGCGCTCAAGGGTGGCAAAACGAAATACGCCCCTACGCCCGGCATCGAGCCGCTGCGCCAGGCGATCGTCGATCGCTACGCCGCGGAGTATAATCTCAAGGCAGTGCCCGGCCAGGTGATCGTGTCGCCCGGCGGCAAATTCAACTGCTACCTCGGCGTGCTCGCCGTGTGCTCACCCGGCGATGAGGTGATCGTGCCCGCGCCCTACTGGGTGAGCTACCCTGAGATGGTAAAGCTCGCCGGAGCCGTGCCCAAGTTCGTACTCGCCGACGACAAGACCGGTTTCCGCCTCACCCCCGCGATGGTCGAGGCCGCCATCACGCCCAAGACGAAGCTCCTCATCCTAAATTCTCCGTCGAACCCGACGGGCGCTGTCTACACGCGCAAGGAACTCGAGGACATCGTGGCCGTCGCGCTCAAGCACAACCTCTACATCCTATCCGACGAGATGTACGAGCACCTCGTATACGACAACGCGAAGCCCACCTGCATCGCGACCTTCAGCAAGGAGGTCGAGGCTCGGACGATCACTGTCGCCGGCTTCTCCAAGACGTACGCGATGACCGGCTGGCGCATCGGTACCACGCTCGCTCCGCTGCCGATCGCCAAAGCGATCTCCGAGTTGCAGAGCCAGATGTCGTCCAATGTGACGACCTTCGCGCAGTTTGGCGCACTCGCCGCGCTAAAAGAGAAAGAGAAGACGGCCGCCGCGCTCAAGCCGATGCTCACGGCTTTCGATCGCCGTCGCAAATTCCTGCACGCCGAACTCAACAAGATTCCCGGCATCTCGTGCCTGCTCGCGGAGGGCGCGTTTTACCTCTTCCCGAATATCACGAGCTTTGGCCTCAAGGATCTCGATTTCTGCAACCGCCTCCTCGACCAGGAGAAGGTCGCCGCCGTCCCCGGCAGCGCCTTTGGCGCTGAAGGCTACCTGCGTCTCTCCTATGCTACGAGCGACGAGATCATCAAGAAGGGCGTCGACCGCCTCGCGCGTTTCTGCGCTTCGCTGAAGAAGTAAGGGCAGCGGGCAAAAGCCCGGAGTAATCAGCAGTCAGAAAACCGCCGCGTCGAAAGGTGCGGCGGTTTTTGTTTATGAGGGATGGCGATGCTGGCTTTGTTCGCTCGATGCGGGCGTGGGGGGCTATCGCATGCGCATGCTCAAACCCGGGACGGTGCGGGCGCCGCCCCGCCAGCGAAGCGATGCATGTTTGATTAAAAGATGGCCGATCACCTCAAAATAGGTAGCGGATCCGCAAGGTGTCTGGGTGGGTCAGTCATCGCGCGAGCGCGTGCCATCCCACGCGACGAGGCACGTGAGGGCGATGAGGATGACAAGGACGACGAGCATGGGATGGTTAAGATAGCGGAAAGCAGTGACACCGTTGTGTAAGGAGCCGCGCGGTGTTGTTTCATTTCATTCGACGAACGAGCCCCGCTCGGGCGGACAGTGGCGCGCGTTTTGTAACCCTGCCAGTGAGGGCAGGGCCGGGCTACGCTGAGACCTCTGCCAGCCTTTGTTCGAGATACCGCTTCTCCGCCTCGTTAGCGACCAGCGCCAGCGCGGCGCGATAGGCCGCCGCCGCTTCACCCTTGTGGCCGAGGCGGCGCAGGAGGTCCGCGCGGGCAGCGGGCAAAAGGTGGTAATTGGGCAGCTCCAGGTTGGCCATGAGAGCGAGTCCTCGCTCGGGGCCCTCGGTCATGGCGACGGCTACGGCGCGGTTGAGCTCGACGACCGGGGATGGGTGCAGCCGCGCCATCATCGCATAGAGCGCAGCTATTTGCGGCCAGTCCGTATCCGCCGCTGTGGGAGCGGCAGCGTGCAATGCGGCTACCGCGGCCTGGATAGCGTACGGGCTGGCGCGACCGCGCTGCAACGCCCCTTCCACGAGCGCGGTGCCTTCGGCGATTTTCGCGCGATCCCAGCGCGAGCGGTCCTGATCCTCGAGCAGCACGAGGGCCCCGGTGGCATCGGTGCGCGTCATGCGCCGCGCGTCGTTGAGGAGCATGAGCGCAAGGACGGCGCGCGGCTCCGTCTCCGATGGGAGAAGAGCCACGAGATCGCGGGCGAGCCGGATCGCTTCGGCGCAGAGCTCGGCGCGAATCAGCTCAGTGCCGTGGCTGGCGGAGTACCCTTCATTGAACACGAGATAGACGACGTGCAGCGCCGCCTCGAGCCGGCTGGCGAGTTGATCGTCGGCGGGGATTTCGTAGGGGATGCCGGCGAGCTGGATTTTGGTTTTGGCGCGCACGAGGCGTTGCGCCATGGTGGGAACAGGGACGAGGAAAGCCCGCGCGATCTCCTCCGTGGTGAGGCCGCAGACGGTGCGCAGTGTGAGCGCGATGCGGGCTTCGGGCGCAAGGGCAGGGTGGCAGCAGGTGAAAATGAGCCGCAGGGTGTCGGCGGGCGCGGGAGCATTCTCGTCGGGGGTGAAGGTCGCGATCATGGCGTCCTGTTTATTTTCGGCGAGGGCCCGGCGGCGGATCTGGTCGATGGCCTTGTGGCGGGCGGTCGTGAGCAACCAGGCAATCGGATTGGGCGGCACGCCGCGCTCAGGCCATTGTTGCAGCGCGATGGTGAAGGCATCCTGCACACAGTCCTCGGCGAGGCTGATATCACGCACCGTGCGAATGAGAGTCGCCAGGATGCGGCCGTAGTGCTCGCGATAGAGGCCGTCGAGATTCACGCGTCGCGCATCCGCTGCAATTGCTCCTCGAGCGTGATGACGCGCCGGACTTCCACCGTGAAGCCGTGCGCAACAGCTGGGAAGGCTTTTGCGATCGCGATGGCCTCCTCCTGCGATGCACACTCGATCAGCTCCACGCCGCCCAGGACTTCTTTCGTTTCCGCGAATGGGCCATCGGTGACAGTGAAGCTTCCCCCATGCTGTCGCACGCACGCCGCCGTGGCGGGCTCATGGAGCACGAGGGCCTTGGGTACGCTGCCACGCTTGGCGAGGCTGTCGTGCCACGCGAGACAGGCCGCGGTGCACTGCGCTTTCAATTCCTTGGGCACGGTTGCCCAGTGGGCGGCGTTTTCGTAGACAAGAAGGGCAAAGCGCATGGCGGGTGAAAGCTGCGGCCTTAGAGCTGAGGGTGTTGGGTAGAGAGCAAGCGGTGCACTCTCTGGTATTGGCCATCCGTCGCTTTCAGGCGCGGCAGGTGGTGCCTGGATTGAGGGGGCGTACCTCGAGAGAGCAGCCCGCTTGCAGGGCTGGGAAACGCCTCGCGATGGCAAGCGCCGCGTCGAGGTCGGCGCACTCGATCACTTGCAGGCCACCGAGGACCTCCTTGGTCTCGGCGAAGGGGCCGTCGGTGAGCACCACCTTGCCGCCCTCATCGCGTAAAGTCGTCGCGGTAGCAATAGGTTGGAGCGCGGCGGCGGTGACGACTTGGCCCTTGGCCGTAAGCTCGGCCATCCACGCGCCGACGGCCTCGTGAACGCGGTTTTTCTCGGCTGGGGGCGTGTCGAGCCAGCGTTGGGACTGATAGAAGAGCAGGATGTAGCGCATAGGAGGTGATGTGCGTCGCCACTTAGTCGAGCGAGCCCGCTCCAAATCGACTGCGGTGGATGATTTTTCGGAGAAAAATCACGCGACGGCGAGCCTGGTGTGTCCGGTCGCCGCGAGGCCAACCGTTGAGAAATTGACACCGTTTTTCATGAGCTCAACAACAACGAACCTAGCCGCCCAAGTCCCCGCCTCTGCCGCGCCTTGCGGCGCTTCCGTATCGATGCCCCCAGCCACGCCCGAGCACGCGTGGCTGCGGCGACTGGTGGGCGACTGGGATCTCGACATCGAGATGCCGGTCGGCCCCGGCCAGCCACCCATGCGATCGCGGGGCTGCGACTCTTCACGGATGGTGGGTGATTTTTGGCTGGTCTCCGAGGGGAAGAACAACGACTTCCCCTATGTGTGCCGCCTCACTTTAGGCTACGATGTGCGCGCGCGTCGGTACGTCGGCACATGGCTCGACTCGATGTCGGGCTACCTTTGGCACTATGTGGGCTCGGTCGATGCCACGGGCGAGCGGCTTACGCTCGAGACGGAGGGGCCTTTCCCTCCCGGAGGCGGACGGTTGGTGAAGTTTCGCGAAGTCACGGAGTTCAAGACGCCCGATCATCGTGTGTTTACCTCTTCTCGGCTCAGCGACGGAGGCCACTGGCAGGAGCAGCTGCGGATCAATTTCCGGCGAAAGCAGACGTAAAGGGCGCAACGCTGCGATATTGCCGGCAACACCCGGGCCGGTTTGTGTCGCGAGTATGATGCGCGTCTTTGCCCCACTGCTTCTAGCTTTTCTAATGGTCACCGCCGGATGCCAGAAGACCGATCCGCGCAAGGAACCCGTGCAGGCTCAGTCGCCGAGCGCGTTTATGCGCTGGCGCAGCATGATCGGCACAGAAATCAAGGCCGACGAATGGCGTGAATTCGACGCAATGCTTCAGGAAATCCGGCTGCGGGTGACAGCAGAGAAGCAGGCGAGCGGCTCCGAGGCAGTGGAAGCCGCAATGCGTAGTCGTATCAACGGGCTGTCCTTTTCCGATACGATCGCGCTCGGTTATGAAGGTCGCCTGCAACGCCTGCGACCGGAGCGCCAGGAGACGCTCAACGCTATGCGTATGAATGCCGCGGGCGCGGGGCAGCTCGAGGGTATGAAGCTAGGGGCGGAAATGGAGCGCATGAGGCAGGCGCAGGCCAAACGTCTCGCCCAACTCGACGCGCAGATCGACGAAGCTGTAAAACGACTGAACGAACTCGGCAAGTCCATCGACGCGAGCGAGCCGGGCCTGCTGGCGCCGCAAAAAAAGTAGCGTCCTCGCGTTTGGTGGCGGGAGGCGACCAGTCGTCTTTTGCTCTTTGCGAAACGAGTACGGTGGGCGAAGCCATGTCTCACTGTGTGCGCCATGGTTATCGACAATGAAAACGATCGTACCCACCTGCGCCGACTCGGCATTACGTCGCCGTCGTTTCGAGACCGAGATGGAGACCATCCGCAAAGAAGCCGCCCAGCGATTTGCGCACCTGCCGCGCCCGCTCAAAACTAACGATGGCCCTTGGGGGTTTTATCGCAGCCGCCGCCGAGTGCCATGAATCTCGATGGTGAACCCCCGGTGTTCGCCTTGTTCCCCGCCCGGCATTTTCGCGCCGAATCGCATTTGGAAGTCCCAAAGCCAGCTCCGCCCCAGTGCGAATCGGCGCCCGGTCGCGGATTTGATATCGCAAACCGCTACATTTTTCGGGGTAGATTGGCCTGGCCTACATCGTCGACCAATGTGACTGCGATTGGGTTTGGCGAGCATGGCTGCGTGAGTTCCAATGCCCATAAAGCCTTCGCGAAGCGACCGCCCGTGTTGCGAATGGCAGACTTTCCTCCCTTCAAGTGATTTTTACTTCGCGATTCCTCTCCGCGCTTCCACCGTTCCTTGTAGGGGTGGGTTTCTTTGTGCTCGCAGGCTGCGAAACCGCGACCACCAAACCTCCTACTTCGGTCCAGCCGGATCTGTGGGCCAAGGCTGGTGGCCCGGAGTTGTCGCGGTCGGCGGCTGCTTTTGCGGAACAGGCTTCTGAACTAGCAAAGCGAGACTTGCCCGCGGCGCGCGCCAAATGGGCGGAAGCGCGTGGGGTGTTGGAGAAGACATTGACTCGCGACCCGAATAATCGCGGAGCGATCTATGATTTCGGTTTTTATTTGAGCGAGGAGGCCTTTGCCGTGGCTACGCACGATGCCGCGCTTGCAGTAGAGGTGGGCGAGGAGGCTGAACTCTGGCTGAGGCGCGCGAGTTCGCTGGCTCCCCAGTTGCACGGACCCATCAACACTGCGGGGTTCATGTGGCATGAAATCGCCGAGGTGGCTGTCCGCCAGGAGAGAGAGCTGGCGCAGCGTCTCTGGCAGCGTGCTCGGGTACACTTCCAGTCGTTGCTTGACCGTCTGCCTGATCAGCATGGGGCGGCCAACAACATGGGCATCACCTACGCGACCGAAGCGGCGCACTTGGCGCCCATCGATCTGCCTGGAGCGGAGCGATTGTGGTCTGAGGCTGCGGCGTTTTATGGCAAAGCTCTGACGATCAAGCCCGACAAGGCCAATGCCATGATGAATTGGGCCAATCTGTGCTCTGATCAGGCGCAGCGTTATCAGCGCAGCGATTGGTCCAAGGCTCAGGCGCTTATGACCGAAGCTGAGCACCGATATGCTGCGGCGTTGGTACTCGATCCCGGTTACGCGGCAGCGGCCTATTCGTGGGGAACCAGTTTGCTCGAGTGGGCCAATCTCACGAAGGAGCGAAGCCTGTCCGATGCTCGCAAATTGTGGCAGCGCGCGATCACAACGCTCAGGCGGACGCTGGAGCTAGACCGCTCACACGTGGATGCTCTTGTGAACATCAGCGTGACCTACAGCCGAGAGGCCGCTGCGCTCGTGAAAAGCTCTCCCTCTGAAGCGGCTGCGCTTTACGAGAAATCCGTGGGGGTGTCTCGCCTCGCGGCGCGGGAGTTTCCAGCCAATGCCGCTGTACTGCTAAACCTCGGGGCGCAGCTAGGATATTGGGCGGACTTTCGAGCTGAGACGGATCTTTCCGCGGCCCGGCGCCTATGGCAGGAGGCAGACGACTCCTTCGCTGCGTCGTGGCAGGCGCGCCCTCTCGCGACCACGGCGATCAAGTGGGCGCGCATGCTTTGGAGCCAGGCGGAGATTATTGGCATATCCGAATCAGAAAAGGCGCGGCCATTGTGGGCCGCGTGCTATGAAAAATGCGCGCTGGCGGAGCGGTCGTATCCGCGGTGGTGGGAGACCCATATTGTATGGGGCGATGCGTTGCAGGATCAGGCGGCGCAGCTGTTTAACGCACGCGCCCAGGAAGCGATCGCTCTCTATGCGGACGCAGAAAAACACTACGCAGCAGCGCAACAGGTGAAATCCTTGAGCGGGCGTGCACTCGCGAGTTGGGGAAACGCGCTCTTCAATCGCGCGGTGTTGGTGAGCAGGGACGACTCGGTGGGCGCGCTCGCGATCTGGCAGGAGACCGACGATAAATTTGCCGCCGCGCTCAGACTCGACCCGCAGCATCCGAATGCCTTTCTGATGAGAATCCAGGGGATTCGCCATGCTGCAAAGAGCATGCTTGGCGTCGATGTCGCCAAGAGCATCGCTTGGCTCGAGAAAGCGGTGGCGATAGCGGATCAGCGTCGCGCTGATAGGGGACTGACGCCGTCCGATTCGCTGCAACTCGTGCGTGCGCTCGATGAGTTGTCGGACGTGGCTTGGTACAAAGTGCCAGCCGACCCCGCACTAGCTCCGGCGATAAAAGAGAAAGCCAAGCATCATCTCCGACAGCTTGTGGAGACGAACCCCGCTCTTGTGGAAGCCTGGCTGCTGTGGGGCGAAATGCTGGCCCGGGAGACCAGGGGCATGACCTATGTCGATGGCGCCTTATCCGCCGAGGATGCGGCGGAGAAGTTTGAGCGTGCAGCATCGCTGGATCCCAGCTGCCCTGGGCTGGCTTTGTGCGCAGAACTCTTCTTGGGCCAGGCTGACAAGGCCTGGTGGCTCGACCGCGACGGAGCGTCGCGCTGGTTTGCACGGGCGGGCCGAGTCTCTGAGCGCGCAGTAACAGCTCCCAATCCTCCGTCCAAGGCGCTGATGCTGCACGGGGTGATCTCGATGCGTCTCTACGGCAACTCGCCCAAAGGCCACGGACAGCACTTTCTCGACGAAGCCGAACGCATTCTCCTCGTCGGTGAGGAAAAGTGGCCGGGTGTCTTTGCCTATAATCTGGCCTGTCTTCACGCCCTTCGTCTACGGCCAGAGCAATGCGTGGCTTGGCTTGCAAAAGCACAGTCGCACCGGCAACTGCCTACGCGCGCGAAAGTGGAGTCGGATTCGTATCTAGCCGCCGTTGCGGACACTCCGGAATTCAAAGCCTGGCTCGCGGCAGCCTTCTGACCTGAGCGACTCCTCCTCCGCGTGGACATTTGTGCAGGAGACTCCACCGTTCTCGCATGGTTGATCGCGCCCACTATCTTGCTCGCACGTTGATCGCGAGGGTCATGGCTCTCGACGCTGCTTTGCGTGAAGACGCGAGCCTGCGCGACACGCTACGCTCTCGACGCGTGGAATTGGTGGCCAAAGTCCTCGCCGTCGAACTCGGTATCACCGATGGTGCCACGCTTGCGATGGTGGAATCCGCACTGCCTGGTGCGATAACGGGAGATCGCGCGGCGACGGATCGAGAGGTGGCGGTGTTGGCAGGATTTCTCCGTAAGCATCTCGGGCGGCAGCTGGCGGAGTAGGGGGGCGCGAACGGGCTTGCCGGCGGACCTTCGGGAAATGGGCCGGACGTCACGCACTGTCACGAAGCGGTAACGAATGTTACGGCGCGAGGGCCGCACGGTAACTTAACGGTGACGCGGCGGCATTGGGATTGATAGGGTGGCCCTCGTTTCGGCGTGGTGGTGCTGATGAATAAAAAATCAGTATGGATCGCGCTGCTTCACGCGCTCCTCTGTGTGCTGGCGCCGATGGCGACGGGGTCGCTGTACGGTGCGGAGACGGTCGCGGGCATCGTGGCTGGCCGTGCGGTCAATGGCACCACGGGGGCACCGATCGCAGGGGCCACGGTGACGATCGTCGGCACGACGCTCACTGCGCAGACCGATCTCGAGGGCGGCTATCGCATCGCCGGCGTGCCCCCGGGCGTGCAGAGTGTCGCGGTGGCCCGCGAGGGCTTTCGCCCGTTTTCGGTGTCTGGCGTGATGGTGCTGGCCGGTGTGCCCACCGCGCTCGATCTGCCGCTGGCCTCGTCCGACGACAACGTCGTGAAGATGCAGGCCTTTACGATCTCGGCCGATGTGGTGCAGAACTCCGGAGTGGGTCTGCTCTCGTCGCGGCAAAAGGCAGTCGCGGTGAGCGACGCCATCGGCTCGGAGCAGATGAGCAAGCTCGGCTTCGGCACGGCGGCTGCGGCGATGAAAGCCGTCACGGGAGCCTCGGTCGTCGGCGGCAAATACGTCTACATTCGCGGCCTCGGAGAGCGCTACAGCTCCACGATGGTCAACGGCGTCGAGGTGCCCAGCGCCGACCCGGATCGCCGCGCGGTGAACATGGATATGTTTCCTAGTGATCTGATCGATGCGATCGTCACGACCAAATCTTTCACGCCTGACAAGCCCGGCAACTTCACCGGTGGCGCGGTCGACATGAAGACCAAGGAGTTTCCCGACACGTTTACTTATTCGCTGAGCGCGTCCTTCTCGCATAATTCCCGCGTCACGGGCCGCGATTTTCTCGCGACGGGCGGCGACAGCAATACCTGGGGTCGCGACGACGGCTCGCGCGACCTGCCCGAACTGGTGGCTGGCAAGCGAATCCCGCTGCGTTTCACCACGCCGACGGTCGATTCCGAGATCGGGGCGATGACCCGTGCGTTTTCGCCGGTCATGACGCCGATGGTGAAGGATGGCCCGCTCAATCGCAGCTTTGCCTTCGCGATTGGCGGCAGCACCAAGCTCTTCAATCGCCGCTTCGGCTACGCGGCCAGCCTCTCGTACGACCGCAGTTTCTCGGGCTATCGCGACGGTGTCTTCGGCCGCTACGAGCGGCAGGGCCTCAACTCGCCGCAGCTTGCGCCGCTCGTGCTCCTGGACGATGCGCGCAGCGAGGACGATGCCCTGCTCGGCAGCCTGTTCAACGTGGCCTACCAGTTCAGCCCCGATCACCAGATGAGCGTCAACACGATGCTCAACCAGTCTGGTAACGACATGGCGCGCGTGCAATCCGGACTCAATGTCTCAGGCGGCGGCATCAGCGAGACGGAGATATTCACCACGCGTACGCTGCGCTACACGGAGCGCTCGCTCCGCTCCGTGCAGCTCTCGGGCAAGCACCTCTTCCCGGCGCTGCGGGATCTACGCGTTAACTGGAGTGCGACGCATGCCACGACGACGCAAGACGAGCCGGATACCCGCTACTTCAGCACCTTTCGCACGCAGGACGGCAATGAATTCTTCGAAGTTTCCGGCCTCCCCCGGCCCGCCCGCTATTTCCGCGACCTCGAAGAGAAGCGCAAGGACTACTCGATCGATTTCACCCTCCCTATCGGCAAGGACAAGGAGGGTGGGGCGCTACTCAAGTTCGGCGCAGCCGACGCCGAAACCGAGCGCGAGTTCAACGAACGACTCTTCGAGTACAACAGCACCGTGCTGCGTTACGATGGCAATGCGGCAGGTTTTTTGCGCGAGTCGCAGGTCGGCCAGGTCGATCCCGCCACGGGCCGTTTCGCCACCGGCCAGCTCTACCTCGTAGAGACGACTTCGGCGGGCAACAGCTACCTCGGCGACCAGCAGGTACAGGCGGCGTACGCGATGATCGACCTGCCGCTCACGCGCCGGCTGCGCTTCATCGGCGGCGCGCGCCAGGAGTCGACCGAGCTCGACGTGCGCAGCCGCGATCCGCGCCGCCGCGCCGGCCTGCTCGACAACGACGACACGCTCCCTTCGGCCAACCTTATCTACGCGCTCACCGACCGGATGAACCTTCGCGCCGCTTTCACCCGCACGATCGCTCGCCCCAATTTCCGCGAGATCGCGGACTACACTTCCTTCGAGTTCGTCGGTGACTTCGTCTACATCGGCAATCCCAACCTCCGCCGCACCAAGATCAAGAACTACGACCTGCGCTGGGAGTGGTTTCCGCGCAAAGGCGAGCTGCTCGCCGTCAGCTTCTTCCACAAGGAAATGGAGAATCCGATTGAGCGTGGCGTCTTCTCGATCATCAACAATGGCGAGCTCCAGTACCAGAACGCTCCGAAGGGCGAAGTCACCGGCGTCGAGATTGAGGCGCGCAAGCGCCTCGACGCCTTCTCCGAGACGCTCCGCAATTTCTCGGGCGGTTTCAACTATACCTGGATCGAGTCACAGGTCGACATCACCGCCGCTGAGCTCGCCTTCATCCGCTTTTACGAGCCAAACGCCGAGGGCACTCGCGAACTTGCCGGCCAGTCCCCGTATGTCGCCAACGTCGACATCACTTACAACCAGCCGCAGTGGGGCACGACTGTCAGCGTATACTACAATATTTTCGGCAAGCGCATCTCGCAGGTGAGCCCCCCGGGCACGCCCAATATCTACGAGCAGCCGGCTGCGACGCTCGACGTCATCTTGACTCAGAAATTCCGCGACCACTGGAAGGCCACCCTGAGCGTGAAGAACGTCTTGGATGAGGCTGCCGAGCAGACCTACACGTATCGCGGTGCCGATTACCTCCGCGCATCCTTCAAGCGCGGTGTCACCACCTCACTTGGCCTCACCTACACCTACTGAGCGCCGAGCGCCCATTTTTTGTCCCTGCAGTTAATCCAACCGAAGAGAGAAACCATCGAATGAAATCGCACCTCCTGAAACTGGCCGCCGCCCTTGCGCTCCTCCCCGGCGCGCTTCTCGCCGCGGATATCACGGTCAACGCGAACCTGACCGCCGATGCCACCTGGACCAAGAATAACACCTACATCATCGACGGCCGCGTCTTCGTGACGAACAACGCGACGCTCACCATCCAGCCCGGCACGGTCATCAAGGCCAAGCCGCGCGCTGCGCAGGATGCCTCCGCCCTCGTCATCGCCCGCGGCGCCAAGATCAACGCCGCCGGCACCGCGCAGGAGCCCATCGTCTTCACCGCCGAGGCCGATAACATGAACGGCAACCTCGGCCAGGCCGATCGCGGCCTCTGGGGCGGCGTCGTGCTGCTCGGTCGCGCCCGCACCAACACCGCTTCCGGCACCGGCAACATCGAGGGCATCCCGACGACCGAGCCCCTCGGTATCTACGGCGGCACCGACGACGCCGACAACTCCGGCGTGATGCGCTATGTCTCGATCCGCCACGCTGGCTCCCTTCTCGGGCCCAACAACGAGCTCAATGGCCTCACCATGGGCGCGGTCGGCTCCGGCACGACGATCGAGTACATCGAGGTATTTGCCAATGCTGACGACGGCTTCGAGTGGTTCGGCGGCACCGTGAACTGCAAATACCTCATCAGCGCCTTCAATGATGACGACGCGTTTGACTGGGATGAAGGATATCGCGGCAAGTTGCAGTTCCTCTTCGCGATCCAGGACCCCTCGGTCGGCGGCAACATGTTCGAGTCTGACGGCGGCACCACGCCCGAGGATGGCACGCCTTACGCGATGCCCACCATCTACAACGTGACTGGCATCGGCTCCGGCGCCACTGCCACCAACTCCAACAGCCTCGGGCCGATCTTCCGCGACAATACGGGCGGCAAGATCTACAATTCTATCTTCACCGAGTTTCGCGGCTACGCCTTCCGCATCGAGACTGAGAGCGCCCAGGCCCAAGATAGCGCCAAGCGCCTTGCAGCTGGCGATATCGTGATTGCGAACAACATCTTTGGGACTTTCGGCGCCGGTACTACCGATGCGCAGCTCTTCGTAAGCCCCAATGCGACCTCTGGCGGCGCTGCTCCCGCGACCAACTACACGGCGGAGCACATCCGCGCGGCAGCGCAAAACAACCGCGTCAATACCGATGCGATGCTCGTCGCCATCAACCGTGCAAAGAGTGGCCAGCTGGATCCCCGTCTCCGTGCCGGCAGCCCCGCGCTCCAGCTCGCCGCCACGCCGCCCAATGATGGCTTCTTTACCGCCACCACCCACCTCGGCGCCTTCACCACCTCCGGTAACTGGGCATATGCCTGGTCCAAGCTCGGTCGCGATGGCTACTTCTCCGCGGCCAGCGCCCAGGATGGCACGGGCGGCACTGGGACCGTGGTTGTCAACTCGGGCTCGACCACCAAGCTCGTAAATATCTCGACTCGCACTACCCTCGCTGCCGGATCCACGGCCTTCCCGGGCTTTGTCCTCCGCGGCACGCAGACTCAGACCGTGATGATTCGTGCGGTAGGCCCCGGTCTCGCTCCCTTGGGTGTCGCCAATGTCCTCGCCGATCCGGTGCTCGAGCTCTACTCGGGTTCTGAGAAAATCGCCGAAAACGACAATTGGTCCGGCACGCAGGCGGTCGAACTCGCGGCGCAGGTGGGTGCCTTTGCTCTGCCGGCGGGCAGTGCGGATTCCGTGATCCTTGCCACTCTTCCCCCTGGCGCATATACGCTACAAGTGCGCGGCAAGAGTGGTGGCGGAGAGGTGATCGTGGAGATCTACGAAGTCGATTAAGGAGTCGACTCTGAAACTCAGCATAAGCCAACCCTTGCTGGGGTTGGCTTTTTTTTGCGCCTAGTACCCAGTAAGTTTCCGGTATGACGAAGCATTGCAGCCCTCGCCTCACACGGGCACGGCAATTCCCAAACTTGGCGCAAGACGACGCCAAAAGATTTCCTCTGCGGCGATCAGGCGATCAATATAGCGCTCATCGCGCTCCACTTCCAGAAGCAGCGCGGGTTGAGATGAGCTATAGCACCAGTAATCGACCGCAGGCAGACCGGTAACCGCCATGATGTGTTGGAGCTGGGCGAAATGCTGCCGAGCGGGTTTCCTGCGCGCGGCGACCGTGGCGTAGGTCGCCTTGCCGCATTTTATCTCTACTGCGCGATGCCCATCGGCGGTGAGCCCATCGAGGCTCGCTCGTTGCCAAGGACGCGCAAGGCTCTGCACGCATGTTGGTATGATAACGCGGTTGTTTGTACGGCAATAATGCTCCCGCGCTTTCCGCTCTTGTGTCGCACTGCGGTCCTGCTCGAAGCGCCGGGCTGTGGCTTTCGCAGGTTGCGCTTTTGCTGCCAATAGATGTTCGACTGACTTGCCTCGGCTTTCTCCCAAAATCGTAGCAGCATCGGCCGAGCCAATCCCAAAGCGACGCCACTCCCACCAAGCGTGCGTGTGTTCGACAAGGGGAAGGATCAAATATGGGCGCGCCATTTCGAGACAGTCTGCACGGTCTGCCGTGCAAATACGATACTCGCTGGCGTCGCTTTTCCAAGGGCGTGGTGCAAACCCTGCGTGACGATGGGCAAGCTCCGCGGAGCGGCACATGGGCAAGTCAGTTAAACTTTTCCCATGAAATTGCCGATTCGGTCTTCGCTCAGTCACGACTCGAGATGGGCTTGGCATGAGGCGGCCCTGCTCAGGCTCCAAGCCTCGCTTCAGCGGAGTGCGGAGGAAAAGAGGGGTGCACTCAAGCGCATGCCCCGGTGCGATAGTCGCGAGGCTGGCTGCGCAATGCCTGAGGAATTGACGACGATCCTGAGGGCCGAAGAAGCGGAACTGGCCGAGATCGCCGCAGCCCTAGAGCGCATCCGCACCGGACGCTACGGGCTCTGCGAGAAGACCGGTGGCGAGATACCCGTAGATGTACTGCGCGCTGTGCCTTGGGCGCGCCATAGCGTGGCTCTCACCGAACTAGCTGGTCGGGGATATCCGGACGCCTGATGGCCCGCCCCATGTTGGCAAGATATGCGCACTTCTTGGCAATCCACGGTGAGGCCTGAGCCGGTGTGGAGCCGATAAATAGCGCGTAATGGATAAATCTCGTATTTTCGCTTACTGGAATCGTAGGACGATCAACCACCGTATCGCTTTGGGATTTGCTTCCCTGGTGGCCTGTGCCGCCGGGCTTGCGATCGCAAACTGGGCGCTGCTGCGGGAAGTAGCGTCGAGAAATGAGAAACTCGGCGGTGAAGTCATGCCGGCGATGGTGCTGACCTCGCGCCTCAATGCGGAGCTACTGAAGCTTCGGGTTGCGACACTGCGCCATGTGATCGCTACAGAAAGTACCGACGACTCGGAATTGTCTGCGCAGGAAAAAATGGCTTCGGATGCAGGGGACTATATCCGTGCCCTGATTCAGGGCTACGTGGCTCTCATAAAAAATCCTGAAGAGAAGGCATTGGCGGCGAGGATCGAGCCGGTCTTTTTGGATTACGAGGGCAAGGCTGCGCGCATTCGCGCCTTGGGTAGAGAAGGTAAGCATGCTGAATCCGTCGCCTACATGAGGGCTAACGCCGCGCCGGCCTATGCTGCTTTTGAGCAGGCAGTCATGGCTTGTGTGGAGTTTAACTTAAACGCAGCAGAAGAGGCCGAGGCGGGTGCCGCGAAAGGAATCGCGCGGTCTCTTCAGGTGAGTGGCGTAAGCGCAGGCATCGTGCTAGTCCTAGGCAGCACCGTCGGCGCGTTTATCGCGCGCGGGATCGGCAGGCGCCTGCGCGAGATCGCGGGGCCGTTGGGCGAGGGTGGTGCAGCTGTCGCCACTGCGTCGCAGGAGGTATCTGCGACGAGTCAAGCCCTAGCCGATGGTGCGAGTAAGCAAGCTGCGGCCGTGGAGCAGACAAGCGCGTCGCTGGAGGAAATCTCGAGCATGACCAAACTAAATGTGGACCGGGCAACCCAGGCTAAAGTCGCAGGCATGGCGGCGGGTAGTGCGGCGGAGGCTGGCCTTGCCGAGATGCAGGCGATGTCCGCTGCAATGGTGGCGATCAAGGGGTCGTCGGCCAACATAGCGGCGATCATCAAGACCATCGAGGAAATCGCATTTCAAACGAATATTCTTGCGCTCAATGCTGCCGTGGAGGCGGCGCGCGCGGGCGAAGCCGGACTGGGATTTGCGGTCGTAGCCGAAGAAGTCCGCGCCCTCGCTCAACGTTGCAGCGCAGCAGCGCGTGATACCACGGGCAAGATCGAGGCATCTATCCGCGACAGCGATCACGGTGGGACGCTTTGTGTGCAGCTGGCGACGCGCTTGGAGGACATGGCAGGGCGTACTCGAGAAGTAAACGGCTTGGTGGCTGAGATCGCTTCCTCGGCGCAGGAGCAGATCTCGGGAATTCTACAAATTCAGCGTGCAGTGGGGGAGATCGATTCCGTGACGCAAGCTGCGGCAGGCAGTGCGGAGGAGACGGCGGCAGCAGCCCGCGAACTAGATACGCAAGCTGTTGGCTTGGCGGCCATGGTGCGGCAACTCCGCGAACTTGTAGGGGTAGCTACTTCGAAGGGGGCGCGGCCGGATGAGGTAGATCCCTTTGTATTGAAAGTCACTAGCGAGAGCAGGGCTGTGCATTTTTTGTCCACCTCCCCAAGCGGCGCTTCTAGTGCGCAGTGACGAGAACTACTCATCACAGTTCTGAGGTATTTTGCCGTATCTTGTCTGCATGGCCCCCAACCCTCACTGCGAAACGCCCGAAGCCAAACGGGTGCTCATCGTCGAAGACCAGACTGCCATCCGGCAGATGCTGGCGACTTTCGTCTCCGGCGTGCCGGGCTTTGTGGTCGTCGGCGAGGCAGGAAGTGTGGACGAGGCACTCAAGGTGGCCGAGGCGACCAAGCCGCACGTGGTGGTGCTCGACTGGATGCTCTTGGGCGGTTTGGGGCTCGAGTTCTTACGCTCAGTGCGAATCGACCCGCCGCCTTACGTATTGGTCTTTTCCGCCAATACTACCGATCTGGCGGTCCGCGAAGCGCTCGGGAATGGGGCTCGAGGCTACATCGAGAAGACGGCAAGCTTCAACGAGTTCACAACGGCACTGAAGTCGATCGCCGAAGGGCAGTCATATCTTGGCCCGACAGTGGCGCGCAGCGTGCGGCGAATCGTCAGCAATCCGGAGCGAGTGGAGGCCAACTCGACGCTTTCGGCGAGAGAGCGCGAGGTGCTGCGCTTTCTCGCCGAGGGCATGTCCTCGAAAGAGATTGCCAGTCATCTCGGCCTCAGCGTCCGCACTGTCGAAAACCATCGGGCTCATATCGTTAAGCGCACGGGCCTCAGATCCATCGCTCAGTTGACGCTCCACGCCGTGCGCCTGGGGCTGGTGGAGGTGCCTGCCGCCGAGGCTTCTTTGGGAGGTGCAGGGTGAAAGCAGTGACACGAGCCGTCATCATCGACGATGACGAGGCGGTTCGGCTGCGTCTCACCGATCTCCTTAGCCGACAGGCCGCGTTTTCCATCAACGAGGCGGTGGATGGCCCCGCAGGTTTGGCGCTAGTGAAAGCACTGCTCCCCGATATCATACTCCTTGATATCATGATGCCGGGGATGACTGGTCTGGAGGTGTGCGCGCAGCTGCGGGCGGATCAGGCAACTCGTGAGATCCCGATCGTCGTGCTTTCCGCCGCGGAGGAATCCGAGGCGATGATCGCCGCGCTCGAGGCGGGAGCGGATGATTTTCTTCGCAAGCCTTTCTCTGCTCCTGAGCTTCTCGCGAAGATCCGTACCATCGCGCGTCTAAATCGGTATCGCGCGATCTCGGCGGAGCGGGATAGGTTTCGCTGGTTGCTCGATCGCTCGCTGGAGCCGCTTATCGTCGTGGATCATCGCGGCCGTCTCCTTTTTGCGAATCAGAGAGCGCAAGCGGTGTTCGAACTTGGAAACGAACCTGGTATCGATGTCGTCAGCGTGCTGAGCCGAAGGTATCAGGCTGAGCCGGCGGGTGCCTGGGCTGCGTGGCGGGAACTACGCTGGCCGCTGAATGAGTCTTTCGCCATTTTTCAGCAAGAGACCGAGCAGGTGGCTGCGCGGTGGTACAAGGTGGAGTTTCACGCTTTCGACAAGGCAGCGAGTCAAACGCTGATAAAATTTACTGATCGCACCGGAGCGGTACGGCAGGAGTTGGAGACGTATGCGTTTCAGCATTTCATCTCGCACAAGATACGGACTCCGCTGAACGGATTGGGCCCGATATTCACCTTCCTCGAGGCGACGGGCGATTTTGATCACAAGGAGGAGACTGCGGAACTCCTGCGCCTGGCGCGGGATAGTGCCGACCGCCTCGAACGTACGCTGACGGGAGTGCTCGGCTATCACGCCGCACTCTTTGCCGCGGAGCGTCCCATCCGACTGCCCGCTCCCGATCGACGGCTCACGGAGGTGGTATCCTCGGCTGGAGAAAGCGTAGGCCTCGCCGGCATGGTCACACTAGAAGCCCCAGAGGGCCTCGCGTGCGCTCCGGAACTCGCGGGATTTGTCCTAACAGAGGTGTTGGATAACTACGCCAAATTCAGCGACGCCAAAGAGTGCGGAGTGCATATACGTGTGGGGTGTGAATCGGAACGCTGGATACTTCGTTGTCACGCGGATGGGCCCGCCCTGCCTCCCGAGGTACTGGCCCAGCTGGGGCGCCCCTATGCCCAGCTTGAGCGAGCTTTTTCCGGAGAGGTGCCTGGGATGGGCCTGGGCCTGGCTCGTGCCAAACTGCTCCTGCGGTCGCACGGGGGAGACTTGTCGTTCGAAAATCACCCGGATGGCGGTATCGTGACAAAGGTACAATTCGCGCTGCCAGCTTTCCAGATTCTGTCCTAAAATGCCGACTTCCGCCCACTCTGAAGCATTTGCATTCGAGCAGTTGGTCGAGGGGCTCGATGATATTGTTTTCCGTGCGGATCGTGAAGGTCGCTGGACCTATCTCAATCAAGCTTGGGAGAAGCGACTGGGCTGGAGCGTCGCGGCTTCACTAGGCCGTGGGGTGACGCGCTACCTCTCACCTTCAGAGCGGCGAGGGGTGGTGGCGGTGTGGCGTGAGGCTTTGGATGATCGCGTGAAGGCCTGCCGGCGTGAAGTGCGGTTCATGCATGCGGATGGCTCCATCCGCTGGATGCTCGTCAGTGCACGCAGCCATCGCAGAGCTGAAGGCGCCGTACTCGATGTGACCGGCACCATCACCGATATCACCGATGCGAAGGCAGCTGCGGCCGAGTTGCAGGCCGCACGGCTGGCTGCCGAAGCCGCTAACAAAGCTAAAAGTGAATTTCTCTCCAACATGAGTCATGAGCTGAGGACGCCACTCAACGCAGTGATAGGATTGAGCGAGTCCCTGCTTGAATTTGGAGCGCCGTTCGACCCAGAACGAACGAAGCGCTATCTCGGCATCATCCATGGAAGCGGCCGCCAACTGCTGGCACAGATTAACGATATACTGGATCTTGCCCGCATAGAAACGGGTCGCATCCAGGTGCAGTCGGAATGGTTCGACGGTCGAGGGCTATGCACGGGCGCGGTCGAGCAGGCTCAGCGGGATATACGCGCGAAGCGGCTCGCGGTGCGTATAGATACGCCGCAGGAAGCGGTGATGATCAATGGCGATGAACGCCTCTTGAGGCAGGTGCTTCAGAATCTAGTGAGCAATGCGGTGAAGTTCACTCCGAGCGGCGGCAGCATCGGGGTAACGTTGAAACGGTGCGAGGATGAGAGCGTGCGCATCGACGTCACGGATACGGGCATCGGAATCGCCGCTGAGAAACTGCCGCTGCTGTTTCGGCCTTTTTCGCAGGTCGATTCTTCCATGGCCCGCCAGTTTGGCGGTACAGGTCTTGGCCTCGTGCTCGTGGAGCGACTGGTCCGGCTGCACGGGGGCTCTGTCGCGGTTTCCAGCGTGCCTGATCACGGTAGCACGTTCTCTGTCGCTTTGCCGGCCGACATTTGTCGGTTGCCTGTTGTGGTGAGGAGTTCTTCTTTGCGAAGAGTCGTGCTCGTAGACGACGATCCACGGCAGCATGCGCTAGTGGGAGACTACCTGCGCCAGCGCGGCTACGAGGTGTGCCATTTTGAGAATGGCGCTGATGCACTAAGGGCGGCGGCGACTCCCAGCGGCCTCTATATCGTCGATGTGAATATGCCTGGAATGAATGGCTTGGAATTCATCAAGGCGCTCCGTCGCACAGTCCAGGGCGGATGCGTCCCCGTGTTGATTGTGAGTGCTCTGGCGGAGGCGGAGGAAATTGCTCGTTGCCGAGCGGCTGGCGCTGATGCGCATCTAGCCAAGCCGGTGGGGTTGCGATCTCTCTCGGAGGCCATCGAGCGACTAATGGGGAGGCCGGCATGAAACCGCGTATCTTGATCGTCGACGACGAGCCGCTGAATCTCACGACGATGGAAGCTTTCCTCGCCGATGAGGGCTACGAGCTATCGTTTGCGGAAAACGGCATCGACGCTTGCGCCAAGGCGGAAATCGAAGCGCCGGACCTCATCTTGTTGGACGTGATGATGCCCGAGATGGACGGCTTCGAGGTGACACGACGGATCCGCGCGGATGCCCGTATCGGTCGGGTACCAATCATTTTGGTGACGGCGCTCGACGATGTGGGTTCCCGGCTCGAGGGGCTGCGGGCCGGTGCAGATGATTTTCTCACCAAGCCGTGCCGTCGTGAAGAGATTCGTGCGCGAGTCCGCACAGTGGCATCGTTAAACCGCTTTCGCTCGATCGCCGAGCAGCGCGAGCGATTTGAGCGCCTTTTTGAACTTTCGCCCGATGCGATTCTACTCGTTGACGCTGGCGATGCTGTGATTGCAGCGAACGAGCGGGCCAAGCAGACTTGGTCGTCGGGTCCGACGCTCGATGATTCGGCTGGGCAGGAGGCGGTTGAAATCCGCAGCGCGATACGTGAGGCACGCGCGGGCTACCCATGCAAGCCTCGTGAAGTGCGCGTGCAGACGGCGGCAGGCGAAAAGATCTTTCGTGTCCGAGGTACGACAGTGCTGGATGGCGGCAAGAAGCTCGTGATGCTGGTCTTTGACGATGTGACTGCAGAGGTCGCGGCTCGGGACGAGCTGATGCGCTTGAATAGGGATCTCGAAGATATCGTGCGAGCTCGGACCCGCCAGTTGGAGGGGGCGAATGCGCTACTGATGTCCTACGCCAACTTCGTGTCGCACGATCTACGGTCACCGTTGACGGTGATGAAGGGCTACTTGTCGCTGTTACAGGAGGGGGTGGTGCCGCTGAACGAAGAGGCCAAGCCGATGGTGGGGCATGCCTATGGGGCAACAGTCATCATGCAGGAGTTAATCGAGAACATCCTGCAGCTGGCACAAGACGAGCACGACGGCGATGCGGCCTTGTCTGACCGATCAGTCGATCCTACCCCCGTCCTGCAGCGGCTAGTGATGCGGCTCAGGGATCTCTTTCCACGCCCCAAGCCGCACTTCGAGATCGGTGCCCTGCCTGTCGTGGGGGTTAGCGCCGTCGTGGTAGAGCGGATCTTTTACAACCTTATCGCCAATGCGCTCAAATACTCGGCTCAGCGGCCTGAGCCTCGGATCGCGATTGGAGGGATGTATCGTGCGGAGAAGCCTGTGCTTTTCGTGCGTGATAATGGAGTGGGTTTCGATGCACGGCAGGTGGACAGACTCTTCCAGGAGTTTTCTAGACTGGAGTCGGCAAAGGGTAGTGATGGTCTCGGTTTGGGACTTTCGCTGGTGGCTCGTCTTGTGCGCAGTCAAGGGGGCGAAATCTGGGCAGAGAGCCAAATAGGGCAGGGCGCGACGTTTTATGTGCAGTTCCCGTGCCCCAAACGTGCGGGCGTACTAGCTGGAGCGCCGTCGATAGCGAAAACGCTGCCGTGATCGTGGATCAGAAGACCCTGCAATATCCGCAGAGAGTCGCGCTCTTGGTCATACTCGCTGGCGCGGCGAACTTCGTCCCGATCAATCTCGTCGGGGATACGCGCTTCTTTCTCGGGCCGTTGATCTACATGCCGCTGGTGCTGATCCTCCGCCGTCCGTGGAGCATCCTGGCGGCCGCTGTGCCGATGGCGACTACCATCTATCAGCTCGATCATCCCGTGCTCTGCGGCATAGCTGCGCTGGAGGCCTTATGGATTTCGGTGGGGCAGCGTTTCTGGCATCGAAAAACTCTCATGCTCGACTTGTGCTTCTGGCTGATCGTGGGGATTCCAATTAGCGCTTGGCACTGGGTGGGCATGCAGAATCTGCCCACTGATATTTTTGCGATCCTTGCGGCGAAGCTTACGCTAAACCACATCGTAGCGGTAAGCATCGCCGTGTTTCTCCTCAGGCAGACGGAGTTGGCAACCTGGCTGGATGGGCGAGCGATTGGACGGCGCCGCATGCGAGATACGGTGTTCATGTCGGTCTTCGTGCTGGGAGTCGCACCGCTATTACTGGCAGGCCTAGGCACTGCGACGCTATTGTGGGTATATAGCACGCGGGAGGATGAGGAGATGCTCTCAGCGACCAGCCAGCGCATCCTCGGCCAGCTGGATCTATTCCTAAGTCTGCACGAGGCGGCGATCCAGTCGGCGGCAGGGGCGGTGGAAAGAGGGATGGATCCGAGCGTGATCCTTGAGGAGACTCAGCGTGCGCATCCTGCCTTCATCACCATGCTGGCGACGGATGCCACCGGGCGTCTCATGCATGCGGCACCTCGAGGCCTGCCGGGGGTAAAAACGACTGATGTCGCCGATCGAGATTATTTCAGAGTGCCGCGCGAGACTGGGAGCTCGTATGTTTCAGGAGTTTTCCGCGGCCGAGGGTTCGGTCGCGATACACTGGTGGCCATTAGCGCGCCCCATTTCACCGCCGAGCGCCGTTTCGCGGGGGTCGTGGAGGGCTCCCTGGAGGTGCAATCCTTCGCGCGCCGCATCATCGATGCAAACCTCGGCGAAGGCATCGGTATCACTCTCGCAGACGCAAGTGGCCGGGTAATTTATGCTTCGACGTCGGTTGGTCTCGACGCGATGCATTTGCTGCGCTTCAGCCACCTGGCACCGGTGATCAAGGGTGCGGAACATGGATCGCTAGTGCGTTTCGACGGGCCAGGTACGGGCGGTGTGGCCACTCGATATACAGGGCATGCCGCACGCTCTGTTCGCTATGGATCGATGGTAGTAGTGCAGCGACCGCTGCTGGCTGGATTGGAAGGCAGCGGATGGATGGTCGCATTCTTCACGGGCCTTGCGACAACGGTTATCGCGGCAGCGGCCTGGATGGCGCGAAACGATCGACGACGCACGGCGGAGCCGCTCGAGCACTTTGCCGATGAGGCCAACCGGCAGGCATCTCTGCGATTGGTGGAACCGATTGAAAATCGATCCTCCAGCGCCCCCTATGAGATAGCGATCGTCTACACTGCGTTCAATCGCTTGGCGGCACAATTGCAGGGGACTTATGCGCAGCTCAGGCAGGCCAACCTCGATCTGGATCGCAAAGTGAAGGATCGCACAGCGGAGGCGGTGGCCGCCCGCGACCAGGCAGAAGCAGCGAGTCGCTCGAAGAGTGATTTCGTCGCAATGACAAGCCACGAAATACGCACCCCGCTAAACGCGATCATCGGGATCGTTGATATACTGCTACACGAGCCTTTGGCGGATCCGACAACGTTAGCGCGCCTCCGACTGGTCCAGTCTTCGGCCAACCGACTCCTGAGCGTAGTTAACGATCTTTTGGATCTATCGCGGGTGGAGGCGGGCAAACTGGAGCTGAGCGCCTCGCCCTGCGCACTCAGCAGTCTCTGCACCGAGGTATATGCGCTTTTTGAGGAACGAGCTCGCGGGCAGGGTGTGAACTGGCAGGTGAAGGTGGCGCCAGACGCCGAGGCTTGGGTGCTGATCGATGGCCCGCGACTGCAGCAGGTTTTGATCAACCTCGTCGGCAACGCCTTGAAGTTCACGCAGGAAGGCGCGGTAGACATGCGAGTCGAATGTGTCGGGCAAACGGCGCGGTCGCTGGCGTTGAAGTTTTCAGTCAAAGATACGGGGCCGGGCCTATCGCCTGAAGAGCAAGCGCGCCTATTCCGGCCCTACACGCAGCTCGCAGGCGCCGCCAAGTGCTCTGTGCCGGGAACCGGGCTTGGTCTCTCGATCAGCCGTCAACTGGTCGAGCTGTTTGGGGGGCGCTTGGAAGTACGGAGCGCTCCGGGCTACGGTGCGGAATTCTTTTTTACTATTGAGGCCGAGCGAGCGGAGCCGCCACTCGCGCCTGCATCAGAGCCTCCTGTGCTGCCGCCGTGCGACGATACTTCAAAGCTGCGCGTCTTGGTAGCAGACGACGATATCGCAAACCAGGAGGTGATCCGCAGTATGCTGGAGGGTAGGTGCGCACGACTCACGGTGGTCGACGGTGCTGCCGAGGCAGTCGAAAAGCTGACCAGGGACTCATTCGATGTCGCGCTGATCGACCTCGAGATGCTCGATGGCGATGGCTTTAGCGTGGCGCGCCAGGCTCGCAACTTGCCGGCAGCCGATGGGGGCCGGCCATGCCGCTTGGTGGCGTTTTCGGCGCACCGCCGGGAATCGCGATGGGCTGAATGCGTGGCCGCGGGATTTGACGACTACGTGGAAAAGCCGGTGGAGCGTGAGAATTTGCGCAGGGCGATCACCGCTCTGGGAGGCACTACCGGCGCGTAAGCGTAGCGGAGGATCGTTATGTATGGCATGGTAAATAGATCCGTGGAGGAACTGCTCACCTCTGTGCACGGCGAGGCTACATGGCTCGCGGTCAAGCGCCGCGCGGGTGTGGCGGACGAGGCGTTCATCAGCCACGTCGGCTATCCGGATGAGATCACCTATCGACTCGTGGCGGCCGCGAGCGATGTGCTGGGGATCCCGCCAGATGATATCCTGCGTGCATTCGGCGAACATTGGGTACTTCATACCGCAGCCAAAGGATATGCGCATTTCCTCCGAGCGGGCGGAAATGCGATTGATGAGTTCCTGTGCCACCTGCCGCACCTCCATGATCGCATCGTGCTGGTGTACCCCAAGCTGATTCCACCGCGGTTTGAGGTGACGGATCGCATGTCGCGGTCCTTGCACTTACACTATTACACGCATCGGCCAGGACTTACGGCGTTTGCCGAGGGGCTGATCATCGGACTCGGAAAGTTATTTGGCACACCGACGCGTGTCACCCTCCTGCAATCGAAGACAGCGGGCGGCGACCACGACGAATTCTTAGTGGAATGGTGAGCACGGAACGCACAGGCCTATTGCTCTCGGAGGGAGAGCTTCATGCGGTCTTCCCATTTCACATCACGGTGGGTGCGGGAGATCGGATAGTCAGTGTTGGTGCAGCCCTTGGCCGTGTAGCTCCGGATGTGCGTGTGGGGGTGATCTTGCGCGAGGTAGTCTCGGCGGTGCATCCTCACGACGCTTTTGCTGAAAGCGATTGGGATGTCTTTCCCAAGCGGCTATATACACTGCGGGTGGACTCCTCGGGTATGACGCTGCGAGGGCAGATGCGAAGGGTGGGTAGGGAGCGCGTATTCCTCGGTTCGCCATGGCTGACTGATACCGAAGAACTCGGTCGGTATGGCCTCACCCTTGCCGACTTTGCGATCCACGATCCTACGCTGGACCTGTTGTCCGTGCTACAGCTGCAGAAGATTGCTGTAGACGACTTGCAGCGTCTCGCATCGAGACTAGGCGAGCAGAGTGCGGCGCTGGAGCAGGCCGCACGGGCGAAAGACGCCTTCCTCGCCACCATGAGTCACGAACTGAGAACGCCTCTGGCTGGAATCTTGGGACTGGCGGAGACAATGATACAAGAGGCAGCCGGCCCCGTCACGGAGCAGCAGCGTCGCTACCTAAAAGTTATGCGGACCAGCGGTGCTCGGCTGCTGAATCTCGTGAATGACATCCTCGACCTTGCAAAGATTCAAGCGGGCCAGGCGCAGTTGGAGAAGCATCCTTGCCCTATCGCGGAAATCTGTGCCGCAAGCCTGGAAACCATCCACGCCAAGGCGGTGGCCAAGGAGCAGAAAGTCGTGTTCGAAAATCGCGTGCCGGGGCAGAGTCTCGTTGTGGATGGGCGGCGTATCAAGCAGGTGCTCGATAATTTACTAGAGAATGCCTCCAAATTTACCGCCAAAGGCGGAGAGTTTGGCCTGCGAGTCGAAGGCGATGAGACTGCGGTGCGATTCGAAGTGTGGGATCGCGGCATCGGAATAGAAGCTGGAGAGTTGAAAAAGTTGTTTGCCGCGTTTGTGCAGCTCGATGCACGCCTTGCCCGCAGGTATGATGGAACAGGGCTGGGCTTGGTGCTCGTGAAGTTGCTTGTGGAAATGCATGGCGGAGAGGTGAGGGCGACAAGCCAACCAGACTTGGGCTCGTGCTTTTCCTTCTCCCTTCCTCGAGTGGGGGCAGTGAAGTCGACGGAGTAGTTTTTGCGGCAAGAGGTGAGTAGATGTGCTCTCGGGACTTGAAGGTCCCGGATGACGTATCCTTTCGGCCGCACTGATCGCACACACGCGGCTAATGAAAACGGTATCGCTGACACGCAAACTTCAAGGGTTGGTCGCCCTCATGGCCGGCCTCATCATCGCCTTTTGCGTCATGGCGCACCTGAGTCGGGAGCGTGTCCAGATCGGCAGTGCCGCCTATGAGGATATCATTCGCGCGAAGGATCTCACAGCGGATATCCTTCCGCCAACGGCCTACATCATCGAGGCTTATCTCCTCACTTGGGAGGCCGCCAACATCCACGATGTGGAGGTGCGGAAAAAGGCGCTAGCTGAGATCGCGCGCGCGGAGAACATTTTCCATGAGCGCATCAACTTTTGGAGCCGCGAACTGGGGGATTCTCAGACGAAGGCTGCGCTTGTGGGGGATGCAGCCACACATGCTAACCACTTTTTTACCGTAGTGCG
Source organism: uncultured Opitutus sp. (assembly GCA_964480585.1). Lineage (GTDB taxonomy): Bacteria > Verrucomicrobiota > Verrucomicrobiia > Opitutales > Opitutaceae > ER46. Next base: position 79,334 of record CAYZPV010000005.1, on the reverse strand, counting down.
TGAGAAATTCGCACCAGCGATTGAGCGGGGAGATTTGCAAAGCGCCCAAGCGCTCGTCGAAAGCGCCTTGAGTGAGAGCTATGGCAAGCATCGTCATGCCATCGAAGAAGTCGTCGCTCTCGCAGCACGAGCGTCAGAAAAGCAGGAAAAGTCGACCGCGGAGACGGTACGGCAGACAACCATCTGGGAGATCATTGCCGCCACTGTCGTCGTCGCTACTGCCGTCGGTCTCGGCTCGTGGCTCACCCGGAATATTGTGAGGACCATGAGCCGTAGCGCCACCGCGCTGCACGTGGCCTCGGCAGAAGTCGCCGCTGCGGCCGCGCAGGTCGCCTCCTCTAGCCAGACTCTCGCGGCAGGCACTTCCCAACAAGCGGCTTCGCTGGAGGAATCGAGCGCCTCTCTTGAGGAGACAAGTAGCATGACGGCGCAGAACGCTAAGGGCGCTCAGGAGGCGAATGCGTTGGCCAAGAAGGCGCGGCAGCTTGCGGATACGGGAGGCCGAGACATGCAGGCGATGAGCCACGCAATGGGAGAGATCGAGCAAGCTGGGAACGAAATTTCGAAGATTATACGGACGATCGACGAGATAGCGTTTCAGACAAATATCCTAGCGCTCAACGCAGCGGTAGAAGCTGCCCGAGCAGGCGAGTATGGGATGGGGTTCGCCGTGGTAGCTGAAGAGGTGCGCAGCCTCGCGCAACGCGCAGCGCAGGCTGCACAGGAAACCGCAGCGAAGATCGAAACTGCCAATCATAAAACCGGCGAAGGTGTGCGTCTCACCCAGAAAGTGGCGGCGAGCCTGGGCGATATCGTGAGTGTTGTTCACCAAGTGGATGTGCTCGCAGCCGAAGTGGCCTCTGCGAGCCGCGAGCAGGAGGCGGGCCTGCGACAGATCAGCACGGCGGTAAGCGATATGGATAAAGCTATCCAGTCTAACGCTGCTGCCGCTGAGGAGAGTTCCTCCGCGGCGGAGGAATTGAACGCCCAAGCACGGGCCATGCTTGTTACGGTCAAGGAACTAAACGCATTAGTGGGTATTCGCCGCGAATCGGATGAGAGTCGGAGTGCTGTCTCTTACAAGAGACAGCTCGGGGTGCGGCCACCCACCGGAGTGCCGAGAATCGAGAAGCGTGCGAAGCGCCCTGCACCCGCAGCTGTACGAGCCGCCAAGCCACGTGTTGTTGCGCGAGGCTATCGCGATGCAAACACCCTGTTTTCCGAGGTCTGATCCATGAAGCACCCAAATTTGCCACCCGCTTCGGCGTCCTCTGCCGGCAAGTATCTCACGGTCGTCCTGGCGGACGAATCCTATGGCATCGCTGTGCTGAAAGTGCGCGAGATCACCTGTCTCCGACCGATTACAGCAGTCACCCAGATGCCGGATTTTGTTCGTGGCGTTGTCACTCTACGCGACCGCGTGATTCCCGTCGTCGACCTTCGGTTGAAATTTGGCCTCGATCCCGAGGCAGACGATCACGCCCGCATTGTTGTGGTAAACGTGGAAAACTCGGGCGAACGCGAGGTGCTGCTCGGTCTGATTGTAGACGCAGGCGAGGGGATCGCCCCGATCGAAGCCCGAGACGTCGCACCCCAGCCGAGCTTTAGAGCAGCTTCGCACCCTGACTACCTTCTCGGCGTGGCGAAGGTACGTGAACGCGTGAAAGCGCTTTTGGATATCGACCGCGCCCTTTCGGTCGAGGCGCTTGGTCGAATGGAGGGCGTCGCGTGACTCGATATGGATCGAGCACGGCTGTAGACCCTTGGGGCCGTCTTCAAGGGAGTTTCCAGCGAAAGATGCAATACCTCGGCTTTTCCGTGGGATCATTCCGATTCGGGATACCGCTGCTGCGGTTTGCAGAGGTGCGCACGCTGTCGAGCATCATGCCCGTAATGCACCCTCCCGATTATCGCTACGGTAGGGCTTGCTTCTACGGAGAGATGGTGCCGCTGCTCGACCTGCGGGTGGAGATGGGCTGTGGTGTCTCATTCGATCAACAGACACGTGTGCTGGTCGCGTGGCGCTCCATGGATGGCTTCGCTGAAGCTAAAATAGGATTGATCGTGGACTCCGTAGATACGGTGCAGGATGCCAGCGAGCTACATGTTCAGATGCCGACCTCCGGCGATCTGGCTGGCTTCCTGCAAATTTTAGGCGTCGCAATTGAAGGTGTGCACAGGCGTGTGTTGCTAGATCTGGATTACTGGAGACACGATTTAACGAGGTTGGGCGCCATTCAGGCTGAGTAGCGCAAGGTTTGATCAGCCCTTGGCAAACGATGCGGAGGCTCGGGCTCCCTCGATCCGATAGACTGCGGACAGCACTCCGCCTATCATGGAATCCCGTCGAGATATATCAGCGCAGCCCTTGTCCAAGGACACCCCCTTTTTAGGATTCACGCCTCCTGCGATGTCGGCAGGGCGAGTAGCGATCGGATACTTGATTCTGGCTGCGCTTTGGATCGCTCTCTCGGATGGGCTGCTGTTTGCAGTCGTGACCGATCACGAGACGGCGGTGAAAATAGAGATCGCCAAGGGATGGCTGTTTGTGGGCGCTTCTGCGGTCGGGTTGTTTTTTATGCTTCGGGCGAAGTTTGCGCGGCAACTCGCGCTGGCGGCCAAGCTCAAGTCGTTTGTCGATCAGGCGCCAGTTGCGCTCGCGGTCTTGGACCGAGACTTAAGGTATGTGGCGGCCAGTCGTCGGTGGCGGGCTGATTTGGGGTTGGAAGGCCGCGAGTTGATCGGCGTGAAGCACTACGACATATTCACCGATCTCCCGGAAGTTTGGCGCGAAGTGCACGCGCGTGCCCTTCGAGGTGAGACGGTGTCGCGCGATCTGGAGATGCTGCGTTGTCCAAATGGCTCTGAGATTTGGCTACGGCGCGAGGTCCGGCCCTGGGTGGACGATACGGGACGGGTGGGTGGGATCGTGATCTTTGCGGAAGATGTGACCGCTCGTAAACGCTCCGAAGATGCCCTCAGTGAATCGCGCATCCGACTACGCGTGGCGCTGGAGGCAGGGCGCATCAGCACGTGGTCTTGGGATGCGAGTAGCGGACGTGTCGAATACGATGAGGCTATTCATCGTCTCATCGGTCGCACGCGCGATGAGATTGTGGCGGGAGGGCTGGATGCTCTCAGAAGGTGGGTGCATCCCGATGATCGTGCCGCACTGGATGGCGCTATCTCGGAGGCATTGGCAGCCGGCACGGAAGCATCAGTGGAGTATCGTGTCGTGCGACCCGACGGAGAGGTCGTTTGGCTGGCGAACCGGGGACATGTCGAGCGCGATTCGAACGGCGCCGTTGTGCGTATGACCGGAGCTTGTGTGGACTTGACGGAGTTCAAGCAGATGCAAGCGGCGCTTTGTGAAAGCGAAGCGCGCTTCCGAGAGGTCGTGGAGACGATCCGTGAAGTTTTCTGGATCAGCGATGTCGAGAAGAAGCGTATACTCTACGTCAGCCCAGGCTACAGCGATATCTGGGGCCGGCGGGGCGAGGATCTCTACGTGTCGAGCCGGGCCTGGCTGGAGGCCATTCACACCGACGATCGAGAGCGGATACTGCATGCTGCGCTCACCAAGCAATCAGACGGCACGTACGATGAAACCTATCGCGTGATGCGCCCCGATGGGAGTATCCGCTGGGTGCGCGACAGAGCTTATCCTGTGAAAGATGCCCATGGCACATTGGTGCGTATCGTCGGCTGTGCGCAGGACATCACCGACCGCAAGGAACTGGAAGAGCAGTTTCTGAGAGCTCAACGGTTGGAAGCTATCGGCACACTGGCGAGCGGGGTAGCACACGACCTGAACAACATCCTGGCGCCCATGTTTATGATCGGGCCGCTCCTCCGTGAGAAGCTTTCCGCGCAAAGCGATATCGATCTCGTCGGCATCGTAGAATCGAGTGCGCAGCGTGGCGCCAATGTGGTGCGGCAGCTCCTGACTTTCAGTCGAGGCATCGCAGGAGAGCGTGGGCCGCTGCAATTAAGGCATCTCGTAAAGGAGATGACCTCGATCATGAACGAGACCTTTCCGCGCGAAATCGGCATCGTACATCAGGTGCCTTCCGATCTCTGGCCGGTGGTGGGCGATGCGACCCAACTCCACCAAGTGCTGATGAACCTCTGCGTAAACGCGCGCGATGCCATGGCAGACGGAGGCCGCCTGTCGATTGACGCAAAGAACCTCGAGCTATGTCCCGACGATCTGGAAGGGCAACCCGGTGTGAAGCCCGGGCGATTTGTGGTCATAACTGTATCGGACTCCGGCCATGGAATGTCCAACGAGACGAAGGCCAGAATTTTTGAGCCATTCTTCACTACGAAGGCGCCAGGCAAGGGGACCGGGCTGGGCCTATCGACTGTGCTTGGCATCGTGAAGAGCCATGGTGGATTTGTGACCGTGGAGAGCCAGGTAGGCCGAGGCACCAAGTTTCACGTGCACCTTCCTTCGGCAGAGGCTCGTGTCGATAGTCATCTCCCAGTGAAACTGGCTGAGTCGGCGCCCGGACGCGGCGAACTCGTGCTTATCGTGGACGACGAGACGAATGTGCGACAAGCAATGCAGCGGGTGCTTGAGCATAACGGCTACACAGTGTTGACTGCGGCAAATGGGCGCGAGGGCTTGGGCCTCTACCTGCTCCAACGGGAAAAGGTGCGGGTAGTGGTGACGGACCTCATGATGCCTGAGATGAACGGAGTGGCACTGGCGCGAGCGCTCCGTGACTTAAATCCCAAGCTGCCGATTCTTGCAGCTACGGGTCTAATCAGCGGAGAAAAGCGTTCGGAATTGGAGACTCTCGGCGTGGCCGATCTTCTGCCCAAGCCATATACCTCCTTTGAACTACTCGAGGCCGTGACGCGCGCTTTGGGCTCTCAACCGGCCGCTGACGTACCCGCACCGCCACCGGCTCCTGCATCTGAATAAGGCAAGGCTCCGCAGCGCAGCAATATTTGCGCAGGGTCGCGCAAGGTAGGCGCAGCGCTTCGAGGCTCGATGCGCCATAATGCTGAGCAAAAGAAAATGATGCCTGTCGTAGAAAATCGCACCGTGCGTCTGGATCTGATCCGCAAGTACTCGATTCCAGGCCCTCGGTACACGTCGTATCCCCCTGCAACGAAATTTTCCGAAGATATGTCGGCCCTCCGTCTTGAGGAGGCGCTACGTGAGGACAACGGCGGAGGGGGGCCGCTTTCGCTCTATTTCCATCTCCCCTTTTGCGAGACGCGGTGCTGGTTCTGCGGCTGCAATACAGTCATTACCAAGCGGCGTGAAGCTGCCGCGGAGTATCTGCTAGATTTGGAGAGGGAAATGCGGCTCGCGGCCGCCCAGATGGATTGCAATCGGGTCGTCTCCCAGATACATCTGGGAGGAGGTACACCGACCTTCTTCCCGCCGGATGAGTTGCGTCGCTTGGGCGCTCTCATCCAAGAACTTTTCCCGCGGCGTGCACCGGACTGTGAATTTGGTGTGGAGGTTGATCCGCGGCGCCTCACGGGCGAGCACGTAAAAGCCCTCTGGGAGATCGGTGCAAATCGAGCTTCGCTGGGGGTGCAGGATACGGATCCCCGGGTGCAGCTTGCGATCCACCGGGTGCAGCCGCAGAGGATGAATGAAGATGCTTTCGACTGGCTGCGAAGCATGGGTTTCGGATCTATCAATGTGGACCTGATCCAAGGACTACCGTTGCAAACAGCGGAGTCTTTCAGGCGCACGTTGGATGACGTGCTTGGCTTGAATCCGGATCGGCTCTCGGTCTTCAGCTATGCACATGTGCCTTGGATAAAGCCGGCCCAGCGGATCTTCGAGAAACAGGGGAATCTCCCGAGCGCGGAGGAAAGATTGGCGATGTTTGCGGTGGCATATGAGAAGGTTACCGAAGCGGGTTTTGTCGATATCGGGCTAGACCACTTTGCGCGTCCTGACGACGCGCTCGCCAAGGCACAGCGAGAGGGGACGCTCCATCGCAATTTCCAGGGTTACAGCACGCAGGCTGGTGCATCGCTATACTCCTTCGGTATCGCGGCCATCTCTTCGACGTCGGTAACTTACCGGCAAAACTTCAAGACACTCCCAGAATGGCGGGCTGCTTTGGACGCTGATCGCTTGCCAGTCGAGCGGGGCTTACGACTAACTCCGGAGGATGTTCGCCGGAGGGCCATCATCATGGGCTTGATGTGCGATCGGAGGCTCGATTTTGAGCAGCTCTCTCGTGCTCTCGAGATAGATTTTGCCAACACTTATGCCGCGGAGATCGATGGGCTTGATGATCTGATAGCCGATGGGTTGATTATCCGTAGCCGCGAGGGCATCCGTGTCACCCCGGTAGGCGTGCCGCTGTTGCGGGTCATAGCGATGCGGTTCGATGCCACTCTCGTAGGAGGCGCTCAGGCACATTCGCGGACGATTTGATCGATAAGCCGAAGAGTGCCGCTGCCGTCCCACTGCAACTCGGCGATATCCCGCGATATTCGAAGCAGAGCAAAAAATGCGCTGTTCTTCACATTCCCTGCGCTGTGTTGCGGCTTCGGTCGCGCGAGGTCCGGTGCCAAAGTAGCCACACTTTCCTCTCATGCCCTCACGTTGGAAATCTCGCGCCGTCTCGGCGGCAGACGTCGTCTCGCTCGTATCTAGCGGCACGCGCCTATTTGTGCATGGGGCGTGTGCCACACCCGCCCCCTTGTTGGAGGCTCTATGCGCCCGCTCCGGCCTCGAGGATGTGAAGCTCTATCATCTGCATACTGCGGGCCCGGCGCCGTTTGCCGCGGCGGGCCGCGAGAATGAGTTTCGCTCGGTTTCACTGTTCACGGGAGCACCGCTACGCGCCGCGATCGCCGAAGGCCGCGCGGACTTCGTGCCGATTTTCCTCTCTGACATTCCGGGCTTATTTCTTTCGGGCGCTGTGCAGCTCGATTTCGCTTTTGTCCAGCTTTCGCCTCCAGATGCGCACGGCCTGTGCTCGTTGGGAACCTCTTGCGATGCCGCGAAGGCTGCAGTCGAGACGGCGCGATTTGTAGTCGCCGAGATCAACGAGCAAATGCCGCGCACTCACGGCAACAACGTGGTGCGCCTGGACAGGGTGCATGCGTTTGTCGCTACCGACCGTCCCTTGGTTGAGCACCATCCCGAGCGGGAATCGGCGGTCGAGGCTCGGATCGGCGAGTTGATAGCTGACTTGGTCGAAGACGGCTCCACATTGCAGATGGGCATCGGCGGCATACCCGATGCGGTGCTCTCGCGGCTGCACGGCAAGCACGACTTGGGTATCCACACAGAGATGTTTTCCGATCGTGTGGTGGATTTGGTGGAGTCTGGCGCGGTGACCAATCGTTCTAAAAACGTGGGAACTGGCAGGATCGTGACCAGCTTCGTAAATGGTACGCGGCGGCTCTTCGATTTTGTCCACGACAATCCCTTGGTGGCATTCTACCCCTGCGACTGGACCAACGACACCTCGATCATTCGCAGGAACCCAAAAGTGGTGGCAATCAACTCGGCCCTGCAGGTCGACCTTACCGGTCAGGTGTGTGCCGACTCCATCGGGCACCGTATCTACTCGGGGATAGGCGGGCAGATGGATTTCATCCGCGGCGCTGCGCTTTCGCCCGGCGGAAAGCCTATCATCGCGCTGCCTTCCACGGCCGCTGGGGGCAAGCTCTCGCGTCTCGTCGCCGAGCTAAACCCGGGAGCTGGCGTGGTCACCACACGAGGCCATGTGCACTGGGTCGTCACAGAGTACGGAGCAGTAAATCTCCACGGCAAATCGCTCCGCGAGAGAGGAGAGGCTCTGATCTCCATCGCGCATCCGGATTTCCGCGAGGGGCTCGCCCGCGATCTTGCGCGGGCGCGAAGCTTTCCAACCGCCGCTGCCGTCCCCACCCACTCATGAGCGTCCCCGCCATAAGTCCGCAGGAGAGCCGAGCCATCGTCGCACAACTGCGACGGTCGCGCATTTTTCGCGATTACGAGCATGCCTTCCGGGAGACTACGGGGCTGCCGCTCGCGCTGCGCCCCATCGAGGCTTTCGATCTGCCGCACCATGGAGATCCCAAGGAGAGTGCATTCTGCGCGCTCATGGCGCAGTCCAACCGCTCCTGTTCCGCCTGCCTCCAACTTCAACGCCGCGTCGAAGAGGAAGCTCGCCTGCAGCCGAAGACACTGAAGTGCTTCGCAGGACTTTGTGATTCCGCCGTGCCCGTGAGGGTGGGGGAGAATGTGATCGCGTTTCTCCAGACTGGTCAGGTCTTTACCAGCAAGCCCGAGAGCGGGGACTTCGCCAATGCGGCCAAGGAGATTCTGAAGTTCGGCTCCGAGGTGGATATCAAACGGCTGGAGGAAGCGTATTTTCAGACGCGAGTCGTGACCCGAAAGCAGTACGAGTCGATCGTGCGCCTGCTCGCGATCTTTGCCCAACATTTATCGGCGCTGAGTAATCAACTGATGGTGGAGGCTGACGCCTCCGGGATGCCCGGCATCGCCAAAGCGAGGGCGCTAATCGCGGAGCGCCACGCGGACGAGCTATCGCTGACCGAGGTGGCCCGCGCTGTGAACATGAGTGCCTTTTATTTCTGCAAGAGCTTCAAGAAGGTGACGGGCATGACCTTCACCGACTACCTTGCCCGTGTCCGCGTAGAAAAGGTGAAAAGCATGCTCCTCAATCCCAACAAGCGGGTGAGCGAGGTGGCTTACGCGGCGGGTTTCCAATCGCTTTCGCAGTTCAACCGCGTGTTTCGCCGTATTGCAGGCGAGTCACCGACCGTCTTCCGCGAGCGACTTCACAAGTCCTCCGTAGCTGCCCCCTAATCAAACGACGAGGAGGGCGGAGGATCGGCGAGCTTCATGGCCATTCCTAAACTGGCAAAGGCCGCAAAACGCTTCTATTTCGCGAAGGGCGATCTCGTCGATTACTCTGTTAAGGGTGATGAGCGATGCATCCCGCAGGCTCGGATCGAGGGGGGCGAGTGCAGCTTGTGAGAGCACCAAGCCTTCTCGCATTGCTTGCCGGCCGGCCGCGAAGAAGGCTAGGAGCGGATTTCGACCGCACGAGCACGGCACTGGCTGGTGAGACGTGGAGGCCTCCGTGGGGAGAAATCCCGCCGGCAGGGCGGCAAGTATCTCCTCCATGGTCGAGTCGATGAGATGGACGAGCGAGTCTGGGTCGGCCAGCGGGCTTGTGACAGGCTCGGTCCGGAGGAGCGCCTCCCACTTGGATCGAATGGCTGCACGGCGGCGCTGGAGCTCGGCCAATAGACTTTGCATGTCGCAAGTATGCCAGATGAGTGTATGGGCGCGCTGCGCGCCGTTTGGCATTGTTTGCGCGAGGGTTGGCCTCCTCACCCCTCCGTTTTCTGTGTCTCGACCCAGCGTACCGCGTGCCGGATGAGGGCCGTGGCGTCCTTGAGCTCCAGCTTTTCCTTGATGTGGCTTCGGTGCACATCGACGGTTTTGGAACTTAGATGCAACTGCTCCGCGATATCGCGCGTGCTCTTTCCTTGGCCGATCAACTGAAATACTTCGAATTCGCGATCGCTCAATTTTTCTATCGGGGAGGTAGATCCGCGAGGCTTCCTCCCGGAGAGGTTATCTAGGATTCGGGCAGACATGGCGGGGCTTACGTAGGCCTGGCCGCTGAGAATCTGCCTTATTGCCGCCACGACGGCCTCTCCTCCCGCCTCCTTCATGATATAGCCCCGAGCACCAGCGCGGAGCGCGCGCTCGGCGTAGACCGCTTCATCGTGCATGGAGACGACGAGGATCGCCAGCTCGGGCGAGATTGCCAGTAGATCCTTTACGAACTCCAGCCCACTGCGCCCTGGCATGGTGAGATCGGCCAGGATGATATCCGGTCGCGCGCTGGGGAGGATGCTCAAGGCCTCTGCCGGATTTGCCGCTTCGCCGCACACCGCAAGGTCGGGCTGGCGTTCAATCAAGTGTCCGAGCCCGGCCCGCATCATCGGGTGGTCGTCGACCAGAAAAACCCGTTTGCGCACCGTTGAGTTGGAGGAGTGCGAGCGGGGATCAGAGGGGCGTATGCGGGATGAGGGCTTTGTCACGAGAGCGGCACTCGGCAGGTTACGTGGACGCCGCGGTCGGAGGCAATCTGGAGTTCGCCACCGATGAGCTTGGCCCGATGCTGCATCACACCGAGGCCGAGTCCGGTGCCTTGGTTGCCGAGGCCTTTGCCGTTGTCGCTCACCGCCAGTTCCAAAGTGCGCTCCTTGCGTTCGAGGCGGATCGCGATCTGCGTAGCACCGGCATGCTTGGCTGCGTTGTTCACGGCTTCCTGCGCGATACGGTAAAGATGCCCCGCGACAAAGGCCTCTTCGACCGAGACGGGTTCAGGACAATGAAAGCGGCAATGCACTCTCCGGAGGCCATTCATGCGTGCCGCCAATTCGGCGAGACCAATCTGCAAAGCATCTGGCCCGTCGCCCAGCGGCACGAGTCCACGGGAAAGGAATCGGGTCTGGGCGATCGCTTCGCGCAGCATCTTGCCGACGGTCTCCAGACCCTTGGTCAGCGATGGATCGCCGGATGCATCCGCCTTGAGTCCCGCGATCATGAGTTCGATCGCCGTGAGCTGCTGGCCGAGCCCGTCGTGGAGATCTGCGCCGATGCTATGGCGTTCGCGCTCGGCGACTGCGAGCACCTCCTGCTCGAGACGCGCATGCTCTTGCCGGGCTCTCTCGAGCGCTCTCGTCTTCCCGATGTTGTCCAGCGCGCGCTTGACGACCGAGGGTAGCAGATCGATCAGCGCTGTATCCTTCATGACATAATCAAGCGCGCCCTGCTTCATGACATCGACCGCCACCTTCTCATCGCCCTGTCCAGTGACCACGACAAATGGCACGAGTGACTTCTCGGCTTGCAGCTTGAAGATCAAAGTAGGTCCGTCGCTATCCTTCAGTTTCAAGTCCAGCAGCATCAGAGCCGGAGAATGACATTTGAGCGTAGCATGCGCTTCCTTCGCCGACTCGGCCGTGATGACTTCGTAGCCCTCGGCGCGCAGGGCTTCCGCCATAAGGATGAGCATACCCTCGTCGTCGTCGACGACTAGGATCGAGGAGTTTTTTAACGCGGCGGGCATTCCTGGCCTAGCGGGTGCCAAATTCCGGCACGAGCAGCAGTGGCACGAAGAGTCCGATACGGCGGATCGCCTCGGCAAATCTGTCGTAGTCCACAGGCTTTTGGATGTAGCCATTGCAGCCGAGCTGATGACAGCGCTTTACATCGCGGACGTCGTCGGTGGTCGTAAGCATGATAATCGGTAGCATCTTCAACTCGTTGTCGGCTCGGAGTCGGCGGAGCACCTCAATTCCATCTACCTTGGGCATGCGGATATCGAGCAGCACGATATAGCTTTCGCTGGACGCCGCGCGCTTCGCGAAGAAATCGAGCACGGCTTGCCCGTCCCTAAAGTGCTCGATGCGATTGACCATGCCTGCGGATTCGAGGTTTTCGCGTATGAGGATTGCGTGTCCCTCATCATCGTCGACAATGAGGATCGTCGGCAGATTTTTCATAATGTTTGCGCCGGGTTGGAGAGGGCAGGGAGAGAGACAAAGAAACTGGAGCCGTTTCCAGGTACGCTCTCAACCCAAATGCGACCTCGCTGACGTTCCAAAACTCGCTGGGCGATCGTCAGTCCGAGGCCCTCGCCCACAGTGGCATCGGGATTTAGTCGATGGAAGATCTCGAAGACCTTGGCTTGATGTTCGAGTGCGATGCCGACGCCGTTGTCGGTGACTTTGTAGATCGCCTGTCCCTCGCGCACGATACCGCTGACTTGAATCCTTAGCGGCTTGGCGGAATCGCGATACTTCAGGGCATTGTCAATGAGGTTGGAGAAGACCTGGCTCGTCTGGGCGCTATCACCCTCGCAAATCGGGAGTGCGTCGATGCGTACCTCGGCTTTGGCCTCGTCCAGTTGGTACTTCATGGCTGCGAGGATCTCTGCGAGCAGGCCGTTCATATTGATCGGCTTGATGGTGAGCGCCACCCTGCCGAGGCGCGAGTAGCGCAGTAGGCCAGCTAGGAGCGATTCCATCTTGGCGACGCCTGCGTTGATGAAACGCAAGGCTTGAGGGATCGCGACTCGCGTAGGCTGTTTTAGCTGCGCGGCTGGCACCGAGCCGTCATCCCCGGCTGCTTCGGCAGCGGCATGGATGGCGTCGCATGCCCGCTGGAGCTGCTTGCCGAAGCCTTGCACATTCACCAGCGGCGAGCGCAAATCGTGCGATACGGTATAAACGATCGCTTCCAACTCCTTGTTCTTCTCTGCCAATTCAGCCGCTATTCGTTTCATCTCCTCTTCGTCGGCCTTGCGTTTGGTGATGTCCGTGCGGATGGCGACATGCTGGATGGGCTTCCCGTTCTCACCGATAAAGGGGTAAATCGTCGTTTCCACCCAGTAAAATGATCCATCCTTCGCACGGTTCTTTATCTCACCATGCCAGACCCTGCCATGGCCGATCGTGCTCCAGAGTTCGCGAAAGAACTCCTTGGGGTGGTGGCGGGAATTGATGATGCGATGGTCTTGGCCAATGAGCTCTTCTCGCGAATATTTGGATATCGCGCAGAATTTATCGTTTACGTAGGTGATTTTGCCTGAGGGGTCGGTGATTGCGACGATCGAATGCTCATCAAGCGCCGCTTTTACATCGCGCAACTCCTTGAGCGTCGCGCGGAAATCTTGTTCGAGTTTCCTGAGTGAGTTCCTGTCGGCGTCTGCGTGCGGGGAGAGATCGCTGGGGAGCATGCTTCGAGCATCAGCGGGCGGCTCGGAGGCTTCAAGACTACAGGGCAAGCCCTGAATTTGGGTGCATAGGGAAATCCTTTAGCGAGATGCGGTCTGGCCTCCAATTTCCTGCGCATATCTTGTTCTGATACTGTTGGGCGTCATGAACGCCCTCCCTCAATCCCCTGCCTCATTCGCCAGCGCCGCCCAGCAAAACCGTGAGTTGGTCAAGCGGATGGAGAAGTCGGCGCTATTTCGCGACTACCGTTCAGCCTTCGAGACTGCCACTGGCCTGCCGCTGACGATTCGTGCCGCCGGCTCTTTCCAGCCACCACTATCTGGCTCGAAGCGGATCAGCCCTTTCTGTGCGCTGATGGCGATGCGCAACAAGGCCTGTGCGGCTTGCCTCGAGCTGCAGCAGCGCGCTGAGCAGGAGGCATGCGGCCAGAGCAAAACGCTCGAGTGCTTCGCCGGCCTGCATGATTCGGTCGTGCCCATCCGACTTGGCGACACGACGGTCGCCTACCTGCAGACGGGGCAGGTGATGTTCCGCGCGCCTACGGCGCGCAAATTCGAGGCCGCCGTGCAGCAACTGGCGCAGTGGAACTCCGTGGGCGATGTCGCTGAGTTGGAGGCCGCGTATTTCCAGACTCGAGTGCTCCCTCGTTCGAACTATGAAGCCGCCGTGCGCCTGCTCGCCAGCTTTGCCGAGCATCTCTCGCTTCTAAGCAACGAACTCGCGATTCAAGAGGCTGCTGCCGAGCCCGCGGCCGTCAGCAAGGCGCGGGCCTTCATCGCCGATCACCTCGACGAATCACTCTCCCTCACGGAGGTGGCCCGCGCAGCAAGCATGAGCGCGTTTTACTTCTGCAAGATTTTCAAAGCAGCGGTCGGCCTGACGTTCACCGACTACGTGGCGCGCACTCGAGTGGAGAAAACGAAGCAGATGTTGCTCAATCCGAACGTCCGGATCAGCGAGGCCGCCTTCGCCGCCGGTTTCCAGTCGCTCTCTCAGTTCAATCGGGTGTTCCGCCGCGTCGTTGGTGAGTCGCCCACGGAGTACCGCGATCACCACCGCGATGGATCTTCGCGCGGCGCGTTCGCATGCGCTGCCTAACGATGTTGGCAAGAACTGCACAGCTCTGGCCAACGCACGCGGAGCGCGAATTTCTCCACTGGGTTAGGCTCATTCATCCAAACCACCTATCTGCCATGAAACACAAAGTCACATCCCGGGACACAGGACCCTCCGAAGCTGAGATCCAGCACGCCGCCTACATGCTGTGGATCGAGGAAGGCCGGCCCGAGGGCCGCGACCTCGAGCACTGGCATGCTGCCAGGGAAATGCTCTGCCACCGTCATGGCCGCGACTCGAAGACCCGCCGGCGTGCGCCCGAGATCGCTCCGCCCGCTCCTGTCGCCTGAGCCGTCCTCAATCTTCTCTTCCCATGACTGTCGTACCTTTGACTCTCACCATTAGTCTCTGCCTCGTTTTCACCTTCATCGTCTTCTTCCTGCGCGAGCACGCGCGGGGTCGCGTGAGTAGTGCGGAGCGCGATTCGCTGCTGCCGCTTGCAGAGGAGGGCTCTCGCCTCGCGCCTCTGCACGCCCATCGCGATGCGGCTTCGCCTGGCTGTGGGTGCCACGACGGCGCTCGCCCGCCCTGCGCTGGGTGCCTCAAGCGGGGCTGAAGCGCCTAAATCTAATTCTCGATCCCTACGCGTATGTCCGTTCGCAAAATCACCCTCGAATTCAACGACCAGATCGTTCGTCAGTTCCTGCTAGCGACCCTTGTATGGGGCATCGTGGGCATGCTGGTGGGAGTGCTTGTCGCCACTCAGCTCAATTTCTGGCAGGCCAATCTTGGCCAATCCTGGCTTAGCTTCGGCCGGCTCCGGCCGCTGCACACCAACGCGGTGATTTTCGCGTTCGTCGGAAATATGATGTTTGCCGGCGTCTATTACTCCACGCAGCGCCTTGTGAAGGCCCGCCTTGCGAGTGATTTTCTCTCGCAACTTCACTTTTGGGGGTGGCAGGCGATCATCGTCGCAGCTGCCATCACGCTGCCGCTCGGCCTTTCTCGCGGCAAGGAGTATGCTGAGCTGATCTGGCCGATCAATATCGCGGTCGCCTTCATCTGGGTGGTTTTCGGAGTCAATTTCTTCTGGACGCTCGCTCGCCGTCGTGAGCCCAGCCTCTACGTGGCGATCTGGTTCTATATCGCGACGATCGTCACGGTGGCGATGCTCTATATCGTCAATCACCTGTCACTGCCGACGAGCTTCACGCATTCGTATCCGATCTTCGGAGGCGTCCAGGATGCTCTTGTGCAGTGGTGGTATGGGCACAACGCCGTGGCTTTCTTCCTCACGACCCCGATCCTCGGTATCATGTACTACTTCATCCCCAAGGCTGCGGAGCGCCCCGTGTACTCCTACCGGCTTTCGGTGATTCATTTCTGGTCGCTCGTTTTCGTTTATATCTGGGCCGGCCCGCATCATCTCCTTAATACTGCTCTGCCCGGTTGGTTGCAGACCTTGGGGATGACGTTTTCGCTCATGCTCTGGGCGCCCTCTTGGGGTGGTATGCTCAATGGCCTGCTCACGTTGCGCGGCGCGTGGCACAAGCTGCGCACCGACCCCGTGCTCAAGTTCATGGCCGCAGCTGTCACCTTCTACGGCATGGCCACCTTCGAGGGGCCGCTCCTTTCGATCAAGTCGGTCAATGCGCTCGGCCACTACACCGACTGGATCATCGGCCATGTGCATGCTGGTGCGCTCGGTTGGAATGGTTTCATGGCCGCCGGCATGATTTATTGGCTCTTGCCGCGTCTTTGGAACAAGCCGCTCTACTCTGTCTCGCTCGCCAATCTTCATTTCTGGCTGGGTACCGTAGGTATCCTCCTCTACGTGGCCGCGATGTGGACGAGTGGCATCATGCAGGGCCTGATGCTCAATGCCACCTCCGACGGGGGCACCGTCTTGGCGTATCCTAATTTCTTGGACACACTCAACGCTATCCGCCCGCTCATGCTCATGCGGGTTGCGGGTGGCGGCCTCTATTTGGTGGGGTTCCTCATCCTGGGGTATAACTTGTGGATGACTGTTCGCGGCGCCCAGCCGGTAAACGGCTCCATCGAGGTCTTTGAGGATGATACCCCTGCGCACGCGCCCGCGCCAGCCGTGGGTGCCCTTGGCACATTTATTAACGCCCCGGTGCTCTTTACGGTGTTTGGCGTCGGCTTCTCTTGTGCCTGGATGTTTGGTGGCGATGGGATTGCGATCGCAGGACTCATTGGCCTCATCGTTACCGGCATCCTTGCCTATTCGCACTGGGAGTCGCGTGGCAAGGCCTGGGCCGACTGGTATGATCGCCTGCTGGTCAATTCGCTCCCGTTCACAGTGCTTACTTTCGTGGCGGTGATCGCAGGTGGCCTGATTCAGATTATCCCGACGGTCGTTGCCCACAACGCCGCCAATGTCGAGGATCGCCGCCAGATTCCTTACACACCGCTCGAGCTAGCTGGTCGTGATATTTATGTGCGCGAGGGATGCTACAACTGCCACTCGCAGATGATCCGCACGCTCGTGCCGGATGTGCTCCGCTACGGCGACTACTCGCGCCTCGGGGAGTCGATCTACGACTTTCCCTACCAGTGGGGCTCGAAGCGCACGGGGCCCGACATCGCTCGCGTCGGTGGGAAGTATCCCAATGTCTGGCACCTCCGCCACATGGAGGATCCGCGCGCGATGTCCAGCGGCTCCAATATGCCGGCCTACCCCTGGCTGCTTAGCCATGATACCGATGTCGCCGCCTTGCCTTCCAAACTTCGCGTGCAGGCCACTCTCGGTGTGCCTTATCCCAACTGGACTCCCGACCAGATCCAGAAGCGGGTCGACGAACAGGCGAAAGCCATCTCGGCCGATCTGAAAGCTGCCGGTGCATTCGTGGCGCCGGAGAAGGAGATCATCGCTCTGATCGCTTACCTCCAGACCCTCGGCAAATCCGAGCCCATGAAGAAGCCGGCTGCTTCGTCGGTTGCGGCCGCTCACGACTAAACCTTCCACCGTTCCCTACCACCATGTTCCGCCGACTCATTCTGGAGGATGCGACTGCGCTCGTCACTATCGTGGCGTTTGTGGTCGCCGCCTCGATCTACCTCGCCTTCGCGTGGCGCGCCCTGCGCATGAAGCGTCCGCAACTTACCCGCTTCGCCAATCTTCCTTTCGAAACCGCCACTCCTTCCGCTCGCAATGAAGCCGACATCCAATCCGCCTCCTGAAGATCCCATCCGGCCACACGTCTACGATGGCATCCAGGAATACGACAAGAGACTGCCCAACTGGTGGCTCTATACCCTCTATGTCACGATCGTCTTCTGGGTGGGCTACTGGGGGTACTACGAGTGGTTTCATGTGGGGCAGAGCCCCGAGCAGACCGTGGTCGCGGAACTGGCAAAGATCGAGACGACCAAGCTCAGCGTAGCGAAGGTCGATGATGCCAGTCTTTGGAAAATGAGTCAGAACGCCGAGTTCGTAAACGCAGGCAAAGCGCTCTACGACGCCAACTGCGCTGCGTGTCACCTCGCCAGCCTCCGCGGCAAGACGGAAAGTGCCGCTGCGATCGGTCCTGACCTCGCCGACAATCTCTGGATACACGGTGGCAAGCCCACCGAGATTCACGATCTCATCACCAAAGGTGTGCTCCTAAAGGGTATGCCAGCGTGGGGCCCCGTTCTCGGCACAAAGAAGATCACGGAGCTCACCGCTTACATCCTCAGCAAGCACAAGGAGGGCGATCCCATCGTTCTCGAGCAGCCCAAGGCCGCTGGCCAGTAGCCCGCGCCGACCTCGTCTCATGCCTGTATCTGTGCAACGCGCTCCGAATCGCAACTCGGTCACGACCATCCGCGAGGATGGCTCTCGGCCGTACTTGCATCCCAGCGACACCCACGGCCGCTTCACGCTGGCACGTAGGCTCTCCGCGTTGGGCCTGATCGCGTTTTATCTTTCGCTACCGTGGATCACCATTGGGGGCTATCCCGCCGCATTCTTCGACATTGCGGCGAGGCGTTTCCACCTTTTCGGGATTACGTTGGCGGCGCAGGATCTCTGGCTGCTGTTCTTCGTTATTACGGGACTGGGGTTTTCGCTCTTTTTCATCACCGCGCTGCTCGGCCGCATCTGGTGTGGCTGGGCGTGCCCGCAGACGGTGTTTCTCGATCATGTCTATCGCCGGATTGAGCGCTGGATTGAGGGCGATGCCATAAAACGCCGCGCCCTCGATGCCGCTCCTTGGACAGCGAGCAAGTTGCTGAAGCGTGGCTCCAAGCACACCGCGTACATCCTCGTGTCGGTGATCATCACCCACCTGTTCCTCGCATATTTCGTTTCGCTCGCCGAGGTCTGGGAGATGGTGCACTCGGCGCCCCGTGAGCACTGGGCTGCGTTTTGCTTCATCCTGGTTTCCACCGGTATCATTTACTTCAACTTTGCCTGGTTCCGCGAGCAGCTCTGCATCGTAATCTGTCCTTATGGTCGGATCCAATCGGCGTTGATCGATGACCACTCGCTTGTCGTCGGCTATGACTCTGCGCGGGGCGAGCCGCGCGGGCGACCGGGTACTGCTGGGGTGGGCGATTGCATCGCCTGCAGCCGTTGCGTGCAGGTCTGTCCGACCGGCATCGATATCCGTCAAGGTCTCCAGATGGAGTGTATCGGCTGCACAGCCTGCATCGATGCCTGTGATGACGTGATGGCGAAGCTCCAGCGGCCTCGTGGGCTCATTCGCTACGACTCACAAACGGGGTTTTCCGGCGGCGCCACCCGTTGGCTAAGTCCTCGCACGATTCTGTACGGTGTGCTGCTGCTCGTTGGGGCCAGCGTGGCGACCTGGGCGTTGACGACCGTCAAGCCAGCCTACTTTGGGGTGACGCGTATGACGGGTGCGCCTTACATCGTAGATGAGACTGCCATTCGAAATCAGTTCCTCGTGCGCATCGTCAATAAACGCAACGAGGCGATGCGATTCGCCGTGAAAGTGGCTTCCGCTCCAGCCGATTCGCGAGTGGTGGGAGTGGATCGGCTGGTCGAAGTGCCCGCCCTCGGGGAGCAGGTGCAGCCTTTGGTGCTGCTCCAGTCGCGCGCGACTTACACTGGCCCCTTCCATTTCCAGGTTCAGGTGGAGGAGGCCGGAGGGGAGTTTCAACTCAAGCGCGAGGTGGAGTTTCTCGGGCCGGAAGCCCGATTATTGAAAGACTAGTGCTTATGGATACTGCCGTTGCTCCCGTGAAATCTCGCCTCTGGCTGTGGTTTGTCCTCGCGTTCGTGGTGCAGGCTGCCGCGTGGACGGCATGGTTTACCATCGCTGCCCGGCACAAGGTGCAGGAAGTCCCCCTCGTCACTGCGCGCTGACATGGAACTAGCCTCGGTCAATTCCCCGCTTGCCGCCTTCGTTGCGGGATTGGTGACGAGTCTCCACTGTGCAGGCATGTGCGGCCCGCTGGCTTGTTCGCTGATGCCCGTACGTGGAGATCGGAGTGATGCCCACACCGTTGGCACGGTCTACCATCTTTCGCGACTGGCGGGATACGCGCTCCTCGGAGCGCTGGCTGGAGGGCTGGGCAGTGCGCCACTCACCTGGCTCTCCCAATCAGCGTTTCGATGGCTGCCTTGGATTTTTGTTATCTTCTTTGTGGCGCTGGCACTCCGGCTGGATCGCTATCTTCCTAAACTGGCCGTGCTAGGCCGGTTGACGTGGCGGCTGCAAGGGGCGCTTCGGCGGCGCTCGCGCGTGGAGGCTGCCGCCGCGCTGGGCTTGGCGACTCCGCTGCTGCCGTGCGGGCCGCTCTACTTTATTATCGCGCTTGCCTTGCTATCCGGGTCCGCAGTGCGTGGCGTCGAGATGATGCTCGCCTTCGGGTTGGGCACGGTGCCGCTTCTCTGGCTTGCGCAGACTCAGTTTCATTGGGTGCGGCAGAGACTCTCGCCATTGTGGCTCGGGCGCATGCGGGCGACGCTTGCGCTGGCGACGGCGTTGGTTCTCGGCTGGCGTCTGCGTGGCACCTTGGGCTTCGCCGGCCCCGATCCAAGCTCCTTCATTTGCTTTTAACCATGAGTGCGACGACCTTCCTGGAGGCCGGCCCGGCCGTGACCTCGAAACCGGTATGCCGCCATTGTGGTGCAGCGCTCATCGATGATCGCATGCGCGCCAGCGGCTTCTGTTGCGCCGGCTGCAGCTATGTCTTTCGGCTGGTGCACGAGCATGGCTTGGCGGGGTACTACCAGATCAAGAACGATGTTACGGTGCCTGCGGATGCCGCCGTATTTCAGCCGCGCGATTACTCGTGGCTGGAGGCCGCGCAACGTGAAGCCGACGCCAGCTCCGACAGCGTGCCGTCGCTTATGCTGGATGTGCAGGGCATATCATGTGCGGGGTGTGTTTGGTTGATTGAGCGCGTCTATCAGCAGCAGCCCGGCGCGCGGGATATCATTGTCAATGCGCAGTACGGCACGATGCGCCTGCGTTGGATTCGAGGAGAGTTCTCCGCCGTCGATTTCGCCCGTAAACTGCAGGCCTTTGGCTACCTCGCTGGGCCAGCCGGCGAGTCGGTTGGCGAGCCGGAGAGTCGCGGGCTGCTCAAGCGCATAGGCCTGTGCGCTGCTTTTGCGATGAACGTAATGTTGTTCTCGCTGCCCGTGTATTTCGGGATGGAGAAGTCCTATGAGTGGGCCGGTCTCTTTGGACTCCTCTCTTTGGCGTTCGGCACGCTGAGTTTGTTTGTTGGAGGGAGCTACTTTCTATCTAGGGCCGTACAGGCGCTGCGCGAGAGAGCCATGCACATCGATCTGCCGATCGCTCTCGGCATCGTGGGTGCCTACGCGGGCTCGCTGTACGGTTGGATGAGCGGCGAGGAGCAGTTCGTCTACTTCGATTTTGTATCGAGTTTCATTTTACTGATGCTCGTCGGTCGTTGGGCGCAGGTCGCAGCCGTGGAGCGCAACCGCAGGCGCTTGCTGGGGCAGCGGATTGTGCCGCAACGGGTGCGCCTCGCGGCCGGTGGTGAAGTGCCTCCCGAGGGGATCGTTGCCGGGCAGGGCATCCTGCTCGCTGCGGGTCAGACGTTGCCGGTCGAAGCGCGGCTGGAGTCGCGTGCCTCGACCTTCTCGCTGGCCTCGATCAACGGCGAGTCCGAGCCCCGTGCGTTTCAATCGGGCCAACGTGTCCCGGCGGGCGCAGTCAATGTGGGACGCACGCCACTTGAGCTCACCACGCAACAAAGCTGGAGGGAGTCGCTGCTCGCCCAGCTTCTACAGCCAGGTGAGCGGCATGGAGAGCGCCACGTGCTTCTCGAGCGCATCGTGCGCGGGTACCTCATTGGCATCCTGGCCATCGCTGCCCTCTCGGGGGTTGGTTGGTGGCTGGCTACGCATGATGCGCTGCGTACTGGCGCAGTGGTGGTGGCTGTGCTCGTGGTCTCGTGCCCTTGTGCAGTCGCGCTCGCTTTTCCCCTGGCCGATGAGTTGGCCACGACTTCGCTTCGGCGGCGGGGAGTCTTTGTGCGCGAGAGTGACTTGTGGGCAAAGCTATCGCGCGTGCGCAAGCTGGTCTTCGACAAGACCGGCACGCTGACGCTAGAGACACCTATCTTGCGCAATTCCGCTGCGCTGGACGCGCTGGACGATCATGCGCGAGGAGCGCTGTTGGCGCTGGTTCGCGATAATCCGCATCCCGTCAGCCAGTGTTTGCTGGAAAACCTCCTTGCTGCGGGTCACGCCGAAGCTTTGCCGGGCGAGGTGCGCGAGACTATCGGCTTCGGTGTGGAACTCGGTGTTTGGTCGCTCGGCCGGGCCGGCTGGCGCTCAGGTCTGGAGGGTGAGGGCACCGTTCTCGCCCGAGATGGGGTGCCCGTGGCGAAATTTGTCTTTGCCGAATCAGCGAGGCCGGATGCGCTGGAGGAGCTGGCGGCATTGCGGTCGCAGGGGCTGTTTGCCTACATCCTCAGTGGCGATACGGGCGAGAAAGTGGCGCAGCTTGCGAGAAGTCTTCATCTCCCGGCTGATCGTGCTCATGGGGATCTCACGCCACATGAGAAGGCGGCATGGCTCGAACGCCACGGTCCCGATGATGTACTCATGCTGGGCGACGGCGCCAATGATAGCTTGGCGTTTGATCGGGCTCTCTGCCGAGGGACGCCGGTGATCCACCGTGGTGTCCTGGAGCGCAAAGCCGACTTCTATTACCTCGGCCGCGGCATTGGTGGGATTCGCGCTCTCTTTGAGGTGGATCGCATCCGGCGACGGACGCAGGTGGCCGTGCTCATCTTCTCTGTCGCTTACAATCTTCTTGCAGTGGGGCTCGCTGTGGCCGGTCGGATGAATCCGCTCGTCGCCGCTGCGTTGATGCCAATCAATTCTCTTCTTACGCTGTCGATTGTGGGCATCGGTATGCGAAAAGCGAGTGGGCGCTCCGGTGCGGCATGAGTCTGCCGCTGCGAGGTGGAGTGATCTGGCTCGCGATGTTGGCCATGGCCATCGCCAACGGTGCGGTGCGCGAGGTCTGGATAACGCCGCGATGGGGCGACACTGCCGGTCATTTTGCGAGCACGATCATCCTTGCTCTGCTGATTGCGGCCTTGGGGTGGGCTTTCGCCGACTGGCTCGATGTAGTCGAGCCGAGGCAGGCGTGGCTGCTGGGCTGCAGTTGGGCCGGGCTTACCCTCGCGTTCGAGTTCATTGGCGGTCGTTTTCTGTTTGGCGCCCCATGGGTTGTGCTACTGGCTGACTACAACCTTTTTCAAGGTCGCATCTGGCTGCTTGTTCCCGTCACCACACTGCTCACTCCAAGGGTCGTATATCGGGTGAGGCAGGGTCGGTAGGACTGCCTGGATTGCCCGTCTCCTGCACGCCGAGCAGAATACGCGCAGCATAAGCCAAAAAGTACGGAGGCTAGGCCCGTCCTTTGCCGTACGATGGGCTGATGGCCGAGAAGCCCCCTCAATCGCCGCAGCTTGCTGCCGATAGTTTGGCCCAGAGCGCCGATATGCTCCGGTGGCGCCTGATGGAACTCACCTATCGCTGCCCAAAGGGAGCATACGCTCCTCACTGTCCCTTCAAAATCCTCGCTGGTCTCACTCCCGTCAGCCGGCAGGTGACTTTGGATGCCTTGGGAGACGATCGCTTGTTGGATTTGTTGGATATGGCACTGCCCTGCCATTGCCCGGTCGATCCACGTCTGAATACCGCAGTCGGGCTTCCTGATTCTCAGGCGAATCTTTCGCCGAGTTAGTGCCACCACTTTAGTCTCGCTCGATAGTCGTCGGAGCCCGGCCGGCACTATTCTCAGCAGGCGCGAGAGCCTGTGGCATTCGCGGCTCCGGTTCGCTGTGGTATCTCCAGTCGCGTGCGAACAAAGTGGTCGGCCTGTTGACCACATTTACCCCTACTTACTGTGTGTGATATCTCAACTGTCGCTGTTGGATTTCTTCTCCAGGTGTTGTGCGGCGGAGCGACAGAAACGCGTCCAAGGTAGGGCGCGCAGTCGTGCTGCGGGTATGGGTTCTCCAGTCATCTCGCAGCGGCCGTAGCTGCCCGAGCGAATACGATCCAGCGCCGCGTCGATTTCCGCTAGTTGGCTATCTTCGGCGCTGAGTTCTGCCCACAGGATATCGCGGTCGGTTTGTTCCTGGGATGTATCGGCGGCGTCATTGCTGCTCGTATCGATCGGTGAGATGGCCTGCCGCGCGTGGTCGGCATGAGCGCGGGTGAGTCGCTCGCGCAGCGCGAGCAGGGTTCGGTAGTGCCAGTGCCAGCGGGCTGCGCCAGACTCGTTGTTCGTGCTGGGAGCGGCTGATGAGGTCGGAGCGTCGGCCTTTTGATTCGGTGTGTTCATTCCCTCGTGAGCTTGGGTTTTCATGGTTCGATTTGGGGTTTTCCCCGGCTGCGCTTGCGGTGGAAATGGTGTTCGAGCTGACACTGTGCTGCGGCGAAGGTGTGTCGCACTAGGGTGTAGAGATCATTGGCTGCGGTGCTGCGGGTGCGCGCTGACTTTCGGGCCGATTCGAGGCGGCCTGGTTCGTGCATCGCCACGATCGGACCATCCGGCACCCCAAGTTCGATATGGATGGAAAATCGGTCGTCCTGTCGGTGATGATTGTGTGGCGAGGCGACAACGACGTGACAATGTGAGATCTTATCGAAGCGTCGGCCTAGATTTTGGGCCTCCAGTTCGATGAGTGCCGCCACTGCGGGTGACGTGGGTAGATTTCTAAACGCTATCTGTACCGCCACGGTGGTTGCAATCTCAGGGGTGGCTCGATTGGGATAAGAGGGAGTTGTCATCGGATACGGTGTTTCGCCATCGCAGAATCAGGAGCACGTGTTCAACAGTCGCTCATTCGATTCGGGAGCAGTCTATACAAGTATAGGGTGCTAAGCTGACGCTCTGGAGCTCAGGCTGTCGTAGGTGCCGGGTTTATCCTCACGCCGCTACGATGCTCTGTTTTGCATTTATGGTCTGCGCGACGATTGCCAAGCACTGCGCGGATATTGCGCTACAGCGCTTTCGCTGGCCGCCTACTACTGTATGAGTTTCCCTCCCCCGACGCAGGCTATCTGGAGACAAATTCCGCTATTTCACGCGCTGCTTCGGCAGGGGAAATCGTTTCTGTGTCGATGATGAGATCGCTTCGCGGGATGATAGGAGAGGCGAAGACTCCAGCGTCGCGTAGCCGGCGGTAAAGCGAGAGGTCGACGAGCTTCCGGTGCTCCTTCCGTGAAGCAGAGCCGATGCGGCGTTCTATCTCGGCTTCGCTGGCGGTGAGGCCGACTGAAATCAACCTGCCACCGCGCATCGCGACATCGGCAAATAATTCGTCGATGAAGCGCTGCGGCACGCTATTCTCCGGATTGAAGGTGAAGATCATTCCGGGTAGTCGATCCGCCAGCGCTCTGCGGATCGCGACGTGCCAGACTTCCTCGCGGAGCGCGATGAAACCCGGTGTGCCAAAGTCGTACAGCGACAGCGCGAGATCGACTGCGAGATGATTGTGAAATAGCCGCCAGCCTGTGCGTGCGGCGACTGCGCGAGCGACGGTGAGCTTGCCGACGGCGGGCGCGCCATGCAGAAGGAGGAAATTCACGGCGAGATCGGATTCGTCACCTCCAGCAGTATTGCGTCGGTGAGGTGTTGATGGAGATAGGCGTACGTGACTGTGCCGTACCCTCCTTGGCCCCACGTGCCGCCCCAGGAGTTCTTAAAAATAAACTGGGTATCCTCCAGCGTGCCTCTGGGTGACCGATATCCGACGAGTGTGACGGCGTGGTAGGCTCCAGGGATAGGCTTTTGTGCGCCGAGAAACCCGCTTCGGATTGTGCGCCAGTGGGGCCATGCCAGCCCTATGGGCACCGGCAATCCGGCATCGAGCGCGTGGATGATGTTCGCCAGTCGTGTGCGCGCTTCGCGACCCGGGATGAGATGAATCGCCACCGCTTGCTGCCGCTTGGCGGAGACGATGATCTCCTCGCTCGGGGTGGCGATGGCATTGAAGCGTCCCCGGCTATTAGGCATTTGGTCCTGCAGTGCTATGCCGTAGGCGCGCAGCGCGACGACGACCTCCGATAGAAGAAACCCCTCGTCCGCTATCTGCTCTCCAGGCTCATTGGGCGTCGTGGCAAAGGCTGTATCTGGCGCTATCCGTTGGGTGGTTTTTCGAGTCGCCCAGATGAGATAGTCCTCGGAGAAATTCTGCGCCCTGCCGGTCGCCACCGCAGTTTGAAACTCTAGGGCCGTGACGATGGAGTAGATTGCGCAGCTCGGGCGTGCGCCCTGATCGCGCACACCCAAGCCAAACTCGGCGAAGCGAGGCCGCAGATTGTTTTCCGTCGCAGGGGTGACAGGTTGCCCAAAGCGCTGGAGCAGCACATCGAGCGCGGAGCGTGGGGTCTTGGCCGCGGTACCTTTCCTCGGCGGGCTCGAGGCTTTGGATGGCGCGCTCGGTGTAGGCGCAGCGGCCTGCTCGGCTGCGGGGTCGTAATTGAATCTGGCCTGTAGCTCGGGCGTGAGTTCGCGCAGCGGCAGTGACGCCATACCCCCGGCGTGCATGATTGTTACAGAGCGCGGGCCGATGGCGCGGATAGTGACATCCTCGTACGAAGACTTTCCGTTGGTGAGCACGGGGAGTTTGTCTCCGGGTTTGAACGGCGGCAGCGCAGCAAATGCCCCGGCCGCAGCGATCCAGAGGAAGACGGCGTGATGGCGGAGACGGAGCATGCAGGTGAGTGTCGCGCGAAGATGCCTGCGTTGGTCGCCGGGGCGAGCAGGATTCGCTACGTCTGTCGATACCGGGACTCGCGTTGTCGTCAGGAGCAATCACCGACTCTTCGCGCTCTTTAGTTTTGCGCGGGCTTCGTCGGGTATGTCTATCCGGGTCACCGGCATGTAGGAAATGATAACGGTGCGGTGATCGCTTACAGCGAGATTCACGCGCGCTCGTGTGACGCGGCGGCTGGTGTCCATCTTTACCTCGTAGTCGCGTATGACTCCGTTGCGCAAATTGAGCGTAAAGACGAGGTTCTCCGCTGCGGCATCGCCTGGCTGGGCCTCATCCGCGCGAAGTTGTACCACGTAGCTCTCTCCGTTGAAATCGAATGGAGCCTTGGCTGTGAGCAGGGGAGTGAGCTCGCGATCGGGGCGCAGTACCTCCGGGCGGTCTGCTCGTCGGAGCCATTGCAGGCGTGGAGTGGGCGTGGTGCTACGGAGTCGCTCGTCAGCCTGCGCAGTGAGGATTTCGCGATCCGTCATCCAGCCCTCGGGTGTCAGGGTGACCATCGATCCGTCCGTGGCGATGGCGGTCTTGAGCACGAGGCCGTCGGCCCATTCTCTGGAGATAAGCAGGTCTCCCTGTCGGTCGATCTGGCCCTTGATATTGGGCGAAAGGTTTTGGACGACGGCGGTGACTGAGCCTCGCCGGGTCTGGACCTTTTGCGCCACGGGCCCCGGATCGGTGTTAATGACTTCCCAAGCGTAGCTCCTCTGGTCACGGAGGTTCTCCAGCGCACGGGCCAGCTCGGGAGGTGGCGCCGCCAGCGCGGTAGAAATCAGTCCAAAAGCAAGCAAGGCACGGCGTAGGGTGACAATCATCGGAGGGGTGGGCGGCACGCGCGTGGCGCAAGGGAGAGCATCTACGCCCGAGCGCGCGGCGTCAATTCCAGGGCACAGTTGGTGGTTTGGTCACATGTCGCTTGTTTTCGGAATCTGTTTCCACAAGCTCCGCGAGCATGTGGATACGTTCGTTCGTCGTCGGCTTCATTGCCGCCGCAGCTTGGGCCCAAGCACAAAACCCGCAAGTGGAGCTGGCCAATCTGCGGGAGGATGTCCGCGTGCTCTCACAACGAGTTGCCCAGATGAGCCTTCGCTTGGAGGAATTGGAACGCGAGAATAGCGAGTTACGCCAGCGCGCCAGCGCGGCCGATAACAAATCCCACGTTACGCCCGCCCAGTTGAATGAAGTGGTCGCGGAGCTGCGCAAGGTCATCGAACGCTCGGGCGAGAGCGCCTCCCGCGATGCCACTCAGAAAGCGGCCACGATGATCGAGAAGCTCACCGTGCAAATGAACGGTGCCCTCAAGTCGCTCGCCGAGGGCCAAGCGGCGCAGCGGCCGCCGACCGTCAGCTTCAACGAGAACTACCCGAAGGAGGGCATCGCGTACGTGGTGAAGCAGGGCGATACCCTCGCGGTGATCGCGCGTAAGCACAACGCCAAGGTGAACGACATTATCAACGCCAACAAGATCACCGACCCCTCGAAGATCATGGTGGGTCAGACACTTTTCATTCCAGGAGCCAAATAGCACATGTCGGCAGCACCCAAATCCCGTCCCGCCCTAGGCCGTGGACTCGTCGGCTTGATCGCCGCAGCCAAACCCGCCTCCCCGGCGTCCGCCCCCGCCGCCTCCGCGGCAAAGGAGACCCTCAGTACCCCGGCTGCATCCGCGGCGCCCGCGCCGGCGACCACTCCAGCTGGCGCTCCCGGATATCTGGAGATAGCGGTCCATCAGATTGAGCCGAGCCCTTATCAGGCGCGCAAGGTGATCACTCCCGAGCAGCTGGCCGAGTTAGCGGAGAGTATCCGTTCCGAAGGTCTCCTCCAGCCTATCGTGGTGCGCAAGCAGGGTGAAAAGTTTCAGCTCATAGCGGGCGAGCGCCGCTGGCGCGCGTTCCAGCAGCTGAAGATCAAGACGATCCCTGCCCGCATCGTCGAGGCGAGCAATGCCTCCTCTGCCGCACTGGGTTTGATTGAGAATCTCCAGCGCGAGGGCCTCAACCCGATCGAGGAAGCCCACGGCTACGCCAGCCTCATCCGCGACTTCGATCTCACGCAGGAGAGCGCCGCAGAGCGCGTCGGCAAGGGGCGCGCGAGCGTGGCCAATTCGCTTCGATTACTTTCCCTCGATGGCGAGTTACAGGGCTACCTCGGCAAAAATCTTCTCAGTGTCGGCCATGCCAAAGTGCTTCTTGGCGTCGAAGACACCGCGCAGCGCTCGATGCTCGCGCGCCGCGTTATTGAAGAGGGACTCAGCGTTCGCGCGACAGAAAAGCTTGCCGGCGTGGCCAAGGCCGCCGCTCCCGCGGCCGGTGTAGCCGGCGCGCGTCCCGCGGCCAAGCCCGGCCTTAGCGCCAAGGATGCCGCGACCGTGACCGGCATTGAGCGCAAGTTGACGTCGCACTTGGGCGCTCGCGTGGCGCTCCTTCATTCGGCGAAGAAGGGCAAAATTGTAATCGAATATCGTGGCAATGAGGACCTCCAGCGCGTCCTCGAGAAGCTGGGTGTCGAGGCGTGATCGGCGGCCATACGGATTCAGGGCCGCGGGGAGTCCCCTCGGCCTCTTCACAGGGGCCTGCGGCGTTTTGGGCCGCGGCTCGGCGGGGTAGGGCATAGTGGCGATCATGCGCGGTCCTCGGCAGATATCAGCTCGTGTGACAACTACCTCGGTTGCCAACGTGACGGTTTAGGTTGACCAGCGTGCACGGTTTGCCGACACGAGACAGCATGTCGCGCAGCGTCGCATTTCTACGGGGCATCAACACCGGCGGCCATCGCGTGGCGATGTCGGAGTTACGCAAGCCCTTCGAAGCTATCGGGCTCCAAAATGTCGAGACGTACATCGCGAGCGGTAATGTGATCTTCGATACCCCCGATGTGCCAACCTCCACTCTGGAGGAAAAGATCGAGCAGCGCCTCGCGAAGGCGCTAGGATTTCCCGCTCCAGCCTGTGTGCGTACGCTATCTGAAATCGAGGCGATTGCCATGCACAAGGCTTTCCCGCAGGTGACTGAGCGTGACTCGCTATGGATCTATTTTTTGCGTAGGAAGCCTGCTGCAGCGATGAAAGACGCGCTCGATGCCCTAGGCAGCGATATCGAGTCTTTTCACCTCCACGGCCGCGAAGTGTACTGGCTCTGCCACGGTAAGATGAGTGAAGTGAGCCGTGCCTGGCCCAAGCTGGAAAAGCTGATGAAATCTGTGGATGCCACGGCGCGAAATATTCGTACGCTCGAGAAGATACTTGCCCTCTAGCAAACATGACTCGGCCTACGACAGCGGATGTCGTCGCGGCGTTGGATAAAGTAGCGCCTGGTAAGACCGCCTGCCCCGGACGGCTGGCGCGGTCGCTGGGCTCGCAACAGAAGGATCTCCGCCCCGTGCTGGCCCGCCTTGCAAAGGCCGGGCGGATCGCGGTCACTCAGCGCGGTAAACGGTGCGACCTTGCAACGCTGCGCGGCCCTTATCGCGTGGCCCTACTCGCGCGACTTGGTGTCGATGATGATCGTCACAGGCCCGTCGTTGACGAGCGCCACGTCCATCGTGGCGGCAAAGCGACCGGTAGCCACCGGTCGCCCTAGGGCTATCGTCGCTAGCCGGTTGAAGGCTTCGTAGAGAGGCACCGCGAGGTCGGGCTTGGCCGCGTCGTTAAACGAGGGTCGCGTGCCTTTCCGCGTGCTCGCGAAAAGTGTGAACTGACTCACGACAAGTATACCGCCCGCGATGTCGACGACGGATCGGTTCATCTTTCCCCCTTCGTCTTCGAATATGCGTAGCGCGCAGATTTTTTCCGCGAGCCACTGCGCATCGGCCTCGGTGTCGCCCTGCGCGACTCCGAGGAGGACGAGCAGCCCGTGGGCGATCTCGCCAGTGATCTCACTGGCGACGGTGACGCGGCAGGATTTCACCCGCTGGATTACGGCACGCATGGCAGTTCAAAGCCCGGAGGCCCGAACTCCAAGCCTTGGAATTTGGACCCCTCGTGGTTTGGGACTCTCGGCGGTCGATCAGAGCATGGGCCGATGCGGCTCAGTCTCCGTTTCATAATTGATGCCGGCCACACCAAAGCCAAAGAGCTTCAGAAACTCGCTTCGGTAGCCGGCGATGTCCGTCTCCGCAGCGAGATTTTCCGTGGTGATGCCAGGCCAGATTTTTCGCACGGCGTCCTGGATGGCGGGGCGCATTTCCCAGTCGTCGATGCGCACGCGGCCCGCGTCGTCGAAGGTAGGCGTGTGGCCGTTGTACATCTGTGTGGCGAAGAGGCGGTAGATCTGCTCGATGCAGCCCTCGTGCGTACCGGCTGCTTTCATCACCTTGTAGAGGATCGCGATGTAGAGCGGGACGACCGGGATGGCAGAGCTGGCCTGGGTGACGAGAGCTTTGTTCACCGAGATAAAGGCGCGGCCGCCACCCTTGAGCTTGAGGAGCGAGTCGATGTTTTTCGCAGCGCGCTCGAGGTCATTCTTGGCGAGGCCGATGGTGCCATTTTTGTAGATCGCCCAGGTGACTTCGGGCCCGATATAGGAGTACGCGACTGATTGGGCGCCCGGGGCGAGCAGATTGGCCTCGGAAAGAGCGTTCATCCACATCTCCCAGTCTTCGCCGCCCATCACTGCGGTGGTGTCGGCGATTTCCTGCTCATTGGCAGGCTCGATGGTCACAGTGCTCACGATGCCCTTGTCGGTATCGACAGTCTTGTTGCTGTACGATTGGCCTACGGGCTTGAGCGTAGACTTGTGGACTGCCCCGGTCTTGGGGTGGGTGCGGCGTGGAGAGGCGAGGGAATAGACGACGAGATCGATCTGGCCCAAGTCGGCCCGGATCGCGTCGAGCGTCTGCTTCTTAATGTCGTCTGAAAATGCGTCTCCATTGATGTTCTTCGCGTAGACACCCGCTGCGCGCGCCGCTTGCGTGAAGGCAATGGTGTTGTACCAGCCGGGCGTAGCCGGACGTCCCTCCTCTGAGGGACGTTCGAAAAATACGCCGATCGTGGCCGCCCCCGAACCGAAGGTCGCCGCGATGCGAGAGGCAAGGCCGTAACCCGTGGAGGACCCGATCACGAGCACCTTCTTGGGCCCATTCTTGATCGGCCCCTGCGATTTCACGTGCGCGATCCATTCCTGCACGTGCGCAGCGCAGCCATCGGGATGAGCGGTAACGCAAACGAATCCACGAACCTTGGGTTTTATGATCATGTAACGAGTATGGTTTTCCGTCCATGCCCGGAAGGGCAAGGTTGGAAAATGCCTCGCCCGGCAGACCTCGCTCGCCCCTCATCGGCCCAAAAGCGAGCGGCCTGCGGCGGGGACAACGCCTATCTGATCGCTACTGAAAAACCGACCGCCGCTCCAGTCGCGAGCGCGTCGCTCGCTGGGCGCGTTATTTGCCCAGGAGTACGATGGGTCCCTCAGCCTTGGGTACTCCGCCTTTTCGCTCCAGGGAGATTGCGAATGCATTGACCGCGTTGACCGGCTGCTTGGCGGTAAACGCGACCTTATTGCCCCCCGTGCGGGGATCGACCGTGAAGACCCCTCCATCCACCGGGTCTTTGTACTGGGGATCGATCACCCAGAGCTGGTAATCTTGGTTGGTCGCCAGCGCAGGAAGCTTCTCCACCTTTAGCACGCCTTGCTTGCGGCCAGGATCCCATAGGGCGACTGCCACCGCTTCGGGATTATCTTTCACCAGCGAAGCGAGCACGGAGATCTTGTACTCCGCAAGGTCGCGCTCGACGACGAGGTCGGCGGTCAGCTGCGCTATGCGCGTGCGCGTCTGCTCGAGTTGTCGAGTGAGATCGGCGGTGGCTCCAGCCATGGCGTCGATGCGCTGGTTGAGTGTGGCGACTTGGCTCTCGCCGGCGGCCACGCGCGATCGAGCTTCCGCGAGTTGGTTGGCGAGCGCGGCGCTTTGGGCGCCCGCTGCGGCCAGCTCGCTAGTTAGCCGCGCGCTGTCGGCGCGAGCTTGAGCGAGCTGCGAGTTGGCGGCTGTAAGTTGCTGGCTGAGATCCTTCGCTTGGCGGCTCGCTACGAGACGCTCGGCTTCCAGTTGCTGGCGTATGCCTTGCAGTGCGAGATCGGCCAGGGCCTGCTGCTGGCGGAGAAGCGTGGCTTCACTGTCGGCCGAGAGGTAGCGCGCACCCAGCCACGCGGCTACCAGCGCGAGGCTGGCGGCGATGGCCCAAGGTACCATACGCCGTACGCCGAAGACCGCCGGGCGGATCACATTATCGACGACAGGCGTCGTCACTGCCGCTGCCCGCTCGGCGATGCTCGCGAGCACTCTATCTCTGAGCGCTGGCGGTGGTGGCGCAGCGCACGTATGTGCAAGTTCGGCAGACGTCTCGCTCAACTCCCTTACCAGATTCCGTAACGCAGGGTCACGGGCGAGCTCCGCCTCGAATTGGGCCCTTTCTTCCCCTTCGAGCAGGCCAAAGGCGTGGAGAGCGGCAAGTTCCTCGTGGCGTTCGTCGATCATACGCGGCGCGCGAGCGAGTCGCGGAGTTTAAGCAGGCCGCGGCGGATACGGGCCTTGATCGTACCGAGGGGTTCGCGGAGCTTTCTTGCGATTTCCTCCTGGGTGAGACCGCCGAAATAGGCCAGTTCCAGCGCGCGCTGCTGCTCGGCGGGGAGCGTAGCCACGGCGGCGCGGACGGCTTGGGCATCTTCGCTGCTGGCCGCCGCATCGACTGCCGAGGCAGGCACCGCGGCCTCGTCGAGCCCTAGATCGTGGGGCGCGCTCTGGGCAAGCAACTCAGCCCGGCGGCGCCGCATGCGCACACGATCGATGGCACGATTGCGTACAGAGGTTACCGCCCAGGCAAACGCCGTGCCACGCTCGTGGTTGAAGGTGGCTGCCTTGTCCCATAGCGCGATAAAGACATCGTGCACCAAGTCCTGCGCCTCCGCGGGCTCATGTACGATACGGAGCGCGATGCCGTAGAGCGGTCCGGAAAAGCGCTCGTAGAGCTCCGCAAACGCGGCTTTGTCGCCGGCTGCCATGCGCTCAATCAGAGCAGCGTCGATGGTCTCCCGGTCGGTGGGTGAGGCGAGTGGAGCGGGGCGCGGCTGACTCATCCTGGGCTCGGCACGGCGGTCGACGCGGCCAGCCCGCGCCGCGAAAAAGCTCGCGGCGGCGATAGGGCAGGCAGACGGCGTGGACATTTCCCACTCATACGGGTGCGCGGGCTCAGAGGATGCGTTGGGCGGGAACTTGGCGAGTATTTTTACTCGGCTGGCTGCGTCAGGCCACCAGTGCCAGTAGGAGTAACCCTAGTGCGATCGCCAGGGCGAGGACGGCGAGGGCGAGCTTCTCGCGGCGGGTGACAGGCAGGGGCATGGGCTTAGAGCCCCAAGGGCTGCGTCCGGCGGAAGAATTCCTCGATCACCGGTTCGCGGGCGATATCAGCCCACGGGCGGTTGCTGGAGACGCGGACAAACATCTGGTCGCCCGCGCGCCGAAAGCCGTAGTTCACCGCGAGCTTGAGCAGGGCGATCGGCGACAGCGGATCTTGATAGGCGATGGGTCGCCCGTCGTAGACGTGCCAAAACCACACATTCTGCGCGGCATTGTGCCCGGCAAAGACGCGATGCTCCCCGTTGGGCAGCAAGTGCCCCGCGGCGACCAATGCCGGCCTTGGATCGGGCACGGGGAGGGCGCTCCAGCCTGAGCCCGGCCAGCAGGCATCGGGAGTATGGGAGGCTACGAGGCTCACAGGGGCCTGCCCCGCCCGCCAATATGCGACATAGATCAGGATCTCCACCTTGTCCCCGTTGCGGTCCGTCAGATAGTGCCGCTGTGCAAGATGCTCAGTCTGGAGCGTGCCGCGAAATTCATAGAGATCGCTCGTTTTCACCTGGTACCCGGCGGCGCCGTCAGGGAGCAGTGCCAGGAGATCCGGCGCCGGCGAGGGCCGCGGTGCGGAGCGGGTATTGAGTACGAAGAAGAGCGCTAGGGCCGCAGCCGTCCCCAGCATGGCAGCCAGCGCGGCATCCAGCCAAGTCCGGCTCGGCAAAGGCACCCCAGAGACGGGAGGAGGCGGTTCGGCCGTCCGAGGATCGAGCAGTAGCGCGATTCCTCCCAATATCGCCGCTGTGATGCCGAGTACGGCAAAGCCCGTCACGTCGTGCCACGTGCCCGAGATGTCGATCCCGCGGTGCACCATCAGCGTGAGGGCCAGTGATCGCAGGAAATTCATCCCGAGCGCCAGCGGAGCCGAGAGCAGGATGATGAGCACCCGGGCCCACGGCCGCCGCACCAGGGTCGCTGAAAACACAAGCCCGGCAAAGACGCACGAGATGAGGCTGCGCACCCCGCTGCAGGCTTCCTCCACGCCCACGGTGGCATTGGCGAGGTCGATGATGTTGCCGTGGCGCACCGCCGGGATGCCGAGTAGGTGCAGCGTCCGCAGTACGTTTTCGCTTACCCATAGCTGCAGGCCGAGCGTCAGGCGCGTATAGGTGCCCGGAGGCAGGGGCGCGGTGAGTGCCCAGAGACCTACCGCCACGCAGCCGGGCCAGTTGAATGGAATCAGCCGCCTGGCGGTCGATGAGTACAACACGAGTGCGGTCGCGAGCGTAAACGCGAGCGAGAAGGCGATGAGGAAGTCGACCAGCGCGTGCGACCAGTCCACCGCCGCCGCATACAAGCCCGCCAGCGCCAGCGCGCCGAGTCCCCCCGCCATGAGAACCGCGAACACAGTGCGTACCGCGCCGCCAAGGGGAAGATAGCGCGCAGAGCCGGCACGTGCCTCATAGAGCAGGTATAGAAACACGGCGGGCATGAACATGCCGTGGGAGAGATCGGGATTCTCCTGCCACTCCGGCCACAACCGCACGCTTGCGGCTGCCACTGCGATCGCCAGCAGCACTAGATTTACCTGCGCGAGCAGCGGCAGCGCACGCCACGAGGCTAGGAGAGTGGGGCGGCTCATTTGCGCTTAGGCGGCTGGGAGGGCATGGCTGCCGGTAGCGGGTAGCGCTCGTACAGCGCATACGTGACATCGATCGGCAGCGGCAGGATGGGGAGAAAGACATTGATCCGCCGCTCGTTGATCTCGCCGCGGAAAAAGGCTTCCACCGCGGCGAGCGCGTAAAACGGTGTGGTCGAGGCCACCTTCAGCCTTGCTGTGATCTCGTGGAGCTTGGCCCGGTCGCCCACCGCACCTGCAGCGCTCAGTAGCGAAAACCAGGCCCCGGCGTTGTCGGTCGTGAGTGGCAGCGGTGACGCTACAAATTTACTCCAGAGCAACTCCATCGCCTGGGGATTCGGGTGGCGGATCAGGTGCGCGCAGAGTAGCGCAGTCAGCGCCGGATTGAGCGGCTGCCGCAGCAGTGCGTCGAATTGCGGCACGAGTTGTCGCGAGCCCGCTGCCGCATACGCATCGAGCAGAAGAGTCGAGTAGGCTTGTGGGTCTCGGGAGAGCTGCTCTGAGTATTTCCCGATATGATCGAGTGCCGCGAAGTACTCCTTCAGGTCGATCAGTGCATCGACACGGTGAAAGATTGTGAAAACGGGGGTATCTGCCGGCAGGGGTTGCGCCACGAGTGCTAGCGCCTCGGCCCGGCGGCCGGCGCGCACCAGGAGTTCCAGCTCGATCACAGGATGCCAGCGCCGGGCATTGGCCCACTTCTGGTCGAGCAGATCGCGCAAGGGTGCCTCTTTGCCCGTCTGCTTGGTGGCAAAGAGGAGGGCCCTCAGCCATACTGCGGCGTGTTCGGGTCCGGCCGCGAGCTCGTTGCGTGCGAGCGTGGCGATCTTCTCGAAGTCGCCCCGCGGTAGCAGTGCGCGAAACCAATCTTGCGCCGTGGCGCTGCGATTTGCGGGGTGTTCCCGCAGGAGTTGCTCGAAGACCAGATCGGAGCGGCCGGGCTGTGAGGCTTGGAGGTGCTTGGCGAGTGATATGCCTGCCCGGTAATTGCTCGGGTCGAATTCATAGGCGCTGGCCAGATAGAGCAGTCCTTGCGAAGAGTCACCCGCAGCAAAAGCGAGTTCGGCGCGATTCAGAAAGTACCAGCCGCGCGTCTCCGTCACTTTGTGCCACAGCGGCGGCAGCGTCACGTGCACTATGCTCACCGGGTACCCCACGAAGCGGAGAAATGCGAATACCGTGATTGCCCCGACAAGGTAGAGCGCGAGTGCCGAGCCGCCGTAGTAGGCGAAGAAGCGACCCCAAAATGGCCGCACCTGCGCCGTGTCGGCGGAGCAGCGCAGACCGTCCTTGGTCTCCACCAGCAACGGGCACACCCTCCGGAAACGCCCGGGCCTCGCCCAGGAGATGCAGGCCTCGCAATGGGTCTCGAAAGCGCGCCCCGAGTCGCTGGGGCTTTGGCAGGGACATGCCCTCCGGTCGCGCCGCCGCTGGAACCACGTCTTGCGGGTGTTCCAGTAGATCAGGCCCCACCAGAGGCGAAAAAAGTCGGCAAGCCAGCCTATCACAGTTGCGGGACCGTATTCGGAGCAGTTCCGCTCGCAAACTCAATTCGGACTGGCGCTCGCCCGGTCCATTCCTTCACTACGTAGCGTCCACGAGTCTGTTACCCCCACCAGCCCTAGGTCCGTGTACCGTCATGTTATCCCCATGAACAACCGTGCTAGACGCCTTCTTCTCGCGGCTGCTCTTTTGGCCGCGTCGTTTATCCGCCTGATGGCGGTCGAGATTGGCCGGCCTGCTCCCGACTTCTCTCTGTCGGACACCAACGGGAAAACGCACAAACTTTCGGACTACTTGGGCAAAGTGGTGGTTTTGGAGTGGGTAAATCCAGATTGTCCCGTCGTCCGGGCGCACTACCAGTCGCGAAACATGCAGGGTACCCAAAAGGTCGCTGCCGCCGACGGTGTCGTTTGGCTGCAGATCAACACCGGCAATGCGAGGAAGAGCATCGATGCGGATGCCGCTGCCTGGAGCAAAGCGCAGGGTGTCACCGCTACGGCCTTTCTCAAGGACACCAACGGCAGGGTGGGTCGCCTTTATCATGCGCAGACGACTCCGCACATGTTCATCATTCACCGGGATGGTACCCTCGTTTACCAAGGTGCCATCGACAGTGGCAATAGCCGCGATATCCCCACCGCCACCAACTACGTGAAAGCCGCTCTCGCCGCCATCAAGGCCGGCCGACCGATCGAAAAGTCGGCCACCAAAGCCTATGGCTGTAGCGTAAAGTATCCCAAGTCCGATACCTGAGCGGATAGCCATAAGTAGATCCCCGCTGTCAGGACTTTGCGCCAACCTCTTCGGAAGCGCGCCGTGCTGAGATGGAAGCCGACGCGGGATTATACCGGGTTCAGTGTGATCCCGGCCGTGTCACCGGTCATTTCGCCAACCCTGCCTAGATCTCCCAGGTGTGTTCGTGCGCCGGGCCGCCGACATTCGCGATCAGTGCTTCCTTCTTTCGGCGGGAGCGTACCACAAGGTTGTCGCCCTTGAAATAGGCTACCGACTCCTCGGGGATCGACTTCATCAGCCACACGTTTGAGCCGATGATCGAGTGCGCGCCCACATGGGTGTCACCGCCGAGGATCGTAGCATGCGCGTAAATCGTCACATGATCGCCGATGTTGGGATGGCGCTTGAGGCCCTTGATGGGCTTGCCGTCATCGTCCACTTCGAAGGATTTCGCTCCCAGCGTCACCCCCTGATAGAGCTTCACGTGCGAGCCCACCACGGCTGTCTCGCCGATGACGACGCCGGTGCCGTGGTCGATGAAGAAGTGGCTGCCGAGCTGTGCCCCGGGGTGTATGTCGCAGCCCGTCCGCTCGTGCGCGTACTCGGTGAGCATGCGCGGGAGCAGCGGCACTTTCAGGTGGTAGAGGATGTGCGCTACACGCTGCAACGAGATCGCCAGCACGCATGGATACGCGAGGATGATCTCTTCCACGCTGCGCGCTGCGGGGTCCCCCGCGTACGCCGCATCCACATCGGTCTTGATCACCCGGCGCAGCTCAGGGAGCTGCGAGAGAAAAGAGGTGGTGGCAGCGCGCGCGTGCTCCGCTGGCTTTGCATTATTGGCAAAGCGCAGGCACTTCTCGATCTCCTCGACGAGGCGGTTGTCGATCTGCCCAAGCAGCCGGTCCACAAACGCCGGCAGATCTGTTTTACTGAGGCACGAGGTCTCGAAGAATCCTGGGAAAAGGATATGCATGCAGTCCGCGGCGAGCTCATTGACGGACTGCTGGGAAGGCAGATTCACGCCATCGAGATGATTGATGCCGCCGTGGCTGCGATAGGAAGCGAGGAGTGCCTGCTTGATGTCTTCGAGGTGCATGGCGCCGTAGCGTCGGAGAGGTCAATAGATTCACCGGCCTCCACGCCAGCCCCGAATCATCCTCACGGCGGCACAGTGCGTGCTAAATGCGAGGTGAGTTACAAAATGGCTCCCAACTTCGACCTGCGCGTTACGAACCGATGAAAAACGGCGGGGTCAGACTTCTAGCATCGACAAGGCCGAAAAGTTATTCACAATTACTCCCAAGATACTCACATATCTAAAACCCGATGGAAAACCTTCGCGGGGCTACGGCCCAGAATTCGCGGCTCAGGGTATCGGCAAAAGTAAAGACGTTCGTGTTGGACACCAACGTCCTTCTCCACGACCCCCAATCGGTCTACAAATTCGAGGATAATAACCTCGTCATCCCCGTCGAGGTCCTGGAGGAGCTCGACGCTATCAAGGGGGAGCAATCCACGGAGCGCGGCCGCAATGCCCGCCGCGTCCATCGCATCCTTCAGGAGCTGCTCCCCGATACGCGCTCCATGCTGGAGGGAGTCGAGCTGGAGAATGGCGGCACCCTCTCGATTCTGATCAATCCTTACCTCACGGATCCGGCCAAACGATCGCCTGCGATGGATCGCATGCGCGCCATCCTGCCCGATCTCGGTAAAAAGGATAATCGTATCATCGCCGCCGCGCTGGTCGTGCAGGAGCGATTCCCGCCCCCCACGATCCTTGTCACCAAGGATGTCAATGTGCAGCTCAAGGCTCGCGCAGTAGGTCTTCAGTCCGAGGATTACCTCAACGATAAGGTCCCCAAGGCCGACGAAGAGGCCAGTTATCGCGAGATCTCCGTCACCATTTACGAGCTCCAGCGCTTCTGCTCCGAAGGCCAGTTCGAACTCAACGACGCGGCGGCCAAGCCGCTTTTTCTCAATGAGTATGTGCTCTTGCGCTCCGACGAGGGTAAGACGATGCCTGCTCGATACTACGGTAAGGGCGTCGTCCGCCGCCTCAAAATTCCGGATTTTGTCAAAGCACCAGGGGGCATCCCCATTCGCGCGCGCAACCTTGAGCAGCAATTTTTCATGGATGCGCTGCTGGATGATAGCATCCAGATGGTCACCTGCTACGGCAAGGCCGGCACGGGCAAGACGCTGCTCTCCACTGCCTGTGCGCTGCACCAGACGCACGATGATCACTCGCGCTATGATGGCCTTTCAATCTCCCGCCCCGTGATGGCGCTGGGCAAAGACATCGGTTTCCTGCCCGGCTCGCTCGAGGAGAAGATGAAGCCATGGCTCCAGCCTTATCACGACGCGTTGGAAGTACTCATTCCGTCGAAGCCGCCGAAGGATCCTCAGTTTGCTTCGAAGAAAGTCGGGAAGAAGAAGAAAAAGCACGACGATCACATGCTCGCTGCGATGACTGCCGTGCAGCCCAGTCACGCCAGCCAGAATGGCGGCCATGGCAACGCCACTGCGATCAAGCCTTACGAGCGCCTGCTCAAGAGCGGTTTGGTCGAGATTGAGGCGCTTGCTTTCATCCGCGGCCGCTCCATCGCGCGCCGCTTCTTCATCCTCGACGAAGCGCAGCAGCTCACGCCACACGAGGTGAAGACTATTATCACTCGCATCAGCGAAGGCTCCAAGATCGTCCTCATTGGCGATCCGGCTCAGATCGACAACCCTTACGTCGACGCCCGCAGCAATGGCCTCGTCTACTGCCACAACCGGATGATGGGTCAGTCCATCGCCGCGCACGTGAAGCTGATGAAGGGTGAGCGTTCGAAGCTCGCTGAGCTCGCGGCGGACTTACTCTGATCCTCGGTAAAGCGGAGCCTTATTCCGCCCAAAATCAATCGGAGATCACCGGTGTGCCAGTGATCTCCCGCTACAAAGGTCGCTCTGCGGATAGCGCTTTGGGCGTGCTTCGGCTACGCTTCCATCCGCCGCGCCAGGAGGCTGCCCCGGCCGGCACGAAGCGCGGCGTACTCCATCGTCACCGCGAAGAGTGAGGTGAAGACCAGGTCGCTCATCAGAGTGTTGCGGAAGAAGAGAAGGGTGGGCGGAAATTCCGGGCGGCCGACCGTGATCGCCTGCCACCAGCCGAGAGTGGTCTTGGCATAGTAGGGATCGCGCAGCCAGGCGTCGGTATTCGTGACGAGATAGAAAAGCACCGAGCCGGCGAGCGCGCCGCTCAAGAGATTGAGCCAGCTCTTGTTCGCGGCGACGAGGCGTCCGAGCGGGATTGCCATGGCGAAGCAGAGCGCGCGCACCATGACGCTCGTCCACTGCCACGTCTCCCCGTAGATCGTCGCGTAATAGTAGTCCAAATACAGATCGGAAAGGAAAAGCGCCGCAAACGGTACCAGCCACAGGCGCTTGTCGCGGAAATACACGGCGCCGCAGAACGTCAGCGCCATCAGCGGCGCGAAGTTGAACAGGGCTGGCACATGGACCGGGACGATGCGCCACAGCGCGGCAAGCACGACGGCGACGAGAGCGAGAGCAACAGGCATGGTGGGGAAGTGTGAAGAGAAAACCGGAGCTGACAAGCGCGCGGGTAGGGCGGTTTTCCTCATCCCCCTGATGGCAGAGTGATCGGGGGAAAACCCGTCTCACTGTTCTGCCTCGCGCGCGAGCAGCCAGAGATAGTCTGACAACCGGTTGATGAATTGCCGCAACTCGGGGCGGATCGTGCGGCCTTTTTCAGGCAGTTCTCCCAGTCGGCGCTCGGCGCGCCGCGCCGCGGTGCGTGCGACGTCTAGCGCGGCCGCGCGGGAATTGGCTCCAGGCGTGGCCCAGCCGTCGAAACGCAGACCACGCGCTTCTAGCGCGGCGACGCCGGCATCGAGCCGCTCCACATCGCTCCCGCCGATCTTTTCAAACTTCGATGCCGCGTAGCGGTTGGCATCGCCCTCCGAGCACGCCAGTTCCCCCATCAGCGCGACGAGGTTTTTCTGAGTCGCAGCGAGCGAGGTGAAGATCTCAGCCTCACGCGGGTTCGGAGAGGTGGACGATAGCAGTGCCTTCACGGAGCCGAGCGCGGCGTTGAGCTCGTCAAAGGCTCCGATCGCTTCGATCTGTGGGTGATGCTTCGCGACACGCTGCCCATAGAGTAAGCTCGTCGTGCCGTCGTCGCCGGTACGCGTCGCGATGGAGTGATGCATGGGTGAAAAAGGTAGCGCGGGGTCAGCCCCGCCATACCTCACGCGATCTTGCGGGCAGCGAGCTGGGCGCGGAGGCAGAGCTCCGCGGCCTTGAAGGCGTGCGCCTGGGTCATCGCCTTTTCGGTGCGGTTGAGGCAGTCGAGGATAAACTCACCGAAGAAGCGGAAGCCGACCTGCCCGGCGACGTTGAGATGACGCTCGCCCTGCCCGTCGACGATGTAGACGTTGTCGCTGGTCTTGTCGCGGGCGACGTCGACGTACTTGCGCAGTTCGATGTACCCCTTGGTGCCCATGATCACGGTGCGGCCATCGCCCCACGTGCTGAGGCCGTCGGGCGTAAACCAGTCGACGCGGATGTAGTTCGAGGTGCCGTTGTCACCCAGGAGGGAAGCCTCGCCGAAGTCTTCGAGCTCGGGCTTGTCGGGATTGGCGTAGTTGGCTACGGCTGCCTGCGTGACGGTGGCATCGGTCGCGCCGGAGTAGGTGAGGTACTGCTCGAACTGATGACTTCCTATATCGGTAAGGATTCCACCGTACTTGGCCTTCTCGAAAAACCACGCGGGGCGGTTGGCCTTGCCGAGCCGGTGCGGCCCCAGGCCGATCACTTGGATAACTTTGCCGATCGCGCCGCTGGCCACGAGGTCGGTGGCGTACATTGCGGACTCCACGTGGAGGCGCTCGGAGAAGTACACCATGTACTTGCGGCCCGTCCGTGCCACGACCGCTTTGGCATCATCGAGTTGGTTCAGCGAGATGAAGGGAGTCTTGTCCGTGAAGTAGTCTTTGCCCGCCTCCATGACCTTGAGGCCGATGGGACCTCGATCGCAGGGGATGGCGGCGGCGGTTACGAGGTGTACCGCCTTGTCGGCGAGGATCTCATCGAGCGAGCGCGCCACCTGGGCCTGCGGGAATTTGGCCTTGAACGCGGCGACCTTTTTCTCGTCGGGATCGTAGACCCACTTCAGCTCGGCGCCGGCCTCGAGCAAGCCGTTGCACTGGCCGTAGATGTGGCCGTGGTCGAGATGCGCGGCGGCGAAGACGAATTCGCCGGGTTTGACCACAGGGCGAGGCTTGCCCTGGGGCGCGTAGTTCATGCCGTCTGCTTTTTGGACTTGGCTCATGGGGAAAGGGTAGGGTGTCGATTCTCGCTGCCGGGGCGCCGCCCGCACGACAATGCGGTCGCGCGCTGTGTGTTAAGCTTGTTTCTTTGCGCGCGTCTCTTTGGCGAGCGCCTTTACCTCATCTTCGATTTTTCCGCGCGTCTTCTTATCCATGCGATCGATGAAGAGGATGCCCTGCAAATGATCGTTCTCGTGTTGGATGCAGCGCGAGAAGAGACCGTCGCAGTGGAGGGTATGGGGGATGCCATGCTGATCCTGGAATGTCACCGTTATCGCGTCGGGCCTCACGACATCGCCACGGATTTCCGGGAAAGAAAGGCAGCCTTCTTCATAGCTGGTGTCTTTCGTTCCCGGGCGCACCTTGATCTGAGGATTGGCGATCACCAAAGGCTGGAAAAGCTCCAGCGGAGGGCGGGCTCCGTCCAGCTCCCAGGTGAAATCTGCATCCGAATCCCGGAGGTCGACGACGCACAGCTGGAGGGCGCGCCCGATTTGTTGCGCCGCGAGGCCGATTCCTCCCGCCTCATGCATCGCTTTTACCATTTCGTCGGCGAGAGTCCGCAAAGCTGCGTCGAAGTGGATAACTTTTTCCCCCTTCGTGCGTAAAACGGCTTCGTTATAGTGAACAATTGGCAACGCCATCGGTCGTTAGGAGGTGCAGGGTGGGTCTGCGAAAACTCCTCCGCAAATAAATACTTCGGCTTAACTGATGCGCGACGCCCCCCTAAAGACGCCTTCCCACCCCACGGCTTTTAC
Organism: uncultured Opitutus sp.; assembly: GCA_964480585.1. GTDB lineage: Bacteria > Verrucomicrobiota > Verrucomicrobiia > Opitutales > Opitutaceae > ER46. The sequence continues at coordinate 36,015 of CAYZPV010000005.1, read as the reverse complement.
CGCGCCGGTGTTGGTCGTGGTAGGGCTGCTTCTTGCCGGGCTGGTTTTCCTGTTCCCGGTAAATCTCAAGTCTGTCAGCCCTGCGCTTTTGCGTACGGCGGGCGCGGGCACACCCACTCTCGCTTCCTATGGGAGCGATCTTGTCGCGGTGGAAAAAATCGGCCCCGCGGCGCTCGTCTTGGCAGCCGCCAAGTCCACCCACGATCCTGCTGCTCCTGCGCTCGAAGCCGCACTCGCCCAATACGCCGAGCGACAGCCTGCCCTTGTGGCATGGGGCGGGTGGGATCCTTTTCTCGATCCGCTCTTCAATGTCCGCGCCGATGTCGGCCGCAGAGCGAGCACGCCTGTCCTCACCTTTATCGTCCCCGGCAAGGCGAGAAGCGCGGTGCGCGCTTACTTGGAGAAATCGGGTTCCCTTGGCGTTCAATCCCTTCTCCAACTGCGTGCGCTCTCCAACACCGGTCGCTTTGTCCCCGCGACTCGGCCGGGTGGCCAGCCGCTCGATGCCCTCATTCTCCTGACGGGGCTGCTCTATCAGGGAGGCCACCTCTCCGCGCCGCTGCAGCGCGAACTGCGCAACCTTGTCGATGCCTCTCTCAAGCGTGGAGAGCTGGGCGACCTCGAGCCGTTTTTCATCAACGTGCTCTCGCTGGGCCGCCGCCTCGATTGGGCGCAGCTCGCGGAGCTGATGAGACGCACCGATAGCGCCAAGACGGTCAATGAATATGCGCACCTCGCGCGTGTTGCTCCGGATCAGCTGCCTCTCATTTACGCGGCGGCGCTCTTCTCCGATTCCGCCGACCGCGTTGCGGCCTACCTCATAGAGTTTGGCAAGGCAGGGCTTGAGGATCTCACGCTTGCCTTGGCGAGCGGGCAGGGCGCAGTGAAGCAGCTGCTCCTGCAGAAGGTTCCGGTAAATCGTTCTGGTAACACGCGCATGGTCGCCGGGGCTGAACTGGCGCTTACTCACCCTCAGCTCATGCTGGGACTGAAGTATCTGGGCTTTTTCTGCGGTGTCTGGCTCCTCCTTCGGGGGCTCGATCGCTGGCTCGTTGGCGCCAGCGGCGCGGCGCTTCTGCCAGCCGCGCTTGGGCGCATGAAGGCCGGCGTGCTCGCTTTCGTGTTCGCCATGCTCCTCGTCGTGGTCAGCGAGCCTTTTCTGCTGAGAGCAGCGCCACCTTCCGAGTTTCAACTTCGCACGCCCGTGCTCGTCACCATCGCCAACTCTCCCGTCTCTCCGCAATCGACCCAACCCATCACAACCATGGACTCCTCGACCCTTCTCTCCATCGGTCTTTTCGCCGCGCTGCAGGTGGCGATGTATTTCATCTGCCTGATGAAGATCCGTGAGATCGCGCGCCAGCCCGTCTCGCCGCTCGTGAAGCTTCGTCTCATGGAAAACGAAGAAAATCTCTTCGATGGCGGCCTCTATGTCGGCATTGGTGGCACCGCGACTGCGCTCGTGCTCCAGGTGCTCGGCGTCATCGAGCCCAATCTCCTCGCGGCCTATTCATCCAATCTCTTCGGTATCGTTTGCGTCGCGTTGGTGAAGATCCGCCATGTGCGCCCCTACAAACACCGCCTCATCCTGGACGGCCAGATTGCTGCATCGCCCATCCGTGAAGCCAATGAGCCGTCGGTCGCCTCCGCCCGCGGCTCCGCCGCGCTATGAATAAGACGCTGCTTCTTATCATCTGCGACTTTCTGCTGCTCAATCTTCTCGCCCTCACCCGCTGGGAGGATGCCAAGCCCCCGCAGCCCAAGCAGCCCCCGGTGCCCGAGCTGGCCGCCAATGCGGTGACCAAGGATCAGGATCTTGTGGAGATGATGCGCGTCTCGCTCGCTGACGAGCAGGCTTCGCGGGATGAACTTGCGCAGAGGCTCGCCGCCACCGATGCCAGTCTCGCCGCCCGCGAGCAAAGCCTTGCGCAGGTGCAAGCTGAGCGGGCCAAGCTGCACGAAGAGCGCAATGCAGTCGCCGCCTCGCTCTCGGAAACTCAGCGCGCCGCTGCCGATCTCAATCAAAAGTTTACCGCGGCTTCTCAGGAAGCCTCGATGACCAAGGAGCAGTTGGCCCAGCTCCAGCGCGAGTTGGCGGAAAAGCAGGCCGAGTCCGAGCGCCAGGCGAAGGCGCTGGCGGAGCGCGAAAAACAGCTCAGCGATGCCCGCCGGCAGGTCGATGGTCTCACGCTCGCCGTCGTAGTGGGCGAGCAGGAGAAAAAGACGCTCCGGGAGCAGGCCGACTCGCTCAAGGGCCAGGTCGAGGTCGAGCGTACCGAGCGCCTGAAAGTACAGGAGGCCAACCAGCAGCTCGCGCAGGGCGTGGGCCAGCTTGCAGAAAAGTCCGGCGAACTTACTCGCGAGCTGCGTGATAACCGTCCGCTCAATGCCAACGTGCTCTTCAACGAGTTCAAGCTGAACCAGGTCACCGCGTCCTTTGCGGCTGCTCGTCGCGGTTTTCTCGGCCAGTCCAATCGCGAGAAGTCAGCCAATACTGTACTCGTGAGCGATGGCCGGCAGGTGTACGCGCTGCTGCATGTCTCCGACACGGTCTTCTCCTACACCGAAAACGGCATCGACTGGGAGAGTCTCAAAGTGGATCTGTCGCGCGCCGGTGCCGGTCGCGTAGCCGCGCCCGGGATCCAATTCCTCGTGCAAGATCCTCGCATCGTGGTGCTCCCTCTCACTCCACAGCAGGCCGCCGGCCTGAATGCGAAGATCTATTCCCTGGCGGGCGATCCCTTCAAGTTTCCCGAGGCCGTGCTTATCGATGGCGGCGGGCGTGGCTATGGGGAAGTGGGCTTCAAGCTGGATCCGGCCGAGCCCGATTTCGTCCGCGTCGACAATCGGCTGTTCAAGCGTCTCTTCGGCGACTTTGCGCCGAAGCGTGGCGACCTCGTGTTCGCGAAAACCGGCGAACTTCTAGGCATCATGGTCAACGGCGACTACTGTGCGCTGCTGAAGAACTTCACCGCCGCCAAGACCATCCGCACGGGCTCTGAGATCCGCGAGCAACGCACGGCGCTGATCCTCGACGATCTCATCGGCCGACTGCGCGGGATGCCGGTCAAGCTGCAGTGACGGGCCGCTCTATCGGACCATTCTTCGCAACGCTTCCAAGTTATGCCGCGCCTGAGCGAGATCAGGCTGCAGCCGCAGAGCGGCTTCGTAATGGGCGATCGCTTCCGGCAATCGGCCGAGAGTGGCAAATGCGTTGCCGAGATTGAGATGTACCTGCGCCAGGTTTGGCTGCGCCCGAAGCGTCGCCTCGTAATGAGGTATGGCCTCAGCCGCGCGGCCGGCATTGAGGAGTGTGTTTCCTAAGCCGAAGAGCGCGGAGGCGAAGCCGGGTTTGAGGGTGATTGCCCTCTCGTAGTGCGGGATCGCCTCGGTGGGGCGTCCCGCAGCCACGAGAGCGTGGGCCAGTGCGCACTCCGCCTCGGCGAACTGGGGATGGAGCTTGAGGGCGGCTCTCTGCTGCGTCATCGCTTCGTCCAACCGGCCGAGTTGGAGGAGCGCGGTGCCGTAGTTGTAGCGCGTCGATGGTTTGTCGGGCGCAAGGTCGAGGGCGCGGGCGAAGTGTGCTAGCGCCTCGGCGCCGCGGCCGGTGTCGCTCAGCGCGTTGGCGAGATTGTTGTGCGCTTCTGCGAGTTGCGGATCGAGTTCCACCGCGCGGCGGAGCGGGGGGATTGCTTCGCCGGCTTTGCCGTCTGCGAGCAGCGCCGCCCCTATCCCGGCGTGGGCGCGAGGGTTGTGGGGCGCTTTGGCTGCCGTATCGGTCCAGAGGGCGAGAGCGCTGTGGTAGTCGCGGTTGCGGGCGATGGTCGCGCACATGGCTGCGATCGCGGCCACCGCCGTCAGCGCCAGCGCCCCCTTGCGGCCGAAGCGCGAGCCCACTGCGATGACCAACGTGGCACACAGTGCCGCGAGCGGCAGGTACATCCTATTCTCCGCCATCGGCTGCGCCCCCACGGGTACGAAACTGGACGTAGGGGACAGGAGGATAAAGAACCACGCTCCAGCGAAGCCTGCCAACGGCCAACGCCAGAGAGCGAGGATCGTGCTCCCCAGCAGCACGACGACGCCGAGCGCATACGGCCACACCTCCTTCAACGACTCGACCACGCCCGGGCCATAGTCGAAGACGAGCGGGCTCGGCCAGCACGCCAGCTTGAGATAGAGGATCAGTGCGCGGCTCTCGGTAAGTGCGTACGTCCAAGGCGTCGCTGCCTTATAGCCGATACCGCGCTGCTGCACATCCACGAGGAGAAAAGCCAGCAGCACCCAGGAAGCGGCGAGCCCAAGATACACCCAGCGATGCCGCCGCCACGCTGCGGCGAAAGAGCCGGATAAAAACGTACGGTCGTACAGCAGCACGATGACCGGGACAGTCATCATCACCTCCTTGGTTGCGATGCCAAGAAGACAGGCGAGCACCGCGACGATAAACCAGGTCGTCCGCCGCTCCGTCGCGCCGCGGGCGACGGCGTAAAGCGTGAAGAGGTAGAAAAGCCCCATCAGCGCCTCGGTGCGCTGCGACAGATAGGTCACCGAAGCGGTTTGGAGAGGGTGGAGGAGCCATATTGCCGCGGTGCCGAAGGCCACCGGGAGGCGCGCGGCCTCGGGCAGGCGGCGAGCGAAGATCGGCTGCGCGAGTGTCCGCCGCACAAGTCCGAAGAGGACAAGCCCGGCCGCGAGGTGGATCGCTAGGTTGGAAAGGTGATAATCGCGAACCTCCGTCCCGGCCCAGAGATAGTTGAGTGCGAAGGAGACGTTTGCGACAGGGCGGCCTCCCGTGCCGACGTCGGCGGGTGGAAAAAACGCGGTGGCCAGACTACGGATCGACGGGTTCTCTGCAAGGGTGGCGACATCATCCAGCACCAGCGGTCCACTGAGACTGTTGGCGTAGGCGGCGATGCCTGCCGCGACGAGCGCAAGGGCGGCGAGGGCGATGGACCAGCGTGATTCCGACATCGGGGAAAAGAGGAAGGGCCCGGCTGCCCGCGGCAACATCTCAGTAGATTCACTCCAGCATCGCCAGCCGCGTCCGGCTGTGTCTTGTTGGCGCTCCTTTAGCGATGAAACGATACCCCTCTCGTCGATTACTCACTGCTTTGCTAGCGCTTGCTTTCCTGCCCTTGGCCTTTGCTGCCCAAGCTCCGAAAGCCCCTGCTCCCAAGGCGAAGAAACAACCGTCCGGCCTGAAGTTTCGCGTCCAGCAACTCCATGTGGATAACAACGAGGGGTGCGCCATTGCGGATTTTGATCGCGATGGAAACCTCGATATCAGCGCGGGCGAATTCTGGTACGCCGGACCGACCTTCGCCCAAAAGCGCCCCGTGCGTAAACTCGAGCCTTTCCAGAAGGATTACCTGACAAACAACGGCGAGCACGCCGTGGACGTCGATGGCGATGGCTGGGTAGACATCGTGAGCGGGGCGTTCATGGATACGACTGTCGCCTGGTACCGCAATCCCGGCGCGGAAGGTCTCAAAGGGAGCGTACTCTGGGAGCGCAAAGCGCTCTACGATACCAAGCTCGCGCAGAACGAGATCTCGCTGCTCCATGACCTCGATGGCGACGGAAAACCGGAGTTTGTCGTGAACTCTTGGGGCCTCACCAACGCGATGATGGCGTACTCCTTCATCAAGGATGCGCAAGGCCAGCCAACGCTTAAACCCTGGACGATCCAAGCCGGCGGCCCGGCGGTAAATGGCCATGGCATCGGCTTTGGTGACCTCAGCGGCGACGGCAAGGACGACATTCTTTTCGGTCTCGGCTGGTACGAGCGGCCGGCTGCCGGCGCCGATACTCAACCTTGGAGGCGCCGCCCCGACTGGCGTTTCCCGCATGCCAGCACGCCGATGCTGGTGGTCGATCTGAATGGCGACGGCCGCAATGACATCATCTGGGGCCACGGCCACAACTATGGTCTGTACTGGGAGGAACGCCGCGACGACAACAAGGATGGCAGCACCAACTGGCGGCATCACACGATCGACGACAAATTCTCCCAGGCTCACGCGCTTGTCTGGACCGATCTCGATGGCGACGGGCAGGCCGAGCTGATCACTGGCCGGCGGCACAAAGCCCACAGCGGCAACGATCCGGGCGACGCAGAGCCGGGCTGCCTTTACTACTTCAAGTGGAACAAGCAGACCCAGCAATTCACCAAGTTTGTGATCGCCGAAGGCGGCCCTGGGACTGGCTTGCAGCTCCGGGTGGTCGACATGAACAAGGATGGTCGTCCCGACATCGTCGCCGCCGGCAAGGCGAGCACGCACGTCGTGTGGAACGAGGGTCCGAAGTGAACACGTACGGCGGCCCCCGGGTGGGCCGCCACCCCAGCCAGCCTCAGGCGTGCGCCGGGACGTAGACGCCCAAGGCGGCCTGCAACTCGGCCAGCTTTACGGGCTTTGAGACGAAGCGCGTCATACCGCACTCGAGGCAGCGTGCGCGCTCCTCAGGCAGGGCGGCGGCGGTGAGTGCGATGATGGGCAGCGCGGCGGCGCGGCGGCGCACCGGGTCGGCATCGCCGCTCCAAGCCCGAAGGCGGCGGGTGGTCTCCCAGCCATCGAGGTTAGGCATGTGGCAATCCATCAGGACCACCTCCGGCAGGGGCTCCTGGCCCAGGGCGACGAGCGCCTCCATCCCATCACCAGCCATGGTGTGGCTGCAGCCGAGCTGGCTGAGCTGCGCGGCGAGGATCTTGCGATTGACGGCGTTATCCTCGACGACGAGCACGCGAAGGCCGAGGTCGCGCGATACCGGCAGCGGCTCCAGCGGGGCTTCTGGCAGGGCATCGACGCTCGGCAGGGGCAACGTGGCGGTGAAAGTCGAGCCACGGCCGGGCACACTCTTCACCGTGAGATTGCCGCCCATGAGGCGCACGAGATGCGAGCTGATCGCCAAGCCGAGCCCGCTGCCGCCATAGCGGCGCGTGGTGGAGGAGTCAGCCTGCGTGAAGCGCTCGAAGAGCCTCTCCAGCGTCCGCTCGTCCATGCCGATGCCCGTATCGATTACCTCGAAGCGTAGCGTGAGGGGATTGGCGCCGGGCTGGACTGCGGAGACCACGATCTGGACATGGCCGCCTGGCGGGGTGAACTTGACGGCGTTGGAGCCGAGATTGAGCAAAACTTGTCGGAGGCGATAGCTATCGCCGGCGACATACTTGGGAAGATCGGGCGAGATCGTGTACTCCAAGTGGACGTTGCCCGATTGGGCCTTTGGAGTAAGGAGGCCCACCGTGTCAGCGATCACGGGGCCAAGCGAAAACGAGTGGCGCTCGATGGAAAGCTGGCCGGCCTCGATCTTGGAGAAGTCGAGGATATCCCCGAGAAGTTTGAGCAGGAGATCGCCCGACTCGGAGACGAGGCGCACGTGCTCCGCGGCGGCTGGAGGGAGATCGTCGCGCTGCCGGAGCAAATCGGAGGAAGCGATGATGCCATTGAGCGGAGTGCGGATCTCGTGGCTCATGTTGGCGAGGAACTCGCTCTTCGCGCGGGAGGATTCGTGAGCCTGGCGGCTGGCGATCTCGAGCTCGCGGGTGCGCTCCGCGACGAGACGACCGAGGTTCTCGTTCATATCGCGCGTCTCACGCAGGGCCTGCTCGCTGCGGCGGTTGGCCGACTCGATCATGAGAGCCAGGATGAAGCCGAGACAGAAAACAAAGCCGATGGTGAAGAGCCCGTCGCGCAGCAGCGTCCCAGCTGCAAACTCCAGGGATCCGGCGATCTCCTGGCCGTGGATCATGGTGGAATGAAACCACACGTGCGTCGCGACGATGGTGGCGAGAAGGAGGACGGCAATCGGACGCGAGGCGAAGACCAGCGTGAGCAGCAGAAAGACGAGATCGAAGACGAAGAGCTGAATCGCGGCTGCCAGCGGCTCGACGATGTGCGTAAAGGTAAAGAGGAAGCACTTGCTGGCGATGATCAGCCCGATGGAGATACCGTTGCCCGCTCGAGCAAGCAGACCCTGCCGCACCCACACGATCCCGAGGGAAGCGATGAGCGCGATAACGACATTGAAGAGGAGCCGCCGCTCGATTTGAGGCGGCTGCACCACGAGCACTTTGACGATATTGAAAGGCACCCAGACTAGCAGCAGCGTGCTAAAGATCGCGAGCAGACGGGCCTTTTGCTTCACGAAGTACGATTGCCCGCGATAGGCATCGTCGAGCCGGGCAAAGAAGTTGGCGAAAGGTCTGAGCATTCGAGGCTGGTGGTGCTCGCGCTCCAATGGAGCATAAGACGCCTTCGGTTCCGAGCGAAAGCTATTGGCAACTGCGAGATTTACGGGATGCGCAGACGTAGGCGAAAAGGGTGAGTAGGGAAAATCGGATAGGTGGCCAGATTCTTGAGCCCCCAGCACTTAGGGTGTTTCTCTCATGTGCGAAGAGAGGCAGAAGAACTAAGGAACCGCGCTTAGCGGACTTTCCGGAGATCGCGGACTTCAGCGCCAGCGGGATCAAGGAAGGGCGATGCGGTGTGGGAACCGCTTCTCACGAGCCATCAGTTTAACGAAATATCGGTAAGGGAGGCAAGCTTTGAGGCCGTCGCGAAGGCCGATGCAAGCGTGCGGACGGAGGCGCTCAGGAGCGGGGACGTCGACGGCGGACGGTATAGAGCACGATACCTGCGCCGAGCGCGAGCATCGCGTAGGTGGAGGGCTCGGGTATTGCCTGAAACTGGCTCAGGACGAGGCTGTTGGTGCCGGAGCCATAGGTGACGAGGAAGGAGCCGAGGCCGTCGGTGGTGATGAGTCGCTGGCCAGTGCCGATATTGGCGAAAGCGCCGGTAAGCCCCGCGGACGTGAGCACGGTGAAGGTCTTGGTCGAGTCCACGATCGACGCATAGCCGTTGATGAAGGTGAGTGAGAGGTTGCCGGCGAGCGTGGCGGTGCCGCCGACTTGGAGGTAGTCGTAGTCGGTGCCCTGTACATTGCCGCCGAGCTCGATGAGGAGCGTGCTGGTGGAAAGGAGCGAAAGGGTGCCCGTGATGTGGAGCCTGCCGGGCGAGTTGCCTGGAGCGATCTGCCCGGCGGCGGTGACGGAGCCGTGAATGGTGCCGGTGCCGCTGAGCGGGCTGGATACGCCAAAGGTGAGCGGGCTGCTAGCGTGAAGCTGCGCGCCATTGGAAAACGCGATACTGCCGGTATTGGTGAAGGTGCTATTGAAGTAGATATGGCCGCCTTGGAGATTCAGCGTGCCGGCGTTGGTGAAGGGGACTTCGATGTACGTCGTGCCGGAGGTGGTCTTGTTGTAGGTGCCGTTGTTGGTGAAGGTCATGCTCGTCACCGGCGCAGTGATCGCATGGCCGTCGGCACTGGCCTCGAGCGGGTCCGCCACGACGCCCGCGGCCACAGTCGTGGGCTTGATGGAGTAGCCGGAAGCATTGGCGTCGGTGAATGTGCCTGAATTAATAATGCTGCCCGTCGCGGTACTCGTGAGGTAGCCGTATTGCCAGATCAGGTTGCCCCCTGAGGCGATCGCAAGAGTACGGCCATCGAAGCGGCCGCCGCCATTGATCGTGAGCGTGGTGCCAGCTCCGATCGTCGTGACGGCGCCGGCGGTGGTCGTATTCCAATCGCCGCCGGACCAGTGGAAGTTCGAGGCGGCGAGGGTGCCATCGAGCGTGAGGGTGCCATCGTGGTGAACGATCGTCCCGGCCCCATTGAAGCGCGCCCCATCGGCGATGGTGTAGCTGTCTTTCAGGTAGAGAAACGTGCCGGCGGAGGTATTGACGACACTCGACGCCGACATGGCACCGCCGCCGTAGAGCTGCATGCTACCCGATTGGAGATTGAGGGTGCCGTTATTGGTGAACGGCGCGGTGAACGTCGTCGAACCGCCGACATCGCGGAGGTAAGTGCCGTTGTTGACGAAGGAGAAGCTGCCGCCAAGGCCGTTGTAGTGCCCGCCGCCGACGACTTCGTAGCTGGAGGAATTGCGGTCGTGGAAGGTGCCGTTGTTGACGAACGAGGAGCCATTGCCGCCGCGCAGGTAGCCGTAATCCCACCGAAGGGTGGCGCCAGAATCGACGGTAATCGAGCGGCGGTTGAAATCGAAATAACTGCCGCGGAGGGTGAGTTGGGTGCCGCTGGCGAGGGAGGTAGTGGCGCCGACGGTCGTGGAATTCCAGTCGCCGCTTTGCCAGATGAAATTATCGGCTTTCAATGCGCCGAGAACATTCAAGCTCCCGCCATTATGAATCACTTCGCCTGCGCCGCGGAACTGAGCGCCGTCGGCGATGGTGTAGCTGGCGTTGATGTAAAGGTCGGCAGTGGAGGCAGTGTTGAAGATGCTGGTGCCCCAGGCGGTGCCGCCGCCGCTCAAGTACAGTGAGCCCGCGTTGAGATTGACCGTGCCGGTGTTGCTGAACGGGATGGAGAAAACTGAGTAGCTGCCGACATCGCGAAGGTAGGTGCCATTGTTGACGAAGCTGAAGGCGCCACCCAGCGATGTATCGAGCTGCGCCGAATAGCCGTAGGCATTGCGGTCGTGGAAAGTGCCGTTGTTGGTGAAGACGCTGCCGTTGCTGCCCCTCAGGTAACCGGTCTCCCAGGTCGCCTTGGCTCCGCTGGCGACGGTGATGCTGCGCTGGTTGAAATTGAACGCCGAGCCGCTCAACGTGAGGTGGGTGCCGCTGGCGAGGGCGGTAGTCGCGCCCGGGGTGGCGGAGTTCCAGTTGCCGCCTTCCCAGATGAAGTTGGCTGCGCGGAGACTGCCATCGATCACAAGGGTGCCGCCTGTCTGGCGGTAGGAGCCGGAGCCGAGGAGTTGCGCGCCATCGAGCAGCGTATAGTTGTCGGAGAAAACGAAGGTGGTATCGGCAGCGGCATTGACGACGCTGGTGGCGGACATCGTGCCGCCGCCGCGCAACTCCATGCGGCCTTGGTTGAGGTTGATCGTGCCACTATTGAGGAAGGGCACCTCGATGTAGGTGGTGTGCGCGGCTTCGCGCTGGTACAGGCCGCGGTTGTCGAAGGTGAAGGTGCCGCCTAGGCCGCTCTTGATCGAGTAGCCGCTGGCATTGCGATCGTAGAATTCGCCCTCGTTTACAAACGAGCCGCCGTTGCCGCTGCGGAGGTAGCCGGAGGTCCAGTACGTCTTGCTGCCGGAGGCGGCGAAAATCTTACGCTTGTCGAAAGTAAAGTCGCTACCGTTGAGACTGAGGGTAGCTCCACTGGCCAGGGTGGTGGTGGCGCCGTCCGCGCCGTTCCAGCTGCCGTAGCTGACATTGATGTTCTTCGTCAGCGTGTGCGAGCCCGCGAGTGTGCCGCTGGTCTGGGTGAAGGTATCGACACCCAGGATGCCGGAAAGCGTGAGGGTGCCGCCGCTGAGAAGGAGGGTGCCGGCTCCAGTGACCAACGCTCCATCCGCGATGGCAAAGTTGCCGGAGTGAATTTCGAACTTCGCGCCGCTGGAGATCGCCACGGTGCCGGAACTGAGGCCTCCGGCGTAGGTCGTGAGCGTGCCTGCCTGCACATTGACCACGCCCGTATTGTTGAAGACCGCGTCGAGGTCGACGTCGGAGGTGCTGCTCGTGGCATTGAAGGTGCCAGAGTTGTTGAAGATGAGCTTGGAGCCGCCGTAGTAGTGGTAGAGATTGAGGCCGGAGCTGGCCGTGAGCGTGCCAGTGTTGTTGAGCGTGCCGCCGCCTCCATGGTAGATGTAGCCCCCCGAGAGATTGCTCGTGCCGGCGAGGGTGAGCGTCTGGCCGTCCTTGAGACTAAAACTGGAGGAGATCGAGGCACCGCCGTTTGCAAGGACGACGCCGGTGCCGGAAAAAATCACCGAGCCGCTCAGCGTAAGGGGGGCGCCGTAAGTGAGACTGCCTGCGCCGGAGACAGTGCCGCCCGAGAGCGTGCCGCCGCCGGTGGTTGCCGTGTTGCCGGTCAGCGTAATGGTACCGGAATCCATCGAGATATTTGCCGTCGCGGTCGCGATGCCGCCGAAAGCCCCGGTGCCGCCGGAGATGAGGATGGTGCCAGGGCCGAGGAGGCGGCTGCCGGCATCGAGGGCAAACACGCCGCTTTCGACCGCAAAGGTGGCGCCCGAGGCGACCTCGATGGTGCCGGCGCTGGAGCCGCCCTGCTTGAGATCGAGACGACCGGCGTCTACGCGAGTGGTGCCGATATTGACGTAGGGCGCGTCGAGGCCGATGGTGGCCGACGAGGTGGTCTTGGCAAAGGTGCCTTCATTGCGGAAGGTCGTCGCACCGCCGGTGTAGTAGCTGTAAAGTGAGCCGGTGCCGCTGGCGGTGAGCGACGCGCCGGATTTGATGAGGAGGGACGACGCACCGCCGCCGAAGATCGAGCCGTCGGTCCAGGTCGATGTGCCGCCGAGGGCGAGGGCGTAGCCGCCCTTGAGGTTGAGGTGATTGCCGAGAGCGAGACCGCCGTCGGCATGGAGCGTACCGGCGCTATCGAAAGTGCCTCCGGTGACGGTAAACAGCTGGGAGAGCGTGAGTGTGCCAGCGCCGTTGATGGTGCCGCCGCTCATCGAGGACGCGCCGCTGAAGGAATTGGCACCGGTGAAGGTGGCGAAGCCATTCGTGATGGCGAGCTGCGCCGTACTGGCAATGCCGCCGAAGCTGGCGACAGTCGAGCCGCCTAGGACGCGGAGCGTGCCGGGGCCATTGACCGCTGAGCCTGCATTGAAGACGAAGGTGCCGCCGCCGATGGCGAGCGTGGCACCGGAGGCAATGTTGATCGTGCCGCTACTGGAGCCGCCGGCGTCGAGTTCGAGGGTGCCAGTCTGGACATCGATGACACCGGTGTTGGTGAAAAGCGCGTCGAGCACGGTCGTGCCGTTAGCGGTCGTCTTGGCGAAGGTGCCCAGATTCTGAATCGTGGTGCGAGCGCCGGTGCCGCTGTAGTAGAGATTGCCGTTGTGGGTATTGGCGAGCGTGACACCGGCCTTGATGGCGAGCGTGGCACCGGAGCCGCTGCTGATCGAGCCGGCGCTCCATGTCGAATTGCCGCCGAGGGCGAGGGTCTGACTGCCTGTGAGGTTGATGGAGCCATCGAGCGAAGCGCCGCCGTTGGCGTTGAGGGTACCGGTGCCACTGAGTGTGACACTGCCGCCAAGGGTGACGAGGTCGGCGAAGCTCAACGTGCCTGCGCCATTGAGCGTGCCACCTTGGAAGATGCCCTTGCCCGATGTCGCGGTGACTCCCTCGAAGGTCATCTTGCCGCTGTTATCGAGCTCGAAGCTCGCCGTCGTGGTCTGCCCGCCGGTGAAGGTCGCGGTGCCGCTTGTCACCCGCACCCGGCCTGCGCCGGTGATCGTGGAGCCGGTCTGAAAAGCGAATGTCTCGCCGGTGATCGCGAGGATGGCATCTGCCGCGAGCTCCACGATGCCGGAGCTGAAGCCGCCGCCCGCGAGCTCGAAGATGCCGCGCTCGACGGCGAGCTTGCCGGAATTCTGCACGATGGCATTGAACTGCGTCGTGCCGGTGGCGGTCGTTTTGGCGATAGTGCCTTGGTTGACGACCGTGCTTCGGGTGGTGCCGTAGGTCAGCGAGCCATTGTGGGTGGTGGTGAGGCTGGAGTCGGGTTTGATCGTGACGGTCGAATTACCGCCAGAGATCGAGCCCGCGGACCACGTGGAATTGCCTCCGAGAACAAGGTTGCGGCCAGAGTTGAGATTGAAGCTCCCGGTGATATCCGCGCCACCATTGGCCGTGAGCGTGCCCGCGCCTTCGAGTGTGCCGCCGCTGATCGTGAGCGTGCCGCCGAAGGTGAGGTTGCCGGGGCCCTTGTACGTGCCGCCCGATATCGAGCCGGCGCCGGAGGTGGTGGTGTTGCCGGAGACGGAGAGATTGCCGGAGGTCAGGGCGAGCGTGGTCGTGGCGGTGTGATTGCCGACGAATTCGGTCGTGCCACCGGACGTGCGGATCGTACCGGCACCAGTAAGTTGCGCGCCGTCCTGGAAGGTGAAGGTATTTTGATTGAGAACGAGGGCGGCACCGGAGGAGACGTTGACGGTGCCGGAGCTGCTTCCGCCCTCGGCGAGATTGAGCGTGCCCGACTGGACGTTGAGCGTGCCGGTATTGGTGAGCGGGAGATCCAGGTACGTGGTGCCGCTGCCGCCGGACTTGGTGAGGGTGCCCTGGTTTGCAAACGTGCCGCTGCCTGTAGTGCTGTAAAGAGCACCGTCGAAATTCGTAGTGAGCGAGGCACCGCTTTTTACGGTGATGGACGAGCCGCCACCCACCGTGATGCTGCCGGACGTCCACGTGGAGGAGTCGTCGAGATTGAGCTTGAGCCCCCCCAGGACGCTGATGCTGCCGACGAGCGAGACCCCGCTGTTGAGCGTGAGATTGCCGGAGCCGGTGAGGGTGCCGCCGGTGAGCGAAGCCGGATCGCCGATGGTAAGCGTACCGGGAACGGAAAGCGTGCCGCCGGTGAGCGTGAGACCCGTGGCGGCAGTATTGCCGGTGACGCTGAGATTACCGCTGCTGACGGCGAGATGGACGGTACTGCTGCGATTGCCAGCGAGGGTGGCGTTGCCGCCCGAGATCAGCAGTTGGCCGAGGCCGCCGAGGGTGAGGCTGTCTGTGAGGGTGAAATTCTGGCTGCTGAGGGCGAGCGTGGCGCCAGCAGAGATATTTACGACTCCGGTGAGATTGCCGCCTTCGGCGAGATTAACCGTGCCGGTCTGGACGTTGAGAGTGCCGGTATTGTTGAATACCGCATCAATGTACGTCTGGCCTAAGCCACCCGCTTTGGTGAAGGTGCCCTGATTTGCGAGCGTGGCGCCACCCGTCGTGTTGTAGAGCGTGCCATCGAAGTTCGTCGTGAGGCTCGCGCCGGGCTTGATCGTAACGGTCGAGCCGCCGCCTCCGGTGAGGCTGCCCGCCGTCCACGTGGATGCGTCATCAAGGTTGAGCTTCACGCCGCCGAGAACGCTGGCGCTGCCGCCGATCGCGACGCCGCTTTGGAGGTTTACGTTGCCGGTGCCAGTCAGGGTGCCGCTGGAGATCGTGGCGGGGTCGCCGATATTGAGCATGCCCGCCGCCGAGAGCGTGCCGCCGGTAAGGGCGAGTCCGCCGCTCGTGGTGGTGACGCCGGTGATATTGAGGTTGCCGCTACTGAGGCCGATCCGGGCTGAGCTGGTCTGGTTGCCGGTGAAGGTGGCATTGCTGCCGGAGATCTGGAGCGTGCCGGGACCGGTAAGCGTCGCTCCATCGGCGATGCTGAAATTGCCGCTGCTGAGGAAAACCGACGAACCTGAGGCGATCTGAATCGTGCCGGTGCTGCTGCCACCGCGGGAGAGGGTGACATTACCCACCAGCACCTTGAGCGCGCCGGTATTATTGAAGACAGCATCGATGGAGGTATTGCCGGCCCCGGCACTCTTGACGACGGTGCCTTGGTTGTTGAACACGCTGGGGGTGGAGCCGGAGAGAGAAATCGAGCCGTTGTGAGTCGCATCGAGCAGAGCGCCCGGGTTGAGGTTGATCGTCGCGTTGGTCGTCGAGATCGTGCCGCCGGTCCAGGTCGAATTGCCGGAGAGATTGAGCGTGCGGTTGCCGTTGATGGTGACGCTGCCGGTGATGGCTGCGCCGCCATTGAGGTTGAGCGTGCCGGCGTCGGTGATGGTGCCGCCGGAGATCGAGACGAGATTGCCGAAGGTGAGCGAGCCGGTGCCCCCGATCGAGCCGCTGGAAAGCGTGCCGCCCCCGGTGGTGGTCGTCGTGCCCGTGACGGTCGCATTGCCGCCCGAGACGATGATATTGGCCGAGCCGGTGATGGCGCCCGCGAGCGTGGTGGTGCCGGAGGCGATCTCGAGCGCGCCGGGGCCATTGAGGACAGTGCCGCTGGTGAATTCGAAGGCGTTGGTCGCGATCTTCAGCTTGGCTCCAGTGCCAATGGTGACGTTGCCGCTCGAGGCGCCTCCACCGGAAAGCTGGAGTGTGCCAGAGGAGATATTGATCGCACCCGAATTGGACAGCGACGCTTGGATGTCGGAGGTGCCGGTACCGCCGGTCTTGGCGAAGGTGCCTGCATTGGTGATCGCGGTGCGAGTGCCGCCTTGGTTGAAAACAAGGCTGTCATCGGACGTCAGGGTAAAGGATGCACCGGACTGATTGACGAGTGCTGCGCCATTGCCGGTATTGAGCTGGCCATCGGCCCAAGTAATTGAACCGGCATTGGCGATCTGGCGGGCATTGAGCGTCGCGGACGAGGCGGGATTGATCGTGAGGCTGGCCGAGGCAGCGAGGGAGAGCGTGCCGGCGCCGGAGAGCGTGCCGCCCGTCCAAGTGGAACCGGTGCCGGTGAGCGTGAGCGAGCCGGCGCCCGTCAAGTTACCGCCGGAAAGCGAGAGACCCTCGACGGTAAACGCGTTGTCGAGGGTGAGGGTGCCACCGCTGATGCGGGCGGTGTCCTTAAGGCCAGGTACGCCGCTGATCAACCAGGCGAGGGGATTGCTCCAGTCGAAGGTGCCGGAGCCGAAGTCGATGATGATCGCGCGAGCGCGCGGAGCGCCTGCGATGGCAAAAGCCAGCGCGAGGGCGCAGAGAAAGGACGGTTTCCGGGCGCGCATGCGTGCGGGTTGAAGCTAAGTTGATGCAAACGATGCACAGATCATCTGAGGGAAGCGATGCAATTGTAGGGGGATTCTACCCATCGTGCCAAGGGGTGAATCGATAGTTGCGTTGTTATAAGCATCTATCATTCAGTTGCTTGAGGGCTAGGTGTTTGGACTCGTTCGAAGGCCATGGGCCAAAAGGCGAAGGCGCGCCGTCGCTAGCGAGATTGATCACCGGCGGGGATCGGCGGAGACGGAGCTGGGCGCTGCGGGGTAGGGGGTAGGTCGAGAGGACGTGAACAGGGAAAAAAGAGCCGGGAAAGAGCGGGGCTTGGCGAGATATCCCGGAAATAGAGGAGAATTTTGAGGACGAGCCCATGGACCACGGACCAAAGCGAGGTGGTCTCCCGGGGCCGCAGTATGAGTCTGGGGTAGGGAAGAGCGGCGGATTTTTCGACAGTTGAGGAAGCTGGGTGTCAGCACCGTGGGTTTTAGCTTAGGGGATATGCGAGCGCTCCGACGTGACGGGCTAAGTGGAGCATAGCCGAAAACGGGAACGAATGTAAGCCCCTGCCGGGAGTTCGTAAGCCGGGGGCACGGGCGGCCATCGAGCGGAGCGCGCATGGCCCGCGAGCCGGTCGCTATCCGACGCTGCAAAGCGCCCTTCTCAAACGGGCAGCCGGGTATCGGCGTCGCCGAAGCGCGGAAGCGGCACGCCCATCCGGTCCATGAGCGAAAGATGCAGCGAGCAGAGTTTGCGGTGCTCGTCGCCGGCGTCGGTGAAATCGAGGACGCGGCCGGTCTGGAGCGTGCCGCCGAGGCCACCGACCGTGAGAACGGGTAGCTTACGGTTTTCGTGCGTGGTGCCCGACCACATATTGGAGAGGTAGAGGAGGCAGGTATTGTCGAGCACGGTGCCTTCGCCCTCGGGCATGGCATCGAGCCGCTGGGCGAGGTAGGCGAGATTGCTCACGTAGTAACGGGCGATCTTCTCGTAATCATCCGACTGGTCGTCGTGCGAGGCGGAGTGGTGGGCCTTGCGGACACCGAGAAAAGGGTAGAACAACCCCGACAAGTCGCGACAGAGGACGAGCGTGGCGAAACGAGTCTTGTCGGTCTGAAACGCGAGGGCGACGATGTCGCACATGAGGCGCATGTGATCGCGAATATCCTCGGGCAGGCCATTGTCGGGGCGGGCCATGGCGACGACGGGCTGGCCGCGATCGCGGGCTTTTTCTTCGGCGCGGACTTGGGCGGCGCGCATGCCATCGACGCGCTTTTCGACATCGCGCACGCTGGTAAGGTACTCGTCGAGCTTGCGGTGATCCTCGGCGGAGATCTTGCGGCTGAGGGCGGCGGCGTCGTCCTTCACCCGATCGAGGATGCTCTGGGTGCGCTTATTGCCGCGGTTTTCGAAGAGGCTATCGAAGGCGAGCGAGGGGTAGACCTCCATGGGCACGGGCGACTCGGCGCTCTGCCAGGAGATATGCGAGGAGTAGGCCATCGAGAAATTGGTCTCGTGATAGCCGGTGATGGGCTGCTCGCAGCCGAGGACGAGGCTGGGCTGCATCGTCTCCTGGCCGATCCGGTTGGCGAGGATCTGATCCATGCTGATGCCGCCGCGCAGAACGGCGCCCTTCATGAGCGGCATGCCAGAGAGAATGTTGCCAGTCTGGCCGGGGTGGATGCCGACGCCGACGGCGGGCTTATTGAAGAGGCCGGAAATGACATTGAGCTTGGCGCGCAGCGGCGCGAGAGGCTCGAGGGTGCGACCGAGCTCCATGGTAGCGCCCGAGCCCTTGGCCCACCAGTGAAGGCTATTGATGCCATTGCCCATGAAGACTGCGGCGAAGCGCTGCGGGTAGGGACGCGGCGGCACGGGCGGCACCGGAGAGGGCGAGGGCGCGGAGGGTGTCGCCGAGACAGGCAGGGAATCGAGGAAGGGCAGCGCCATCAGCACGCCCGCGCCGCGCAGGAAGCGGCGGCGGCTGAGGGCGGCGGGATTGCGCGACGGAGTGTAGGGGCGGAGGGGGCGATCGAGGGCGAGGCCGTGCTCGTCGGGGGCGTGGTCGTGGTCGGCGTGAGGCATGGCGTGGAGAATTTAGGGTGCGAGGGAGGCCGTCTTGGCGGCTTGGGGAGCACGTTTAGTGGTGAACTGGGGGCTCGTGACGACCGCAGCGACGAGATGGGAGGCGCGGTGGCCGCCGGCGACGAAGTCTCTTTTCATGGCCGCGACAAGCGCGTCGTCGGAGAGCATGAGCGTGCGGCCCAGGGCGTAGGCGAGGAGCTTGCGGGCGAGGTTGTCGACGAAATCGGCCTCGCGATTGGCGCGAATGAAGTCGCGGAGGCCGGAAAGGCCCGCGCCCGCGATACCGCCGGGGAAATCGGCGGTGGCATCGACAGGTTTGCCACCGAAATCCACGGAGCGACGCTCGCCGATGGCGCCGTAACCCTCGAAAACGAGGCCGAAAGAATCGAAGCGTGCATGGCAGCCGGAGCAGGCCGGGTCGTCGCGGTGGCGGGCGAGCGCCTCGCGGATCGAGAGCCCGGCAAGCTTGGCCTCGTCGGCGGGCAACTCGGGAACGACCGGAGGAGGCGGTGGTATCCGCTCGCCCAATACGCGGCGGACGACCCAGTACCCGCGTTTGACGGGGCTGGTGCGGAGACCGGGGGAATTGGCGGTGAGGAAGACGGCCATCGGCAGCAGGCCGCCGCGCCCCACCTCGCCGGCTCGATCGGTGCGCACCCAGGTAGCCTCGTCGAGCTTGCCGGCTAGGTCGGAAAGGCCGTAGTGGCGGGCGAGCGGGGCATTGACGAAAGTGTGCGTGCCGTAGAGGCAATCGAGCAACGAGGCATCGCGCTGCACCAGGTCGGCGAGGAAGCGCACGGGCTCCTCGAACATCGCGGTACGGAGCGCGTTGTCGAAAGACGGGTAGCGCTCGCGGTCGACGCTATTGTGCTCCTCGAAGCGGCGAAAATCGAGCCAGTGGCCGGCGAACTCCGTCGCCAGACGGCGGGCGCGCGGATCGGCGAGCATGCGACGCGCCTCGGCGGCGAGCACCTCGGGCCGCGCGAGATCGCCGGAGGCGGCGAGGGCCAGCAGTCTCTCGTCAGGGAGACTAGACCAGAGGAAATAGCTGAGCCTGCTGGCGAGTGCGTGCGGGGAGAGCGGGATGGTGCGCAGCGGGGTGGCGGAGACGGCCGGCGCGGGCGCGAGGTTTTCCAGGTCGATACGGTAGCAGAAGTGCGGCGACATCAGGACGCGGACGACGCAATCGCGCATCGCTTCCTCATGGTCGACGCCGTTGTCGCGGCGGGAGACGCGGTAGAAGGCCTGGAGATCGGCGCGCTCGGCTGGCGAGAGGGGGCGGCGATAGGCGCGCTCCGCGAAGACCTCGAGCTGCCGGAGATGCGAAGCCTCGGCGGCGGCCCGCAGCGACTCTACGCCCGCGATGGCGGCGGCGGAGCGCTGGAAGTGCTCACGGATCGCGCCGAGGGCGACCTCATTGGCCTCTGAGCGCTGGGCCTTGGCGAGATAGAGTTCGCCGAGCTTGGCGATCTTCGGGATCTCGATGACGGATTTATCCTCTGGGCGGTAGGCATCGAACTCAGGATCGCGCAGGTAGCTCGAATCGGTGCGCTCGAACCATACCAGGCTCGTATGCATGCGCTGCGGGACAGAGGAAACGTACTCGAACTCGCGCCAGAGCCGATCGAGCTCGGCGCGGCCGGCCTCGTCGAGGATGAGATCGTAGAGCGGCCCGTCGTCGCGAAAATAGCCGGTCTGGCTGTGCAGGCCGGCGCTCAGGAGGCGGCCGGCATTTTCCTGTTCCTTTTGGGCATCGAGATAGACGCGGGCGCGCTCCGTGATGTAAAATGCGTCGGGAAAGAGATCGGCAAAGCGAGCAAAGGCCGCTTCGTGGCGGGGGCGCTCGGCCGGGTCGGCCGGCACCGCCAGATCGGGATCGGAGCGGCGGTCCTTCTTTGATGCCATCGCAAACGTGGCGGAGGAGCCGGTGGTGGTGATCTTGGGAGCGAGGAACTTGCCGCCCTTGCGGATGGCCTCGGGGTTGGGATTGTAGTTGGCCTTCCTTGCCGGCGAGGCATTGGAGGCCGGGGTGGGCTTTTTATCCGGGAGCACCTTGGCTACGGCGATGGGCGGCGGCTCCTCGCCAGGCACATACAGTGCGGTGGGATCGTAGACTCGGCGATTGGCGGCCATCATGCGATTTTTCCAAAGCACGAGGGCTTGCGCGCCGTTATTGGCACCGGGGATGGTGAGATTTTTGACTTCGGGCACAAGCTTGGCGCGGAGGGCGAGCACCCAATCGCGAAGCTGGGCGAGCTCGGCGGCAGGAGGGTGAGCGTCGCGGCCGGAGGGGGGCGGCAGCGCCTGCCACCGGGTTTGCAGGGAAGCGATGGGGCCGACCGATTCCTCGGGCGCAGTGAGCGCCGCCCAGATCTTCGCGAGGTAGCCGGGGCTGATACGCGCCTCGGCGGCGACTTGTGAGAGCGTAGCGTGCGGTAGGCCGAGGCGTGCACGGTGATGGTAGCGCCAGGCGGCGGCGAAGTACACGCCGAGGTCGGTGGGCTGCCGCTGGTAGAACTCCACAATGCGGAGCACGCCCCACTTATCGCGATCGGTATCGGCGACGACAGGATGGCTCGCGAACTCGAAGCCCTCGGGCTTGAGCACAAGATGCTCGGCGACGGTGCGACTGGCGGCGAGGTACTTGGTGACCAGCGCGGGCGACATCGCGAGCGACTCGCCGCTGTTGTCAAAGCCTGCCTGATTGGCGGGGTCGACAGGAAACTCCCGCGTGGGCCGGATATCCGCTCCTGTAAGGTCGAGGATGGAGTAGTCGTACTCGGCATGGCTGAGGCGGCGTGCGAGTACGGGGCCGGGATCGCCCGCGCTCGTGGCGGCCTCATGCTGGCGGAGAGCCTGGAGCCAAGCGACGATCGCGTGGCTCTGCGCCGCGGACGGATGTTTCTTCGCCTTGGCGGGCGGCATGTCGCCTTCCTCCAAGCGCTCCAAAACCATCTCCCAATAGGCAAATCCGTCGACGACCGAGCGGAGGCTGGTGAAGGGCGACAGGTCGAGCTCGGCCTCGGGCTTTTCCTTGCCGTGGCAGTCGATGCAGTAGCTCTCGACAAATGGCCGCACTTCATGGGCAAACCGCTGCGCGAGCGCCGTATCCTCGGCGGCGCCGATCGGAGCGGCGAGCAGGGATAGGACGAAAAAGACGAGAGCCCGGAGTCGCATGGGGTAGGAGGCGAAAGCTCCTACAGCAAACGGGCGATCACGGCAGACGGCAAGAGTGGGCGTCGGTTATATCGTTATAGTGTTCGGACGCGGCAGGGGTGCGGAAGGATGCTAGGCGATCAGTTGTTTCACCACGTTTCCGGCCACGCCCGTGAGACGGATATCGAGACCCTGAAACTTGGTGTTGAGCCGCACGTGGTCGACGCCGAGGAGGGCGAGCATCGTGGCGTGGAGATCGTGGACATTGACGACCTGGTCGACAGCGCGGTAGCCGAGTTCGTCAGTAGCGCCGTGCGTGTAGCCGCGCTTCACGCCGCCGCCGGCCAGGAACACGCTAAAGCCCAGAATATGGTGGTCGCGGCCGGTGCCCTGGCCCATCGGTGTGCGGCCAAACTCGCCGCCCCAGAGGACGAGCGTGTCGTCGAGCATGCCCCGCTGCTTGAGGTCTTTGATGAGGCCGGCGGTGGCCTGATCGACGTCCTTGGCGCCGGCCTTCATGCCCTCCTCGAGCTGGCCGTGGTGGTCCCACGCGCGATGATAGAGCTGGATGACGCGGCTGCCGCGTTCGGCGAGGCGGCGGGCGAGGAGGCAGTTGGAGGCGAAGCTGCCGTCGCCCGGCTGCTTGATGCCGTAGAGGTCGAGGGTGGCCTGGGACTCCTTGGAGAAGTCGGTGAGGTCGGGCACGCTCGTCTGCATCTTGAACGCCATCTCGTACTGCGAGATGCGCGTGGCGATCTCGGGATCGACGGTCTCCTCGGCGAGGAGGCCATTCATGCGCTTGATCTCGTCGACGACCTGGCGCTGAGTGCTCTGGCAGACGCCGTCGGGATTGCCGACGTAGTGCACGGCGTCTCCTCGCGCTTGAAAGGCGATGCCTTGAAAACGGCTCGGCAGCACGCCGCTAGACCACTGGCGCGCGGAAATGGGCTGGAGGCCAAACTTGCCCGAAGAGTTGAGCACAACGAAGCCAGGCAGATCCTGCGTCTCGGCGCCGAGTCCGTACAGGAGCCACGAGCCCATGCTGGGGCGGCCCTTGATGATCGAGCCGGTATTCATGAATGCGTGGGCGGTGTCGTGATTGATCTGCTCCGTCTGCATCGAGCGGATCACGCAGAGCTCGTCGGCGATGCTCGCAATGTGAGGGAAGAGTTCGCTGACCTCGATGCCGGCCTGGCCGTGCTTGGCAAAGGCGGTGAAGGCGCCACGGGCCTTGAGTTCGGTGCCCTGGAGCTGAGCGAGTTGCTGGCCCTTGGTAAAGGACTCGGGAAATGGCTGCTCGTGGAGTTCCTTCAGCTTGGGTTTCCAATCGAAGGTCTCGAACTGCGAGGGGCCCCCGGCCATGCATAGATAGATCAGTCGCTTGGCCTTGATGGGGTAGTGCGCCTCACGCAGCACGCCGTTCCAGCCGGGCGGGAGCGCGGCGGGGGCGTTGCCGGTGGCGGCGCTCATCTTCTGCTGCAGTAGGGCGAGGGCGAGCCCGCCGAGGCCGTAGGCGCTTTGAGTGAGGAAGGTGCGGCGATTGATGCTGAGCGCGTGTTGGGCGGGGTCGTAGCGCATGGTCAGAGGACGGAGAGGCGGAGGTACGAGGAGAGGGGGAGAGGATGCCGACGGGGTCAGTAGCGGGTGATAAACTCCTGGGAGTTGAGCACCACACGAGCGGCCTGGGTCCAGGCGGCGAGCTCGATCGGGTCGCCAGCGGGCGGTGGGGAGATGCCGACGCGGAGGAGCTTGGCGGCGTCATCGGGGGCGGCTTGGTAAGTCTTGCGCTGGGCGGCGACGAGAGCGGTGAGCGAGGCGGCCTCGGCGGGCTTGGGCTCGCGGCCGAGCGCGAACTGGAAGAGCCGAGACAGGCGCGCGGAGTCGTCGCGTGCGGCCAGCGTGGCGCGGGCGGCAAGTGAACGGGCGGCTTCGACGAACGACGGGTCGTTGAGGAGCGTGAGGGCCTGCTGCGGGGTATTGCTCACGGTGCGTACGGCGGCACACTCGTCGCGCGCCGGAGCATCGAAATTGGCAAGCATGGGATGCAGGAACGTGCGCTGCCAGTGCATGTAGACGCCGCGGCGCCACTGCTCGTCGTCGGCGCTGTTGACGTAGTCGCGGTTGGGAAACTGGAGCGCCGCATAGTATCCGGCCGGCTGATACGGCTTGGCGCTGGGGCCGCCGATATCGCGGAGATTGAGCAGGCCGGCAGCGAAGAGCGCGGCATCGCGAATGAACTCGGCCTCGAGGCGGCGCGGGTTTTGCGAGGCGAGCAGGCGGTTGGCCGGATCGAGGTCGCGCAGCTCCGGGCGGAGGCTGCTGCTCTGGCGGTAGGTCGCGCTGGTGACGATGAGGCGGATCATGTGCCGCATGTCCCAGCCGCTGCCGCGGAACTCGGCGGCAAGCCAATCCAGCAGCTCGGGATGCGAGGGGAGCTCGCCTTGCGAGCCGAGGTCGTCGATCACGGCGCTGAGACCGGTGCCGAAGTACATCGCCCAGAGGCGATTCATCACCACGCGGGCGGTGATGGGGTTGTCGGCGGAGACGATCCAGTTGGCGAGGTCGAGGCGGGTGAGGCGTTTGTCCTCGGTGCTTTCGCGGCGGGCCGGGAGAAAACTCGGGGTGGCGGGCAGCACGAGCGGGCCGGACTCATCCTGCCAGTTGCCCCGGGCGAGGATGCGGACAGCGAGCGGCGGCATCTGCTCGGTGACGAGCGTCCAGGCGCGGCCGCCGCGGGTCTCGCGGATAGCGGCGGCGATCTGCAACTGGCGCTCGACGGCGGCGGCATCGGCGCGCGTGCTGTGCAGCCAGGCGTTGGCGAGCGCGGGGGCGGGGGGCGACTGCTTGGCCAGGGCAGCGCCCAGCACGGCGGGCGAGGCGACGGAGGCCGGGTCGTAGTCGGCAAAGGGGCTGGTGGAGACGCGCAGCGGGGGCACCGCCTCGCCGGTCAGCTTCAGGATGAGCGTATCGCTTTCCTCGATACGCAGCGGCCTGGCGAGCAGCCAGGTGCCGGAATAGGGGGCGCTGGCTTTCTCGGGGAGACGCCAGCCGGCAACGATGCCGAGGATATCGTGGCCGTTTTGATAGCGGTCTTCCTTGGCCGTGGCGTCGGCGAAGGCGAAGTCGAGCTTGCGCTCCTTGCCGTCGGCGCCGCGCAGGGTGGCGGCGAGCCGGAGCGTGTTGCGCACGGCGCTCTTCTTCATCGACGAATGGCCCGGCGTCTCGAGAAATTCGAGGCGGAAGGAGGCGAGCCAGCCGGCCTCAGGCTTGAGCTCGAGGCGCAGCGACTCGCCTGACTTGAGATCTCGGCCGAGGCGCACGATGCGGTCTTCGCCGACGGCGGGTTTGGCTCCGGCGACAGGCTTTTCACCCCGCCCGAGGTGCGCCGCCTGGAGGGTGGGCTGGTGCCAGCCGGAGGGATTGCGCAGGAGAAATCCGCGCATCTCGGCGACCCAGGCTGAGAAAGCCTCGCTATGTGGCGGCTCGCCGACAAGCGCGGCATCGGCCGCCCGTTGCGCGGCGAGAGCGGCTTCGAGACGCTGCTTGCGCTTGGCGAGATACGGGCTTTCCACCTGAAGCTCCGGGGGGAAAGGGAAGTCGTTGTTGAAGCCTTCGAGCTCGGGATTGGGGGTGTAGCGGTAGCTGGTATAGATGCCCCACTGCTTCACGTCGGCGAAGAAGGATTGCAGCTCGTAGAAGTCGCGCGCCTTGATCGGGTCGAACTTGTGATCGTGGCACTCGGCGCAGCCAAAGGTGCTGCCAAACCATGCAGCCGCGACGGAGCGCACGCGCTCGGCGCCGTACTTGGCCAGGTATTCCTTGGCCTGCGCGCCGCCCTCGCGCGTCATCATGTTGAGCCGGTTGTAGCCGGTGGCGACGAGTTGCTCCGTGGTCGGCGAGGGGAGCAGATCGCCGGCGAGCTGCTCGCGCGTGAAGACATCGAAGCGCTTGTTCTTCGCAAAGGCATCTATCACGTAGTCGCGATACGGGAAGATGCGTTGATTCTGGTCGCCGTGAAAGCCTACCGTGTCGCTGTAGCGCGCGATATCGAGCCACCACACGGCCATGCGTTCGCCGTGGTGCGCTGAGCCGAGCAGGCGCTCGATCAGGGCGTGATATGCGGCCTTGGGGTCGCGGTGGTGCGCGGCGAGGAAGGAGGCGACATCCTCCGGTGTCGGCGGCAGGCCAGTGAGGTCGAGCGTGACGCGGCGGATGAGCCGCTGAGGATCGGCCTCGGCAGAGGGTGCGATTTTCTTCTCGGCGAGCTTGGCGCGGATGAACGCATCGATGGGATTGCTCGCGGCGTACCGAGGGTCCTGTGAACTTGGCACCTCGGGGCGGGTGAGCTGCGCATAAGCCCAGTGCGGCTCGTACTCGGCGCCCTCGGCGACCCAGCGGCGGAAGAGATCTTTCTGCGCTTTAGTGAGGGTCTTGTGCGCCTCGGCAGGCGGCATCGGATCATCGGTATCCTGGATGCGGAGGATGATTTCGCTTTCGTCGGGCTTGCCCGGTACGATCGGAATGAATCCGCCTTTGGTCCGCTTCAGGGCCTCTTCGCGGATGTCGAGCCGCATGCCGGCCTTGCGCGTGCTGGCGTCGAACCCGTGGCAGTGAAAGCACGTATCGGACATGATGGGCCGGATGTCGCGGTTGAACGACACACGCGGCTGCGCGGTATCGGCCGCGGCGGCAAACGGGGCGACGAAGGAGAGGGCGGCGACGAGAAGAGCGAGGGGGCGCATGAACGAAAGCAGGGCGACAGCTGGAGGCACGGGGTACGTCTATCGTGGCAAAGAAACAAAATCCTACCACCAAATGGCAACACGGCAAACGACTGGCCGCGCAACTGTAGCGCGCACCGTGCAAAGGCTAGGCTTCACCCCGCGGACTGGCGGTGGCCCGTAGCTGCGGATCGACACCCTCGCGCTCATCGAAAACGAAGCACGCCCCTTCGTAATGCGCGCCGCCGCACTCCTCGAAATATTTCAGAATCCCGCCCTCGAGTTGGTACACCTCGGAGAAGCCCTCGCGCTGCAGGAGGGGCGCGGCCTTTTCACAACGAATGCCGCCGGTGCAGAAGGTGACCACGGGCTGGGATTTTAGCGATGCGGGCAAAGCGCCCAGCGCGGCGGGAAAATCGCGGAAATGATCGATACCTGCAGGAAGTGCGCCCCGAAAAGTGCCGGCGCTGACCTCGTAATTGTTGCGCGTATCGAGCAGAGTGATCGCGCGGCCTTCATCGAGCCACTTTTTGAGCGTACGCGGCTCGAGCCGCGGGGCCGGCGCACGCGCGGGGTCGATGCCCTCTACGCCAAAGGCGATGATCTCACGCTTGATCTTCACGAGCATCCGGCGAAAGGGCTGCGTCGCGCTAAGACTCTCCTTGGGGGTGAGATCCGCCAGGCCTGGCCAAGTGCGGAGAAGTCCGAGCAAGGCCTCCGTCGCGGCGCGCTCCCCCGCGACGAAGAGGTTGATGCCTTCCTCGGCGAGGAGGATCGTCCCTCTAAGCCCGTGCTCTCCGCACAACTCCCGCACTCCATCGCGTCGCTCAGGCAAGCGGTCGAGCGGAGTAAATTTGTAAGCGGAAAGATTAACGACGGGCATCGGTGGCAATAGGTGCTCTCGGTCAGCAAACCGCGTTTGGGATGGCCAGACGAGCGCCTAATTATGGGTTTGCGGGCCGGTTTGGGGCAAAAATGGGCAGAGACGACAAAAACGCCCCAAATTGCCCCTAGCGGGGTCACGCTTGGCGAATATCCTTCGTGAAAATTTTTTTCACAATTTATTCTCCGACATACTCACACGTAGTTCACCGAGGTAAAATCGGGCGCATTTTGTCCCTATCCTCGCGTAACTTGCTACCGATCATTGGGCAGGCAGTGGAGAGCAATTTGCAATGAGGGTGCCAAAGGCGCGCGAAGCGGTAAATGTGGGTAACTCAGAAACGCTTGTGCAGCATTAAGGTGCCTACGCTTGGTTCTTGACCGTTAGGGGCGTTTTGGGTTGAAAAGGGGCACTTTGGGGCGGGTCGCCTCAGCTTCACTTCATGCTCCCTGCGGAAAAGTCCAAGTTTACCGGGAATCATGAGCACACCCTCGATAAGCAGGGGCGGCTCACGATTCCTTCCGCTTGGCGCCGCGAGTTTGCGGAGGAAGCGGTGTTTTTGGCGGTTCCGCAGCAGGCGGGTTACATCGCGGTGCTGCCGCCGGCTGAGGTGGACAAGTTGCATGAGCGCGTGTCGCAGGTGCCGCTGAGCGACGAGGTCGCGCAGCAGGCGATCGCGAGCTTCTTCTCGCGCACGCAAAGCTTCTCTTTCGACAAGCAAGGTCGGTTTGTCCTCGCGGAGCATCTGAAAACGCACGCCGGTATCGGCGACGACGTGATGCTGATCGGAGCGATGTCGAAGTTCAATATTTATAGCCCGAGCCGCTGGACCGAGCAGGAAGCTCGCAACGCGGCTAGCAACGCCGATGCGATGCGTCGTCTCGGCATCTGATCCCCATGCGCCGCACCGGAAAAATCAAACCCATCTCCACTCCCATCCCGCTCCGCAAAGCCGTGACGAGCAGCAGCGCAGCGGCCCGGCGGCACTTCCCCGCGTGGATCGACTCGGGAGACCGCGCAACGCCTGTGGCGGGATCGATCGTGATGCCGCGCGTGCGCGACGGCCTTGTGCTCCGCGCCGTGCCGACCAAGCGCGGCCTGAAGGGCCACTCCGCCAGCGGCGGCGCGCGCTGAGCCAGCAATGTCAGCCACCTCCACCATGACCCCGGGCCACACCTCAGTCTTGCTGCGCGAGACGCTGGAGTTTCTCGCGCCTCGGCCGGGCGGTCGCTACTTGGATTGCACCTTCGGGGGCGGCGGGCACACGCGCGCTTTGCTCGAGGCCGCGCCGGAGGTGCAGGTAGTGGCGCTCGATCGCGATCCGGCGGCCGCCGCGCGCGCAGCGGCGTTGCGCGAAGAATTTGAGGGTCGATTTAGCCTGATCGATCGGGACTTCCGCCGGCTCGCAGAGCTGCCGATGGAGCCCTTCGACGGCATTCTCTTCGATCTGGGCGTCTCCTCGTTTCAGCTCGATGACGCGGAGCGAGGCTTCAGTTTTCGCAACGACGCCCCGGCCGACATGCGGATGGATCCGCGTAGTGGCGTGCCGGCGAGCAAGTGGCTGGAGACGGCGACCGAGGAGATGCTCGTGCGCGCGATCCGGGATTTCGGCGAAGAACAAAACTGGCGCCGCGTGGTGCGCGCCATCGTTGCCGGACGCGGCACCGGCAGCCTGGCGCGCACCACCTCACTCGCCGAGACGATCGCGGCGGCTATCCCCGCCCGCGACCGCCACGCATCGAAGATACACCCGGCCACGCGCTCCTTCCAAGGCATCCGGATCGCGGTCAACGATGAGATCGGCGCCATCGAGCGCGCGCTGCCGGCGGCCTTCGAGCGCTTGGGCTCTGCCACGGCGGAGACGCCGGGCGGGGTGCTTTGCGCGATCAGCTTTCATTCACTGGAGGATCGTCCCGTGAAGCAGTTTTTCCGCCGCATGTGCGGGCAGCCCGAGAGCATCGACGACAACACTCCGCAGGATCTGCGGGTGAAGCTCGCCGAGCCGCTCACGCGCAAGCCCGTCACACCGGGCGAGTCCGAGATAGCCGCCAATCCGCGCAGTCGCTCCGCGAAGCTGCGTGCGTTGCGCAAGCTCTGAGCGGCCCTGCCGCCCGGAGCGCCTTCCATTTTCAATTTTTCACCCCGCAGGTCGCATGAAAAAGAACACCCAGGCATTTGCCGATCCGTTTGTCGCGCTGATCATCTTCTCCGTGAGTCTCATGGGGTCGATGGGCATCGGCGTTGTGTGGATGCGCCACCAGATCTCGTCCACGGCCATCCGCAACCAGCAGCTCGTGGCGCAGCAGCATGAACTGGAGAGGCTGCTGATGGAGAAGGACGCTGAAGTGGCTCATGCCCAGCGCCACGACCAGCTGCGCAAGCTCAATGAGACTCACAAGCTAGGCATGGTGACGCTGAGCGATGTGCCCGTCGTCACCGAATCTTCGGAAGCCGCCGTGCGCGGCCTCGTCCAGCGGGCGAGCCTCGAGCTGATGGACCGCGCGCCCATGGTCACCATCAAGATCGCGCAGCACTAAACAGCGTCCTCGAATGTCCAAGGGCTACGCCTCCAACTACCGGATCGTCCTTCTCGGCGTCGCACTCTTCGGGTGCTTCGGCGCGCTGGGTGGTCGCCTCGTGTGGTTGCATGTGCTCAGCCGGGAGAAAATCCTGGAGGACGTGGCGCGGACCCGCCGACAGGAGATCAAGGTGCCCGGCAAGCGCGGCGATATCTATGATGCGCGCGGCCTGACACTCGCCACCAATCGGTCGCTCCGCACGCTCGGCGTCGATCCGCATGCCCTGCGACCGCAGGACGAGGCCAAGTGGTCCGAGCTGGCCCGCTTGATCGACATGCCTGAGAGCGAGCTGCGCAAGATCTTTACCACCAAGTTTCGCGCCACCACGGCCCCCAGTGCGGCCAAGGGCGTGGCGTCGCCTGCGGGCTTGGTGTTCAATCTCCCGAAGTTGGAATCCTCGCCGCAGGACGATGACGAGCAACCCTCGGCCTCCGCTGTGGAGATCGCGCGCGGCCGCGAGGTGGCGTCTGCCGATGCGCCGACGGATGAGGCCGAGGCGGATCCTGCCGCGGGTGAGAAGCTTCGTCGCATTCATTGGGCCAAGTTGCGCGACGAGATCACCGAGGATCTCTACAATGAGATCCTCAAGCTCGGCATCCGCGGCGTGTACGGCAATGTCATCTATCGCCGCACCTATCCGAGCAACCAACTCGGCGCGCACATCGTGGGCTTTGTCAACAAGGCGCAGGTCCCCGGTGCAGGCATCGAGTCGTTTGCCGATTTCTACCTGAAGCCCCAGACCGGTTGGCGCGTCGGCGAGCGCGATGGCCGCAATCGCGAACTCGCGCAGTTTCGCACCCGCGACGTGCCCAAGATCGATGGGTGCAGCGTGACTCTCTCGCTCGATGTGCTGGTGCAGGATATCATCGAGCAGGAACTCGGGGCGATCGTGGAGAAGTTTCATCCCTCGAAGGCTTCGATCATCGTAAGCGATCCGCGCACGGGCTTCATCCTCGGAATCGCCAATTACCCGAGCTTCAACCTGAACGAGTACAACAAAGTGCCCAAGGTCGGCCGCTATGAAGCCGACCCCATGCGCAATGCCGCTGTGGCCGACATCTACGAGCCAGGCTCGGTCTTCAAGATCGTCGCTGCCGCGGCTGCGCTCGAGGAGCGGCTCGTCACGCCGAAGCACGTCTTCGATTGCGAGCTGGATGCGATCATGTTCGAGGGCCGCAAGGTCGGGCTGCCCCGCGAGGATCACCGGATGGGCAACCTCACGGTTTCCGAAATCATCAGCCACTCTAGTAATAAGGGAGCTGCACAGCTCGCGATCCTCGTGGGAAAGCAGAAGTACTACGAGTATGTGAAGGCGTTTGGCTTTGGTCGTAAGCTGGGATTTCCGTTTGGCGGCGAGGAAAACGGCATCCTCACGCCGTACACCAGCCCTCACTGGTCGCCCAAGGATATGACGCGCATCCCCATGGGGCACGCCGTGTCCGCGACGGTGCTGCAGATGCACCAAGCCATGAGCGTGATCGCCAACGACGGCGTGCTGATGCGGCCGCAGATCATTTCCCAGATCACGGAACCGACTGGGGAGATCGTTTACCGCTACCAGCCGCAGGTCATGAACAAAGTAGTATCGCCGGAGACGGCGCGCGCGGTGGCCAAGATGCTGATGGGGGTGGCGAGCGAGGACGGCACGGCGAAGGAAGCGGCTATCCCCGGCTATGACGTGGCGGGCAAAACCGGCACGACGCAGAACCTGATTTACAGCTACGATGCGACCGGCAAGCGGCGCGCCGTCGGCTACTCGAACAAGAGCCACGTCGCCTCTTTCGTAGGGTTCTTCCCGGCCAACAACCCCCAAGTCGCCATCTCCGTGATTGTCGACGAGGCCAAGGTCACGAAAGCGCCGTTTATCGCTTACGGTCGCATCGTGGCGGCGCCGTCGTTCAAGCGCATCGGCGAGCGACTCATTCCGATTCTGAATATTCAATCGTCCAACCGCGCGGCGGGCTCCGGCAACGGCATGTACGTCGCGCAACAAGGAGGCCGCCCGTGATCGGCTACCTCACGCCCAATTACTCGCTCATCGAGGCATTTTCCCAGCCCAAGCCCGCGCGCCGCACGCGTCGCGAGGCTCTCGCTGCCAACCGCATTTTCAAGATGGCGCCCAAGCTCTCGGACTACTTCCGCGAGGGCGAAATCCTCGCGGTCAAGGGGGAACTGGATCGGCCGATCTCGGGCCTCGCTATCGATAGCCGGCGTGTCGCCCCCGGGGCGCTGTTTTTTGCGCTGCCCGGCCAGAAAGTGGATGGCGCGAGCTTTATCCATGAGGCGGTGAGCCGCGGTGCGGTGGCGATCGTCACGCAAAAGATGCCGGCGGTGACGCAGGGCAAAGTGACGTTTATCCAGGTGGCCGATGCGCGTGCAGCACTCGCCGACGTGGCGCAGCGTTTCTATCAGTTTCCGGATCGCGACATGTCGGTGATCGGAGTCACCGGCACCAACGGCAAGACGACCGTCACCTACCTTCTCAAGCACCTGCTCGAGGCCGACCAGCGGGTGGGCCTTCTCGGCACGATCCAGTACGATCTCGGGCAGCGCAGCGTGCCCTCGTACCGCACCACGCCCGAATCGCTCGATACCTACGGCATGCTGGCGCAAATGCGCGACGCCGGATGCCGCCAGGCGGTGATGGAAGTGAGCTCGCATGGCATCGATCAGCAGCGCGTGCGCGGCATCCGCTTCAGCGCCGCGATCTTCACCAATCTCACGCGCGATCACCTCGACTATCACAAGACCCTGGAGGGCTACTTCGATGTGAAGGGCCGGCTTTTCACCGGTGTCACCGGCCATGTGCCGAAGGTGTCTGCGGTCAATTTCGACGATCCGCATGGCCGCGCGCTGGCCGCCCGCCTTGCCTCGGAAGTCACCGCGACCAAGGTCGTGACTTACGGTGAGCACCCGGAGGCGCAGGTGCGCGCGGAGAACGTGCGGCTGCATTTCACGCACACGAGCTTCCGCCTCGCCTGGCCCGGTGGCACGATGGAGATCGAAGCGCCACTCGTCGGCCGCTACAATGTGAGCAACCTGCTCGCCGCCGCCGCCGCGGCCTGGGGCCTGGGCCGCGATCCCATTGTATTCATGGCCCGGATACGCAGCTTCGCCGGCGTTCCCGGGCGCATGGAGCGCATCGACGAAGGGCAGGGCTTCAACGTGCTGGTCGATTACGCGCACACCGAAGACGCCCTCCGCAATGCCCTCGGCATGCTCCGCCCGATCACCCCTGGCCGCCTGCTTGTGATCTTTGGCTGCGGCGGCGATCGCGATCGCACCAAGCGCCCATCGATGGTCCGCGCGGTGCAGCAGTACGCCGACTTTGCTTTCGCCACGGCGGACAATCCCCGCAGCGAGCCGCTCCCGCAGATCTTCGCCGATATGCGCGCGGGCGCCACCGCGCAGGACAAGATCGCGTGGATCGATGACCGCCGCCGTGCGATCGGCTACGCGCTCGATCTTGCCCGGCCGGGCGACTGCATCCTCATCGCAGGCAAGGGCCACGAGAGCTACCAGGAGCTCGCCGACCGCGTGGTGCCCTTCGACGACCGCCAGGTCGCGCGCGAATTGCTTGCCGCTCGCCTCGAACGAGCGGCCCAGACCACGGGAGGCCATGCCTGAGTTTTCGGCACAGTCTCTCGCTCATGTGACCGGCGGCCGTTGGACGGCAGTGCCGGTCTCGTCGCTTTCCGGCTTTCACTTCGACACCCGTCAACTCCGCGCCGGCGAAGTTTTCGTCGCGCTCACCTCCGAGCAGCGCGATGGCCACGATTTTCTCGCTGCTGCGCACACGGCCGGTGCGAGCGCGGCGCTGGTGGCGCGTCCCGTCGATGGCGTGCCGCTGCCGCAGCTTGTCGTGGCAGATACGTTGCAGGCCTTTCAAGCCATCGCGCGGGCGCATCGACAGGCGTACCGCGGCAAGGTCGTTGGAATTTCCGGGAGCGCAGGCAAGACCTCCACCAAGGACTTGCTGGCGCTCCTCCTCGGTGGAGCCACGAGCGGCGTCGTGGCCACCGAGGGTAACCTTAACAACTTCATCGGCGTACCGCTCACGCTCACGAGGATCGACCCTGCGAAGCATGCCTTTGCGGTGGTCGAGGCCGGAATCAGCGAGCCGGGGGAGATGGATGTGCTCGCGGGCATGATCGAGCCCGATGTGTCGATCATGACGTTGATCGCGCCCGCGCATACCGAGGCGCTTGGCGGGCTCGAGGGAGTCGCACGCGAAAAGGCGCGCTTGTCTGCGGCCACGCGCGCGACAGGCGTCGCGATCTTTTCGAAACCGACAGCGGAGTTCAGCCCGTTTCGCGCCCTGGGCGTGCGCAAGATGGTCGTGGAGCGCGCCGAAGTCGTGCGACCTGCGCAGCCGCCCAACGACGTTGTCTATTTCGCCGTCTCGCACCGGGGGGCGGAGACGGCGGTGTCGCTCGCGTACGGCGTGCCGCCGCCGCTCTCCTTCACGTTTCGCCGCGTGACGGATGGGCAGGCGCAGAATGCCGCGCTGGCCATCTGCGCCGCGCTTTGGCTGGGTGTCTCCCGGGAGACGATCCAGAAGCGCCTCGCCCTGTGGCAGCCCGCCAAGCTCCGCGGCGAGATCCGCGAGGAGAGCGGCCGCCTCCTATATCTCGATTGCTACAATGCCAACCCGGCCTCGATGGACGACGCGCTCCGGGCCTTCGCCGCGATAGCGCCTGCTCGCGAGCCGCGCCTCTATTTGCTCGGCTGCATGGCCGAGCTGGGACCGGAGGCTCCGGCATATCATCGCACGCTGGGCCGCTCCCTCGAGCTGCGCGAGAACGATGTCGCGATGATCTTGGGTGACAATGCGCACGATGTCCTCGCCGGTGTGATCGAGCGCGGTGAGTTCACCCGCCAGGTCCATATCGTCTCCTCAGTGGAGGCGATGGCCTCCACCTTTGCCGAATGGCATGGCGCGGTCTTCCTGAAGGGCAGCCGCCGCTACCAACTCGAAAAAGTCCTCGAGGCTTCCGCCTCCCATCCGCAGCCGTGCTAAGCTATCTCGCAGATTACGCAGAATACTACGGGCCGCTGCGCCTGCTGAAGTACATCACGCTGCGCACGGCGGGTGCGGCGCTGACGTCGCTCATCATCGGCTTCATCATCGGGCCGGCGATGATCCGCAAATTCAAGCAGCTCAAGTTTGGCCACGGGTACATCGACGATCGCACGGGCGCGCTGGGCGCGAGCTACTTCGACAAGAAGCATACGCCCACCATGGGTGGGCTCATCATCTTTACCTCCGTCTTCGTCAGCGCGCTCCTCTGGGCTACGCCCAATGTGTGGGTCGTCACAAGTCTCTTTGTCTACGCTGCGCTGACGGTGCCGGGTTTCCGCGATGACTACCTCAAGGTTGTCCACAAGAACCGCAACGGCATCAACTCTTGGGAGAAAATCGCATGGCAGTCGCTGGCGACTTTCGGCGCCTTGGCCATCCTGCTATGGCATCCCGATAGCTCGACGAAGATCCGTGAGTTCTGGGTGCCGTTCTTGAAGCAGGCACTGATCTCGCACATGCCTTGGTGGATGCTCCTCGGCCTCATTTACCTGTGGGTCGTGGGCTTTAGCAACGCGATCAATCTGACTGACGGGCTGGATGGGCTCGCAGTCGGCTGCACGATCACGGTAGCGCTCGTGATGGGTGTGATGGCGTACGTCGCCGACCATGTCTTCCTCGCAGAGTACCTCCTCACCAGTCATGTGCCCAAGACGGGTGAGCTCTCGGTGATCTGCGGCGCACTTATCGGCGGTTGCATGGCGTTTCTCTGGTTCAATTCGCATCCCGCTGAAGTGTTCATGGGTGACACGGGGTCGCTTGCGCTCGGTGGATTGCTCGGCGTGATGGCGTTTATGATCCACCAGCCGCTGACGCTTGTGATCGCGGGTGGCGTGTTCGTGATGGAGCTGCTCTCGGTCGTCACTCAAGTGGGCTACTTCAAGTACACCAAGCGGCGCTTTGGTGAGGGGCGCCGGGTCTTTCTCATGGCGCCGATCCATCACCATTTTCAGAAGAAGGGCTGGCC